>NZ_JARGYD010000002.1:0-734611 GCF_029168315.1 Psychromarinibacter halotolerans
CCCAAGGCAACAGGGAACCCCGATGACCGGCTTCCGCACCGCGACCCAAAGGGCCCGCGCGAAGCAGTTGCGCAGCACGATGACCGAGGCCGAGAAGCGTCTGTGGCATCAGCTGCGCGCGCATCGTTTCATGGGGCTGTCCGTCCTGCGGCAAGCGCCGATCGGACCCTACATCGTCGACTTCCTGATCCCGTCGCGCCGGCTGGTGATCGAGGTCGACGGCGGCCAGCATGCACAGAACCCGCGGGACCACGTCCGCGACGCCTGGTTGTCGGCGAAGGGCTATACCGTGCTGCGCTACTGGAACCCGGACGTTCTGACCAACCTGCCCGGCGTGCTGGAGGACCTGCGGCTCAGGCTTGCCTGACGCGCTCAGTCGCCTTCGCGAAGGTGCGCGGCGCGGCGCTGACCGGCCCGCAGCGGTGGCGCGACCTCTCGACCGCGGGGGGCGAACGGACGGCCGAACAGCAGGCGCTTCACCACCCATTGCAGCGCGAAGACCGCCACGCCGAACGGGATCAGCGCGCCCAGAACCGACCACATCGACAGCGACACGCAGGCGTCGCCCGCGCCGAACACCAGCGACCACAGCAGGCTGACCGTTTCGCGGCAGGGTACGGATTGGAACATCGGGCATCCTTCGGTTGGCTTGGCCACAGCCTGACCGAAGAACGCGGCGCAACTTTGACACGCCGCGGACCACGGCAAGGAGACCGCGGATGACCGGAACCGTCTTCGCCATCGTCATGCTGGCGGCCCTGCTGCACGCGATCTGGAACGCGATGGTCAAGGGCGGCGCGGACAAAGCCGCGTCGATGACCGCCGTGATCGTGGGTCAGGGCCTGTTCGGCCTTGTACTGCTGCCCTTCGCCGGGGTCCCCGCCCCCGAGGTCTGGCCGTGGCTGCTGGCCGGGGTGGCGCTGCACCTTGGCTACAACGTCTTCCTGATTCAGGCCTATCGGATCGGCGACCTGACGCAGGTCTATCCCATCGCGCGCGGTGCCTCGCCGCTGCTTGTGGTGATCGGCACCGCGTTGTTCTTTCACCAGACCTTCTCGACCTTCGAGCTTGCGTCTATCCTGATCATCTCGGTCGGCATCGCCTCGACCAGCCTTGCACGCAAGGCGGACGGGCTGTTTCAGGGCAAGGCCGCGCTGCTGGCGCTGATCACCGGCGGCTTCATCGCCGGGTATTCGATCATCGACGGGCACGGCGCGCGACTGGCCGGAAGCGCGCTGGGGTTCTACGGCTGGCTCGCCGCCATCGACGGCATCGCGTTCCTTGCGGGCTGGGCGGTGGTGCGGCCGACCGTGATCCGCGACGCGCTGCGGCTGCGCAAGCATTTCTTCCTTGGCGGCGGCGCGTCCTTCACTGCCTACCTTCTCGTGGTGTGGGCCTTCACGCAGGCGCCCATCGCCCTTGTCACCGCCCTGCGCGAAACCTCCATCGTCTTCGCCCTGCTGATCGGCGTCACCGTCCTGCGCGAGCGCATCAGCCTCGCCAAGGTCGTGTCGACCGCAATGACCCTGACCGGCGCGATCATGCTGCGCCTGAACCGGACCTAGGACCATGAGTGACGACACCCTTGCCGACTACAACTTCGCGTACCTCGACGAGCAGACAAAGCGGATGATCCGCCGCGCCATCCTCAAGGGGCTGGCCGTGCCGGGGTACCAAGTGCCGTTCGCCAGCCGTGAGATGCCGATGCCCTATGGCTGGGGCACCGGCGGGGTGCAGGTGTCAGCGGCGACGCTGACCCCGGACGACACGCTGAAGGTCATCGACCAAGGCGCGGACGACACCACGAACGCGGTGTCGATCCGGAAGTTCTTTCAGAAGACCGCCGGCGTCGCGACCACCACCCGCACAGCCGAGGCAAGCGTGATCCAGACGCGCCACCGCATCCCGGAAGAGGACCTGACCGAGGACCAGATCCTTGTCTATCAGGTTCCCATCCCCGAGCCGCTGCGGTTCCTCGAACCCCGCGAGACAGAGACGCGGAAGATGCACGCGCTGGAAGAATACGGGCTGATGCACGTCAAGCTGTACGAGGACATCTCGCGGCACGGACACATCGCGACCTCTTACGCCTATCCGGTGAAGATCGAGGACCGCTATGTGATGGATCCCTCGCCGATCCCGAAATTCGACAACCCGAAGATGGAGATGGCGGCGATCCAGCTGTTCGGCGCGGGGCGCGAGCAACGGATCTATGCGCTGCCGCCTTACACGAAGGTGGTCAGCCTTGATTTCGAGGATCACCCCTTCGACGCCTCGAAGGCGCCGCATCCTTGCGCCCTGTGCGGGGCGGACGACAGTTACCTTGACGAGGTGATCACCGACGATGCGGGCGGGCGGATGTTCGTCTGCTCGGACACCGATTACTGCGAAGGCCGGCGCGCCGCCGGGCACGCGGGTGCGCTGGCGGAGGACGCGGCATGACCGCAGATCATCTTGGGATCGACCATCTTGGTCTGACGGTGTCGGATCTTGACGCCTCGGCCCGCTTCTTCATCGACGGGCTTGGCTGGACGCGGTTCGGTGGCAACCCGGATTATCCGGCGATCTACGTCACCAACGGCCATGCGAAGCTGACCCTTTGGCAGCAAAAGGGCGACGACCTTCGCGACTTCGACCGGCACGCGAACGTCGGCCTGCACCATGTGGCGCTGAGGGTGCCGACGCGCGAGGCGCTGGATCGCCTGTACGACCGCGTCTGCGGCTGGCCGGGTGTCGCGGTCGAGTTCGCGCCAGAGCTTTCGGGCGCCGGGCCGAAGGTGCATTTCATGATCAACGAACCCGGCGGCGCCCGGTTGGAGTTCAGCTATGACCCGCGATGACCCCGTAACCCCGCTGCTGTCCGTCCGGGACCTGACCCGCCGCTATGGCGCGCGCATCGGCTGTGCCGACGTCTCATTCGACCTGTACCCGGGCGAGGTCATGGGCATCGTCGGCGAAAGCGGGTCGGGCAAGTCGACATTGCTGAACTGCCTTGCCGGGCACCTGCCGCCGGACAGCGGGCAGGTCATTTTCGACACCCGTGCCGATGGCCCCCGCGACACGCTGACCATGTCCGAGCCCGAGCGGCGGATGCTGGGCCGCACCGACTGGGCCTTCGTTCATCAGCACGCACGCGACGGGCTGCGCATGGGCGTGTCGGCTGGCGGTAACGTCGGAGAGCGGTTGATGGCCGTCGGCGCGCGGCACTACGGCGAGATCCGCGAGACCGCGATCGACTGGCTAGGCCGGGTCGAGATCGCCGCCGACCGGGTTGACGACCGCCCCACCGCCTTTTCCGGCGGCATGCAGCAGCGGTTGCAGATCGCCCGAAACCTTGTGACCGGACCCCGCCTTGTGTTCATGGACGAACCCACCGGCGGGCTGGATGTCAGCGTGCAGGCGCGGCTGCTGGACCTGCTGCGCGGTCTTGTCCGCGACATGGGCCTGTCCGCCGTCATCGTCACCCACGACTTGGCCGTGGTGCGGTTGCTGGCGCACCGGCTGATGGTGATGAAAGACGGGCACGTGGTCGAAACCGGCCTGACCGATCAGGTGCTGGACGACCCGCAGCATGGCTATACCCAGCTGCTTGTCAGCTCGGTCCTGCAGGTGTGACCATGCGTGTTGCATACGAACGGTCGGGGCAGAGCTTTGCCCCGTTCGCCATGCCCCGCGCGTCGGTGGCCGAGGAGCGCGGTGGCCGGATCGGTTCGCGGCAGACCAGCGGCATAAGCCTCTGTCCTGCCGTCGTGATGCTGCTCGCGTCCACCAAACCGCAACCCCGCCCGACCGATGGCGCCTCGGCGACGCTGCGCGGTGTATCCCTGCCCACGCTTGGCGCCCACCTGCTGCTTGAATGGAAGACTTGGCTATGATCGAGATCCGCGATGTGACGAAGACCTTTCGCCTGCACAATCAGGGCGGCGCCGCCATTCCGGTGATGGAGGGGGCGACCCTGTCCGTCGCGCCCGGCGAATGCGTTGCGCTGACCGGCGCATCCGGTGCGGGCAAATCCACGCTGATGCGCATGATCTACGGCAACTACCTTGCCGCCTCGGGCTCGATCCGGGTCGGCGAGACTGACGTCGCCACAGCCGAACCGCGCGATATCCTCGAGCTGCGGCGCACCGTCCTTGGCTATGTCTCGCAGTTCCTGCGGGTCGTGCCCCGGGTGCCGACGCTGGACGTGGTGATGGAGCCGCTGCTGGCGACCGGCAGAGGGACCGACGCCGCCCGCGAACGGGCCGAAACCCTGCTGACCCGGCTGAACATCCCGCGCACCCTGTGGGGGCTGTCGCCCACCACCTTCTCGGGCGGCGAGCAGCAGCGCGTGAACATCGCGCGCGGTTTCGCTCATCCGTTCCCGGCGATGTTGCTGGACGAACCGACCGCAAGCCTTGACGCGATCAACCGCGAGACGGTGCTGACGTTGATCGAAGAGGCCAAAGCGCGCGGCGCGGCGATCGTCGGGATCTTCCACGACGCGGACGCGCGCGACCGGGTCTGCGACCGGCAGATCGACGTGTCGGCCTTCACCCCGGCGCGGGCGGCATGACCGGGCGCCTGATCGCCGTTGTCGGCCCTTCGGGCGTCGGCAAGGACAGCGTGATGACCGCGCTGGCGGAGCGCCGCCCATCCATCGAACTGGTACGCCGGGTGATCACCCGCGCGCCGGGTCTGGGCGGCGAGGATTATACCCCCGTCACCGAGGACCGCTTTGCCGAACTGCTGGCCGCCGATGCCTTTTGCCTGCACTGGGCCGCGCATGGCCTGCTGTACGGCATCCCCGCCACCGTGCGCGACCAGCTGGCCGGTGGCACCGACCTGCTGGTGAACCTGTCTCGGTCGGTTTTGCCCGAGATGAAGCGCGCCTTTGCGAACTCGGCGATCCTGTCGCTGACCGCCACGCCCGAAACGCTGGCCCGCCGCCTTCAGGGCCGTGGCCGCGAAACGCCGGACAGCATCGCGAAGCGGCTGGAACGTTCGGCCCTTGGCATCCCCGAGGGCGTGCCCGTCATCGAGATCTCGAACGACGGGTCACTGGACGAAACGGTCGCGGCCGCGCTGAACGCCCTTTACCCGGTGAAGGTGTAGCGATGGATCAGCTCGAACATCCCGTCGGAACGCTCGCCCGCCAGCGCCACCTGATCGATCATGTAGGGTTCGGGAAGCGCGGGCAGACGCGCCTCGACCTCGGCCAGCACGCGGGTCAGTTCGTCCGGCGGCAGGCGACCGCTGAGGGTCATGTGAAAGCGGAAATCGTCGAACACGTAGGGATAGCCCCAGCGCAGCAGCATCTCTTCCTGTCGCGCGCTCAGACCCGCCTTGCGCCGCCGCGCCAGTTCGGCCTCGGGCGCGGGGGCGCGGAAGGCGTCGAGTTCGGCCACGCAACGCGCCGCCATCGCGGCCAGCGCGGCAGTCTCGCCCTTGGGCTTCAGCGCAAGGAAATGGCCCAGCGCGCCGGGCACCAGCGCATCCAGCCGCACGGGCGGCTGGTCGGCGACCATCGCCGCGACGGCCGCGTGCAGGTCATAGGCGGCGCACCCCTCGGCCAGCCGGAACGGCGGCTTCAGGGTGCCGTGGAAACCGTACTTGCGGGGCGTCGCCGTGATCTCGGCGATCCCCGTCACATCGGGCTGCGGCACCGCTGCGCCGCGCCCCACGTCCCAACCAAGCCATTCCGCCCCGAACCGTTGAAGCGGGCCTTCGGGCGGCAGATAATAGATCGCATATCGGGTGTAGTCTGACATGAATTCCCCTTTCCCGCCGTCCCGGATCGCAGAAACAGATGACACCCCTGTGTCACAGGAAACCTGCCTCGCCAACGCCCGCATCGTGCTGTCCGACCGCGTGGCGCACGGGCGCCTCACCTTCGACGGCGACACCATCGCGTCGGTCGAAGAAACCCCGGACGTGCCGACGGGCGCCATCGACTGCGACGGCGATTACATCGTCCCCGGCCTTGTCGAGCTGCACACCGACAACCTTGAACGTCACATTCAGCCCCGGCCCGGCGTCGACTGGCCGCTGGCGCCCGCGATCCTTGCCCATGACGGCGAGCTTGCGGCGACCGGCATCACAACCGTGTTCGACGCGCTGCGCGTGGGGTCCATCACCGAGGGTAAGGGGCGGTACGACAAATACGCCCGGTCGACTGCGTCCGAGATCCTGCGCCTGCGCGACGCGGGCCTGACAAAGATCAGCCACTTCCTGCACCTGCGGGCCGAGATCTGTTCGGCCACGCTGGCCGAGGAGATGGAAGAATTCGGCCCCCGCGACCGTGTCGGCATCGTCAGCCTGATGGACCACACGCCCGGCCAGCGCCAGTTCCGCGACGTGTCGAAGCTGCGCCACTACCTGATGGGCAAGAAACACATGACAGAGGCCGAGGTCGAAGAGCACTTCACCCACCTCAAGTCCCTGCGCGACGCCTATGGCGACCGGCACGAGGCGCTGGCCGTGCGCGAGGCCGCCCGGTACGGGGCCGTGCTGGCCAGCCACGATGACACCACGGCGGACCACGTCGCGACCTCGGCCGCGCACGGCATCCGGCTGGCCGAATTCCCGACCACCGTCGAGGCCGCCCGCGCCTGCCGCGAACAGGGCATCGCGATCATGATGGGCGCGCCGAACATCATCCGGGGCGGATCGCACTCAGGCAACGTCTCGGCGCTGGAACTGGCGGGGTTGGATCTGCTGGACGTGGTGTCGTCAGACTACGTTCCGGCGGCGCTGATGCTGTCGGCGTTCCGGCTGGGCGCGTTCTGGGACGACCTGCCGCGTGCGATCCGGACGGTCAGCGCCGCACCCGCCGCCGCAACCGGTCTGGCGGATCGCGGCGAACTTGCCGAAGGCCGCCGCGCCGACTTGGTGCGCGTGCGCCCGACAGACAATTTCCCGGTGATCCGGGGCAGTTGGTCGCGCGGTCAGCGGGTGGGGTAGCAGGACCCTCTAGAGAATCCTGCGCAGCACGACCTTCTGGAAGATCGTGCTGCGTGCGGCTCTGTCAGATGCGGAACAACGGCTGCAACAGCCGGGGCACCAGCGCCCGGAACCGAAGCGGCGCATCGGTCGCGGCAAGGCAGATGCAGTCCGGCCCCGCCTCGGCGATGGGCTTGTGCTCCAGATCGTCGTTCGCGACTTCCAGATCGCCGGCGCCAAAGCGCCCGGTCTCGTCCGCGAAAGCGCCCTGCAGCACCAGCGTCAGTTCCAGCCCGCCATGCGTATGGTCGGGGACGGCCTGCCCGCCGGGGATCGACAAAAGCCGCACCGATCCGGTGGCATCCGCCGACAGGATGCTTTGCTTCACGCCGCCGCCCAGCTTCGTCCAGCGCGGGCCGCGGCCCTGCATGGCCGCAACCACCGGGGCCGGGAACGGCCCTTCACGGCGATAGACGGGTTCGTCCGGCACGGCGTCGTCCAGCCGGGACATCAGGTCCGCCTTCAACCGTTCCGACAGGTCGCTTTTCGGCTCGTCTTCCAGCAGCGCCCCACCCACCGCATGGTGGGCTTCCAAAGCGGCGCGGCACTGGTCGCACATCGAAACATGCGCCGCGACCACAAGCGAAAACGCCTGCGGCAACGTGCCAGCGGCATAGGCCACCAGCAACCGTTCCGGTACGTGATGCACAATCTGCGTCATTCGTCTCGCAGTCCTTTCAGTTCATGGCGAAGCCGTTCCAGCCCAAGCCGGATCCGCGACTTTATGGTGCCCAGCGGCAACCCGGTATCGTCGCGGATGTCCTGATGGGTCATCTCGCCGAAATAGGCTTTCTCGATCACGCTGCGTTGCTCGGGGGTCAGCGCCCCCAGTGCCGCACGCAGCTTGCCCGATTCCTCTTCGACGGCGATGACCCGGCTTGCATCCGGTTCAGCCTCGGCCTCGTATCCCAGTTCCTCCGGCACGGGCCGGTTTTCCTTGCGGACAACGTCGATCTGACGGTTCCGCGCGATCTGATAGATCCAGGACGAAACCTGCGCCCGTTCCGGATCGAATTGAGCGGCCTTGCGCCAGACGGTCAGCATGACCTCCTGCACGATTTCCTCGGCCTGCCCTTCCGCGCTGCCCGACCGCAGCACCACCGCCTTCAGGCGAGGTGCGAAATGGTCGAACAGGCGACCGAACGCTACCCGGTCGCGCGTGTCGCGCACCGCCAGCATCCATAACGTCTGGTCCGAATACTCGGCCCGCTTACTAAGCACCGTCTTTCGGGTCCCCGTCTGCGCCGACAGAAGACCTGAAAGATCAGGCGGTTCGAGGTCGGCAGGTTCCACGTTTCCGATAAGCATACCGTTCTTACGGAACACTTGCAGCATCGGATCAAAAAATGATCCGCAATCTTGCGGCTCGCGTAACCGGTTAAAGCACCCCGAGGGGAACTCATGTCGCTCGATCTCGTCCAGACCTCGCCGCAGGGCCGCGTCGCCATCATCGGCGGCGGCATCTCCGGCCTTGCCGCCGCCTATCTGCTGGCCCCGGGCCGGCCCGTCACCGTGTACGAAGCCGCCCCCCGGCTGGGCGGTCACGCCCGCACCGTCACCGCGGGCCTGCGCGGCGATCAGCCCGTCGACACGGGCTTTATCGTCTTCAACTACGCGACCTATCCGCACCTGACCCGCATGTTCCAAGATCTCGACGTGCCCGTGGCGAAAAGCGACATGAGCTTCGGCGCGACGATCGACGATGGCCGGATCGAGTACGCCCTGCGCAGCCTGCGCGCGATGCTGGCCCAGCCCCGCAACGCCCTGCGCCCCGGCTTCGCCCGCATGGTGCGCGACATCCTGCGGTTCAACGCGCGGGCCGAAAGCTATGCCGGCACCGGGACCATCGGCGACCTCATGGACGAGTTGAACCTTGGCGCATGGTTCCAGGATTACTATCTCACCCCGCTTTGCGGTGCGATCTGGTCGACCCCCACCGACAAGATCCGCGACTTCCCTGCCCGCGCGCTGGTGCAATTCTTCCGCAATCACGCCCTGCTGTCGGCCGGGGGCCAGCACCAATGGTGGACGGTCGACGGCGGCAGCCGCGAATACGTCACCCGACTGGAACACCACCTGCGCGGCCACGGTGTTGCGATGCGGACCGGGACGCCTGTGCAGGCGGTCGAGCGTGACGCCGCCGGTGTCACCATCCGCACCGCAAGCGGGTCCGAACGCTACGACGACGTGATCTTCGCGTGTCACTCCGACGTCGCGCTGCGCCTGATGGCGCGCCCCTCTGCCGACGAAAGCGCGACGCTCGGCGCGATCAAGTTCCAGGACAACCGCATGGTGCTGCACCGCGACACCCGCCAGATGCCGCGCCGCCGTCAGGCGTGGTCCAGCTGGGTCTACAAGGCCGACACAAGCCGCCCCGAAACCGCGATCGGCGTGACCTACTGGATGAACCGGCTGCAGAACATTCCCGAAAGCGACCCGCTGTTCGTCACGCTCAACCCGTCCACCCCGGTGGACGAGGCACTGACCTACGACGAGACGACCTTCCGCCATCCGGTGTTCGACGAGGCCGCTCTTGCCGCGCAGCAAAGACTGCACGGTTTGCAGGGCACCCATCGCACCTGGTTCGCCGGGGCGTGGACCCGGCACGGGTTCCACGAGGACGGGTTCGCCAGCGCGGTTCGCATCGTTCGCGCGATGCAGGCCGCCACACCGCAGACGCAGGCGGCGTGACCCACGCCCCCGAACATATTCCATGCGCCACCACTCACATCCGGCGCGGGTCGATCGGCAACAGGTTCCGCTACGGCGTGGACTATGTGCTGATCGACCCAACCTATCGTGGCGGGCCGTGGCTGTTCTCGCGCAACCGGCGCAACGTGGCTGCCGTGCGCGACCGCGACCACGGCGGCCCGCTGGGGGACGGACGCGGCGCCGACTGGGCGCGCGAGGCGCTTGCGGCACATGGGTTCGACCTTGATGCCCCGGGCCCCTTGGCCGACCGGCAGCTTCTGCTGCTGACGCAGCCGTCGTTTCTTGGCTATTCCTTCAACCCGGTCAGCTTCTGGCTTGCGTTCGAGGGCGACAGCCTGTGCGCCGTGATCGCCGAGGTGTCGACGCCGTTCCACGACCGCCACAGCTACCTGTGCCACCTGCCCGGCTTCGCCCCCATCACGCGCCACGACCGCATCACGGCGCAGAAGGCGCTGCACGTCTCGCCGTTTCAGGACGTGGCGGGCGACTACGAATTCACCTTCGACATGCGCCCCGACCGCATCGCGATCCGCATCGTTCATCGCAACGGGGACGAGGGCCTGATCGCCACGCTGACGGGTCCGCGCCGCCCGCTGACCTCGCGCGGGATCGTCGCCGCCAGCCTGCGCCGCCCTCTTGGCGCGATGCGGACGATTTCCCTAATCTACTGGCAGGCTCTCGTCTTGAAACTCAAGGGAGCGCGCTACCGTCCAAGACCAGAACCACCCGCCAAGGAGATCACCTGAAATGCCGTTTCTCAGCGACCGCGTCCGGCGCGAATTCCTAGACAGCTGCGCGCGCATCAAGAACGGCACGCTGCGCCTTCGGACGCCCGAGGGCGACTGGCTGACATTCGGTGAAGGCGCGCCCGAAGCGGTGATGGAAATCCACGACTGGTCCGTCGTGACCGCCGCCGCCGCGCGCGCCGACGTCGGGCTGGGCGAGGCTTACGTCGCCGGCCTGTGGGACACCCCGTCGATCGCGACGCTGATCGGTCTGGCGCTGGAAAACTACGACGAGTTCGACAGCTTCACCGACGCCGGGTTCTGGCAGACGCTGAAGTTCCGCATCGCCGACCGCATCCTGCGCCGCAATTCGCCGACCGGCGCGTCGCGCAACATCCGCGCCCATTACGACGTCGGCAACGAGTTCTACCAGCTTTGGCTGGACCCCGGCATGACCTATTCCTCGGCGCTTTACACGGCAGAGGACGGCGACCTGTCGCGCGCGCAGGACCGCAAGTACGACCGCATCCTCGACCGCCTGCCCGAAGGCGAGCGCATCCTTGAAATCGGCTGCGGCTGGGGCGGCTTTGCCGAGCGCGCCGCCGATCAGGGCCGGCATGTGACCGGGCTGACCATCTCGCACGCCCAGAAGGGCTATGCCGATGCGCGGCTGGACGGGCGCGCCGACATCCGGCTGCAGGACTACCGCAAAAGCGAGGGCACCTACGACCACATCGTGTCGATCGAGATGATCGAGGCAGTGGGCGAGGCCTATTGGCCGACCTATTTCGCGACGCTGAAAAACCGTCTGTCGGACGGGGGCCGCGCGGTGGTGCAGGCGATCACGGTGCCGGACCACCGCTTTGACCTCTACCGGCGCACGTCCGACTTCATCCGGCAGTACACCTTCCCGGGCGGCATGCTGCTGTCCGACGACCGCATCGCCGAACAGGCACGCCGCGCCGGGCTTGCGGTGAAGGACGTGTTCTCGTTCGGGCAGGACTATGCCCGTACCTGCGCCGAATGGCAGGACCGGCTCGACGCGCAGGCCGACCGCATCCGCGCGCTCGGGTTCGATGAACGCTTCCTGCGCTCGTGGCGCTATTACCTTGGCATCTGCTCGGCCGCCTTCGCGGTGGGGAACACCGATGTCGTGCAGGTCGAACTCGCCCATGCCTGATACAGAGCCAGACACCGGCCCGTTTCGTGGCAAGACGTGGTGGATCGTCGGCGCGTCCGAGGGCCTTGGCCGCGCCGTGGCCGAGGCGCTGGACGCCAAGGGCGCCCGCCTGATCCTGTCCGCCCGCAGCGAAGACCGCCTGAACGACCTCGCCGCTGGCCTGACGGACGCCCGCGCCCTGCCGTTGGACGTCACCGACCCGGACGCGGCGCAGGCCGCCGTGCTCGCCGCGGGCGACTTCGATGGCATCATCTTCGGCGCCGGGTTCTACGAGCCCGTGAAGGCGACCGATTGGAACGCCGGCGCCGTCCGCAAGATGGCACAGGTGAACTTCATAGGCTGCGTGAACGTCCTTGGCGCGGTGGTCCCGGCGCTGCTGCGCCGTGGCCGAGGCCGCATCGTCCTGATCGGATCGCTGTCTGGCTTCGCGGGCCTGCCCGGCGCGGTGGGCTACGGCGCATCGAAGGCGGCGGTCATGCATCTGGCGGAAAACCTGCGCGCCGACCTGAAGGACACCGGCGTCACCGTCCAGCGCGTCAATCCGGGCTTCATCCGCACCCGCCTGACCGACAAGAACGACTTCCGAATGCCGCAGATCATGGAACCGGACGCCGCCGCGCAAGAGGTCCTGAAAGGCATCCGCTCGAACCGCTTCTCGCACAGCTTCCCCAAGCCCTTCGCGTGGCTGTTCACTGTGGGCCGCCACCTGCCGCTGTCGTGGTTCCAGAAAATCTTCACCTGACCCGGTCCGGCTTCTTCTCTTCCGAAATACCTCGGGGGAGTCACGCGCCAGCGTGACGGGGGCAGAGCCCCTTTGCGTTTCGTATGCGCACCAGCGATACGCGGGGGGCAAGGCCCCCCAAGCCCGCCGGATCTGCACAGCGCCTAGCGCGAATACGGGTTCTTCGCGCTGCGGTCGTCCGAAAGCGATTGTTGCGACCGTTCCACCAACAGCTCGATCGCGTCCGCCAGATGCACCTCTTGGATGTGATCGTCGCCGCGCGCCACGCGGATGCGGTGCGCCTCGATCATCACGTCGGCGTGGCGGTGGCCCTCGGGCGGCTCGAAGCGATAGCAGGCCAATTCGATCAATAGCCCCAGCGGGTCCTTGAAATAGATCGAATCCATGAAGCCCCGGTCCTTCGGGCCGGAATGTCCGATGCCCCGCGCTTCCAGCCGCTCGACGACCTGGCTAAAGCTCGCGCGGCTGACGTTGAAGGCGATGTGGTGGACACAGCCGGTGTCCGTGGGCGTCCGGCGCGGGTCGACGGCCCGGTCTTCCTTTGTGAAGATCGTGATCAGCCGCCCGTCGCCCGGATCGAAATACAAATGGCCCTGCTCCGGGTCGTCCAGGTTGGGCTGGTCGAAAATGAAGGGCATGCCCAGCACGCCCTCCCAGAAGTCGATGGATGTCTGCCGGTCCGCGCCCATCAGGGTGATATGATGCACCCCCTGCGTCTGGATCTTCCGGATGTCCTTGCTCATGGCGCCCTCCCCTGCCGGCTTCGCTTATGCGAAGTTTAGCCCAGCGGGGAGGGATTGCCAGCTATCGGATCATCGTATCCGGCAGGAACAACGAGATCTGCGGGAAGGCGATCAGGATCGCCACCGCCGCCATCATCGCCAGCCAGAACGGCAGCACGCCCCGGAAGATCCGGGCCAGCGACACATTCTGCGCCACCGACTTCACGATGAACACGTTGATCCCGACCGGAGGAGAGATCAGCCCCATCTCCAGCGTCAGCACCACCAGCACCCCGAACCAGATCGGATCGACGCCCAGCTGCGTGACCACCGGGAAGAAGATCGGCAGCGTCAGGACCAGCATTGCGAAGCCCTCGAGGAAGCAGCCAAGCACAAGATAGATCAGCAGGATGATGACCAGCACGCCGGTCACCGGCAGGCTCAGCCCGGTCAGGAACTCGCCCACAGCCTGCGGGATGTGCGACAGGGCAAGGAACGGGTTGATCAGGTGCGCGGCGATCAGGATCAGCATGACCGTCGCCGTCGTGACGATGGAATCCCGGCTGGCCTTCCACAGCGTCCGCAACGTCAGCGTGCGCATTGCGAAGCCGATCAGCACGACCGCCCCCGCGCCCACCGCAGCGGCCTCTGTCGGAGAGAACATGCCACCGTAGATGCCGCCGATGGTCAGCACGATCACCGCAAGGATCGGGATCGCGCCCGCCATCGCCTGCGCCTTCTCGGACATGGTCGTACGCGGACCGGCAGGCCCCATTTCGGGGCGGATCCAGCAGATCACGGTGATGGTCAGCAGGAACAAAGACAGCAGCAGGATGCCCGGCAGCACGCCGGCCAGGAACAGGCGGCCGATGCTTTGTTCGGTCAGGATCGCGTAGATCACGAAGCCGGTCGACGGCGGGATCAGGATGCCCAGCGTGCCGCCCGCGGCGACGACGCCGGTGGACAGCCGCGTGTCATAGTTGAAGCGGTCCATCTCGGCCAGCGACACCCGGCCCATCGTCAGCGCGGCGGCGACGGATGACCCGGACAGCGCGGCGAAGCCACCGCAGCCGATCACCGTGGCCGATGCCAGGCCGCCGCGCAGTTGGCCGATCACGGCATAGGCCGCGTCGTACAGCCGCCGGCTCATGCCGGTGACCGAGGCGATGTTGCCCATCAGGATGAACAGCGGGATCACCACCAGTTCCGCCGACGAGCCCAGCGTGAACGCCTCGGACGCCAACAGCGAGGTGGCGGCGTTCAACCCGTTCAGCGCGGCGATGCCGACAAAACCCACGATGAACATGGCGAAGGCGACGGGAATGCGCAGGGCCAACAGAACGAACAGGGCAATAATGCCCACAAGGCCGGTCGCGGCGGGGGTCATGCTTCGGGGGTTCCTTCCTTGCGCACGTCACGGTCGGTAAAGGTCAGCTCTACCGCGCGCAGCAACATGCCCAGCGCCGTGACGATGGCGAAGACCGACAGGGCGTACTGGAACCACGCCTTCGGCAGCTTGATCAGGTTGGTCGACAGGTTCAGCATCACCGACAGCTTCGCGCTTTCCATCACGGTCCACGCAAGCGCGGCGAAGATCACGGCCCCGAACAGCGCCGACACGATATCCAGGATGCGGTTCAGCCAGCCGGGAAAACGGTTTTCCAGCAGGTCGACCGAGATGTGGCCACCAGCCCGGTCGCACAGCGCCATCGCGCCGAACACCAGAATGACCATCGACATGGTGGTGACGTCCTGCGCGCCATACAGCGGAGAGCCAAGGGCCCGGCCGATGACGTCGATCAGGATCACGACAAGCTCGGCCAGAAGGCCGAGCGTGCCGAGAATGGCGGACAGGCCGATCAGCCCGTCCGCCAGTTTTCGTATCGCGTGCATTCAGCCGTTACTCGCCGCGAAGTGCCGCAAGCGCGGACTCGCCACCGACGCGGGCGACGTAGGAATCCACCACATCCGCGACGGCTTCGGCGAAGGCCGCCTGCTCGTCCTCGGACAGGTCGACCACCTCGATCGCGTCGTTCTCGCGTGCGGCGGCAAGCGCCTCGTCCGCGACGGCATTCCACGCATCCTCGGCGCTTTTCGACAGGCCCATGCCCGACGCTTCGTCCAGCGCGGCCTTTTCTGCATCGCCGAGGCCGTCGTACACGCCTTGGTTCATGACCGTGTAGAACGTCAGGCGGCCAAGCGGCGCGCCGATGGTCACGGCGCCGGTCACCTCGTTCAGTTTGAAGTCGGTCAGAACGGACACGCCGGTGATCACGCCGTCGATCAGGCCGGTCTGCATCGCGTTGTAGACCTCGGTCATCGGCATCTGCACGGGGGTCGCGCCCAGAGCGGTCGCCACCTCGGCAGCCGTCGCACCCGCGACGCGGACCTTCAGGCCGGCTAGGTCTTCGGGCGTACGGATCGCCGTTTCACGCATGATGAAGATGTTGGGCTCGGACGTCCAAAGCGCC
The DNA here is from genome assembly GCF_029168315.1 of Psychromarinibacter halotolerans. Lineage (NCBI taxonomy): Bacteria > Pseudomonadati > Pseudomonadota > Alphaproteobacteria > Rhodobacterales > Paracoccaceae > Psychromarinibacter > Psychromarinibacter halotolerans. The sequence goes on from NZ_JARGYD010000002.1 coordinate 15,534, forward strand.
AGCGCCTTGGTCGCCGGGAATTCGCCCGCCAGTTCGCTGTCGAACGCGGCCCACAGCGCCTCGTAGCCGGGCTTGTCATCCGGGATCGCGCCCGGCAGTTCCGCGATCATCGTCTTCTCGAACTGCGACGAGGTATAGCCCGGCAGGCCCCAGGACATATCCGCCGCGCCTTGCACGACGCGCACGTACTGTTCCAGCGGACCGGCGCCAAGCTCGCCGCCATGGTAGCCCTGAACGGTGAGCGCACCGTCGGTGGCCGCCGAGACGTCGGCGTTCAGCTTTTCGATGACGCTGGCGTTGATCGTGTGGAACGGCGGCGTGAAGCTTGCGAACTTCAGTTCCTGCGCCGAAACCGTTCCGGCAAACCCGACCGCGATGGCGGCGGCTGCAATCAGTCTGTCGAATTTCATGTCGTTCCCTCCCCTGGTGACACCAGTGATGTTGACGGGGGCGAACCTAACCTCTGCCCGCCCCCGCGAAAATAGAATTCTTCGTTATTTCTAACCCTTGGCCCGCCAGCTATCGGCCGCATAGCCCTCGCGCGCCTCGCGCGAGTAAGGCGTAGGCGACACGCGAACGCGGATTTCGGCCTGCTTGTGCGTCTCTGTCGAGGTCTTGCCGGTGTCGTCCGGCTCACCCCATTTCATGGTCAGCACGTCGCCTTCCTGAACGCTTTCGTCGACCACGCCCAGCGACAGCATGCAGCGTTCGTTGAACGAATAGCCGTTGAACATGCTCATCCCGACCATCTTGTCGCCCTGCATCACCATATCGGCGCTAGAGCTGGCATAGTTCGGCTGCGGGAAGTCGATCCATTTGTAGGGCGTGCCGTCCTCGAAGCCGCTGGCGATGACCTTCAGAACGTCGTCCTTGTTCCACTCGAAGGTGACCTTCTTGCGGTTCGGCCCGTCCTTCATCTTGGCCAGGGCATCCTTGCCGATGAAGTCGTCTTTCTTCCAGCCGATGTAGAAGCCATAGCCCAGCTCGAACGGGTTCACGTAGTAATCCGCGATGTTGTCGCTGACATAGCTGCCGCCGATCGAACCCACGGCTTCGTATGCGTCGGCGCCAAGATAATCGCGGTACTCCTGCATCATGCCGTCGCCGGTGTAGATGCCGGGCAGCGGACTGGGGATCCAGCCGGATTCAAGCGTGTTGGTCGAATAGGCGCGGCTGCCGCAGCGCACGAGGTTCACGCCCGCCTTCTCGGCGGATTCCATGATCACCGACTGGATGTAGGCCTTGTCCTTGTAAGGACCCCAGACTTCCAGACCGGGCGCGCCAGACATGCCGTGGCGCAGGGCCTGCACCTTCTTGGACCCGATGTTGATCCAGTCGACGTGGAAGAACTTGATGTCCGGAACCGGCCCGCCGTTCATCACCTCGAAGATCTTCGGCGCGTCGGGGCCCTGGATCTGGAAGCGATAGTGCGTGCGAAGCACCCGCTCGCCATCGGGGCGGCTGTCAGAGCGTGGGTCGTGGATCAGGCGGACCTTCCAGCTGCCGATGGCGGCTTGGAACTTGGTCCAGTTCGCGGTCGGTGCGCGGCCGACGAGGATGAACTTGTCCTCACGCTCGCGGAAAATGATCATGTCGCCGATGACATGGCCCGCCGGGGTGACCGGCACGAAGTGCTTGGCGCGGGCAAGGTCGAAGTTGGCGAAACCGTTGATTCCCACATGCGCAAGGAACGCCTCGGCGTCCGGGCCCTCGACGATCAGCTCGTCCATGTGGTGGGACTGATCGAACAGCACCGCCGACTCGCGCCACGCCCGCTGCTCGTCGCGCCAGTTGGTGAACTCGGGCGCAACGACGGGATAGACGTACATCCCGATGGCCGAGTTCCGAAGCATGTCGACCGGGTTTCCGGCCTTTGCAATCGCGTCACTGAGACTGGACATAATGTGGTTCCTCCTATGGTCAGTTGTCTGAAACAAGCGCAAGACCCGGCACGCGTTCGGCGATGTCCGGTCCGGCTTGCATGGCGTATTCAAGGTTGATCCGCGCAAGCCGCGCGTGTTCGCGGGCCAGCGATTCCGCGCGCGCGCCTTCGCGGGCGAGGATGGCGTCGAACAGGGCGCGGTGCTGACGTTGCGCACGGGGCAGCGAGGCGCGGAAGTCGTGCACGACCTCCTGCCCCTGCAAGAACGCGCTGGGCGACGCGAGTGGCAAGCGCGCGGCGCGTTCTACCTCGCGCTGCACCACCCGGCTTCCGGCCAGCGCGGCGATCAGTTCGTGAAACCGCGCGTTCAGCCGCACGTAGGCCGTGAAGTCGATCGCATCCGCCGACGCCGTCGCCCGGTCCAGCGCATCAAGCACCGCGCGGCATTCGACCGCCAGCGCCGGATCCGCGCCGCGTTCGGCCGCCAGCCGGGCCGCCGTGCCCTCGACGACGCCGCGCAGTTCGATGGCGTCGATGATGTCTTCCATGGTGAAGCTCGCGACACGGCAGCGCCCGGTGTCGGCGCGTTCCAGCAGGCCTTCCTCGACCAGCCGGTCCATCGCCTGCCGCAGCGGCGTGCGCGAAATTCCAAAACGTTCGGCAAGCGCGGTCTCAGCCAGTCGGGTGTTCGCCTCGACCCCGCCGTTCAGGATAAGCGCGCGCAACTCCTGCAGCGCCTTCTCGTACTGAGAGACTCTCTCCTCCGTCGGCATAGTTCCTCCCTTTGCCGCTGGCGAAACGCTATTCTGTATACATTTCCCTGTCAAAGAATAACGCACGGCGGACATACGGCCATCACGGGGCGCTTATGTATACAGAAATGTGATCGGCGCCCGTTCCAGCGGGCCAACGATCCACCCAGCCAACCTGCCGCCGATTAAGCGAAATTTAACCATCGCCGGTGATTTTCCGAGGTACGGCATACGTGAATGTTCAGTCTTGGGGAGACGACGAAGATGCCTGCACTCAGGGTCTTCCGCTGCCGCGAATGCGGTCACCGGATGCGGCTGGCCGGGCGCCTGTGTGGCCGGTGCCATGCCCGCAAGGGGTTGCTGCAGTCCCGTGCCATCGTCATTGCATCCGGCTCGGCGATCCTGATCCTGTGCACCGTCATCGTGATCGTGCTTGCCGCACCGTCGGATTCGACCGAACGTCATGCCAGCCAAGCCTCGGCGCGGTTTTGACAAAACCGCAAACATACGGCAATTGGATGCAATTATCGCAATCCAGAGCCTGCCATGAACCTTCGGGGTCTTCGCCTGTTCCGCTATGTCGTCGCCACCGGCTCGCTGTCAGAGGCCGCCGACCGGCTGAACCTGTCACCATCCGCCGCCAGCCGCCTGCTGACACAGCTGGAAGGTCAACTGTCGCTGACGCTGTTCTCGCGCTCGCGGCGGAACCTTGAACTGACGGACGAAGGCGCGCTGTTCTACCAGCAGATTTCCAACACGCTGGACGGCATCGACGAGATCCCGCTAATCGCCCGCGACATCCGCACGCGGACCCGCAACTGGCTGTCGGTAGTCACCGCCGCGCCGCTGGCGAACGGCCTAGTCGTGCCCACCATCGCCCGACTGCGGCGCGAGGGCGTCGACCTGCAATGCACGGTCCACGTCGAAAGCCGGTTCGAGATCGAAAGCAAGGTTGCCGCGCGGGGCTATAACATGGGCCTTATCTCGCTTCCGGTCGAGAACGAGATCATCCCGATCGACATCATGCCCGTGCTGCGGTCGCGACTGTGCGTGCTGATGCCTGCGGGGCATTCGCTGGAACGTGCGAAGGAGGTCGCACTTGGCGATCTGGCCGCCGGTCCGCTGGTGTCGCTGGCGGCGGGGCAAAGGTGGCGCGACCGGCTGGAAGACGTGATGGGCACCGCAGGCCTGCGGCCCGAGATCGCGTTCGAAACGGGATCGACAATCGTGACCGTCGAGATGGTGCGGCAGGGGCTTGGACTGACACTGATCGACCCGATGGTGATGACCCCGGCCACGATGCAGGGCATGGCGCTGCGCCCGCTAGAGGGCGACCACTGGATCACCTACGCCAGCGTGCACGCGAAAGGGCCGCGCGCCGAGCTGGCAGAGGTCTTTCTTGATGGCATCATGGCCCATGTCGAAGACCGCCGCGCCACCGAACCCGGGCTTGCCGACAGCGTCTACCTGATCTGATCCGTAAGGCTATTGGCCACCTTGTGCGCAAGGGCGGCGGCATCGCGGGCAATGCGGGCGCTGTCGCCGCAATAGCCAGCCGGGTCCAGACCGTCGCGAATTTCCGGTTCGGTCATGTGCTGGCGCACCGCGCTATCCGACAGCAGCGCGTCCAGCACCGTCTGCCCCGCCGCCCGGTGGTCCAGCGCGTGGTGGATCAGGTCGTGCGCCGCCGCACGCCCGGTCCGGGGCGCAAGCATCATCATCAGCCGTTCGGTCGCGATGGCCCCGCCGGTGGCCCGCAAATTCTGCTCCATTCGGTCAGGATCGACCGCGATCCGGCGCAGCAAGCCATCGAACCCCTCGGCCAGCGTCCACGCCAGCGGGACCGCGCGGTCCAGCACAGCGTTGACCAACTGGTTGCGCACCGCGTCGCCCTCGTGACTGGAGGCCCCGGTTTCCAGCGCCGAGCCCGCCAGCCCGCGCAGTTCGGCCGCCTCGGCCAGCACGCGGACGACATACTTGGGATTGATCTTGTGCGGCATGGTCGAGGACCCGACCGTCCCGGCGTCCAGTGTTTCCGACACCTCTCCGATTTCCTCGGTCATCAGCAGGTACAGCTCGGACGCGATACGCTCGATGGTCATCGCCAGCAGCGACAGTTGCAGCACGTAGTCCGCGAACAGGTCGTTGATCGCGCGCCCGGGCACCAGCAACGCGTCCAGCCCGAACCGCGCGGCCAGCCGCGCGTTCAGCTCTTGCCCGCCCGCGCCATAGGCGTGCATTGCGCCGACCGCGCCGCCGAACGGAAGCACGAACAGGCGGCGGCCGCCGTGGTCCAGCCGGTCGATGGCGCGGGTCATCTCTTCGATCCAACCAGCGACCTTGAACCCGTAGGTGATCGGCAACGCGTGTTGCCGGTTGGTGCGGCCCGCCATCAGCGTTTCGGCATGGGTCGTCGCGGTGTCGGCCAATTGTTCCAGCACCGACCGAAGCGCCTTGCGGATGGCGCGGTCGGCTTCGCGGATCAGCAGGATGCGCCCAGTCTGGATCACGTTCTGCGTCGTCGCGCCCCAATGGACCCACGCCCCGGCCTCGCCCGCGGCGCGCCCCAGCAGCCGGGTCAGCGACAGGATCGGCGCATGGGTGACGCGGATGTCGGCCTGCAACGCCTCGATCCCGATGGTGTCCAGCCGCGCGGCGGCGCGGATGCCCTCGGCGGCGTGGTCCGGGATCATGCCCATGTCGGCCTGCACCTCGGCCAGCGCGGCCTCGACGTCCAGCCACGACTGCCACAGCGTTTCGCGCGCGAACAGGGTGTCGGGCGTCAGGTTCGGGGTTCCAAGCTTCATCGGGCATCCTCTGTCACCGGCGCCCCGTCGCCAAAGCGCGGCGCCGCCGCCAGCAGGCGTGCGGTATAGTCATTCGTCGGGTTCGACAGGACGTCGGCGGCGGTGCCGTGTTCGACGATGCGGCCCTGATACATGACCGCGACCCGGTCGGCCGTTTCGTGCACCACCGCCATGTCGTGGGTGATCAGCAACGTGGTCAGCCCCATCTCGCGGCGCAGGTCTTCCAGCAGCTTCAGGATTTGCGCCTGCACCGACACGTCCAGCGCCGAGGTCGGCTCGTCGCAGATCAGCGCCTCGGGCCGGGTGACAAGCGCGCGGGCGATGGCGACGCGCTGGCGTTGCCCGCCGGACAGCTGCGACGGATAGGCGTGCAGCAAGCGAGCGGGCAGGCGGACATGCTCCATCGCTTCTTTCACCGCCGCCATGCGGCTCGTGCCGTCCCCCTCGCCCCGCAGCACCAGCGGCCGCGCGATGATCTCGGACAGCCGTCGACGCGGGTTGAGCGAGGTGTAGGGGTCCTGAAACACGGGCTGCACGAACCGCGCCCGTTCCGTCGCGGGCAGGTCGGCCAGCGGACGGCCCAGCATCGACACCGCACCGGATGTCGGCTGGTCCAGCCCCAGAAGAATGCGCGCCAGTGTCGATTTGCCCGAACCGCTTTCACCGATCAGGGCCATCGTCTCGCCGCGCTTCACCGACAGGCTGACACCGTCCAGCGCCCGGATCTCGCGCTTCGGGCCGAATAGTCCCTTGCGCGAGGTGAACAGCCGGGTCACGTCGCGGGCGACGATCACCTCGTCGTCGGAGGCGCGCGCCGAAATGACATGCGCCGGTTCGCCATCCAGACGCGGGATCGAATCCAGCAGCATCCGGGTATAGTCGTGCTGCGGGGAAAACATGACCTGCCTGGCGGGCCCCTGTTCGACCAGTTCGCCAGCGTACATCACAGCGACCTTGTCCGTCCTCTCTGCTACCACGGCAAGATCGTGCGAGATCAGGATCAGCCCCATCTGTCGTTCGCGCCGCAGGTCGTCCAGCAGGTCGAGAATCTGCGCCTGCACCGTCACGTCCAGCGCGGTCGTCGGCTCGTCCGCGATCAACAGGTCCGGGTCCAGCATCAGCGTCATCGCGATCATCACGCGCTGCCGCTGGCCGCCGGACATCTGGTGCGGGAACTGGCTCATGCGGCCCTGCGGATCGGGGATGCCGACACGGTCCAGCAGATCGACCGCCTTCTTCCGCGCCGCCGAGGCGGACATCAGACCGCGCGCCACGGCGGCCTCGGTCATCTGGCGCCCGATGGTGTAGACCGGGTTCAGCGACGTCATCGGTTCCTGAAAGATCATGCCGATCCGCGGGCCCGCGATGGTCGCGGCGAACGTGCGGTCGTCAAGCTGCGGCAAATCCTGCCCGTCGAAGGCCAGCCGTGCGGCCTTTGGCCGGGCACTGCGGGGCAGCAGCCGCATCAGGGCCAGCGCCGTCATCGACTTGCCAGAGCCGCTTTCGCCAACGATGCCCAGCGCCTCGCCCCGGTCCAGCGACAGCGAAACGTCCTTGACCGCGTGCAACATGCCGCCCGGCAGGGCCAGCGAGATGTCGAGGTTTCGGATATCCAGAAGCTGGCTCATTCGTTGCGCCCCTCTGGCGAAGTGATGTCGCGCAGGCCGTCGCCCATTAGGTTGGCGCCGATGACCAGCAGGAACAGGCAGATGCCCGGCAGAACGACCAGCCACGGCCGATAGAACATGGCCTGCTTGCCCTCGGCGATCATCAGGCCCCACGACGGGGTCGGCGGCTGGATACCCACGCCGAGGAAGCTCAGCGAGCTTTCGGCAAGGATCGCGATGCCCAGTTCGAAGGTGAAGATCACGATGATCGCGCTCAGCAGGTTGGGCATGATCTCGTGCCAGATGATCTGCCGTGGGCTGGCCCCCGATGCGGCGGCGGCGGCGACAAAGTCCTGACTGCGGATGCGTTGCGTGGCGGCACGAGTCACCACGAGGTAGTAGGTCCAGTGCAGCACGCCGACGATGCCGATCACCACCCAGATCGACGGGCCGATGATGAACACCAGCGCCATCGCCAGCAGCAATCCGGGAAGCGCAAGCTGCGCGGTCAGCAGGAAGCTGATCGCATGGTCCGCCCAGCCGCCGAAGTACCCGGCGATAACGCCCAGCGTCACGCCGATCAGCAGGCCGACGGTGGCCGCGCCAATGCCGATGGTGATCGACACGCGGGTGCCGTAGATCAGCCGGCTGAGATAATCGCGGCCATTCTGGTCGGTGCCCAGCAGATAGTCCCAGTTGCCGCCCTCGACCCAGACCGGCGGCAGCATCCGCGCAGACAGCGATTGCGCATAGGGATCGTGCGGCGCGATCAGCGGCGCGAAGATCGCGATCACGACGATCACAAGGATCAGGCCCGCCCCGATCAGAAAGCCGGTGTGACCGAACAGCCGCTGGCGGAAGATCTGGCCCGGCGTCAGCACGATCTGTGCCTCGTCATCGGCGGGCGTGGTGGAAAAGCTAAGGTCTGTACTGGTCATCCGATCCGGATCCTCGGGTCCAGTGCCGCATTCAGGATGTCGGCAAGAAGGTTCATGGCGACGAAGACGATGGCGAAGACGAAGATCAGCATCTGCACGGTCGGGATGTCCGCGCCGAGGATCGATTCCAGCGCCAGCCGGCCCAGCCCGTTGATGGCGAAGATCGACTCGGTGATGACAGAGCCGCCGAATTTCTGGCCCAGCTGGACCGCAAGGACCGAGATCACTGGCAGCAGCGCGTTGCGCATCGCGTGGCGGCGCAGCAGCGGCCAGCCGCGAAAACCCTTCGACCGGGCGGTGCGGACATAGTCGGCGCCCATCACCTCGATCAGGCCGGTCCGCGTCAGCCGCATGACCGCCGGGACCGAGGACGCGCCCAGCACGAAGGCCGGAAGGACGAAGTGGCGCCAGCTGTCATCGCCCGACACAGGGAAGATCGGGACCATGACGCCGAACAGGATAATCATGATCAAGCCCAGCCAGAAGTTCGGCACCGCCTGCGCCGACACGGCGACGCCCAGCGCGAAACGGTCGATCCAGCTGTTGGGGTTCAGCGCGGCCAGCGCGCCCAGGGGAATGGCGATCAGGATGGTGACGGCCAGCGCCGACAGGGCCAGCGTGATCGTTTCGTCCGCGCGGTCCGCGACCAGTTCGGCCACCGGCTTGTGCCAGTAATAGCTTTCGCCGAAATCGCCCTGCAGCACGCCGCCGAGCCAGTCGAAGTAGCGGACCGACAGCGGACGATCCAGCCCATAGCGGGCGCGGATCGCCTCGACCACGTCGGGGGTCGCGTCCTCTCCGGCGATGGCTTGGGCGGGGTCGGCGGCGACGTTAAGCAGAAGGAACGCGGCAAGCGAGACCGTGAAGGCGACAAGAAGCGCGAGCAGCCCGCGCAGGGCGATGTATCGCAACATGAGGCAAGGGTCCTATCTGGTGCGGAGGCCGACAGTATCGGCCCCCGCACGGGACGTGTCACTTCCAGCTGGCGTTCTGCAGACGGGGCAGCCCGTCCGGATCCAGCGGGAAATCAAGCTCTGGCGACACGAGGTAGTTCGCCGAGTAAGAGAACAGCGGCGCCCACAGGGCCTCGTCCGCGATCTTGCCGATGGCGTCAGAATAGATCGCCTTCCGCTCTTCCTGGTCGCTGGTCTGCTCGGCCGACAGCACAAGCTCGGCCAGATCACCGTCGCCCGACATGTCGCGGTCGGACTGGCCCGAGAAGTGGATGCGCGCGATGGCCGCCGTGTCGGCGGTGCCGCCCGAACCCCAAGTGCCGAAGTACGCCGGGATTTCGCGTGCGGCGCGGGCTTGGTTCAGGCTTTCCAGCTTCACATAGCGCAGGGTCACGTCGATGCCGACCTTGGTCAGATCCGACGCGATCGCCTCTGCCGCCGCCTTGTCGCGGTAGGCCCACAGCTCAAGCGGGAAGCCATCGGGATATCCGGCCTCGGCCAGCAGCGCCTTTGCCTTCTCGGGGTCGTAGGGATAAGCTACCGCGGCCTGGTCGCACCCGAACTGCGCCGGGTGACAGGCGGTGTGGATCGCTTCTGCCGAGCCGCCGATCAGGAATTCGGCCATCTCCTCGGTGTTCAGCGCGTGATTGACCGCGCGGCGCACCAGCACATTGGTCAGCGGGCCGTCCGGGTCGGTGTAGCCGCCAGCGTCCAGCACAAGGAAGCCGACCCGCAGGTCCGGGCCACTGAGATGCGAGGCCATCGGCGTGGCGCCAAGGCTTTCGGCAAGATCCAGCGGGACCTTGAACATCCAGTCGATGCCGCCGGACATCAGCTCTGCCTGCTGCGTGCCGACGTCGGGAATGTTGCGCACCACGACGTTGCCGATCTCGGGCGCCTCGCCGAAGTAGTCGTCGAACCTTTCCAGCACCAGCTCGGTGCCCGGCTCGAAGCTGACGACACGGTAGGGGCCAGTGCCGATCAGATCGCTGGACATCGCGTCGCGGTCGATCTCTCCGCCTTCGTTATAGGTGCCGTCCTTGCGGATCATGATCCGGTTGGCCATGTCGCGGATCACCAGCGGATACACGGACTTGAGGTGAAAGCGCACGGTATCGGGCCCGGTCACCTCTGCATTGTCCAGCCAGCGTTCCACCACACCCGTGGCGTTCGACTCGCTCTCGGGGCTGGCGATCCAGTTGTAGGTGTAGGCGACGTCTTCCGGCGTCAGGGTACTGCCGTCGTGGAACTTCACGTCGTCGCGCAGGGTGACGTCCAGCGTCATGTCGTCGACCCATTCGTACCCGGTCGCGATCGAGGGGTTCACCTCCTGCGTTTCCGGATCGATGTTGAACAGCGTCGCATCGGTCAGCTGCGCAAGGATGATGTACTCGCGCTTGGTGGTGTAGTTGTAGTCGAGGTTCAGGATCTCTTCCGCCATCGCGGCGCGAAGCGTGTCGTCCTCGGGGCCTGCGTGGGCCGTGGCGAAGGACGTGGCGAGCGCAAGGGCACTCGCGGCGCAGACACTGCGCCAGCGTGACATTCTCATGGTTTCCTCCCTTTCGATGCCAGTGATACTAGCGTCGCCGCCTATATGCTAAAATTGCAAATATAAGACGTTTACTTGCGTCAGGCGCAACTGAGGTGCAGGAACCGCACGGCACACGCCATGCCAGCGCATCGCCGCGTGACTGTAAGACACACGACGGCGCGGCGCCGAAGCGCCGCGATCGTGCATGTCAGTCGTGACTGGAAGGTGGTGGTAGCGGAGGAGGGACTTGAACCCCCGACACAAGGATTATGATTCCTCTGCTCTAACCAACTGAGCTACTCCGCCGGAACCGCCGGCGTAGGTATGCGAGGCGGCGCAGGGCGTCAAGCGGGAAAAACCGCCCGCATGGCGGAAAAATCCGCTGCCGTTGCGGCGGCCCTTATCGCTTGGGTGCGCTCGACTTGATCTCGCCGAAGGTCAGCACCGGAGAGGCATCCATTTCCTCGGCATTCAGCATCGAGGCGACCCGCTCCAGCGACGAGATCAGCAGCGCCTGCTCCCAGTCCTTCAGCGTCTCGAAGGATTTCACGAACCGCTGTTGCAAGGCATCCGGCGCGGTATCGACCGCCGCGCGGCCCGCGTCGGTGATGACAACGTCCGTCTGGCGGCGGTCCGCCTCGGACCGGTAGCGGGTGACCATGCCCCGCGCGACCAGCTTGTCGACCAGCGCCGTCACGGTCGCCTGACTGACGCCCATGCGGTTCGCAAGCTCTTTCGGTGTGACCCCGGCGTTCTTCCCGCCGGCCACCAGCTGCAGCACCCGCAACTGCGCGGGCGTCAGCCCCGCGGCCTGCGCGAGGTTGCGTTCGTACAGCTCTGTCGCACGCAGAATCCTGCGAAGCGCGATCAGGCTTTGGTCGGTTCTGGGGCTTACATCTTCGGCCATATGACGGGTTTATCCTCGCTCCGCAGGGATCGGCAACACCCCGCCGGTGGCACATCCTTCATGAGATGAAGGACTTTTCAGGGCAAATTCCTTCGCTATGTGAAAGATTTTTTCCGCATATCACTATTTTAGCAACAAATTCGTGGATTTTTCTTTCATTCGTTGAAACCAAACGGCGTCCAATCTATTTAGTCTACCGAACGAAATGCGAGGAACGGTAAAAGCCATGCCGAAAGACACCATCACACCCCGATCGCGGACGCCCCTTCTGCGCAAGCCGGACGCGACGGACGGGGCCGAAATCTGGGAGCTGGTGAAAGCCTGCAAACCGCTCGACGAAAATTCCATGTACTGCAATCTGGTCCAAGCCGACCATTTCCGCGACACCTGCGTGGTGGCGGAACTGAACGGCGAAATCGTGGGCTGGATCTCGGGCCACATGATCCCGGCGAAAGAAGAGCTTTTCGTCTGGCAGGTCGCTGTCGGCCCGAAAGCGCGCGGTCTTGGCCTTGGGCGCAAGATGCTGCTCGAGCTGGTGAACCGCGACGAATGTGAAGGTGCCACGCACCTGAAGACCACGATCACCGAAGACAACGACGCTTCGTGGGGTCTTTTCCGCAGCTTCGCCCGCCATATCGGCGGCGACCTGTCGGACGAGCCGCATTTCGAAAGCGAAGAACATTTTGGCGGCAAGCACGACACCGAGCACATGGTGACGGTCGAACTGCCGCAACCGGCCCCGCTGGCGCGCGCTGCATAAGCGCCGCCGCACCCGGTTTCCCCTGACAGAAATTCCTTCCCGAAAGGAGCACGACATGCCGAAAGACATGAATAAAAACTATGAGATCTACGAACGTCGCGAAAGCGAAGCCCGCTCTTACTGCCGTGGCTTCCCGACGTCCTTCGCCAGCGCGTCCGGGTCCGAACTGACCGACGACAAAGGCAATACCTACATCGACTTCCTGGCCGGTTGCTCGTCGCTGAACTACGGGCACAACGACCCGGACATGAAGCAGGCGCTGATCGACCACATCTCGAACGATGGTATCGCGCACGGTCTTGACCTGCACACCGACACCAAGGGCGACTTCCTGACGACGTTCGAGGAGAAGATCCTCGAACCGCGCGGGATGGACCACAAGGTGATGTTCACCGGCCCGACCGGCGCGAACGCCGTCGAGGCGGCGATGAAGATCGCCCGCAAGGTGACTGGCCGCACCAACATCATCGCCTTCACCAACGGCTTCCACGGCGTGACGATGGGCGCCCTTGCCGCAACCGGCAACGGCTATCACCGTGGCGGCGCCGCTGGCGCTGCGCTGACCGGCGTGACGCGTATGCCCTTCGACCGCTACATGGGCGAAGACTGCGACACCACGAAGTTCCTCGAAGCCGTGTTGAAAGACGCCTCGTCCGGCGTTGACGCTCCGGCTGCGATCCTGCTGGAAACCGTGCAGGGCGAAGGCGGCCTGAACGCTGCCCGCACCGAGTGGGTCCAGAAGGTTGCCAAACTGGCCAAGGAACACGGCGCGCTGCTGATCGTCGATGACATTCAGGCGGGCTGTGGCCGGACCGGCACGTTTTTCTCGTTCGAGAAAATGGACATCCAGCCGGACATCGTGACGATGGCGAAATCGGTCTCGGGCTTCGGCCTGCCGCTGGGCCTTGTCCTTGTGCGCCCCGAACATGACGTGATGGGCCCGGCCGAGCACAACGGCACCTTCCGCGGCAACACCCATGCCTTCGTGACCGCCCGCGTGGCGATCGAGAAGTTCTGGGCCGACGACAGCTTTGAAAAAGAGCTGGCCGAGAAGGAAGAGATCCTGACCGAGGCGCTGGCCGATCTGGCCGAGATCGTCGACGGCGGCAAGCTGAAGGGCCGCGGCCTGATGCGTGGCGTCGACGTCGGCTCGGGCGAGCTGGCCTCGAAAATCTGCGGTCGCGCGTTCGAGAAAGGTCTTATCATCGAGACCTCCGGCCCGGACGACGAAGTCGTCAAGGTGCTGGCGCCGCTGACCACCCCGAAGGAGACGTTCCGCAAGGGCCTGAACATCGTTCTCGATGCGGCTCGCGACGTCACCACCAACAACACTATTGCTGCGGAGTAACCCGACATGATCGTTCGTGACTTCAACAAGATCGTAAAGGACGAGCGCGACCGCGTGGTGTCCGATGCCAACTGGACCAGCGTGCGGATGCTGCTGGCCCAGGACGGGATGGGCTTTTCCTTCCACATCACCTTTCTCGAGGCGGGTTCGGAACACACGTTCCACTACAAGAACCACTTCGAGAGCGTTTACTGTATGCAGGGCAAGGGCACGATCACCGACCTCGCCACCGGCGAGACGCACGAGATCACGCCCGGCGTCATGTATGCGCTGAACGAACATGACAAGCACACGCTGAAAGCCGAGGAAGAACTCGTGATGGCGTGCTGCTTCAATCCGCCCGTGACCGGGACCGAGGTCCACCAAGAGGACGGGTCCTATGCACCGGCGAAGGAACTTGCCGACTAAGCCATGACCGAGCAAAACCACACAGTCGAAAAAATCGGCGGCACGTCCATGTCGCGCGTCGATGAACTGCGGGACACGCTGTTCATCGGCGAGCGCACGGGCGCCGACCTTTACGGGCGCGTCTTCGTCGTGTCGGCCTTTGGCGGCATCACCAACCTGCTGCTAGAACACAAGAAGTCCGGTGACGCGGGCGTCTATGCCCGGTTTGCCAACTCGGACAACGACCACGGCTGGCACGAGGCGCTAGACAAGGTCGCCGAAGCGATGACCGAGGCGCACGGCAAGGTGCTGGAGCACTCGGCCGACATCGAACGGGCCGACGGCTTCGTCCGCGAACGGATCGAAGGCGCGCGCAACTGCCTGATCGACTTGCAGCGCCTGTGTTCCTACGGCCACTTCCGCCTATCGGAACATATGCTGCAGATCCGCGAACTGCTGTCCGGGCTGGGCGAGGCGCATTCCGCCTTCGTCACGACCCAGATGCTTCAGCGGGCGGGCGTGAACGCGCGTCTGGTGGATCTGTCGGGCTGGCGTGACCAAGGCGACGTGTCGCTGGAAGAACGTATCAACTCTGCCATGAGCGGTGTCGATCCGGCGACTGAGATGCCGATCGTGACCGGCTACGCGCAATGCGCCGAAGGCCTGATGCGTGAATTTGATCGGGGTTATTCCGAAGTGACGTTTTCGAAGCTCGCCGCCCTGACGGGTGCGCGCGAGGCGATCATTCACAAGGAATTCCACCTGTCGTCCGCCGATCCCAACCTTGTGGGTCAGGACGCCGTGCGCAAGCTGGGCCGGACCAACTATGACGTGGCCGACCAGCTGTCGAACATGGGCATGGAAGCGATCCACCCGAAGGCTGCCAAGACGCTGCGCCAGGCCGATGTGCCGCTGCGCGTCACGAACGCCTTCGAGCCGGGCGATCCGGGCACGCTGATCGACGATCAGCCGGCCGAGGAACCCGCGGTCGAGATCGTGACCGGCCTCGACATCATCGCGCTGGAACTGTTCGAACAGGACATGGTGGGCGTGAAAGGCTACGACGCCGCGATCCTTGAGGTGCTGACGCGCCACAACGTGCGGATCGTGTCGAAGGTGTCGAACGCCAACACGATCACCCACTATGTCGATGCCTCGCTGAAGACCATGCGGCGCGTCGAACGGGATCTGTCGGAACGCTATCCGTCGGCCGAAGTCCGGTCGCGGACGCTAAGCGTCGCATCGGTCATTGGCCGCGACCTGCGCGGTCTGTCGGTGCTGACCCGTGGCCTTCAGGCCATCGCGGATGCCGGTCTGGAATCCATCGGCGCCAGCCAAGGCCCGCGCAATGTGGACGTCCTGTACGTCCTTGAGCGCGACGACCTGAAGCCGGCGATCAAGGCGCTGCACGGCGCGCTGGTCGAAAACCAGCCGGCCGCTTTTCCTAGGAAAGCCGCCTGATCCGCCATCGGCAGGTTTGAAATGACAAAGGGCCGCACTTTCCCGGGGCGGCCCTTTTCATTTGGGTCAGCTTGCGACCCGGAACGCGTCGGTTTGGGCGATCATGCTGTCTTCGGGAACCTCCAGCGCCTCTAGCGGCACCGCCGCCAGACGCTCGGACTCCTCGGGCTCGACCCCCATCGCGCGCAGCATCGCCGCCACGAAGGCGTCGACGTCGACATCGCAACCATTGTGAAGCCGACGCAGGACCGCCAGCGAGCTGGATTCGAGGATGTCGATGGCGATCTGCGACGGGATCGGACAGAACAGACCCGCCTTCATCCCCTCTTCAAGGTAGATCGGCGTGACCTCGCGGACGTAGCTGCCCGGCCCGGCGCCGCGCATACCAAGGCGCGCAAGGAATTCCAGAAACAGCGGATAGCGACGTGCGACGTCGATGAAACCTTTCAGCCCCTGCACCATCTGCACCCGCGCATCGCCGCTGTTCTTCCGCGCCGAGGCGGATGCCAGCTGAATGATCTCGTGGCCAAGCTCGTTCTTCGCGGCCTCTAGCAGCGCGTCGATGCTGCGGAAGTGGTTGTAGAACGTGCCACGGGCAACGCCGGCCTCTTCGATGACATGCTCGATCACCGTGCCTTCCGGACCCTGCCGCGCGAAAACGCGGGTTGCGGCCTCGATCAGGCGGCGGCGCATCTTCACGCGCCGTTGTTCGGCCACACGGGTGCGGTGGTCTCCCATCGCGTTCATCATTCCTTCTCCGGTCGTTTGACGTTGAACACGGCGCAGTACAGCGCCGGGACGAACAGCAGGGTGATCAGCGTCCCTGCAATGATGCCGCCCATCATCGCGAAGGCCATCGGCCCCCAGAAGATCTGGCGCGAGATCGGGATCAGCGCGAGGCTGGCCGCCGCCGCGGTCAGCAGGATCGGGCGGGCACGCTGGTCCGAGGCCTCGAACACGGCGTCCCAACGGCTGCGGCCCGCCTCTAGCAGGTCCTGAATTGCCTGCACGAGGATGATCGAGTTCCGGATCAGGATGCCGACCAGCGCCAGCACCCCCAGCACCGCGACGAAGCCCATCGGCGCGCCGGACCCCAGCAGCGCCACGACCACGCCGATCAGGCCCAGCGGCGCAACTGCCATGACCACCGCCATCAGGCGGAAGCTTTGCATCTGCATCATGGTCAGCGTCAGAATGATCAGGATCATGATCGGCACGACGGCGACGATGGGCGCCTGGCTTTCGGCGCTGGTCTCGACGACGCCGCCGATCTCGACCGTGTAGCCCCTTGGCAACTCTTGGCGGAACGCTTCGATATCGGCGGCCTGATCGTTCACGATGGTGGCCGGCTGGTCGTCGCTGATGACGGCGGCCTTCACGGTGATCACCGGCGTCCGATCCTCTTGACGGATGATCGGCTGTTCGGTCGTCCACGTCAGACTGGCGATCGACGACAGCGGGATCGGTGTCCCGTCCCCGCCGGCGAACTGCAGATCCTCAAGCGAGGACAGCGTCGAACGGTCCTGCGCCTCGCCCCGCGCCAGCACGTCCACCAGCGTGCGCCCATCGCGCAGCTGGGTGACGGTGGTGCCTTCGAACAGGCTGGTCAGCACGTTGGCGACGTCGGCCTGCGTGAGGCCAAGCTGCCGCATCCGCGCTTGGTCAAGATCCACCCGTATCACGCGGCTGGGCTCGTTCCAGTCAAGGCTGATGGCGTCCAGTCGCTGATCCTTCGACAGCACCGCCGCCAGCTTCAGCGCCTCTTCACGCAGCACCGCATAGTCGGTTCCGGCCACGCGATATTGCACCGGCTTGCCGACCGGCGGCCCAAGCTCGATGAACTTTGGGAAGAACTCGACCGCGACATGTTCAAGCGAGTATTCACGGATCTTCGCTGTCAGCGCATCGCGGGCGTCCAGATCAGGGGTCACGATCACCACCTGCCCGATGTTCGGCCCGGCGGTGGGCGCATCGTGGGTCAGGATGAACCGGGGCGCCCCGTCCCCGATGTAGGCGGTCCAGAAGGTCGGTTCCTCCTGCTCTGCCAGCCATGCCTCGAAATCCGCCATCTCCGAATTGGTCGCGTTGAAGCTAGCGTTCTGGCGCAGCGTCACGTCCACCACGATCTCGGTCCGGTCGGACGTCGGGAAGAACTGCTGTTCGACCTTCGCCATGCCAAGCAGTGCGACAGCGAACGCGGCAAGCGTGACAAGGATCGTCAGCCACCGGAACCGCATCGCCAGCCGCAACACGCCGTGGAACCTGCGCCGCAACCAACCCGGTTCGCCATGCGTGTGCTTCCATTTCTTCGGCAGGAAGGTCGCGCCCAGCACCGGCGCGAACAGGACGGCGACGATCCAGCTTAGCACAAGCGAAACCGCGATGACGTAGAACAGCGAGATCGTGTATTCGCCCGCCTGACTGCCGTTCAGCCCGATGGGAATGAAGCCCGCGACGGTGATCAGCGTGCCGGTCAGCATCGGCCACGCGATCGTCGTCCAAGCATAGGCCGCCGCCTTCGTCCGGCTTTCGCCGCGCTCCAGCCGCGAGATCATCGTTTCGATCGCGATCATCGCGTCGTCCACCAGCAGCCCCAGCGCAATGATCAGCGCCCCTAGCGAGATCCGCTGCAGCGTGATGCCCAT
Source organism: Psychromarinibacter halotolerans (assembly GCF_029168315.1). NCBI lineage: Bacteria > Pseudomonadati > Pseudomonadota > Alphaproteobacteria > Rhodobacterales > Paracoccaceae > Psychromarinibacter > Psychromarinibacter halotolerans. The sequence goes on from NZ_JARGYD010000002.1 coordinate 33,512, forward strand.
CTCGTTCAGGATCAGGAACGTCAGCGCCAGCACCAGCGGGATCGTCAGGCTGACGACAAAGCCAGCCCGAATGCCGAGAGAGACGAAGCTGACGGCCAGCACGATCAGAACCGCCTCGGCCAGCGCCTGCACAAAGTGGCCGACGGACTCGTCCACCACATGCGGTTGGTCGGCGACCTTGTGCACCTCGATCCCGACCGGCAGGTCCTTGACCATCTCGGCCATCAGCGCGTCGATTTCCTCGCCGAAGTCGAGAATGTTCTCGCCGGGCCGCATGCCGATGATCAGCCCGATGGCCGGTTCCCCGTTGTACCGCACCAACGAATCCGGCGGATCGATATAGCCTTCGCTGACGTCGGCCACGTCGGACAGGGTGAAGAAGATGTCGCCCGACCGCAGCGGCGCGGCGGCCAGCGCCTCGGCATCTTCGAACTGACCGCCGACGCGAAGCAGAAGGCGTTCTCGTTCGGTGTGGATCGTGCCCGACGGCACGATGGCGTTCTGCGCGCCCAGCGTGGTCAGCACGGTCTGCGCGTTCAGGCCAAGGGCCGCCATGCGCTCGGTCGAGAATTCAAGATAGATGACCCGTTCGCGGGTTCCGATCAGGTCCACCTTGCCTGCAGCGGGAAGCTGCTGGACCGCGTCGCGGACATCCTCGACATAGTCCTTCAATTCTTCCGGGCGGTAGCCGTCGGACGTGAAGGCAAAGATGTTGCCGTAGACGTCGCCGAAGTTGTCGTTGAACCCGAAGCCCGCGAACTCGTTCGGAAAATCGCCACGGATGTCCGACATCATGTTGCGGACCTTGGTCCATGCGATCGGAATCTCGGACGAATCCATGTCGTCGCGCAGATCGACATAGACCACGGCCTGCCCCGGATAGGTGACCGAGCGGGTCGAATCCAGAACGTCCAGTTCCTGCAGCTTCCGCTCGATCCGGTCGGTGACCTGCGTCACGGTCTCTTCGGCGGTGGCACCGGGCATCGATGCGGACACGACCATGGTGCGGATGGTGAAAGACGGATCTTCTTCGCGCCCCATCGACATATAGGACAGGCCGCCGCCGATCAGCGAGACCAGCATCAGGAACCAGACGAAGGACCGGTGCCCCAGCGCCCAGTCGGACAGGTTGAAGCCTTTCATTCCCGATGCTCCCCGACGATCTGTCCTTCTTCGAGGCTCGACGCGCCCCGCACCACGATCTCGTCGCCGTCACCGACACCCGACGTGATCACCACCCGGCGTCCCACCTCGGGACCCAGTTCCACGGGAACGAATTCCACCGCTCGACCCGGCCCGACACGCCAGACCCCCGGCGCGTCCTCGGTGCCCCCGATGGCGCCCGCCGGCAGCGAGATCACCGGCGCGGTCTCGGTCGCGTAGGTCGCGGTGACAAGGCTGCCGATGCGGAAATCGTCCGGCGGATCCTGCAGGGTCAGCCGCAAGCGGCGGGTATCCAGGTTGGCGTCGGCCACCGGCTCGACCAGTCGCAGCACAGCCTTCACCGGCGTGACGCTGGCGGAATGGTGCCGCACGTCGAAGATCGCACGGCGCGGCAGCAGCGTGACGTATTCCGTGGGCACGTCGATCACCGCCTCGCGCCCCAGAACGTCGACCAGTTCAAGGATCGCCGTGCCGGGCGACACAAGCGTGCCCGGCTCTGCCTGCGTCGACAGGATGATGCCATCGCGCGGCGCCAAAAGCGTGCCATAGGCGGCGGCGTCCTCGGCCTGCGACAGCTGCGCCTCGGCGCTGCGAAGGCTGGCGGCGGTCGCGTCCCGGTAGGCGCGCGCCTGCTCCAGCGCGGCGGTGGTGGCGACGCCCAGCTCGACAAGCCGCGTGGTGCGATCGAATTGCTGGCGGCCCAGCCGCGCCTCGGCGGCGGCGGCGCTCAGCGCGGCGCGCGAGGCGGCAAGGTCTTCTTCCAGCGTGATGCCGTCCAGCGTCGCCAGAACATCGCCGCGCGCCACGACATCGCCGACGTCCACGTTCAAGGTCGACAGCCGGCCGCTGGTCTGGAACGCCAGCGTCACGACGTTCTCGCCCTGCACCACGCCCGCGAAGCCGCGTTCGGTGTTTTGGTCTTCGGACACGATTTCCGAGATCACGGGCCGCGGCACATCCGCGGTCACCAGAGGTTCTTCGGCGGGCACCACGGGTTCGCTTGCAGGCAGCGGTGCGGGCAACAGGAACGCCGACGCGACAAGGACCATAACGCGTTTCATTCCGAACCCTCCCCTGCCTCGACAAGGCGACCGTCGTACATGAATTGCGACCCCGCACCGACGACAAGGTCGCCTTCTTCAAGGCCACCCGTTATCGCGACGAACACGTCCGCATAGGCCCAGACCTCGACCCCGGACAGGTGGGCGCGCATGGTTTCCGGGTCCACCAGCCAGACCGCCGGGCCGTCCGCTGTGGCCGTCAGGGCGTTCCAAGGGACCCGCATGATCGGCAGGCTGGTGATGGTGACAGAACCGGTCACGGTGGCGCCGATCAGCATCGCTTCGCCAAGGTCTTCCGGGATTTCCGCCCGGACCTCGACGGTGCCGGACTCGGTCAGGACCGGCGACACCTCGCGGACGCGCGCCTTGAACTCGGCGTCGCTTCCCCGTGGCGAAACGGTGAAGCTTCTGCCGATGAACGCGGACAGACCGCCAACGTCGGGGGCATAGAATACCGCTTCGCGCTTGCCCTGACTTGCCAGAGAGACAACGGCCGATCCAGCCGTCGCCACCTCGCCCACGTCGGCTCTGCGCTCGATCACGATCACGTCTTCGATGGCGCGGATCTCGGTGTCTTCGACCGCCTGCCGGGCGCGGTCAAGCTGGGCCGCTGCCTGATCGCGGGAAGAAATGGCAGAGGTCAGCGCCTCTTCCGCCTCGTCGAGGGTGGACTGCGTGCCGACGCCGCGTTCGACAAGGTTCGCGGCGCGGTCTCGAGCCTGCTCGGCCTGAACCAGCGCGGCCTCGGCGGCGGCCAAGGACGCCTCGGCGGCGCTGAGCGAGGCGTTCGCCTGCGCCGGATCGACCCGCGCGATCAGGTCGCCGCGGTTCACATCGTCCCCGACCTCGACGGCGATCTCGACGATGCGGCCGCCGGTGCGGAACGCCGCGGGATAGCTGTTCTGCGCCTCGATCGACCCGATCAGGACATAGTCACGCGGCAGCGTTTGCTCGGTTACCTCGACGATCTGTACGGGAAGCGCGGTTTCCGCACTTGCGGCGCTGGCAGTCACTGCGATCAGCCCGGCCGCGACTGCGGCCCGAAATAGTCCACTCATAATCTCACCCTCCGAACCGGATGGCCCGCGACCGGGAATTTGTTCAAAATGACACTTCTGTCAATACTACGACTGAAACATTTGTGCGGCGGGTTGCCGCGCCGGGTCCGACCTAAGGCGGAACCGCAAGCGCCGTCGGGCGTTATAGAAGCTGTTAGTACGCGATGCGTCGCAGGTGATGAAGTGTTGTTTATCCGTCGCTTGCGGCGGACCAAGCCTCGTTTCACACCCGCGACATCCATGCAACGCACAGTGGCCCGCATGTTTCGCACGACCGTTTCCGAGGACTAAAGATTGACCAGCACTGACACCCAGATGGGCCGCAACGCGGTCGAAAACGGCGACTCGGTTCACGACTCGGGGCCGGCATCCGTCTGTGACGTCATCGACCGCATGGAATCTTCTGCCGACGGTGACGAAACCACCCTTCGCGAGGTCGTATCGGCGCTGGGCGAGGCGTCCTTCGTCCCTGTTCTGATGGCGCCTGCGCTGGCCGTTCTGTCGCCGTTGTCGGGCGTTCCGGCGTTCTCTTCGATCTGCGGCATCACCATCGCGCTTGTGGCGATCCAGCTTTTGATGAACCGCGACCACCTGTGGTTGCCCGACTGGATGATGCGCCGAAAGGTGAAGTCCGAGTCGCTTCTCAAGGCGACCCGCTGGCTGCGCAAACCGGCGGGTTTCCTTGACCGCATGTCGCGCGAAAGGGTCAGCTTCCTTGTCTCGCGCCCATTCTCATGGGTCACAGAGCTTGCGTGCCTGCTGTGCGGCCTTGCGATGCCCTTCCTCGAACTGCTGCCGTTTACCTCTTCGATCCTCGGCGGCGCGGTCACGCTGTTCTCGCTGTCGCTTCTGGTGCGCGACGGGCTGATCTCGGTGATCGGGTTCTGCGTGATCGGATGCGCGGCAACGCTGGTCTACATGCTGGTGGTCTAAAGACAGCCCTTCAGGTCGTCGGCAATCCCGCGCAGCAAGGCGCCGTAGAAATCGGGGCCGGTCGGGTTCTCGGCCCCCTGCAGGTCGATGACCGCGTAGGGCACGTCCGCGCCGACCGCCCGGGCAAGTCCGGGGCTGACATGGGGTTCCAGAACAATGCAGGCGTGATCCAGCGCGGCGACCTCTTCGGCAAGCTCGGACAGCCGCCGGGGACTGGGCGCGCTTTCACCCATCGTCATCGTGCCGGCAGCGTGCAGGCCGAACCCGGCCTCGAAATACTGCGTCGCGTCGTGAAACAGGATAAGGTCGACCGACCGGATCGGTGCCAGCGTGTCGTTCAGTTCCGCAAACAGCGCCGTCAAGCGCTCGTGCGCCGCCGCCGCGTTCTTTTGGTACGCCTCGGCGTTGTCGGGGTCCGCGTCCGACAGCCGCCCCGCGATGACATCCAGCCACGTCAGGGCGTTTTCAGGCAACAACCAGACGTGCGGATCGAGCCCGCCCGTGTCATGCGCGTGTCCGCCATCGCCGTGGTCGTCCTCGCCGTGGTCGTCCTCGCCGTGGTCGTCTTCGTCATGACCGTGTTCGTCCGCGTGATCCGACGCATCGGCCCACCGAAGCGCCAGCCGCTTTGTCCCGTCGGCATCCATCAGCGACACATGCTCGGCCCCGCCAGCCAACGTCTCCATCGGTGCGGCCAGCCAAGGCGTCAGGGACTCGCCGATCCAGAATACCATGTTGGCCTGTTCCAGCGCGTCCGCCTCTGAAGGGCGCATCGAGTACGAATGCGGGTCCGCGCCCGGCGGCAGTATCAGTCCGGGCTCGGCCAGATCGCCCATCACAAGCGACACAAGCGAATGCACCGGACCGATGTCCGTCACCACGGCGGGGACGTCGGCAAAAGCCGGAGCCGAGGTTGCGGCCAGAAGCGAGGCGATGGCGGTCTGTCTGAACATGGAAGCGGTCTCCGGCCCGGGTTGCGAGCGGGCTTGATGACCGATACAGCATAACATATCAAGTGGGAACCAACGGAGGACACGACGATGGACCCGGTCGGTTTCGAAAACCACGATCACCACCACTGCATCGCCGACGGCGTTGCCGCGGCGGACGCCTACTGCGCGCAGAACGGACTTCAGCTGACGAACCAGCGCCGCCGCGTGCTGGAAATCCTGCTGGAACGGCATCGCGCCCTTGGCGCCTACGAAATCCTCGACGTCCTGCGCGAGGAAGGCATGGGCTCGCAGCCGCCTGTGGCGTACCGCGCGCTGGATTTCCTGCAAAAGCATGGCTTCGTGCATCGGATCGAACGGCTGAACGCCTTCATCGCCTGCTCGCATCCCGGCGCGCGCCACTCTCCGGCGTTCCTGATCTGCCGCGTCTGCGACAGCGTGGCAGAGGCCAGCGCCGATCCGGCCAGCGGAATGCTGGGCCACGCCGCCGCAGAGACGGGGTTCGTGATCGAACGCGCCGTGGTCGAGGCAGAGGGCGTCTGCCCCAATTGCAAGGACGCCGCATGAGCCTTGTCGACATCCGCGGTCTTGGCGTGAAGGCCGGCGGACGCCAGATCCTGCATGACGTCACCTTCCGCATGGACCCCGGAGAGATCGTGACCGTCGTCGGCCCGAACGGGTCCGGCAAGTCGACCCTGCTGCGCTGCATCGTCGGCGCCGTCCGCCCGCAGTCGGGATCGGTGAAGCTGAAGCCCGGCCTGCGCATCGGCTATGTCCCGCAAAAGCTGCATATCGACCCGACCCTTCCGATCACCGCGCGCCGGTTTCTGGGCCTGCCGCATCCCGTCGCGGACGACGCGGCGCAGCAGGCGCTGGACGCCTCCGGCGCCGGACATCTGGGCGGACACCAGATGGCGGACCTGTCCGGCGGGCAATTCCAGCGGGTACTGCTGGCCCGCGCGCTTTTGACCCGGCCCGACCTGCTGATCCTTGACGAGGCGACGCAGGGCATGGATCAGCCGGGCTCTGCCGAGTTCTACCGCCAGATCGAAAAGGTCCGGGCCGAACTGGGCTGCGCCGTGCTGATGGTCAGCCACGAACTTCACGTCGTGATGGCCGCCTCGGACCGGGTGGTTTGCCTGAACGGGCACGTCTGCTGCGAAGGCGCGCCGGAACATGTGGCGTCAGCCCCCGAGTACCGCGCCCTGTTCGGCACCGGCACGCAGGGCGCGCTGGCGCTGTACCGCCACGAACACACGCACAGCCACGACCACGATCATTCCCACGGGCACGATCACGCGCATGATCACGACCATGGGCACAAACACGGGCACGAGCACGCAAATTGACCCTTCTCGACAGCTTCCTTGCCCGCGCCACCCTTGCCGGGATCGGCACCGCCCTTGCCGCCGCACCGCTGGGCTGTTTCATCGTGTGGCGCCGGATGGCCTATTTCGGAGACGCGACCGCGCACGCCTCGATACTTGGGGTGGCGCTGGCGCTGGCGCTTGACGTGCCGGTCTTCGGGGGCGTGCTGCTGGCCGCGCTGGCGATGGCGACGCTGGTGTCCGTCCTTGCCGGGCGCGGCTTCGCGATGGACACGCTGCTGGGCGTGATGGCGCATTCGTCGCTGGCCTTCGGACTTGTCGCCGTCTCGTTTCTAGACGGCGTGCGGGTCGACCTGTCGGCCTATCTGTTCGGCGACATCCTCGCCGTCGGCCGGGTGGACATCGCGCTGATCTGGGGCGGCGCCGTTCTGGTGCTGGCGCTGATCTGGTGGCGCTGGTCGGCGATCCTGACGGCGACGCTGAACCCCGATCTGGCCCATGCCGCCGGGATCGACCCTAGGCGCGAACAACTGGTCCTGACCCTTGCCTTGGCGATCGTCGTCGCCGTCGCGATCAAGGTGGTGGGCATCCTTCTGATTGTCGCGCTGCTGCTGGTCCCCGCCGCCGCCGCCCGACCCTTCGCACGCACCCCGGAAGGCATGGCAATCGTCGCCGCGGGCATTGGCGTCGTGTCGGCCGCGGGGGGGATGCAGTTCGCTTATATCCTCGATACGCCGACCGGTCCGACCATCGTTTGCGTCGCCGCCATCCTGTTCCTGATCAGCGGCACGCTCGACGCGCTGCGCCGCAGGCTTCTTCGCTAACGCAGCGAAATTATTTCAAAAATTTTCTTGCCCAAAGCGGTTTGGGCCGCAAATATGCCGGTGGGAGGACTGGAAGGCATCCCCGGCTCACAGTGTTGACCGCGACAAGGCCCGTGAGAGGCCGGTCTGCGTGAGTATTTGCCCTGCCCTGTTGCACGGGCACGGGATGGCCTCTCGCACAGACGCTACGGACGACGTACCAATAGGGAGACCTTCATATGCATTTCGGACATTCTAAACGGGCGCGTTATATGCTCGGCGGGGCGATGGCCCTTGCGCTGACCGCGACCGCGGGACTTGCCGACATCCGGTTCTGGACCACCGAGGAACAGCCCGAACGCCTTGCCCTTCAACAGGAAATGGCCACCGCCTTCGAGGAAGAGACCGGCATCGCGGTCGAGGTCATTCCAGTGACGGAAAGCGACCTTGGCACCCGCACGACAGCCGCCTTCGCCGCAGGCGATCTGCCCGACGTGATCTATCACACGCTGCAGTACGCCCTGCCGTGGTACGAAGCCGGCATTCTTGATTCCGACGCCGCGACCGAGGTGATCGAGGCGCTGGGCGAAGACACCTTCGCCCCCGGTGCGCTGGGCATGGCCTCGGTGGACGAAGGCTGGGCCAGCGTTCCCGTGGACGGCTGGACGCAGATGATCATCTACCGCAAGGACCTGTTCGACGAGGCCGGTCTGGAAGCGCCCAGCACCTATGCCAACGTGCTTGCGGCGGTCGAAGCTCTGCACAACCCGCCCGAGATGTTCGGCTTCGTAGCGGCGACCAAGGTGGACGAGAACTTCATGAGCCAGGTGCTGGAGCACGTCTTCCTCGCCAACGGCGCCACGCCGGTCGGCCCGGACGGGTTCGCCGGCTTCGACGAAGCGAAGACCACCGAGGTTCTGGAATTCTACAAGGCCATCGCCGAAGCCTCGCCCCCGGGCGAGCTGTACTGGGACCAGTCGCGCACGCTCTACTTCGCCGGGCAGGCCGCGATGATCATCTGGTCGCCGTTCATCCTCGATGAACTCGCCGGTCTGCGCGACAGCGCGCCGCCGACCATCACCGACGACCCGACCTCGCCCGAACTGGCGTCGAAAACCGGCATCGTGACCAACTTCGCCGGCCCGTCGAACCCGGACGGCGCGGCTTGGGCCGACATCCGCTATTTCGGCATCACGGTGGACGCCAACATCGACGAGGCGATGCAGTTCGTCGAGTACTCGATGGGCGACGGCTATACCTCGACTCTGTCGATCGCGCCCGAGGGCAAATTCCCGGTCCGCAACGGCACCGCCGAGAACCCGACCGAGTTCATCGACGCGTGGGCCACGCTGCCGATGGGTGTCGACCGCAAGGCGCCGATGGGTGACGTCTATGCGCAAGAGATGATCGACGAGGTCGTCGGCGGCCTCGACGTGGCGCAACGCTGGGGCGTCGAAGAAGGACAGCTGGCGCTGGCCTCGAAGATCATCAACTCGGGCGCGATCAACCGCGTCGTGCGTCAGTACATCGACGGCGAGATCGACGCTGCGGCGGCGGTCGAGGCGATGAACGCGGAACTGTCCGCCATCGAATAACAGGTCGCAAGACCCGCACGCCCCTTCCCCCGACGGGGGGAGGGGCAGACAAGGGGGCATTCCCCGACAGACCGGACAGGACGCATGACCACAGCCACCCCCCCAACGGGCCGCGGCCCCCTTGCCCGCCGAGAGGCACGGCTGGCCTGGGGCCTGCTGCTGCCCACGATTATATCGGTGTCGCTGGTGGTGATCCTGCCGCTGCTGTCGATCTTCTGGATCAGCTTCAAACCCATCGGCCTTGCCGACCTGCGCCCGCCCGCACCCGTGGTGCGTGAATCGCTGCGCGGCCGGCCCGAGGCACCGGGGGACGACGGCGAACTTCAATACCGCCTGCGCAACTCGTCACAGGACAAGCCGATCCTCGGCGTCACCCTGTCCGACACCCTGCCAGACGGGCTGACCATCACGGGCGACATCGACCCGCGCTGCAGCCTCGACGGTCGCGACCTGTTCTGCGACTTCGGCGACCTCGAAGGCGGCCAGCGCGAAACCATCGAGATCCCGGTCACCGTCGAGGCGGCCTATCTCGACAGCGGCGCCGACGTCGAAGACACGGCCCCCGGCATCACCGGGCGCGCCGACAACATCCTGACAAACGCGGAATTCACGCTGGACAACTTCTCGCGCATCTTCAGCGGCGACGAGTTCATCACCGTGCTCTGGGCCACCATTTTCTATACCGTCTTCGGCACCGTGGGCGCGCTGGTGGTCGGGCTGTTCGCCGCCATGCTGCTGAACAAAGAGTTCCGCGGCCAAGGCATCCTGCGCGGCCTGTACCTGTTTCCCTACGTGGCGCCGGTCATCGCGGTCGCCTTCACCTGGGTGACGCTGTTCGACCCGTTCTCGGGATCTGCGAACGCGCTGCTGGTTCAGATGGGCGTGGTCGACAGCCCGATCAACTTCTTCGGACAGCGCCCGCTGGCCCTGATCATGGTCACCGTGTTCGAGATCTGGCGCTACTTCCCGCTGTCGTTCCTGTTCATCCTCGCCCGGATGCAGTCGATCGATACGGATATGTACGAGGCCGCCGACATGGACGGCGCCTCGCCGTTCCAGCAGTTCTGGTACCTGTCGCTGCCGCAGCTTCTGGGCATCCTGTCGGTACTGTTCCTGCTGCGCTTCATCTGGACCTTCAACAAGTTCGACGACATCTTCCTGCTGACCGGGGGCAACGCCGGAACCCGCACCCTGACGGTGAATGTCTACGAACAGGCCTTCGCGGTCTCGAACATCGGCGCGGGCGCCGCCGTCGCGGTGGTGATCTTCTGCGTGTTGCTGGTGTTCTCGATCTTCTTCCTGAAATACGTCAGCCGCGAAGAGGGCCTGTAATGACCATGCAAACCGCGCGCCCGCTTCTTCTCTTTGCAAATACCTCGGGGGAGTCACGCGTCAGCGTGACGGGGGCAGAGCCCCCCCTGCACCCCGCCATGCCGGGGGCCGACCGATGAGCGCGCTGCGGCACGGCTGGCTGACCGGTCTCGTCATCGGCCTTCTCTGGCTGTTCATTCTCGCCTCGGCCTTCGCCGTGGCCGTGGCCTTCGGCGCGGGGGCAGAGATCCGGCCCGCGCTGCTGTTCATCGCGGTGCTTGGGGTGGTGACGGGGCTGGGTTGCGTGATGCTCGGCGACCGCCCCTTGGTGGTTCAGATCGCGACGACCGTGCTGTTCGGCCTTCTGGCGGCCGTTGGCCTTGGCCCGATCATAAGTACCGGCGATACGTCCCCCGCGCTGCTGATCGCGACCAACGCCGTGCTGGGCTTCGCTTTCGGCTGGTCGATGACGCGCATCCTCGGCGCCATGCCCGCCGGCGCGCTGAACCGGCACATATTCGAGGCGGCCGTGATCCGGTTCCTGACCGGCACCGGCTATATCCTTTTCACCGCGCTCGTCGCCATCCCGTTCTACGTGATGGTCATGACCAGCCTGAAGAACCAGCAGCAACTGGTGCAGAACCCGCTCGACTTCTCGCTGGACCTGTCGAAGGGCTTGGACCTGTTTTCAAGCTATGTCGAGCTGTTCAGCCAGTTCAACTTCGGCAGCTACCTGTGGACTTCGTTCTACGTGTCCTGCCTGACCGTGGCGATCACGCTGCTGTTCTCGGTTCCCGGCGCCTACGCGGTGGCGCGGCTGCGCTTCGCCGGGCGGACGGCCTTCTCGCGGTCGATCCTGCTGATCTACATGGTGCCGATGATCGTGCTGGCCCTGCCGATCTACATCGTGTTCTCGATGACCGGCCTACGGAACACCATCTTCGGTATCGTCATCATCTACCCGGTCACGACCATCCCCGTGGCGCTGTACATGCTGCAGGGCTATTTCCGCGGCCTGCCCGCCGAGGTCGAGGAAGCCGGGCTGATGGATGGGCTGACCCGGCTGAAGGTGATCTGGAAGATCACCCTGCCCTTGTCGTTGCCTGCGCTGGCCTCGGTGTCGCTTTACGTGTTCATGATCGCGTGGAACGAGTTCCTGCTGGCCTTCATGCTGCTGGACGATCCGTCCAAGTTCACCCTGACCCGCGGCGTCGCGATGCTGAACTCGTCCGAGATCCCGCGCCAGCACCTGATGGCGGGCGCGGTGATCGCGACGGTGCCAATCATGGTGCTTTTCCTCGGGCTTGAGAAGTTCATGACCAAGGGCCTGACAGCGGGGAGTGTCAAAGGATGAGCTGCCGTTCGTTCCCCACGATGAGGGCAGCGCCGTACCCGAGGGGTGGCGCACTAGCGCCGCCCCTGGGGGGCGGGTCGGCGCTGCCCGGCGTCGCCGCCGGGCGGGACGTGGTTCATGGACCTGCGCCCGCCGGAAATGGCCTTTACGCTTTGGGAGCCGAAACAAATGGCTGATGCCACCACCTGCGACCGCGAGGCGCGCGCGATCCTCGCGAAGAACGACCGTGGCGGCTATACCGTGCCGACGGCAAACCTGTACCCGTACCAGTGGAACTGGGACAGCGTGTTCGCCGCCATCGGCTTTGCCGAGCATGACATGGACCGCGCGTGGACCGAGATCGAGACGCTGTTCCGGGGCCAGTGGTCCAACGGGATGGTGCCCCATATCCTGTTCCATCAGGTCGACCCCGGCTACTTCCCCGGCCCTGATGTCTGGCGCGGCGTCGGCCCGATCCCGTCGTCAGGCATCTCGCAGCCGCCCATCGCAGGCACCTTCGTGCGCTGGCTGCTAGACCGGAACCCTGGCGCCCAGCCGCGCGCCCGCGCCCTGTTCAAACCACTGATGGACTGGCACCGCTGGTTCATGACGTGGCGCAACGAGGGCGGCGCCATCGTCGTCACCCACCCGTGGGAAACCGGGCGCGACAATTGCCCCGACTGGGATGGCCCGTTCGCCGCGATCGAACCCGAGGGCGTCGAGCAATACTATCGCCGCGACACGACGCATGTCGTCGAAGAGGAACGCCCGCGTCGCTACGACTATGACCGTTACCTGTACCTTGTGAAGCTGGGCGCCGAGTGCGGCTGGGACGAGGCGCAGCTGAAGGACACCACGCCGTTCCGCGTCGCCGACCCCACGATGACCTTCACCCTGCTGCGGTCCACTCGCGACCTGAAGGCGATGGCCGAACGGTTCAAAGAGCCGGTGGACGAGATCGACCGCTGGATCGCCGAGATGGAGGACGGCTCGGAACGGCTGTGGAACGCCGAGGCCGGGACGTACGACTGCTATGACATCCGCGCCGGCAAGCACACCGGCGTCGTGTCCAACGCCTCGTTCCTGTCGTGGTATGCCGGCGTCGGCGGCGACCGGATGCTGGAGCAGTTCGACCGCATCGCGGGCCTGACGAAATACTATGTCCCGTCCACCGACCCGGCGCATCCGGCCTACGAGCCCAAGCGGTACTGGCGCGGGCCGGTCTGGGCGATGATGAACATGCTGGTCGCCACCGGCTTGGGCGAGGCCGGCCATGTCGACCGTGCAAAGGCGCTGACGGACAACACCCGCGCGCTGATCTCGAAGAACGGCTTCGCCGAGTATTTCGACCCGACGAACGGCGCCCCCGCAGGCGGGCGCGACTTTACCTGGACCGCCGCCGTCTGGCTGGCTTGGGCCTCTCCCAACACGGGGAAAACACCATGGGCAGCATAAGCCTTCAATCCGTCGAAAAATGGTTCGGCGACCTTCAGGTCATCAAGGGCATCGACCTGGACATCCACGACGGCGAGTTCATCGTCTTCGTCGGCCCCTCGGGCTGCGGCAAGTCCACCCTGCTGCGGATGATCGGCGGTCTGGAAGAAACGTCGCGCGGGAAACTGCTGCTGGACGGCAAGGACGTCACCGACCAGCCGCCGCACCAGCGCGGCCTGTCGATGGTGTTCCAAAGCTATGCGCTGTACCCGCACATGTCGGTCCGCGACAACATGGGCTTCTCGTTGAAGACTGCCGGCGCGCCGAAGTCCGAGATCGACGACAAGGTGAACAACGCCGCCGCGATCCTGAAGCTGGAACCCTACCTTGACCGCAGACCCAAGGCCCTGTCCGGCGGCCAGCGACAGCGCGTCGCCATCGGCCGGTCGATCGTGCGCGACCCGACCGCGTTCCTGTTCGACGAACCTTTGTCGAACCTCGACGCCGCCCTGCGGGTCGAGATGCGGTACGAGATCGCCAAGCTGCACCGGGCGCTGAAGGCGACAATGATCTACGTCACCCACGATCAGGTCGAGGCGATGACCCTCGCCGACCGGATCGTTGTGCTGGAATTCGGCACCATCGCGCAGGTGGGGACTCCGAAAGAGCTGTACGAACGTCCCGCGAACCTGTTCGTGGCGCAGTTCATCGGCTCTCCGGCGATGAACATCGTGCCCTGCACCACGTCGGACGGCCGCTATGGCTTGGAAGGCGGGCGTGGCGGGGTCTACACCGGCGATCACGGCGCTGTTCAGCTTGGCATCCGCCCCGAACACATCGACATCGGCGCCCCCGGCGAAGGACAGGTCGATGCGCGCGTCGACGTCTTGGAATACCTTGGCGCCGACAGCTACGTGATCGTCGATGCCGGCCCTCTTGGCCAGATGACGATCCGCAGCCACGGCGAGCAAGAAGCAGAGCCGGGTCAGGAGATCGGCCTGAAATTCCGCGAGGATCGTCTGCACTTCTTCGACGACAAGGGGCTGGCGGTCCGGCGCTGACCGGCCCTATACCGGGCCCGTATGAGAACCACCGCCGACCGCATCCGCCACTCGCTGCTTCTTGAAGTGTTCGCGCTGCTGATCGTGACCCCGCTGGGCGCGATCGCTTTCGGCGTGCCGGTGTTCGACTTCGGCATCGTCGCGCTTGTCTGCAGCATGGTCGCGATGCTGTGGAACTATGTCTACAACCTGCTGTTCGACCGCGCGATGCTGCGCGCGACGGGCAGTAGCGTGAAGGCGATGCGCCACCGCATTCTGCACGCGGTGCTGTTCGAGGCCGGGCTGCTGGCCCTGCTGGTTCCCTTTATCGCATGGCACCTTGGCGTGACGATCTGGGTCGCGTTGATGATGGACATCGCCCTTGCGGGCTTCTTCCTAGTCTACACCTTCCTGTACAACATCGCCTACGACGCGGTGTTCCCGATCCCGAACGCGCCGGTGCCGCCGAAAGGCTGACCCGGCCGCCCAATCTCGCGCCGAAACCGGCGCCCCCACAACCTCGCGGCGAAAAGTTCTTTGCCCAACGCGAGTGTTGCGCCAGAATTAACCCGTCTTAGCAAGTGATGGAGAGAAGGATGTCCGACAGCAGCCCCGCTTCGGGAGGCAAGGGAATGTCCCTGACTGTCAAAGTCATGATCGGCATGGTGGCAGGGCTTATCGTCGGCATCGTATTCAACGCCATCGACTCGGACTTCATCAACACGCACATCGTCGGCGGCTTCTTCGCGATGGTCGGCACGATGTTCGTCAACGCCCTGAAGATGCTGGTGGTCCCGCTGGTGATCTTCTCGCTGATCTGCGGCGTGACCGGGATCGGCGACATCCGGGTGCTCGGGCGCGTCGGCGGCAAGTCCTTCGGCCTGTACCTTTTCACCACAGCGGTCGCGATCGCCATCGCGATCCTGATGGCGCTGATCGTGGCGCCGGGCGACGGGTTCGACATGACCGGCGTCGACACCTCGGGCGTCACCGGACGCGAGGCGCCGACCGTCTGGCAGGTGTTCGCGGGCATCGTTCCGACCAACCCGATTGCCAGCTTCGCCAGCGGCGAGATGCTGCAGATCATCTTCTACGTGATCATCGTCGGGATCGCCGCGCTGATGCTGGGCGACCGGTCCAGACCTTTCATCGAAGCCTGCGAATACATGAACGAGCTGATGATGAAGGTGGTGTCCATCGTGATGGCCTTCGCGCCCTACGGCGTGTTCTGCCTGATCGCCAAGACGTTTACCGAACAGGGGATCGAGCTGTTCGTGCCGGTGCTCGCCTATGTCGGGACGCTGACGGTGGCGCTGTTCTTCCACCTGTTCGTCACGCTGATGATCATGCTGAAGGTGCTGGCGGGCCTGAACCCGTTCACCTTCATGACCAAGATCCGCCCGGCGCAGATCTTCGCCTTCTCGACCGCGTCGTCGAACGCGACGATCCCGGTCACCTTCCGCTGCGTGACGCAGCGGATCGGGGCCGACAACTCGGTCGCGTCCTTCACCGTGCCGTTCGGCGCGACGATCAACATGGACGGCACCGCGATCATGCAGGGCGTGGCCACCGTGTTCCTTGCCAACGTCTACGGCATCGACCTTGGCGTCGGCGGCTACCTGACGGTGATTGCGATGGCGGTCCTTGCGTCCATCGGGACGGCCGGCGTGCCGGGCGTGGGGCTGGTGATGCTGACGATGGTGCTGGGACAGGTCGGCCTGCCGATCGAGGGCATCGCCCTGATCCTCGGTGTCGACCGGCTGATGGACATGATCCGCACGGCGGTGAACATCACCGGCGACGCGGTGGTGTCGACCATCGTCGCGAAGTCCGAGGGCAAGCTGGACATGGCCGTGTTCCGCGACCCGGACGCCGGCGTGATCATCGACCACGAGCTGGACATCGACCCCGCCGCCGAGGCGCGGCTGGCCTCTGCGGCGCATCCCCCGCGGAACGCGCCGGCCGAGTGACCCGGCAACCGTGCCGGGTCGCCTGTTCCTGACCGCATCGCTTTCCGGGGTCGCGGATTTCCTCGGCGTCGACGCCACGGGGGTCGCGCCCGACCCGCCCCGGTTCAACATGGCCCCGGGCGAGCAGGTCCTGACGTGCCCGCCCGACCGCACACTGACCCAGATGCGATGGGGCATGATCCCGGTCGGCCGCGTGAACGCGCGGGGACGGCCGGTGATGGAGACCATCGTCAACGCCCGGTCGGAAACGGTGTTCTCCAAATCCGCGTTTGACGGCGTCACACGCGCTTTGGTGCCCGCGAACGGCTGGTACGAATGGACCGGCGAGAAACGGAAAAAGACCGCGTGGCGCATCGCCCGGCGCGACGGGAGGCTGCTGGCCTTCGCGGCGATCTTCGACGTCTGGAACGGGCCCGGCGGCGTTCGGCTGCCGCAGGTGGCGACCGTTACCTGCCCGCCGTCGGGCGACGTGAAGCACATCCATGACCGCATGGGCGTCCTGCTGGACCCCGACCAGTTCCCGATTTGGCTGGGCGACGACACCGAGGCGGCCGCGTCACTGATGCGGCCCTACCCGGATGGCAGCCTGTTGGTCGAAACCGCGACCGGCGTCGACTGGACCGCGCCCTAGAGTCTGCGAAGGCTCGGGCGCCGCAACGCCGACAATCCCGCTTTCCTTTCCCCTGCGGCCGGTTCAATGATCCCGGCATGGAATTCACCGCGACATTCTGGACCCTCGCCGCGATCGCATCGCTTTTCGTCGGCATGTCGAAGGGCGGCCTGCCGATCATCGCGCTGCTGTCGGTGCCGATCCTGTCCTTCGAAATGCCCGCCGCGGCGGCCGCGGGGCTGCTGCTGCCGGTCTACATCATCTCGGACATCTACGGCGTCTGGCTGTACCGGCGCGAGTACTCGGCCCGGAACCTCAAGATCCTGATCCCCGCCGCCGGGATCGGTATCGCACTGGGGTTCATAACGGTGGCATGGGTGCCGGGCGACGCGGTGAAACTCGCCGTAGCGCTGACCGGGCTATACTACCTTGCCGACAAGATGCGCAGGCGGCTGAACCCCAGTATGCCGCCCCGGCCCGCCGACGTGCCGCGCGGCCTGTTCTGGGGGGCGCTGGCGGGGTTCACCAGCTATATCTCGCACGCGGGCGGCCCGCCGTTCCAAGCCTATACCCTGCCGCAGAAGCTGCCGAAGATGGTCTTCGCGGGCACCGCCACGATCCTGTTCGCCTGCGTGAACCTCATGAAGGTGCCGCCCTACGTCATGGCCGGGCAGATCACGCTGCACAGCCTGTCGGCGATCCTGTGGCTGACGCCGGTGGCTCTGTTCGGCGCGTGGTCGGGGTATCGCCTGACCCGCGTACTGCCCGAGAAACTGTTCTTCGCCTTCGTCGAGACCGCGCTGCTGCTGCTGTCGCTGAAACTGATCGCCGACGTGATCTTCTGATCACCGCGCCCACTTGCCACTGCCGCACGCCCGTATATCCTCGCGCTCCAGATACAGGAGGATCACCCCATGCAAATGAGTTCCGAACGCGAGATCGCAGCCCCGCCAGAGGAAGTCTGGGCCGCGATCCTCGACCCCGAGGTGCTGCAGGCCTGCGTGCCCGGCTGCCAGGAGATGTCCGGCAACGCCGACGACGGGTTCGAGGCGACGGTCGTGCAGAAGGTCGGCCCGGTCAAGGCGACCTTCAAGGGCCAGGTCACGGTCGAGAACCGGGTCGAGCAGGAAAGCCTGACCCTCGTGGGCGAAGGCAAAGGCGGCCCCGCCGGGTTCGCCAAGGGGGCAGCCGACGTGAAACTGACACCGACCGAGACCGGCACGTTGCTGTCCTACGAGGTCGACGCGAAGGTTGGCGGCAAACTCGCCCAGCTGGGCAGCCGCATCATCGACGGCTTCGCGAAGAAGATGGCCGACCAGTTCTTCGAACGCTTCCAGACCGCCATCGAAGGCACCGCCGAAGCGGTGCCGGACGACGCGCCGGAGGAAGAGAAGAAAAAAGGCTGGCTGTCGCGCCTGAGAGGCTGACGCCGGTTCCGGGGGCTCTGCCCCCGCCCCGCCTTCGGCGCGGCTCCCCCGAGGTATTTTCAAAGAGAAGAAGCAGCCCCTTCGCGCTCTTCTTCTCTTTTGAAATACCTCGGGGAGCGCGAGGGGCTGGCCCCTCGCTTCCGTCAGGTGTGATCAGGCCGCGCGGTCCGGGAACAGCCCCGCCAGCCCGTCCGGCGATGCGGCGGCGATGCCGCGTTCGGTTATCAGTCCGCTGACCAATCGCGCGGGTGTGACGTCGAAGGCCGGGTTGCGCGCGCCGGTCGTGTCGGGCGAGATCTGCACCTGTGTCACCGTTCCGTCCGCCAGCTTGCCCTGAACATGGGTGACTTCCGCGCCGCCGCGTTCTTCGATCGGGATGTCGAACCCGTCCTGGATCGTCCAGTCGATCGTCGGAGACGGCAGCGCAACGTAGAACGGTACTCCGTTGTCTTGCGCCGCAAGCGCCTTCAGGTAGGTGCCGATCTTGTTGCAGACGTCGCCGCGCGCGGTCGTGCGGTCGGTGCCGACGATGACAAGGTCGACCTCGCCCCGCTGCATCAGGTGTCCGCCGGCGTTGTCCACGATCAGGTCGTGGCTGACGCCGTGGCCGCCCAGTTCCCATGCGGTCAGCAGCGCACCCTGATTTCGGGGCCGGGTTTCGTCGACGAAGACATGCACCGGGATGCCGGCCTCGTGCGCCTGATAGATCGGCGAGGTCGCGGTGCCCCAGTCGACCGTCGCGATCCAGCCCGCGTTGCAGTGGGTCAGCACGTTGACCGGCCCGTCCTTTTTCGCGGCGATGTCCTTGATCAGCTCCAGCCCGTGGACGCCGATCATGCGGTTCGTCTCGACATCCTCGTCGCAGACCGCCGCCGCCTTCGCGAAGGCCGCCGTCGCGCGGTCACCCACCGGCAGCGGGCGCAGCGCCGTCTGCATGGTTTCGAGCGCCCAGCGCAGGTTCACCGCGGTCGGACGCGTGGCGTTCAGGGCTTCGCAGGTTTCGGCCAGATTGCCGTCCGAGGCGTCGCGCGCCATCGCGCAGGCCACGCCGTAGGCGGCCGTCGCCCCGATCAGCGGCGCCCCCCGGACCCACATATCGCGAATCGCCGTCGCGAAATCGTCAAGGCTTTCCAGCGTAACGATGCGGAACTCGTGCGGCAGCCAGCGCTGGTCGATGATCCGGACCTCGCCGTTCTCGAACCAGATGGAGCGGTAGTGGGTGTCGCCGACCTTCATGCGGATCTCCTGTGGTTGCAGGTGTCGGGGCAAGTGTCTCGCGTGGTCGGCATCGCTTCAAGGGGAAAGACGCGGCGCCGTGGTTCTGTACCCCATTGCACTTGGCCGCGTCGCGCGCGACGTTCCGGCCATGACCACGTCCCCCCTGATCCGCGACATCGGCCTGTCGGGCATGCTTGTCACCTTCGCCGACCGCCTGTCCGAGCCTGCGAACCGCGCCGCGCTGGCGTTTCGCGCGGCGGTCGATCAGGCCGGGTGGGACGGCGTGCACGAGACTGCGACGTCGCTGGCGTCGGCCTTCATCCGTTTCGATCCGCTGGAACTGGACCACGACGCGCTGAAGGACCGGCTGCAAGAGATGCTGAGCGGTCGCGACTGGCTGGCAGAACCGTTGCCCGAGGGGCGCACGCTGTGGACCATTCCCGTCGCGCTTGGCGGCGACAGCGGTCCGCAGTTCGACGAGGCCGCCGACGCGGCGGGCCTGTCCCCCGACGCCGCAACCGAGGACATCGCCGCCGCCCGCACCCGGGTGCTGACCATCGGCTTCGCGCCGGGTCAGGCCTATCTCGGAGAGTTACCCGAGCACTGGAACATTCCCCGGCTGCGCGATCTGTCCCCGAATGTGCCGCAAGGCGCGCTGGTTGCCGCGATCCGGCAGCTGATCGTGTTCGCCCGGACCACGCCCACCGGCTGGCGGCATATCGGGCAGACCGCGTTCCAGTCCTTCCGGCCCGGCACCGACACGCCTTTCCCGCTGACCCCCGGCGACGAGATCCGGTTCGAGCCGACGACGCCCGACGCCATCGCGCGGCTGGCCGACGGGGACGGCATCGGCGCCACCTCCGAGCCCATCGCATGAGCCAGCTGACGGTTCTTAGCGCCGGTCCCGGCGTCACGGTGCAGGACGCGGGGCGGCCCGGCCACCTTGCGACCGGCCTGTCGCGCGGCGGTGCCGCCGACCCGCTGGCGCTTGCCGAAGGGGCGGCGCTGTTGAGCCAGCCCCCCGATACGGCGGCGATCGAGATGGCGGCGATGGGCGGCACGTTCCGCGCGGACCGCGATCTTCGCATCGCCCTGACCGGGGCGCCGATGCAGGCGACCGTCGATGGCGAACGCCTGGCATGGAACGCCAGTCACCTGCTGGAGGCCGGCAAGACCTTGGCCCTCGGCGGCGTCACGCAGGGCGCTTATGGCTACCTGCATATCGGCGGCGGCATCGCGACCGAGCCTGTTCTGGGGTCACGCGCCACCCACCTTGCCGCCGGTCTTGGCGCCGCCTTGCGCAAGGGGGACACGCTGCCGCTTGGACAGGACCGTGGCGGTGAAACCGGGATGATGCTGGACGTGGCCGACAGGGTCTCGGGCGGGACGGTCCGGGTGGTTCCGTCGATGCAGACCGACCGGTTCGCGCCCGCCGACCTGCAGCGGTTCGAGGACACGCCGTTCACCCGCGATCCGCGCGGCAACCGGATGGGCGTCAAGATGCAGTTCGAGGGCGACCCGTTCGCTGCGCAGGACCAGTTGGTGATCCTGTCCGAGATCATCGTGCCCGGCGACATACAGGCAACCGGCGACGGCGCGCCGTTCGTGCTGCTGTCAGAATGCCAGACCACGGGGGGCTATCCCCGCATCGCCACCGTGATCCCCGCCGATCTGCCCCGCATCGCGCAGGCCGGCCCCGGGGCAACGATCCGGTTCGCCTTTGTTTCCCGCGAACAGGCGCTGGCCGCCCATCGCGCCCACGCCGCTCATCTGGCGAAGCTGCCGCGCGCGCCCCGGCCCCGCATCCGCAACCCGCACGACATCCCGGATCTTCTGAGCTATCAGCTGATCGGAGGTGTCACAGCCGGAGACGAGACATGACCCTAGCCATCGACCTGAACGCCGACATGGGCGAAAGCTTCGGCCCTTGGCCGATGGGCAACGATGCCGCGCTGCTGAAGATCATCAGCTCGGCCAACATCGCCTGCGGCTTCCACGCGGGCGATCCGGATCACATGGCGCGCGTCATGCGGCTGGCGGTCGAGAGCGGGGTCGGCATCGGCGCGCATCCCGGGCTGATGGATCTGCAAGGCTTCGGCCGCCGCCGGATGCAGGTTCCGAACGAGACTCTTGGAAACTGGGTGCGCTACCAGCTTGGTGCGGCGCGGGCGATGGCGGCTTCGGTCGGCGGCAAGGTCCGCCACCTGAAACTGCACGGCGCGCTGGGGAACATGACCTCGGAGGACGAGACGATGGCCCGCGCCTGTTACGAGGCCGCGCTGGACGTCGATCCGGACCTGACCATCATGGTGATCGCCGCGACCGCCCAGCAGCGCGCCGCCGAAAAGCTGGGATGCGCCTTCGCCGCCGAGGTCTTCGCCGACCGTGCCTACAACGACGACGCGACGCTGGTGGACAGGTCCCGGCCCGGTGCCGTGATCCACGATGCCGCCTTTGGGGCAGAGCGGATCGTGAAGATGGTGAAGGCGGGCGCGATCCTGTGCGACAGCGGCAAGCAGATCCCGACGCGGATCGACACCATCTGCGTTCACGGCGACAACGCCGAGGCCGTCGCGCTGAGCACGGCGGTGCGCCGTGCGTTGGAAGACGCGGGCATCGCGGTGCGACCGATCTGACGCTGAGGCGATCACCGGCTGTTAACCCGAATCCCCGTAGGACTCGCGCGACCAAGCGAAGGAGACGCGGGATGCGGACTGGAAAACGGGGCGCCGACAGGCACCAAATCGGGTTGCCTGCGGACCTTGCTCATGCCGTTCGCGACAACATGGCCGTTGCGTGGATCTCTCCCGATGGTCAGATCGAGGACGCAAGCGACCGGTTCTGCGATCTGATGGGCTATGAGTCCGGGGAAATGAAGGGTCTGCCCCACGAACAGCTGCTAGAGCCGAAAGATCGCGGAAGCCCGGAACATGCACGGTTCTGGGATGACCTGAACCACGGCAAGATCCGTGGTGACGACGCGTTCCCCCGTATCGACGGCAGCGGAAACACCGTCTGGATCGGCGCGAATTACTTCCCGGTGATGGACGAGGACGGTGCGCTGCGCCGTGTCATCCTGTTCGCGCGCGACGTGACGAAATCCGTGCGCGGCAATGCCGAGGCGCAAAGCCGTCTGGATGCGCTGGACCGGTCGCAGGCCCGCGTCGAGTTCGACCCCGACGGCACGATCCGGATGGCCAACGACAACTTTCTGAAGGTCGTCGGCTATGACAGGGACGAGATCATCGGCAAGCACCATCGCATGTTCTGCGACAAGGACTATGCCGCCAGCCCCGAGTATGCACGGTTCTGGGACAACCTCGCGAAGGGGCAGCACACAGCGGGCGAGTTCCGGCGCATGGGGAAGGACGGGCACGAGATCTGGCTTCAGGCCAGCTATAACCCGATCCTTGGCCCAAGCGGGAACACGCGGGGCGTCGTGAAGATCGCGTCGGATATCACCGCAGACAAGCTGGATTCATTGCTGTCGCAATCCCGTCTAGACGCGCTGAGCGACGCGCAGGCCATCATCGAGTTCGAGCCCGACGGCACGATCCGCGATGCGAACGAGAATTTCCTGTCTTGCGTCGGCTACTCGATCGAGGAAATCCGTGGCAAGCATCACCGCATGTTCATGCCCCCGGACGCCGTTGGCACCGAGGAATACGCGCGGTTCTGGGACGACCTGCGGCAAGGCCACTTTCAGGCGGGCGAATTCCAGCGGGTCGGCAAGAACAACCGCGAGATCTGGCTTCAGGCAACCTACAACCCGGTCGCCGACAGTCAGGGCAAGGTGTTCCGCGTCGAGAAGTTCGCGAACGACATCACCGGGTCCAAGACTGCGATCGCGGCGTTCCAGACCGCGATGTCCCGACTGGCCGGCAACGATCTTGCCGTCCGCATCAACGACAGCGTGCCGCCCGAGTTCGAGGCGTTGAAATCGCAGTTCAACCAGTCGATGGATGCCCTGTCGACGGTCATCGCTGGCATTTCAGAGCGCACGGATCGCATTCTGGCGGACGCGGCGCAGATCGAATCCGCCGCAGACGACCTGAGCGTACGCACCGAACGGCAGGCTGCCACGCTGGAAGAAACCGCGGCGGCGCTGGACCAGATGGCCGGGTCGGTGCGCAATGCCGCCGCCAGCGCCGAAGAGGCCGCCGCAACCTCGACTTCGGCCGAGGACAGCACGACCACCGGGCTGGAAACGGTGAAACGAGCAGTGGCTGCGATGAACGAGATCGCGGAAAGCTCGAACAAGGTATCCCGGATCACCGACACCATCGACGCGTTGGCGTTCCAGACCAACCTGCTTGCGCTGAATGCCGGGGTCGAAGCGGCACGCGCCGGAGAGACGGGGCGCGGCTTTGCCGTCGTCGCCTCGGAAGTCCGGCAGCTTGCGCAACGCTCGTCGGAAGCCTCGCAGGAAATCGCGGACCTGATCCGCGCGACCTCCAGCCAGATCCAGTCCGGCGTAAAGCTGGTGGACGATTCCGGCGGCGCGCTGGAACGGATCGCGGCCTTCGTCGGCGACATCCGCAAGAAAGTGGCCGGCCTTGCCGCCGCCGCGCAGGAACAGTCGCGCGGGCTGGACGACATCAACGCCGCAGCGGGCGAACTGGACAAGGTCACCCAGCAGAACGCGGCGATGTTCGAGGAAACCACCGCCGCCACCCAATCGCTGAAGCGCGAGGTGACGGATCTGTCGGACAGCACCCGCCAGTTTTCCCTAGGCGACGGCGCAGACAGCGGAAGCTGGGGCGACGCAGCGGACCGGGCCGAAGCACGCCGAAGCGCCTGATCCTGCCCGACGTGCTTGACCGTACCGGGTTCCTCGGCCATCACCCCGTGCAATCCGCATGGTGTGACGTCGACGATGAAGCCCTTCCTGATCCTGCAGCTTCGGCCAGAAACCGACGCCGCCGACAACGAGTTCGAGGCGTTCCTGTCCAAGGGCGCCCTGACCCCCGACCGGGTGCATCGCATCCGGCTGGATCAGGACCCGCTGCCCGACGATCTTGACCTGTCCCGCTATGCCGGCACCATCGTCGGTGGCGGCCCGGGGTGCGTATCGGACCCGCCCGAAAAGAAATCTAAGGTCGAGGCGCGGATCGAAGCCTCTGTTCTGTCGCTGATGCCCCGGATCACCGGCGCCGATTTGCCCTTTCTCGGGTGCTGCTATGGCATCGGCATCCTTGCCCACCATCTGGGCGCAGAGGTCTCGAAGGCACGCTATGGCGAACCCGTCGGCACCTCATTGTGCCACGTCACCCCGGACGGCGCCGCCGATCCGCTACTGACCGGCCTGCCGACCAGCTTCGAGGCTTTCGTCGGCCACAAGGAGGCCGCGCAAGAGCTTCCGCCCGACACGGCGCACCTGCTTGCCTCGGATGCCTGCCCGTTCCAGATGATCCGCCACGGGCAGAACGTCTATGCCACCCAGTTCCACCCCGAGGCGGACGCGGCAGGCTTTCATGTCAGGATCGATATCTACCGCCATCGCGGCTACTTCCGCCCGGAAGAGGCGGACGATCTGCATGCGATGGTCGATGCCGCCCGGGTCGACGCGCCCGAGTTGATCTTGCGGAACTTCGTGACGCGCTATGGCTAGGCGACGGGCCGCGTGCGGAGGAACAGGTACAGCGGCAGACCGCAGCTGACCCCGATGCAGAATGTGGCCGGGATCGCCAGCAGGGCGATCCAGTTCCGCCGCACCCATGTTTCCGCCAGCACGAACACGGTCAGCGCGATGGCCGCGATGGTCAGATCCCACACCAGCCCTGTGCTGCCGGACGTCACGAACCAGCTGTCCACCAGACCCGACAGCGATACCCCGTTCTCGCGCCAGTGCCGCACGAACCACCACATCGGATGGATCGCGCCCCAGACGGCAAGGCCAAGGTAGATCCAGCGCAGCGCGGACATGGCCTAGAAGAACCCGTCGGGGTCGATCTGGCTGGGGTCGGTGATGTTGTTCGGGTCGATCCCCGAGCCGGGCGGCACCGGCGCGCCATCGACGCCGCAGGACGCGGCGAACGTCAGCACCAGCAAGGCAGCCCAGACCGGTTTCATCCCAGCATCTCCTTCCAGCGCGCCACCTGCGCCCGGACCTGATCCGGCGCGGTGCCGCCATAGCTCATCCGGCTGGCGACCGAATTGTGCACGCCCAGCACCCCGAAGACATCGTCGCGGATGCCCTCGTGTACCGACTGCATCTCGGCCAGCGACAGGTCGGGTAGATCGCAGCCCTTCTTCTCGGCCATCGCAACCAGCGTTCCGGTCACATGATGCGCGTCGCGGAACGGCAGGTCCAGTTCCCTGACCAGCCAGTCGGCAAGATCGGTCGCGGTCGAGAAGCCCGAGGACGCGGCGGCCTCGAGGCTGGGGCGGTTCGCCTCCATGTCCTTGACCATGCCTTCCATGGCCGCCAGCGCCAGCATCAGGCTGTCGGCGGCGTCGAAGGTCTGTTCCTTGTCCTCTTGCATGTCCTTGGAATAGGTCAGCGGCAAGCCCTTCATGATGGTGAACAGCGCCACCTGCGCACCAAGGATGCGACCGATCTTGGCGCGGATCAGTTCCGCCGCGTCGGGGTTCTTTTTCTGCGGCATGATCGACGAGCCGGTCGAAAAGCGGTCGGACAGCGCCACGAACCGGAACTGGGCCGAGGACCAGATCACCAGCTCTTCTGCGAAGCGCGACAGGTGCATGGCGCAGATCGCGGCGGCAGACAGGAATTCCAGCGCAAAGTCGCGGTCGGCCACGGCGTCCAGCGAGTTCGCGGACGGCCGGTCGAAGCCCAGCGCCGTTGCCGTGGCGTGGCGGTCGATCGGGAAAGAGGTGCCAGCCAGCGCGGCGGCACCCAGCGGGCTTTCGTTCATCCGCACGCGCGCGTCGGTGAACCGGCTGCGGTCGCGGGCGAACATCTCGACATAGGCCATCATGTGGTGGCCCCACGTCACCGGCTGCGCGGTCTGCAGGTGGGTGAAGCCCGGCATCACCCAGTCGGCCCCCGCCTCGGCCTGAGTGACAAGCGCGGACATCAGCGCGGTCAGCCCGTCAATGGCGGCGTCGCATTGGTCGCGGACCCAAAGGCGGAAATCGGTCGCGACCTGATCGTTGCGGGACCGCGCCGTGTGCAGGCGCCCGGCGGGTTCGCCGATCAGGGCCTTCAGCCGCGCCTCGACGTTCATGTGAATGTCTTCCAGCGCGGTCGAGAATTCGAACGTACCGCCCTCGATCTCTGACAAAACGGTGAGCAGGCCTTCCCGGATCGCCTCGGCGTCTTTATCGGTAAGGATGCCCTGCGCCGCCAACATCGCGGCGTGGGCGCGCGAGCCCCGGATGTCCTGGGCGTAGAGCCGCTTGTCGAAGCCGATCGAGGCGTTGATCGCCTCCATGATCGCATCGGGCCCCGCGGCGAAGCGTCCGCCCCACATGGCATTCGATTTCGTGTCGTTCATTTGGCTGACCCTCGGAGGGAAGATTACATGCGCTGGTTCCGGTTCGCCGTCCTCTACACCTGCCTTGGCCTTTGCGCAAATGGCGCCTTGGCAGCCGATCCGTCGGCGTTGGAGACGATGCGCGAGGGCGACATGCGCAAGCTGGTGATCCACCCCGAACCGGAAGCGGTGCCCGATATCAGCTTTGTCGACGCGGCAGATGCCGAGGTCAGCCTGGACCAGTACCGGGGCAAGTACGTGCTGGTCAATTTCTGGGCCACGTGGTGCGCGCCCTGCCGGAAAGAGATGCCGTCGCTGTCGGCGCTTCAGGCCGAGTTCGGAGGCGACGACTTCGAGGTCGTGACCATCGCCACGGGCCGCAACCCGGTGGCCGGGATGCGTCGGTTCTTCGAAGAGGTCGGCGTCGACAATCTGCCGCTGTACCGCGACCCCAAGCAACAGCTGGCGCGGCAGATGGCTGTGCTGGCGCTGCCGGTCAGCGTGATCCTAGACCCCGAAGGGCGCGAGATCGCGCGGCTGATGGGCGACGCCGACTGGCACGGCGACAGCGCGCGGGCGATCGTATCCGCATTGGTCGGCGGCGAAAGCTGATAGGTCAACGCGGCGGTGCCATCGCCGCGACCTGCGCGTGCCGGGCGCAGCCGGTCACGTGGTCGTTCACCATGCCGCAGGCCTGCATCCACGCATAGACGATGGTCGGGCCGCAGAACTTGAACCCCTCGGCCTTCAGGTCCTTCGAGATCCGGCGCGACAAGGGGGTTTCGGCGGGCACCTCGGCCATCGACGCGAAAGCGTTCTGGATCGGCGCCCCGCCGACCCGATCCCAGAGAAAGCGAGAGAACCCCTCGCGCTCTTCGATCTTCAGGTAGGCGCGGGCGTTGCCGATGGTCGCTTCGATCTTGCCGCGGTGGCGGACGATGCCGGAGTCGGCCAACAGGCGCGTTACGTCCGCCTCGTCCCAGCCCGCGATGACCTGCGGATCGAACCCATCGAACGCGGCGCGAAAATTGTCGCGCTTGCGCAGGATGGTGATCCACGAAAGCCCCGCCTGAAAGCCATCGAGAATCAGCTTTTCCCAAAGTGCGCGGCTGTCGTACTCGGGCACGCCCCACTCGGTATCGTGGTAGGCGACATAAAGCGGGTCTTCGCCGCACCAGCTGCACCGGCCATCCATTTCTTGCGCTCCGTCAGGTAGTTAAAAGAAACCGGGCATCCATTTCAAATTAGAACAAACCAGAAACTTCACCTTATGTAAACATCCCTCGCGCACCGTGCCACGGACAGAACGGAGTGTGAAATGCCCCAGACGGACAGACCCACCGTCCCGGCGCCGGGCGACCCGGACAGCCCGCTTGGATACGCGTTGGCCGAACGTGATAGGGGCATTCACGCGATGGTCCGCGACGCGATTGCGCACCGCAATGTCCTGCTGGCCTTCCAGCCAGTGGTGCAGGCGGCAGACCCCGACCGACCCGCTTTCTGGGAAGGGCTGATCCGTATCCTGGATACAGCCGGTCGTGTCATCCCGGCGCGGGATTTCATCGACAGCGTGGAAACCACCGAATTGGGACGCCAGATCGACTGCCTTGCGCTGGAACTGGGCCTTGAAACGCTGGCGGACAACCCGGCCCTGCGCCTTTCCATCAACATGAGCGCGCGGTCCATCGGCTATCCCCGCTGGACCGAAACGCTGGACAACGGTCTGCGGCGCGACCCCACGGTCGCGGAGCGCCTGATCCTTGAAATCACGGAATCCTCGGCGATGGTGATCCCCGACACGGTTCAGGTGTTCATGGCCGAGATGCAGCATCGCGGCGTGTCCTTCGCGCTGGACGATTTCGGCGCGGGCTACACCGCGTTTCGCTATCTTCGCGAATTCTACTTCGATATCCTGAAGATCGACGGCCAGTTCATCCGCAACATTCACGACAACCCGGACAACCAGGTCCTGACGCAGGCGCTGATCTCGATCGCCCGCCATTTCGAGATGTTCACGGTGGCCGAGTTCGTCGAAACCGCCGAAGACGCAGAGTTCCTGTGCGACATCGGGATCGACTGCATGCAGGGCTATTATTTCGGGGCGCCCACCACGCGGCCGTTCTGGTCGGTCAAGGCCGACGACCTGCAGGTCGGATGACGGCGCCGGCAAGGGCGCGTGCCGCCGCCCGGATACGACGCGGTCGCCGCAGTGCCCGCGACCCGTTGCTGCACCTACGTCAATCTCTTGCATTGACCCGCGCCACCGCATACCACCGAATGCGAAACGGGCGGGGCATCGACGCTTTCTGACCATCGGCACCGGACTCCGCCCGGCACCCTGATGGAGGAAGACCAGTCATGACCAATGTCGTAATCGCATCCGCCGCGCGTACCGCGGTGGGCAGCTTTAACGGTTCGTTCGCAAACACCCCGGCCCATGACCTTGGCGCCGCCGTGCTTGAAGCCATCGTGCAACGCGCCGGGATCGACAAGGCAGACGTCAGCGAAACCATCCTTGGTCAGGTTCTGACCGCAGCGCAGGGCCAGAACCCCGCGCGCCAAGCCCACATCAACGCCGGCCTGCCGCAGGAATCGGCGGCTTGGGGCATCAACCAGGTCTGCGGCTCGGGCCTGCGCGCCGTCGCGCTGGGGGCACAGCACATCATGCTTGGCGATGCGTCGATCGTCGCGGCCGGCGGGCAGGAAAACATGTCGATGTCGCCCCATGCGCAGAACATCCGGCAGGGTCAGAAGATGGGCGACCTGTCGTTCATCGACACCATGATCAAGGACGGCCTGTGGGACGCCTTCAACGGCTATCACATGGGGCAGACCGCCGAGAACGTCGCCGAAAAATGGCAGATCAGCCGCGACCAGCAGGACGAATTCGCCGTCGCCAGCCAGAACAAGGCCGAGGCCGCGCAGAAGGCTGGCAAGTTCGACGACGAGGTGATCGCCTACACCATTAAAACCCGCAAGGGCGACATCGTGGTCGACAAGGACGAATACATCCGTCACGGCGCGACCATTGAAGCGATGCAGAAACTGCGCCCCGCGTTCACCCGCGACGGCACGGTCACCGCGGCGAACGCCTCGGGCCTGAACGACGGCGCCGCCGCCGTGCTGCTGATGTCCGACGCCGAGGCCGAAAAGCGCAGCATCGAACCTCTGGCCCGCATCGCGTCTTACGCCACCGCCGGTCTGGACCCGTCGATCATGGGCGTCGGCCCGATCCACGCCTCGCGCAAGGCGCTGGAAAAGGCTGGTTGGTCCGTCGGCGACCTTGACCTTGTCGAGGCGAACGAAGCCTTCGCCGCGCAGGCCTGCGCCGTGAACAAGGACATGGGCTGGGATCCGTCGATCGTGAACGTGAACGGCGGCGCCATCGCCATCGGTCACCCCATCGGCGCCTCGGGCTGCCGTGTGCTGAACACGCTGCTGTTCGAAATGAAGCGGCGCGACGCGAAGAAGGGTCTCGCCACCCTGTGCATCGGCGGCGGCATGGGCGTCGCCCTGTGCGTCGAGCGCCCCTAAGCAGATCAGGGCGGGCCTTGTGCCCGCCCGTATCGCATGAACAATCCAAAACAGATCGTATTCTCGGGCGGTGGCCTGCGCTGCTTCTGGCAGGGCGGCTTCATGACCGTGATGGACGAAACGAATCCGCTGAAACCCCAACGGGTGACCGGCGTCAGTGGCGGCGCGCTTGCCGGGTCGGCGTGGCTGGCCGGGTGCGAACAGAAGCTGCTGGACACCATGTGCGACGTGTTCGAGACCAAGGGCAGCAACGTCGACCTTTTCCACAACGGCGACAAGGGCATCACCCCGCACCAAAGCCTGTACTGCGAGGTGGTCGAGCAGGTTCTGGACGCCGAGGCGCAGGCCAAGGTGGCTGATGGCCCGGCCTTCCAGATCCTGATCGCGCATCCGCCCGAACGCCCGTCGGCCAGAATGACCGGCGCCGCAATGACGGTGGCCTACGAGGCGGAACTGCACATCGTCGGGTCGCCACATTTCAACTGGGCCGAGAAGTTCGGCCTGTCGGCGCGTCTGATCGATGCGAACGCTGCCGCAAGAGACGGCAAGCTTGCCGAACTTGTGTGCGGTGCGGCGGTGATCCCGCCGGTGTTCGAGCCCGCGGAATGGGACGGCCGTTCCGTCATCGACGCGGGCATGGCCGATCAGGCGCCGATGCCGGATCCGGACGACGGCGACACGCTGGTGCTGCTGACGCGGCGCTATAAATCCCTGCCGGATGTGGACGGGCGCCGCTATGTCATGCCGTCCGACGAGACCCCGGCGGACAAGATCGATTTCACCGATGGTCAAAAGCTTCGGGACACTTGGGCGCAGGGCGAAAGCGACGCCCGCAGATTCCTTGACCACGAGGGCCACGCCTGATTTGAGCGAACGCAAAAAGTCTCGTAACGTCAGAAGTGTGGAGGAGAGGAGAGGATATCCATGAGTAAAGTAGCGCTTGTCACCGGCGGCAGCCGGGGCATCGGAGAGGCGATCTCGAAAGCCTTGAAAGCCGCCGGGTACGACGTTGCCGCCACCTATGCGGGCAACGACGAAAAGGCTGCGGCTTTCACCGAGGCGACAGGGATCAAGACCTATAAGTGGAACGTGGCCGACTACGACGCGTCCAAGGCTGGGATCGAACAGGTTGAAGCCGATCTTGGCCCGATTGACGTGGTCGTGGCGAACGCGGGCATCACGCGGGATGCGCCGTTCCACAAGATGACCCCGGATCAGTGGAAGGACGTGATCGACACCAACCTGACCGGCGTGTTCAACACGGTTCATCCGGTCTGGCCCGGGATGCGTGAACGCAAGTTCGGCCGGATCATCGTGATCAGCTCGATCAACGGACAGAAAGGCCAATTCGCGCAGGTGAACTATGCCGCCACGAAGGCGGGCGACCTTGGCATCGTCAAGTCGCTGGCGCAGGAAGGCGCGCGCTACAACATCACGGCGAACGCTGTGTGTCCGGGCTATATCGCGACAGAGATGGTGATGGCGGTACCCGAAAAGGTGCGCGAAGCGATCATCGGCCAGATCCCGGCCGGACGGCTGGGCGAACCGGAAGAAATCGCGCGCTGCGTGGCGTTCCTTGCGTCGGACGACGCCGGGTTCATCAACGGCTCGACGATCTCTGCCAACGGGGCGCAGTTCTTCGCCTAAGACACGGCTTTGGTTAAAGAATTTTGCGGTACGCCGGTCCCCTTGGGGGCCGGCGTTTTCGCTGGCCGCCTGTCGCCGCGCCTTTTGGTGACGCCTGCCGGTGGCCTGAATGTCGTCACCTGACCGATCCTGCCGGTCGGGCAGTGGCAAGGGCCGTCCACGCGGCCCATAGCCGTCGTGCGGTCTGCGCTCAGGCGCTGCTTAGGCGCTGTATCTCTTCCTTCAGGCGAAGCTTTTGCTTCTTGAGTGCGGTGATTTCCAAATCGTCGGAGCCGGGCCTCTGCAAAGCCGTTTCGACCTGTGCCGACAGATTTTGGTGCTTTCTACGGAGTTCCTCGAGATGTGAACTCAAGCTCATCGCCGTCCTCCTTCTCTGCTGATGGGATCAAGTGCACCACAAAATTCCGATTTTGTCACGCTACTGTCACCCTTCCACGTAAACGATTAGTTAATCATCCAATTTCGGCGTGCCATCCCGTCGGCAAGGACATGCCGTCGCGCAGAACGCCGCGAATCTCTGGCGTATAGCTGTCGCCATCGCGTTCGTGTTTTTCGCCGCTGTGCAGCACAATCGGAGAATGCAGCCGGAACGGACCCCGCGCGCCTTTCCGCGCGCGCAGCAGAACCAGTTCCGCCGCGCGCCCGACCCGGGGCGCCAATGGCTGAACCGCGATGTCCCCCAGCCGCCCGTCGCACGCCGACAGAAGGTCGATAAGACGGTCCGCGCGCTGGATCATCGTCAGCACGCCCCGCGGCTTCAGACGTCGCGTCGCGGCGTCGACCCACGCTGACAGCGGCAGAACCTCGCCCAGCGCGATCTCTCTGGCAGTTCCGTTCGCCGCGGTGCCGCTATCGCGAAGGTAGTATGGCGGATTGGCGATCACATGGTCGAAATTCCGCGCACGTAAGCCACCCGGCATCTGCGACAGATCGCCCGTGACCACATCCATCGACAGACCGTTTCCAGAAGCGTTCCGGCGCGCAAGCTCGGCGTTCTCCGGTTGCAGTTCCAATCCGACCAGATCGAGTCCGCCGACGCGCGACTGAAGGCAAAGCCCTGCAACCCCGACACCGCAGCCAAGCTCTAGCACGCTGTCGCCCGGGCGTGCCGTGACAGAAGCGGCCAGCAGCACCGGATCGACCCCGGCGCGGTAGCCCTTCGCCGGCTGGAAGATCCGAAGCTGCCCGCCCAGAAACCCGTCGCAGGTCAGGCCGTCGTCAGCCATCCACGTCGATGTCGTTGTCGCGCAGGACCCGCCGCGCGCGGTGCAGATCCCCGTCCCGCACCATCAAGCGGCGTGGCAGAATACCGATGGACCCTTCAAGCACGCTCATGTGCACGTCCATCTGGAAGCTGCCGATCTCTTCTCCCTCGAGAAGTGCCGAAGCGTAAGCGATCACTGTCGGATCATTGGTGCGCAAAAGCTCTTTCATCCCGTGGATTAAGGGATAAGAAGGGGCGGATGTCGAGTAGGCTGACGGAATGGTGAGACCGATGCGTGACACGCCGCAGAAACCGCACGAGCAACTGGCCGAGGCATTGGCCGGGGACATGGACGCGGTGAATGCCCTGATCCGGAAGCGGATGGCGTCCGAGCACGCCCCCCGCATCCCCGAGGTCACGGCGCATCTGGTCGAGGCCGGCGGCAAACGTCTGCGTCCGATGCTCACCCTCGCGGCGGCGCGGCTGTGCGGCTACGACGGTCCTTACCACGTCCATCTGGCCGCGACGGTCGAGTTCATCCACACCGCGACGCTGCTGCATGACGACGTGGTTGACGAAAGCAAGCAGCGGCGCGGTCGCCCGACGGCCAACCTGCTGTGGGACAACAAATCCAGCGTGCTGGTCGGCGACTACCTGTTCGCTCGGTCGTTCCAGTTGATGGTTGAGCCGGGCAACCTGCGCGTGCTGGACATCCTGTCGAACGCCGCCGCCGTGATCGCCGAGGGCGAGGTGCTGCAGATGACCGCGGCGCAGGACCTGAAGACGGACGAAGCGGTCTATCTGCAGGTGGTGCGCGGCAAGACGGCGGCGCTGTTCTCGGCGGCGACGCAGGTGGGTGGCGTGATCGCCGCCGCGCCCGAAGATCAGGTACAGGCGCTTTACGATTACGGCGATGCGCTGGGGATCGCGTTCCAGATTGTCGACGACCTGTTGGACTATGGCGGGGATACCGCAGCAACGGGCAAGAACGTCGGCGACGATTTCCGGGAACGCAAGCTGACGCTGCCGGTCATCAAGGCGGTCGCCGCGGCGGACGACACGGAACGCGCGTTCTGGAAGCGCGTCATCGAAAAGGGCGACCAGCAGGACGGCGATCTGGACCACGCGCTAGAGTTGCTGGCGAAGCACGGCGCGATGGACGCGACCCGCGCCGACGCGCTGGCGTGGTCCGAAAAGGCTAAGACCGCAATCGACACCCTGCCCGCCAGCGACCTGCGCGACATGCTGCACGGCCTTGCCGATTACGTGGTCGCGCGGATCAGCTAAAGCCACGATCTTCTAGAAGATCGTTATGTGCAGGATTTTCTAGAAAATCCTGCTGCGTCACGCCGCATAGATTTCGGTTCCACCCACGTAGGTGTTCAGCACTTTGCCCTGCAGGCGCGCGCCGTCGAACGGCGTGTTCTTGGATTTCGACTTTAGCGTCCAGCGGTCCAGCACCACCGGCGCATCCGGGTCGAACAGCACCAGATCCGCCGGCGCTCCGGCCTCTAGCCGTCCGGTCGGCAGGCCCAGCCGTTTCGCCGGGTTCAGCGCCATAGCCCGGAACAGTTGCGGCAGGGTCAGTGCGTCGGCGTGGTACAGCCGCAGTGCCGCCGGCAGCAGGGTTTCCAGCCCGACCGCACCGGATGCGGCCTCTTCGAACGGCAGGCGCTTGGATTCCTCGTCCTGCGGCGTGTGCATCGAACTGATGGTGTCGATCAGACCCGAGGCGACCGCCTCGACCATCGCCAGCCGATCCTCTTCGTCCCGCAGCGGCGGCTTCAGCTTGAAGAAGGTCCGATAGTCGCCGATGTCCAGCACGTTCAGGGTCAGGTGGTGGATGTCGACGCCCGCGGTCACATCCAGCCCTGCTGCCTTCGCGCGTTCCAGCGCGGGCAGCGCGGCGGCAGAGGACAGGGAATCCGCGTGATACCGCGCGCCGGTCATTTCCAGCAGCGCAAGATCGCGTTCCAGCCCCAGCCGTTCGGCCATCGGCGAAACGGCGGGAATGCCCTTGAGCGAAGCGAACTTGCCAGAGGTCGCGGCAGCCCCTTTCGACAGGATCGGTTCCTGCGGGTGGCCGATGACCAGCGCGCCCAGCGAACGGGCATAAGTCAGGCAGCGACCGAAGACCTTGGTGTCGACAACCACGCGGTCGGCGTCGGTAAAGGCGATGGCCCCGGCGTCCCGCAGAAAGCCGATCTCAACCATCTCGCGCCCCTCGCGCCCCTTGGTCAACGCGGCCATCGGGTGAATGCGGACCGGCGTCGCCTCGGCGGCGCGGCGGGCGATGAATTCCAACTGCTCCGGGCTGTCGATGGTGGGCAGGGTGTCGGGGCGCGTGACCATCGTGGTCACCCCGCCCGCCGCAGCCGCGCGCCCGGCAGAGCGGAAGCTTTCCTTGTGCCGTTCGCCCGGCTCGCAGATTTTCACGCCAAGGTCCACGATACCGGGGGCAAGGCATTTGCCGCCACAGTCGATCACGGTATCGCCGGTGGCGTCCGCCGGTCCGGACAGAATTTCAGCGATGCGGCCGCCGCTGACCCGCAAGGCGCCTATCGTGTCGGTTCCCGCGTCGGGGTCGATCAGGCGGGCGTTGGTAAAAAGCGTGCCGGTCATGGACGGCTCCCTTCTTGGCGGCTGGACTGGGCAGAGGTGTCCTGCCGCATTTCGCGCGGGAAGGCCACAGTCGTCATTCGGCCGAAGACTTCACCTTGCGGCACAGGTCGTAGACCTTGCGCGCGTCCGGGATGCGCTCGAACCCGATGGGGATTTTGCGCGATCCGTTCTTGGTCTTGCGATACTCGTTGGCGAACCAGACGTTGCCGCGTTCGCCGTCGTCCCACGTCAGCGGGGTCTGCGTGTCGATCGGGTAGTCCTTCAGCTTGCGGCCCATCAACGGAATGTCCGTGGCGATGAAGGCGCGTCGGTCGGTCAGGGTGTACCACGTGTGGCGGCGGCTCCATGCGCTCCAGAACGGCGGCAGGACCCCGATGGACAGGCCGACCGAAAAGTGGATCAGGCCGAACATCCAGAAAAAGCCGCCCGCCTGCGCCGCAAGGATCATCCAAAGCAGCGCGAACCCCGAGAAGAACAGGCCGAAGATCATCGCGGCGATCTGACCGACGCCGATAACGAGGCGGTGGCCGGGGCGGCCCTGCCACAAGATCGTCTCGCCCTCGTTCAGAATACCTTCCCACCCGGCGGGCGTCGTGCTCATCCGCGGCTGCTTCCAAACAGGAAGGCAAGGATCAGGACCAGCAGACCGGCGGCCAGCAGGATCAAAAGCATCGCGACGCGCGACACGCGGCCGACCGGCGGCGCGGGCGTGGGATCTTCGTCCGTCGCGGCAGGGCGTTCGGCCGACGCCACGCGCGGCATCTGCCCCGCCGGATCGGCCTGCGCCAAGCGATAGGTTCCCAGCCACCGCAGGCCCATCTTGGGCTGGATGGTCACCTCGTGGCCCCCGAAAGCCCGCGAATGCAGGATCACGATATAGCCGGTCTCGGATTCAAGCCCGATCCGGGCCGCTTCGACCTCGGCCGCGTCGATGCCAAGGCCGTCGACAAGATAGCCCGCCAGCCCGACGCCACGCAGGTCAGAGACGGGAAAGATCTCGACATGGGCGCGGTCGAGCCCCGGCACGCCCGCAAGCTCTGCCAAAGGCGACGGGCGGCCATTCGCTGGTGGCTGGTCGGCCAGTTTCTCGGCCTGCTCCTCGGGCAGGTCCAGTGCGAACACGCGGACAACTTCGGCCTCTGCGGCCGGTACGTGAAGCGGATCATCGTTCATGCGACATGGCCTCCGGCACGGTCCACCGCCTCGCGCAGACGAGTCAGCGTGTCTTGAACATCGGGCTGGTACTTCATCAGGTGCTTGTCGCCGCCCGCTGTGACGATCTGGACCGAGCTGGCAAGCGCGCGCAGGCGCACGATCTCGGCCAGCGACACGCTGCGGCCGCCGGGCCCCAGCAGGCGGCGGTCGGTCAGGTCCCAGCGCACGGCGAGTTCTTCGGACGCCAGATACCAGCCCCGCAGAGCGATGGCGGCAAGCCCGCCCACCGCGCCGGTCCAGACATGAGGATTGCCAGCAATCCACAGGATCAGCATCCCCCCGGCCATCGCGATGGCGGCCATCCATGTGGTGTCGCGGATGTAGATGGACCGCGACGGACGGAACGACTGCACGATGTCCTCGTCATCCCGAAGCGGGACCGAAGGCGTGCGGTTGCCGCCGTCAGGCATGGGCAGGTTCCCCGCTGCGCCCGGCGGCGCGTTGGTCGGCCCGCGCGGCGCGCAGGTTGCGGGCCAGAAGGTCCATCGCCGCCATCCGCACCGCGACGCCCATCTCGACCTGGTCCTGAATGACCGAGCGGTTGATGTCGTCGGCGATGGTGCCGTCGATCTCGACCCCGCGGTTCATCGGCCCGGGGTGCATCACGATGGCATCCGGCTTGGCGAATGCCAACTTCTCGGCATCCAGCCCGAAGCGGTGATAGTATTCGCGTTCGGATGGGATAAAGCCGCCGTCCATGCGTTCCTTCTGAAGGCGCAGCATCATCACGACGTCGACGTCCTTCAGGCCTTCTTCCATATCCTGATAGACCTCGACCCCGAACGCGCCGATCTGCGACGGCATCAGCGTCGGCGGCCCGATCAGCCGCACGCGGTTTTCCATCTTGCCCAGCAGCAGCAGGTTCGAGCGCGCCACGCGCGAGTGCGCGATGTCACCGCAGATCGCGATGTTAAGACGGTGCAGCCGCCCCTTGGCCCGCCGGATCGTCAGCGCATCCAGCAGCGCCTGCGTCGGATGCTCGTGCCGCCCGTCGCCGGCGTTCAGCACCGCGCAGTTCACCTTTTCGGCCAGCAGGTTCACCGCGCCGGAATGCGGGTGCCGCACGACCAGCAGATCGGGGTGCATCGCGTTCAGCGTCAGCGCGGTGTCGATCAGGGTCTCGCCCTTTTTGATCGAACTGGCCTGCATCGCCATATTCATGACGTCGGCGCCCAGCCGCTTGCCCGCGATCTCGAAGCTGGCCTGCGTGCGGGTCGAGTTCTCGAAGAACATGTTGATTTGGGTCAGGCCCTTCAGCACGTCGCCGTGCTTCGTCTCGGACCGGTTGAGATCGACATAGGTGTCGGCAAGGTCGAGAATCTCGGTGATTTCGAGCGGGTGAAGCTCTTCGATCCCGAGAAGGTGTTTCTGGCGGAAATTCATGCGGCCCCCCGACGATGGTTGGACCGTTTATAGGAACCCGCGCCCCTGCGGGCAAGGCGCCCGGCCGATGGCACCGAAGGGGGCTCTGCCCCCGCCGCTGCGCGGCCCCCCGAGGTATTTCGCAAAGAGAAGAAGGGGGCTTTGTCTTGACAGGCATTAGGCCGGGCGGGAAAAGGGGCGCATGGATACACGTCTTCACAGCACGCGATTTTATCTCGTCCTGCCATAGCAGGGCGGTGTCGTGACGTGAGTTTTATGGCCGCCGGAGAGCGGCCATTTTTCTTTTCCGCCTCCGGCATGGAGAAGGAAGAGAAGATGATCAGGATCAGACCGGTGGAGCATGGCGATCTGCCCAAGGTGCGCGAGATGATCGCGGCGCTGGCGTCGCATCATGGCGAGGGCGCGCTTGTGACGGTGGCGGACCTGCGGCGCGACCTGTTCGGGCCGACGCCGTGGCTGAAGATGCTGGTGGCCGAGGACGACGGGACCTGCGTGGGCTATGCCGCGATGGGGCGGCGGGCGAAGCTGGGCGACGGGCTGCGCGGGATCGAGGTGGAACACCTGTATGTCGACGCGGACCGGCGCGGGCGCGGGTTGGGACGCCGGATGTTGGCGGCGGTCGAGGCATCGGCGCGGCGGTTGGGAAGCAGTTTCGTCACCATCGGTACGCAGGCAGAGAATGCGGCGGCCCGCGGGGCCTATGTGGCCTGCGGTTACGAGCCGCTGCCGCACGATCCGAACCGGCTGCGCAAGCGGCTGGCGTGACGGCAGGCGCGCTGCGGGCCATTCAACTTTCCCGCCGCGCGGCCTAGCATGGCGGCATGCAGGTGGAATCGATGGATCACTATGCGCTGCGGGCGCTTTTGGAATGGCAGGTCGAGCTTGGCGCGACCGAGGCTATCGCCGAGGCGCCGATCAACCGTTACGAGATCGCCGACAAGCCGCCGAAGCCGGTGGCCGAGGCCGCCGCCCCAAAGGCGCCGTCCGGTCCGGTCCCGGCTCGGCAGGTCGATACCGCCGAGGTCGCCCGCGCCGCCGCCGCGTCTGCCGGGTCGCTGGAGGCGTTGGCCGAGGCGATCGCGGCATTCGACCATTGCGACCTGAAGCGCGGCGCGCGGAACACGGTGTTCGCCGACGGCAACCCCGCCTCGCGCGTGATGATCGTGGGCGAGGCGCCGGGGCGGGACGAGGACATGCAGGGCAAGCCCTTCGTCGGGCGGGCCGGGCAGTTGCTGGACCGGATGCTGGATGCCATCGGCATGGGGCGCGCGCATCCGGACGCGCTGAAATCCGTTTACATCACCAACATCCTGCCGTGGCGACCGCCGCAGAACCGCGATCCGACCCCGGAAGAGATCGGGATGATGCTGCCGTTCGTGGCGCGGCACGTCCAATTGGCGGACCCGGAGGTGCTGGTGCTGATGGGGAACATCTCGTGTCTTGCGCTGCTGGGGCGGAAGGGGATCACCCGGCTGCGCGGCACATGGACCGAGGCGCTGGGGAAGCCGGCGCTGCCGATGTTCCACCCGGCCTACCTGTTGCGGAACGGGCATGCGAAACGCGATGCGTGGCACGACCTGCTGATGTTGCAGGACCGGCTGAGGCGCGCGGAATGAAGATCATGGCCTTCTCGGACCTGCATTTGTCGGCGTCGCGGGCCGCGGCGCTGGTCGAGGCCAGCCACGAGGCCGACCTTGTGATCGGCGCCGGGGACTTCTGCACCATGCGCAAGGGACTGCCCGAGGCGATGGCGCTGCTGGATGGGATCCCCGCGCCCTTCGTCGTGGTGCCGGGCAATGCCGAGAGTGCGGACGAGTTGCGCGCCGCCGCGCCTAAGAACGTGACCGTGTTGCATGGCGCGAGCACGATTGTCGGCGGGTTGCGGGTGTTCGGGCTGGGCTATGGCGTGCCGGTGACGCCGTTCGGCGGCTGGTCGTGCGACCTGTCCGAAGCGGATGCGGCGGCGATGCTGGGCGCCTGCGGCGGGGCGGACCTGTTGGTGACGCATTCGCCGCCGAAAGGCGTGGCCGACGTGACCTCGGCCGGGCAGTCGGTGGGATCGGTGGCGATCCGGGATGCGATCGCGCGGCTGGCGCCGAAGCTGGCGGTCTGCGGGCACATCCACGACAGCTGGGGCACAGAGGGGACGATCGGCGCGACGCGGGTCGTGAACCTTGGCCCGATGCCGAACTGGTTCGAGGTGGCGGCGTGATCGACCCGCTGGTTCTTCTGGCGTTCGTGCCGGCGGCTCTGGCGCTGAACCTGAC
Organism: Psychromarinibacter halotolerans; assembly: GCF_029168315.1. Taxonomy (NCBI): domain Bacteria; kingdom Pseudomonadati; phylum Pseudomonadota; class Alphaproteobacteria; order Rhodobacterales; family Paracoccaceae; genus Psychromarinibacter; species Psychromarinibacter halotolerans. Next base: position 74,058 of record NZ_JARGYD010000002.1, read on the forward strand.
GCTGGGGGCGGACATGATGTTCTGCCTTGGGCAGGGCCTGCGGCACGGGCCGCGTGCCGCCATCGCCGCCAGCGCGGGGATCGCGGCGGGCGGGCTGGCGCATGGGCTGGTCGCCGGGCTGGGGCTGGGAGCGTTGGTTTCGGGGATGCCGTGGCTGTTCGACGTGATCCGGTGGGTCGGCGTCGCGTATTTGCTGTGGCTGGCGGTGCAGGCGCTGCGCAGCGGGCCGGTCCGCGGCGCAGGCCACGACGTGCCCGCCGGAACGCACCACGCGTTTCGCGATGCCTTCGTCGTGAACCTGACCAACCCGAAGATCGTGCTGTTCATGCTGGCCTTCGTGCCGCAGTTCGTCGACCCGGCGCGGGCGGTGCTGCCGCAGTTCCTTGTGTTTGCCGGCGTGTTGTCGCTGGGCGGGTTCTTCGTGAACGGCGCGGTTGGCATCTTCGCGGGCGGCATCGGGCGCACCGTGGCCCGGTCGGAGCGGTTCTCGAAGGTGCTGGGATGGATCAGCGCCGGGGTCTTCGCCGCGCTTGCCGCGCGGCTTGCAGTGATGGAGAGAGCATGAGCCGGATCGACGAAACCAAGGACTTCGTGCCGGTGCGGATTGCCGTGCTGACGGTGTCGGACACGCGGACGCCGGACGAGGACCGCTCGGGCGCGGTGCTGGTGGAGCGGATCGAGAAAGCGGGGCACACGGTCGCCGCGCGCGAGATCCTGCGCGACGAGCGCGAAGAGATCGCGGCGAAGCTGAGGGACTGGTGCGCCGATCCGGGCATCGACGTGGTGATGTCCACCGGCGGCACCGGGCTGACCGGGCGCGACGTGACCGTCGAGGCCCACCGCGATGTCTACGAGAAAGAAATCGACGCGTTCGGGACGGTGTTCACCATCGTGTCGATGCAAAAGATCGGCACGTCGGCGGTGCAAAGCCGCGCGACCGGCGGGGTGGCGAACGGGACCTATCTGTTCGCGCTGCCGGGCTCTCCGGGGGCCTGTAAGGACGCCTGGGACGAGATCCTGGAAAAGCAGCTGGATTACCGGCACCGGCCCTGCAATTTCGTCGAGATCATGCCTCGGCTGGACGAGCATCTGCGGCGGAAGTGAGGGGAAAGGGGCTCTGCCCCCGTCTCACCGGAGGTGTGCTTAGTCGAGGGAGTAAGGGGGCTCTGCCCCCGTCGCTGCGCTCCTCCCCCGAGGTATTTTCGAAGAGAAGAGAAGAGAAGACCAGGTGGCCGCTTTTGGGGCGTTTGGCGTCTTGGGCGCGGCTTGGGCGCGTTGGGATTATCACACCCCGCCGCGATTTTTTGCGACGGACTTCGTGCGCGTGGCCGTAACACCGTTGTGGCTTGGCGCGAGGTCGGGCCGTGGGTAGTCTGAGATAACCCGGGAAAGAGGGTAATTTCTGGAATGCGATTTCTGCGCCGATCCCTTGTTGGGCTGTTCCTGATGGCCGTGACCGTCGGGCTGCTGGCCTATGCCGGTCATGCCGTCTATGGCGCGCTGGAGACCGTGTGGAACCGGGAGGAGCGGGTGCGCCCCGCGAACGAACGGATCTTCGCGGTGAACGTACGCGCCTATGACGCCGTTACGGTGACACCGGTCCTGACCGGGTTCGGCGAGGTGCGCAGCCGGCGCACGCTGGAGGTGAGGGCCACCGCGTCGGGCACCGTGGTCGAACTGGCGGAGGCGTTCGAGGATGGCGGCACCGTGCGCGAGGGCGACCTGCTGCTGCGTGTCGATCCCCGCACCGCCGAGGCGGCGCTGGAAGTGGCGAGGACCGACCTTGCGGGTGCGGAGGCGGAGCTGCGCGACGCGCGGCGGGCGCTTGTGCTGGCGGGGGACGACGTCGTCTCGGCCGAGGATCAGGCGGCGCTGAGAACGCAGGCGCTGGCCCGGGCGCGCAACATGGCGTCGAGCGGGATCGGCACCGAGGCGGCAGTGGATGACGCGGCGCTGGCCGAGGCCTCGGCCCTGCAGGCGATCCTGTCCCGGCGGCAGGCGCTGGCGGCGGCGGAGGCGCGGGTGGACATCGCGCAGAACGATCTGGCCCGGGCGGAAATCGCGCTGTCGGACGCCGAACGCGCCCTAGCCGACACCGAGTTGTATGCCGCGTTCACCGGCACCCTGTCGGATGTCACCGTGGTCGAGGGGCGGCTTGTGCAGAACAACGAGCAGCTTGCGAACCTTGTTGACCCGGACCGGCTGGAAGTCTCGTTCCGGATCTCCAACGCCGAGTACGCCCGGATTCTGGATGCCGATGGCGATCTGATGCAGGCGCCGGTCCGGATCTCGCTGGACGTGCTGGGCGGGAACCTTGTGACCGACGGCGTGATCACCCGCGAAAGCGCGTCGGTCGGGACCGGCACCACGGGCCGCCTGATCTTTGCCCGGATCGATGCACCGCGCGGCTTCCGGCCCGGCGACTTCGTCAGCGTGCATGTCGACGAGCCCGAGCTTCAGGATGTGGCCGTGCTGCCGTCGACCGCGCTGGACGCGGCCGGGACCGTGCTGGTCGTCGGAGAGGATGAACGGCTGGAAATCGCGCAGGTCGAGTTGCTGCGGCGGCAAGGCGACGACGTGATCGTCCGGGGCGAGGGGCTGGAGGGCCGTCTGGTGGTTGCCGAACGCTCGCCCTTGCTGGGCGCGGGCATCAAGGTACGCCCGGTGTCGCCGGAGTTGGACAGCGCCCGGGCCGAGGCCGAGGCGCCCGCGATGGTCGAGCTGACCGAGGAGCGCCGTGCCGCGCTGGTGGCGCTGGTCGAGGCGAACCAGTTCATGCCGCAGGCCGCGAAAGACCGGGTGCTGGCGCAACTGGCGGAACCGATGGTGCCGGCGGCCACGGTGGAACGGATCGAATCCCGCAGGGGCGGCTGATCCCCTGTCCGGGGGATACGCCCGAATGAGAGGCGAGAATGGCTGAACGCTTTCGACAGGTCGGCGGTATCCTGTCTTACTTCACCCGCCATGCGACCGCGGCGAACCTGCTGCTGGTGCTGCTGATCGCGGCGGGCGTGCTGGCCTTTCCGCGGATGCGGGCGCAGTTCTTTCCCGATGTGATCGTCGACGAGATTCAGGTCTCTGTCAGCTGGGACGGCGCCGGGGCCGAGGACGTCGACCGCGCCATCGTGCAGCTGATGGAACCGGTGCTGATGGCGGTCGAAGGTGTGGCCTCGACCGAGGCGCGATCGTCCGAGGGCAGCGCCCGGATCGATCTGGAGTTCGAGCCCGGCTGGGACATGGCCCGGGCGCTGGACGATGTCGAGACGGCGGTGGACAGCGTCAACAACCTGCCCGAGGACGCCGACGATCCGCGCGTGTCGCGCGGGGGGTGGCGTGACCGGGTGACCGACGTGGTGATCACCGGGCCGGTGGGTGTCGACCAGTTGGGCCGTTTCGCGGACGAGTTCGTCACGCGGCTGTTCGCCGAGGGGGTCACGCGCACCACGATCCGGGGCGTCGCGGCGCCCGAAACGGTGGTCGAGGTGCCGACCATCGCGCTGATCGAGCATGACATCAGCATGCGCGAGATCGCGGACGCCATCGCGGCGGAGTCAGAGGCGAACCCGTCTGGCGACGTGGACGGTGCGAATGCGCGGGTGCGGACCGGCGTCGCCAAGACCCGCGCGGACGAGATCGCGGGCATCGTGCTGCGCACAAACGAGGACCGGTCGAAGCTGACCATCGGCGACGTGGCGACTGTGACCGTCGGCGGCGTCGACCGCGAGCGCGCCTATTTCGTCGGGCCCGATCCCGCCATTTCGGTCCGGGTCGACCGGTCGGACCAAGGCGACGCCATCGGCATCCAGCGCACGGTGGAAGAAGTCGCCGCGCTGATGGAGACCACCCTGCCCGCCGGTGTGTCTATCGACCTGATCCGCACGCGGGCCGAGGCGATCACGAACCGGCTGAACATCCTGACCGACAACGGGCTGATGGGGCTGGGGCTGGTGTTGTTGCTGTTGTTCCTGTTCCTGAACGCCCGCAGCGCGTTCTGGGTGGCAGCCGGTATCCCGGTGGCTATGACCAGCGCCATCGCGATGATGTATGCCTTCGGGCTGACGCTGAACATGATCTCTTTGTTCGCGCTGATCATCACGCTGGGCATCGTGGTCGACGACGCCATCGTGGTTGCCGAACACGCGGACCACAGGGCGCGGCGGCTGGGCGAAACCCCGGTCGAGGCGGCCGAGAACGCGGCCCGCAAGATGTTTCCGCCGGTGTTTTCTTCGACCATCACCACGGTGATCGCCTTCTTCGGACTTGTCACCATCGGCGGGCGGTTCGGCGAGATGATCGCTGACATTCCGTTCACGGTGATCGTGGTCCTGATCGCCTCGTTGGTCGAATGCTTCCTGATCCTGCCGAACCACATGGCGCATTCCATCGCCCACTCCGGCAAGCAGCACTGGTACGACTGGCCCAGCCGCACCGTGAACCGGGGGTTCCGGTGGTTCCGCGAAACGCTGTTCCGCCCGTTCATGCGGTTCGTGGTCTGGGCGCGCTATCCGGTGGTCGCGCTGGCGGTTGTCCTGCTGGCGTTGCAGATGGCGTCGTTCATTCGCGGCGACCTGCAGTGGCGGTTCTTCAATTCGCCCGAGCAGGGGTCGGTGTCCGGCAATTTCGCGATGGCGCCCGGCGCCACCCGCGAGGACACGGTGGAAATGATGCGCGAGATGCAGCGCGCCACCGACGCGGTGGCCGAGCGGCTGGCAGAGGAACACGGCACCAACCCGCTGGACTATGTGATCGCCGAGATCGGCGGCAACACCGGGCGCGCGCTGGCCGGGTCCGAGAACAAGGAAGACTATCAGCTTGGCTCGATCGCGATCGAACTGATCGGCGCCGACCTGCGGCCCTATTCCAGCTTCGAGTTCGTCGCGATGCTGCAGGAAGAGGTGCGCCAGCACCCGATGGCCGAAACGGTCAGCTTCCGTGGCTGGCGGTCCGGCCCCGGTGGCGACGCCATCGACGTTCAGCTTTACGGCGCCTCTGCCGACACGCTGAAGGACGCCGCCGAAAGCCTGAAGCAGTCGCTGTCGCAATACCCCGAGGTGTCGGCGCTGGAGGATTCCCTGTCCTACGACAAGGAAGAGATGATCCTGCAACTGACGCCGCAGGGGCAGGCGCTGGGGTTCACCATCGGCGAACTGGGCAGCGTGCTGCGCGCGCGGCTGAACGGGATCGAAGCGGCGACCTATCCGGACGGGCCGCGCACCGCGTCGATCATGGTCGAACTGCCGCCAGGCGAACTGACCGCCGACTTCCTTGACCGCACCAGGATGAGGGCCGCGTCGGGCGATTACGTGGCGCTGGCGGACATCGTGACGGTGCAGCGCGAGGCTGGCTTTTCCTCGGTCCGGCGCGAGAACGGTTTGCAGCTGATTTCGGTCAATGGCGACCTGTCCGAGGACGACCCGGCGCGCGCAAGCCTTGTGATGACCGAACTGGAAACCGTGATTCTGCCCGCTCTGGAGGAACGGTTCGGCGTGTCCTCGCAATTGGCGGGGCTGTCAGAGCAAGAGGACGAGTTCCTGACCGACGCGCGCACCGGCTTCCTGCTGTGTCTGCTTGGGATCTATCTTGTGCTGGCGTGGATCTTCGGAAGTTGGACGCGGCCGGCGGTGGTGATGTCGATCATCCCCTTCGGCCTGATCGGCGCCTTCTACGGCCACATTCTGTGGGACGTCCCGCTGTCGATGTTCTCGGTCGTGGGGCTGATCGGGATGACGGGGATCATCATCAACGACTCGATCGTGCTGGTCACGACGGTGGACGAATACGCCGCCGAACGCGGGCTGTTCCCGGCCATCGTGGACGGGGCGTGCGACAGGCTGCGGGCCGTGATGCTGACGACGCTGACCACGGTGCTGGGCCTTGCGCCGCTGCTGTATGAAAGCTCGCAGGATGCGCAGTTCCTGAAGCCCACGGTCATCACGCTGGTCTACGGGCTCGGCTTCGGCATGGTGCTGGTGCTGATGGTCGTGCCGGCGCTGATGGCGATGCAGCAGGACGTCGCACGGCAAGTCGGTGCGTTGCGCCGGGCGCTGCGGATGCCGGCGCAGGGCCGCGCGGTTTCGGCGGCGGCGGTGGTTGCCGGGCTGGGCGTGGGCGCGATGCTTGTCGGAACGCTGGGCTGGACGATGGCGACGGGCGGCTTGCCTGCGCCGCTGGCCGAACTGCTGCCGGTGGGCGCGGTGGGAATGACCTTCGCGCTGGCGCTGTTCCTTGTCGGAACGGCGGTCTGGGTGCTGGCGATCTGGCTGGTGGCGATGGCGCTGACGCTGATCACCGGGCGGCGTGGGCGGCCCGGGCGGGCAACGGCGGCAGAGTAAACGCCGCCGGGAAATGGCTTAGCCGGTGCAGCCCCAGATATCGACCGCGCGGCCGTTGCCCAGAACGGTGATCCGCAGCTTCGAACGGTCCAGCGAGAACGGCTTCGCGTTGGGCGGCACCATCTCGGTCACGGCGGTCAGCGCGTCGCCGTTCCGATGAGCCTCGGCCTCGGCGACCCAGATCGTCTGGTCGGGATGCTCGAACACCGCGACCTCGCCCGGGCCAAGGCTGGGCATGGCGACCGTTGCCGTGATCCGAAGCCCGTCGCGGATCGGCTCGACCGCACACCGCGCGGAGGTAACGCTGCCCTCGGTCTCCGAGAACGGCTGCGCAGCCAGCGCGGCGTTGATGCGGGGGTCGGACTGTCCGGCGTCGGCCAGATCGGCCGAGACGGTGACGTTCAGCGGCAGGCAAACGTCGTGACAAACGCCAAGCTGGACAGCGGCGTTCAGCACGATCGGTTGGTCCGGGCGTTCAGGTGTTAGTTCGATCGGCAGGATCAGTTCGTTCTTGTAGCCGATCGTGCGCATCCCGTTGACGTCGAACACCGAGGGTGTCGGCCAGTGGAAGGCGACCGTGCGAAGGTTGCTGCTGCCCTGCCAGTCGAAGCGTGGCGGGATGCCCGCGTCGCCCGGCGCGCGCCAATAGGTCTTCCACCCAGGCGAAAGCTGAATCCGCAGCGCGGTCATGCGGGTGCCGGACGGCGTGCGCCATCCGGGCAGGACAGTGACGTTGGCGGCCTGATCGGGGCTCACGGCTTGCGCGACGGCAGGAGTCGGCACAACGGCGCCCGACCCGACGGCCGCCATTGACAAAAGGGCGTATGTACACAGCTTCTTTAGCATCGTCGCCAACTTATGCGTCATCGGCGAAACCGGAAATCACATTCGGGCGATGCCAACGTGGGTGTGTTAAATCACCCACTTGCGGCACCGGCCGGAATCTGCGGAGAATGGCACCATGGTCCCCGACAGCCATTTCAACGATCTTGGCGGCAAGCTTCTGATCGCGATGCCCGGAATGGGCGATCCGCGATTCGAGAAAAGCGTCGTCTTCATGTGCGCCCATTCCGACGACGGCTCGATGGGGCTGATCGTCAACAAGCCCGCCCCCGGCGTGGCGATGGACGACCTTCTGGAACAGCTCGACATTCCCCGCGGCGCGGCAAGCGAGGGCGTGGGCGTCTACTTTGGCGGTCCCGTCGAACACGGGCGCGGCTTCGTTCTGCACAGCGGCGACTATGCGACCGAATCCTCGACGCTTCACGTCGACGACAGGTTCGGGATGACCGCAACGCTGGACATCCTGCAGGACATGGCCAGCGGTGGCGGGCCGCAGAAGCGGATCCTTGCGCTGGGATATTCCGGCTGGGGGCCGGGGCAGCTGGAGGACGAGATCCAGCAGAACGGCTGGCTGACCTGCGACGCCACCCCCGAGATCGTGTTCGCCGCCGACAATGACGGCAAATGGGCGGCCGCTCTGGCATCGCTGGGCATCGACCCGCTGTCGCTGTCCGCCGAAGCCGGTCACGCCTGAGGCACCAGAATCTTCCAGAAAATACTGCGACGCGCGATCTTCTAGAGGATCGTGCCGCCCTCCGCCGCGTCCCGTGGCGCCGCGGCCCGGCGCAAACGATCGTTGATCGCGCGGCCCAGCCCGTGATCGGGGATCGGGGCCACCGCGATGGGTTTGCCAGCCGCATCCAGCGTATGCAGCGCCGAGAACAGGTTCGCCGCCGCCTCGACCAGATCGCCGGCGGGCGACAGGTTCAGGTCGCAGTCCATGTGGCCGAAGCCCAGCAGGCTTTCGCCCGGCTGCGCCGCATCGGCCTGCAACCGGATGGCGGCATCGGGCGCATAGTGCGAACTCATCTGCCCCGGCGCGTTGATGCCGCCGCCGTGGCTGGCCAGCGGCACGCCAAGACAGGCTTCGATCGCTTCTGCCGGCAGCCCGCCGGGGCGCAGCAGCGTCGGCTCGGGCTGCGTCGTCACGATCGTCGATTCAACGCCTACAGGGCATGGCCCACCGTCCAGCACAGCCGCGATCCTGCCGTCCAGACCGTCAAGGACGTGTTGCGCCGTGGTCGGGCTGATGCGTCCGGACGGGTTCGCCGAGGGGGCGGCGACCGGGCGTCCCGTCAGGCGCAGCAATTCGCGCGCCAGCGGGTGCGCCGGCACCCGCACGGCCACCGTGGGCAGGCCCGCCGTCACCAGCGACGCGATGCCAGAGTCCGGCTTCAGCGGCAGCACCAATGTCAGCGCACCGGGCCAGAACGCATCCGCCAACCGCCGCGCGTCGTCGTCCATCTCGACGTAACGGCCCGCCTCTGCCGCATCGGGCAGGTGGATGATCAGCGGGTTGAAGCTTGGCCGGCCCTTCGCCTCGAAGATCCGGGCCACGGCGGTGGAATCGGTTGCGTCGCCGCCCAGCCCATAGACCGTTTCCGTCGGCAGCGCGACAAGCGCGCCGGACCGCAACAGGTCTGCGGCACGGGAAAGACCGGCGGTATCGGCGTACAGGTGTTCGGTCGGGGCCACGGGAATGACGCTGCGTCCTTGCTGCGGCGGTGCAAAACCGCATGTTAGGTTTCGTGCGATGTAGCGGGATGGGTCCCCGCTGCGCAAGAGAGGAGGGTCCGGGATGCCGTATAGCGCGCCTGTTGCCGAATTCCGGTACTTGTTCGAGCATGTCGTAGGGTTCGACCAGCTTGCCGGAACCGAAACCTTCGCCGACGCCACGCCCGATGTCGTGGACGCCATCCTGACCGAGGCCGGCCGCATGTGCGAGGACAAGCTTGCCCCGCTGCAGCGGGCCGGCGACCTGCATCCGGCCCGGCTGGAAAACGGTGTCGTGCGCACGTCTCCGGGCTTTGCCGAAGGCTATGCCGCGATCGCCGAGGGCGGCTGGATCTCGACCAGCGCCCCGGTCGAACACGGCGGCATGGGCCTGCCCCTGACCCTGACGACGGCGGTGAACGAGATGATGGGCTCTGCCTGTCTGGCGCTGCAACTGAACCCGCTTATGACCCAAGGCCAGATCGAGGCGCTAGAGGCCCACGCCAGCGACGCGCTCAAGGACCTGTACCTGCCCAAGCTGATCTCGGGCGAGTGGTGCGGCACGATGAACCTGACGGAACCGCAGGCCGGGTCCGACGTGGGCGCGCTGCGCAGCAAGGCCGTGCCGAACGGCGACGGAACCTATGCGGTCAGCGGTCAGAAGATCTACATCTCTTGGGGCGACAACGACTTTGCCGGGAACATCTGCCACCTTGTGCTGGCGCGGTTGCCCGACGGGGTGCCCGGCACCAAGGGCATCAGCCTGTTCCTTGTGCCCAAGTATATCCCCGACGCCGACGGCAATCCCGGCCGGACGAACGACCTGCGGGTCGTCAGCCTTGAACACAAGATGGGCCTGCACGGATCGCCCACCTGCGTGATGGAATACGACGGCGCGACCGGCTGGCTGGTGGGGCCCGAACATGGCGGCATGGCGGCGATGTTCACCATGATGAACAACGCACGGCTGGGCGTCGGCGTGCAGGGCTTGTCCGTGGCCGAGGCGGCGACGCAGAAGGCGCTGGAATACGCGCTGGACCGGACACAGGGCCGCAGCCCGCTGCCCGACGGGACCGGCAGCATCGCCGACCATGCCGACGTGCGCCGGATGCTGGCGACCATGAAGGCCGAGACTTTCGCGGCCCGCGCCATCGCGCTGTCGAACGCCGTCGCCATCGACATGGCGAACGCCACGGGCGAGGCCGAGTGGGTCTCGCGCGCGGCCTTCCTGACGCCGATCACCAAAGCCTACGGCACCGACACCGGCGTGGCCGTTGCCGAGCTTGGCGTGCAGGTCCACGGCGGCATGGGCTATATCGAGGAAACCGGAGCAGCGCAGTATTACCGCGATGTGCGGGTCACCGCGATCTACGAGGGCACCAACGGCATTCAGGCGATGGACCTTGTCGGGCGCAAGATGATGGACGGCGGCGAATGCGCCTATCGCCTGCTGGACGAGATCCAGTCCAGCGCAGAGGCGGCGCGGGGCGTCATGTCCGAACTTGCACAACAGGTCTGGGACGCCGCCGAGAACCTGCGCGAGACGACCGAATGGCTGGTCGCGCAGGACATGTCCGACCGTTTCGCCGTGGCGGTGCCCTTCCTGAAGGCTTGGGCCCGCGTTCTGGGCGGCCACTATTTCCTGCGCGCGGCCCATGCCGAGGACGGCACCGGCGACCGCAGCGCGCTGGCCGCGTTCCACATTCGCCGCCTATTGCCCGAACACGCGGGGCTGTGCGCCCATGTCCGGCAGGGCGCGTCGGGCCTGTACGACGTCACGACAGAGGCGCTGGCAGTTTGATGGACGGATCGGCCCCCCTTCGTTTCCCGCACGAAACCGCACCGCAGCCCGGCGAAGCGGTCGAGGTCGCCGACGGGGTGTTTTGGCTGCGCATGTCGCTGCCGATGAAGCTGGATCACGTCAACTGCTACGCATTGGCCGACGACGACGGCTGGACCATCGTGGACACCGGCGTCGGCAGCGAAACCACCCGAAACCATTGGCGCGCCGCGTTGGACGGACCGCTGTCGGCAAAGCCGGTGAAGCGGCTGCTGGTCACGCATCACCACCCCGACCACGTCGGGCTGGCCGGTTGGTTCCAGTCGGAACTGGGGGCCGAGCTGATCATGCCCCGCACCGGCTGGCTGATGGCGCGGATGCTGGTGCTGGACGACCAGGACCGCCCCGCGCCCGAGCAGGTCGCGTTCTGGCGCGGCGCCGGCATGGCGCCGGACCTGCTGGAAAAGGCGCAGGACAAGCGTCCTTTCAACTTCGCCGACATCGTGGACCCCCTGCCCCTTGGCTTCACCCGCCTGCGCGAGGGCGACGTGCTGCGGCTCGCCGGGCGCGTCTGGGACGTGCGGATGGGCGACGGCCACGCCCCCGAACACGCAACGCTCTGGAGCCGCGACGGCGATCTGGTGCTGGGCGGCGACCAATTGCTTGCGTCGATTTCTCCGAACCTCGGGGTTTACGCCACCGAACCGGGCGCGGACCCGGTGGGCGAATGGCTGGACAGCTGCCTGCGGCTGTCGCCCTTCGCCAAGGACGATCAATTGGTGCTGCCGGGGCACAAGCTGCCCTATACCGGTCTGCCCACGCGCATGATGCAGCTGGTGGACAACCACCACGAGGCGCTTGCGCGGCTTCTGGCGTCGCTCGACACACCCAAGACGGCGGCGGATTGCTTTTCCGTGCTGTTCCGGTCGACCATCAACGAAGGCAACTACGGTCTTGCGCTGGTCGAGGCGGTGGCGCACCTGAACCACCTGCTGTTTCAGGGCAAGGTCGCCCGGAACCGCGGCGGGGATGGCGCGTGGCTTTGGCACCGGATAGGCTCCGGCCATGACCAACACCCGGACGACTGACGAGATCAGAACCACCGCCGAGGCCCACGAGGATGCCGCCATCCCGCGCGCCCATTCCGTGCACGCCGACCCCGAGGAAGAGGCGCGGAACTGCGCGCTTGAGATTCCCGATGGCGTCGCGGACCAGCCTCTTTCCGCGAAAAGCCCGGCACGCTGGGCCTACGAACGCCTGATCCTGTACATCCGCAACTTCGAGAAGCAGCTCGACAACGAGCACGAGGTCGCGATGGGCTTCACCGGGGCCGAGGCCGGGGTGATCCGGATCGAGGGCATCGGATATTACGACCCCGACATCGTCACTTTCTACGGCACCGATCCGGTGGGCGGGCGGAATCAGTTGATCCAGCACGTCAGCCAGTTGAACGTCCTGCTGCGCGCGGTGCCGAAACGCGCGCCCGAGGACGCTCCACGGCGCATCGGGTTCCGGCTTGCCGCCGATCTGGAAGACGACACGCCCGACACGGACGATACCGCGCCGGAACAGGACTGACCTGCGGCGCAGCGGCGCGTGACAGGGCGCTTGGAATCGTCTAAACCCCGGGTCGACAAAGACACAACGCGATCGGGAACTTGCGACATGGCCGACCACAAGCCGGGCGAAATGGACATCACCGAACAGGAAAAGACCTTCCACGGCTTCATGAAAGCCGTGACTTGGAGCGCCGTCGGCATCCTGGTCTTCCTTGTGCTTCTCGCGATGATCAACGGCTAAGCCGGACACAGGCAGGAGACACGCGATGCGGCGGATAGCCCTTGTTTTGCTGATGCCGCTGTTCCTTGCTGCCTGCGGCGCGGAAAGCACTTGGGCGCCCGACGACGCGGTGCAGCGCGCGCTTTACCGGCATGACGGGCCGCCGACGATCACGCTGTTCACCGTGATCTCCAACCAGAACGGGTCCGGCGGGCATTCCGCGATCATGGTCAACGGTTCGCACCGTGCCATCTTCGATCCCGCCGGTACGTTCCAGCATCCTGCCCTTCCGGAACGCAACGACGTCGTGTTCGGCATGTCCGACCGGGCCGTGCAGTTCTACAACGAGTACCACGCCCGCGTGACGTGGCATGTCGTGCGGCAGGACGTCGTCGTGTCCCCCGAAGTCGCCGAAGCCGCCTTGCAGCGGATTCAGGCGTATGGCGCGGTTCCCAAGGCGATGTGCGCGCAGGCGACGTCGGATATCCTGAACGACCTGCCCGGCTTCGGAAACATCCCGCAGACGTTCAGCCCGCTTGCCGTGATGCGGGCCTTCGGCGCGCGGCCGGGCGTCACCCGGTCCGAATTCCGCGACGATTCCCCGGCGAACAACGATTTCATCAAGGCGCCCGCGGTACTGTGATCCGGGCTGTGATCCCGGCAGGGCGGCTGCCTCAGCCGACCAGATACAGCATCCCGGACAACACGACGCCGCCCGTGACGGCGGCCGCCATGAAGTTCTTGGTCAGGTATCCCGCCGCGAAGGTTGCCGCCGCGGCGGCCAGGCGTGCGGCGTCGGGTTCGCCGCCCGTGGCTTCCGGCCACAGGACCAGCGGTGCGCACAGGCCGGGCAGAACGGCCACCGGCGTATAGCGAAGGTGGCGCAGGACCCACTCTGGCAGCTTGCGGTCGCCCAGCAGTCCCAGAAACGAAAAGCGGATCAGGTACGTCCCAAGTCCAAGCAGGACGATGATCGCCCAGATCGCGGCCGACGAATAGCTCATGCGCTGCGCGCCTTCAGCCAAAGTTCGACCCGGGCGCCGACGACCATCGCCAGCGCCGCGGCCAGCAGCACACCGATGCCCGACGGCATCCATGCCAGCGCCAGCGCGGCCACGATCGAGGTCAGCGCGGCGGCAAGGTGCGCCGGGGTGCGCAGCGCCGGTGCGATGATCGCGAGAAAGGTGATCGGCACCGCGAAATCCAGCCCGTATTCAGGCGGAATGCGCGCGCCCACCACGGCTCCGATCCATGTGAACAGGTACCACGGCGGGCAGACCGGCGTGGCGACGCCAAGAAAGAACGCGACCCGCTCGGGCACCGTCATCGCCGGGCGTTTCTCGTATTCGACCTGCGCCAGCGCGAATGTCTGGTCGACGTTGAAATAGGCCAGGATCGCCCGCTGCCACATCGGCGCGGCACCCAGATAGGGCACCAGCGCGGCGGAATACATCGCCATGCGCAGGTTCACCGCCAGCGCGGCGGCCAGCACCATCACCGTCGGCACGTTGTCCTGCATCAGTTGCAGCGCGGTGATTTGCGCCGCCCCGGCGATCACCAAGGCCGAAAAGCCAAGCACCTGCGCCACGGACAGCCCTGCCTCGATCGAGACGACGCCGAACACCATCGCGAACGGGATAAGCACCACAAGGAACGGCAGACCGGCGCGGAACCCCCGCCAATAGGCAGACCGGACCGTGAGCGTCACGCGAAGACGCCTGTCACACGTCCAAGCAGCATGAACGCCCGCGCCGTCCGCGTGTTGGACAGTTGGGCAATCTCGGCGTCGGTGGCGCGCGGCTCGAAATCGGCAAGCATCTTGTCGAAACGGCGCAGGAACTGGTGCGCAGAGCTTCGGAACGTCGGGTCCTGCCGCATACGCCCCGCCGTCAGCGCAAGCGACGACCGGTCCCGCACGCCGCCAAGACCGGCGACGGCCCTGCCCCGCTCGCCCTGTGCAAAGCGGCGCCACAGTTCGGGACGGGCGCGATCGGGGGCAAGGTCATCCATGTAGATGCCTTCCTCGGCCAACAGCGTCAGCACATCCTGAGCCGAGGTGATGACCTGTGCGATCTGGCGGTCGTGCAGCGCCCGGCGCAGCGCGCGGAAGCCTTCCTTGTCCTCGCCGTTCTCGGGGAAGTTCAGCGCGCGCAGGAAATCGGGGGTCGACACCGGCTCGGCGATGTCTTCCGCCGAGGTTCCAAGCGCCAGCGCGGGCTGGTCGTCGGCGGGCGCAGAGGCGGGCGCCGGGGGCGGCACCTGTCGCGGGTGGATCTCGACCGGTTCGCGGATCGACGTGAAGGTGGCCAGCGCGGTTTCCGTCTTGCGCGCGGCGCGGGCGATCTCGTCCAGCTTGTCCTCGACCGTCGGGCGCGGCAGGCCGCCGGGATATTCCTGCTGCATGTAGGACTCGCGCATCGCGTCGATGGTCGCATGCAGCCGGGCGCTTTCCTCGCGCATGACGCGGCTCGCGCGGGCGGTGGCGGCAGCGACCCAGATCACCGCGACCGGCATGAAGATCGCGATAAGCGTCATCACGAAACTGCCCGAGTCCACGGACGGGCGGTTCGCCCCGGTGAACAGGAAGAACAGCCCGACACCGGCGACCCACATCACCGACAGCACGACGGCGATGATCTCTGCCGCCGTTATCCGGTAGGGCGTTTCGTGCCGTTGGGACGCCGGGCGCCTGGTCTTCCTGTCGGTATCGGCCATGCCGGTGTCAACGCTTCCAGAAGGGGCCGCAGCCTACTTGTATTCGATCGAGAGAACCTCGTAGCTCTTCTCGCCGCCGGGCGTGCGCACTTCGACGCTGTCGCCCTCGTCCTTGCCGATCAGCGCGCGCGCCAGCGGCGAGGCGATGTTCAGCTTGCCGGCGGCGATGTCGGCCTCGGGCTCGCCCACGATCTGGTACACCTTCTCTTCGTCGGTGTCCTCGTCGACCAGCTTGATGGTGGCGCCGAACTTGATCGTGCCAGACAGCTTTTCCGGGTCGAACACATCGGCGCGGCCGATGATCGCCTCAAGCTCCTTGATCCGCGTCTCGATAAAGCCCTGCTTCTCGCGGGCGGCGTGATATTCGGCGTTCTCCGACAGGTCGCCATGCTCGCGCGCTTCGGCGATCGCCCGGATCACTGCGGGACGTTCGACCGATTTGAGGGTCTTAAGTTCATCGTTCAGCGCGGTGTAACCCGCGCGGGTCAGCGGTATCTTTTCCATGCGTCCGGCGGCCAGGTTTGAGATGTGGGATTGGATTTGCCTTGGCGCATTACCTCATCGCATGGGGCGCGAAAGTCAAGCGCCGCGCCAAAACCGGCACGGCGCTGCCCACGCCTTAGCGGTAGCTGACGACCTCGAACTCGATGCCGTCCCCATCGCGGAAATAGAACCTTTCGCCCGGCTCATAGTCGGCATGACTGTGCGGTACGAACCCCTGCGCCTTCACCTTCGCCTCTGTCGCGGCAAGGTCGTCGACCACGATGCCGACGTGGTTCAGCCCGCCGATGGTGTGATAGCTGTCATCGCCCGCGCCGCTGGTCGACCCCGGATTGTAGATCGCAAGATAGCTGTCGTCGGTCCCGACGTGGACGGACCGTCCGCCGTGGATGGACGCGCCCTGCCAGCGGATCTTCCAGCCGAACACGTCGCACAGCCACGCGGCGGTGGCGTCCGGGTCGGCCACGGTGAAATTCGTGTGTTCAAGAACGGAACGGGTCATGGGTGCTCCTCCTGTCTGCATGATCCGAATCGACTTCTAGGGCCTCAAGTCCACTTGAGGTCAAGCCGCCCGCCGTGGCGTGTCGCGATTGACCCCCGCCGCGCCTGACTTTACCTGTGGTCCAACTCAGCGCACCACGCGGACAGCAGGACAGGGAGACGCAAGGCATGGCGGAGATCGAACGCGAGTCGATGGAATATGACGTGGTCATCGTGGGCGCCGGCCCCGCTGGCCTGTCGGCCGCCATCCGTCTGAAACAGCTCGATTCCGACCTCAGCGTCGTCGTCCTTGAAAAAGGGTCCGAAGTCGGCGCGCACATCCTGTCGGGCGCCGTGCTGGACCCGTCGGGCATCGACGCGCTGATCCCGGACTGGAAGGAAAAGGGCGCCCCGATCAAGACGAAGGTAACGAAGGACAACTTCTACCTTCTGGGAGAAGGCGGCCACATGCGGGTGCCGAACTGGCCGATGCCGCCGCTGATGAACAACCACGGCAACTACATCGTCTCGATGGGCAATGTCTGCCGCTGGATGGCCGAGCAGGCCGAAGAGCTGGGCGTCGAGATCTTCCCGGGCATGGCCTGTTCTGAGGTGGTCTATGACGGCGACCGCGTGAAGGGCGTCGTGGCCGGTGTCTTCGGGCTAGAGCCCGACGGCAGCTATGGCCCGAACACGGAACCGGGGATGGAACTGCACGGCAAGTACGTGTTCATCGCCGAGGGCGTGCGCGGATCGCTCGCGAAGGAACTGATCGCCAAGTACGACCTGTCCAAGGACAGCGGGCCGCAGAAATACGGCATCGGCATCAAGGAAATCTGGGACATCGACCCCGAGAAACACCGCGAGGGCACCGTCACCCACACGATGGGCTGGCCGCTTGGGTCGAATGCGGGCGGCGGGTCCTTTGCCTATCACGCCGAGAACAACCAGTTGTTCCTCGGGTTCGTGGTGCACCTGAACTACAAGAACCCGTACCTGCGCCCCTATCAGGAATTCCAGCGGATGAAGCACCACCCGGTGATC
Organism: Psychromarinibacter halotolerans; assembly: GCF_029168315.1. NCBI lineage: Bacteria > Pseudomonadati > Pseudomonadota > Alphaproteobacteria > Rhodobacterales > Paracoccaceae > Psychromarinibacter > Psychromarinibacter halotolerans. The sequence continues at coordinate 91,245 of NZ_JARGYD010000002.1, forward strand.
GCGGACCTGCTGGAAGGCGGCAAGCGCGTCGCCTATGGCGCCCGCGCCATCACCGAGGGCGGATATCAGGCGATGCCGCGTCCGGTGTTCCCCGGCGGCGCGCTGCTGGGCTGCTCGGTCGGGCTGGTGAACGTGCCCCGCATCAAGGGCAACCACAACGCCATGCTGTCCGGCAAGGCCGCCGCCGAAGCCGCGTATGAGGCGCTGAAGGCCGGTCGCGAAGGCGACGTTCTGGAAAGCTACGCCACCGAGCTGAAGCAAGGTCCGGTCGGCAAGGACCTGAAACGCGTGCGCAACGTGAAACCGATGTGGTCGAAGTTCGGCCTTGCGGCCTCGCTGGCGCTGGGCGGCTTCGACATGTGGACGAACAACCTGTTCGGCCTGTCTCTGTTCGGCACCCTCAAGCACGGCAAGTCCGACGCGGACGCCACCGGCAAGGCTTCGGACTTCAAGCCGATCGACTATCCCAAACCGGATGGCACGATCAGCTTCGACCGCCTGACCTCGGTCAGTTTCTCGATGACGAACCACGAGGAAAGCCAGCCCTGCCACCTGAAGCTGAAGGACCCCGAGGTCCCGGTCCGGGTCAACCTGCCGCAATACGACGAACCGGCGCAGCGGTACTGCCCGGCGGGCGTTTACGAGGTGGTCGAGAAAGACGGCAAGCCAGAGTTCGTGATCAACTTCCAGAATTGCGTCCACTGCAAGACCTGCGACATCAAGGACCCCAGCCAGAACATCAACTGGACCACGCCGCAGGGCGGGGACGGGCCGAACTATCCCAACATGTGATCCAACCGGACGTGCGAACCGGCCCGGCGTCTGACCGGGCCGGGGACGCAGCAGGCCGACGATCATGGCCTGCACGCCTTCTTTTCGGCGGTTTCCAGCGGAAATCTGCACATTTCTGCCGGGAAATTGGTTCCCGGGGGTAACAGTCCCGTGTGGCGGCAAGCCGTCGCGGCGGCGCTCATTGCGTCGTAACCCCTGCAGGTCTAGTCTTTGCCGACTGGTAGAGAGAGGCTTGACCGTGTCCGACCGTGTTTCCGTGAAAGTGATCGCCTTCGCCCTCGCCGGCCTCGGGCTGAGCGCACCCGCGCCGTCCGCCGCGCAGGGCGTGGCAGGGCCCTATCTGGCCGCCCGCCATGCGACGATCTTCAGCGATTTCCGCGCCGCCGCCGATTACTACGGCCAGGCGATCATGAAAGACCCGTCGAACCCCGCGCTTCTGGAAAGCGCGGCGATGTCCTACATCGCGCTGGGCGAAGTCGACAAAGCCGCCGCCGTGGCCCGCAGGCTGGACTCGCTGGGTGTCAGCAGCCAGATCGCCAACATGGCGCTTCTGGCCGAAGAGCTGAAATCCGAAAGCTTCGACAGCGTTATCGAAAGCATGGAAAACGGCCTGTCCATCGGCGAGGTGATGGATCCGCTGATCCGAGCATGGTCGCAGATTGGCGCTGGCCGCATGTCTCAGGCGCTGGAAGCGTTCGACGAGCTTGCGCAGAAGGAAGGCATGGAGCTGTTCGGCCTGTACCACAAGGCGATGGCCCTTGCGACGGTCGGCGATTTCGAGGGCGCCGCAGAGATCCTCTCGGGCGAGACCGCAGGCCCGCTGAACCTGACACGGCGCGGGATCATCGCCTATGCCGAAGTTCTGAGCCAGCTGGAACGCAACGACGACGCGATCAAACTTCTGGATGAGGTTTTCGGCGACGGGCTGGATGCCGAACTGGAACGAATGCGGGCCGACTTGGAAGACGGCGAGGTTCTGCCGTTCGATTCCGTGCGCAACGCCAAGGACGGCGCCGCCGAGGTGTTCCTTGTCGTCGCCACCGCCCTTTCGGGCGAGACGGCGGACAGCTACACTCTTCTGTACAGCCGCATCGCGGAATATCTGCGCCCGGGCCATGTCGATGCGATCCTGCTGTCGGCGGGCCTGCTGGAAAGCCTTGAACGCTACGAACTCGCGACCGAGACTTACAACCGCATTCCGCGCGAACATCCCGCCTTCGCCGCCGCCGAGCTTGGCCGCGCCGAGGCGCTGCGTCAGTCCGGCAAGACCGAAGCCGCGATCGAGGTCATGGAACAGCTGACCCGGCTGGAATCCGACAACCCGGCCGTCTTCGTCACGCTTGGCGACACGCTGCGCGGGCTGGAACGCTATGACGAGGCGACGCAGGCCTACGACTCGGCGCTTGCCCTGTTCGACGAGCCGCAGGAACCGCAGTGGATCCTGTACTTTGCGCGCGGCATCACCCACGAGCGCCAGCAACGCTGGGACGAGGCAGAGGCCGATTTCCGCAAGGCGCTGGACCTGCGTCCGGGGCAGCCGCAGGTGCTGAACTACCTTGGCTATTCCTTCGTCGAGATGGGCGAGAACTATGACGAGGCGCTGACGATGATCGAGGCGGCCGTCGCGGCTGCTCCGAACTCGGGCTACATCATCGACTCGCTGGGCTGGGTGCAGTTCCAGCTGGGCCGCTATGACGAGGCCGTCGTGAGCCTTGAACGCGCGACCGAGTTGATGGCCGTGGACCCGGTGATCAACGACCACCTCGGCGATGCCTACTGGGCCGTCGGCCGCGTTACCGAGGCCGAGTTCCAGTGGAAGCGCGCCCTGTCCTTCGACCCCGAGGAAGAGGAAGCCGCACGCATCCGCCGCAAGCTGGAGGTCGGGCTGGACGCCGTTTTGACCGAAGAGGGCGAAGATCCGATCCGCGTGACGCAATCGGATGGCTGACCCGGGCTTTGCCCCGGCGAAGGTCAATCTGACACTGCACGTTACCGGCCGGCGGGACGACGGGTATCACCTGCTCGACTCTCTGGTCGTCTTCGCGGACGTGGGCGATCTGCTGGACACCTTCCCGTCTGACCGCCCTACACTGCGCGTGTCTGGGCCGATGGCGGTCGGCGTGCCCGTGGACGACAGCAACCTTGTCCTGCGCGCGGCGCAGGCGATGGGGATCGACGCGGTCGGGTTTCATCTTGAAAAGCACCTGCCAGCCGCAGCCGGGATCGGCGGCGGGTCGTCCGACGCGGCGGCGGCGTTGCGGCTGCTGGCCGAGACGACGGGCGCACCGCTTCCCGGCGACCGGGGCCTGTCGCTGGGCGCGGACGTGCCGGTCTGCCTTGCCGCAAGACCCGCGCGCATGTCCGGCATTGGTGAACAGGTCGATCCGCTGCCGTCCCTGCCCCCCTTCGGCATGGTGCTGGCGAACCCTCGCGTCTCGGTCCCCACGGGCGCGGTGTTCGGCGCCCTGTCCAGCCGCGACAACGCCCCGATGCCCGCCCGCCTGCCCGACTGGGCCGACGCCCGCGCCTTCGCGCGCTGGCTGGGTGAACAACGCAACGACATGGAAGGCCCGGCCCGCGGCATCGCCCCCGCCATCGGCGTCACCCTGTCGCGGCTTGGTGCCACGGACGGTTGCCTGCTTGCCCGCATGTCAGGGTCCGGCGCAACCTGTTTCGCGCTGTATGAAACGCTGACCGAGGCGCAGGCAGCCGCCGACTCTTTGACAAAGCTGCATCCCGACTGGTGGATCGCCGCCGCCGCACCTTACAGCGCGGACGCGGGTTAGACGCTCATCGCCAGAACGCGACTGATTTCGGTAAAGCTGCGACCAGACTCGGCCGCCCAGTCGTTGAACGCCGCCTGCACCTTCGCCATCGCCGTTCGCGATGTCGGCGCCTTGTCGATCACGCCCTCGGCCACCAGCCGCGCCACCACGTCCTGCGATGGGATAAAGCTGTCGACGCCCATGAACCGAAGCGCATAGGCGCCGGTGTTGCCGCCCAGCCGGTTGCCCCGCGTCTTCAGAAGCGCAAGCAAGCCCGCGAAATCCTCGCGCGGCCAGTCGGCGAAACAGCGCGCCGCACTGCCGTGGTGATCCGCAAGGTCGCGCAGCATGACGGCGTTGTCGCGGACCGACCGGATCTTGGCTCCGTGCCGCACGATGCGGGTGTCCTTCAGCAGCGCATCGAACCAGTCGTCATCCATCATCGAACAGCGACCCACGTCGAACCCGGCAAAGGCGTCCTCGAAGCCCGGCCACTTGGACTCGACCACTTTCCAATTGAAACCCGAGTTGAAGATCATCTGCGTGAACTTCGACAGCCAGCGGTCGTCCGGGATCGCCGCAAGCTCGGCAGCCGGCCGGGGCCGGTCCAGAAGCGATTCCAGCACGTCCTCTCCGCCCTTGCGGTCGGCGGCGATCGCGAAGATCTCGTCGAAGCGTCTCATGCCGTCATGGTAACACCGGCAGGACGCGTCTGGTCAATCTTGCTTCGGCCGGTCGTCGTACTGATCGGACAGGATGCGCTGGCTGTCGCCGTCCGGGTCGTCGTACTGGCGCGATCTCAGCGTCCAGACGAAGGCGCCAAGGCCCAGAACGCCAAGGATCAGCGAAATCGGGATAAGGTAGACCAGAACTTCCATCTCAGCGCAGCCTCAGCGCGTTCAGCGACACGCAGATCGACGATCCGGACATCGCCAGCGCCGCCGCAAGCGGCGTGGCAAAGCCGGTCAGAGCAATCGGGATCGCGATCATGTTATAGACGGCGGCGATGCCGAAGTTCTCGCGGATGCGGCGCGTGGCGGACCGTGCTGTCGCCAGCGTGTCGCCCAGCGGCGCAAGCGAGCCGCCCAGAAGCACGATGTCCGACACCACGCGCGTCGCTTCAAGCGCCGACGCCGGAGAGATCGACGCATGGGCCGCAGCCAATGCCGCAGTGTCGTTCAGGCCGTCCCCGACCATCAGCACCCGGTGCCCGTCGGCCATCAGGGCATCGACCCGCGCGGCCTTGTCCTGCGGCAGGACACCAGCCTCGAAGCTCTCGATTCCGACACGCTGCGCCAGATCGGACACGGCGGCATCCGTGTCGCCGGACAGCAGCAGCACGCGCATCCCCTGCGCCTTCAGCGCCGCGACAGCGGCCTCGGCCCCGTCGCGCAGGCGGTCGGCAAAGCGGAAGGTCAGGACCCGCGCCCCTACCTGAAGATAGGTCGCCGTCTGCGCCGCCGCATCGGCGCCGGTCCAGTCGGCGCGGCCAAGCCGCACGCGCTGCCCCTGCCACTGCGCCTCGACCCCGTATCCCGGCACCTCGTGCATGTCGGTCACCTTCACCGGGCGCACCCCGGCCGCGCGGGCGGCCTGCGCCAGCGATTGCGCCAGCGGATGGGCCGAACCCTCGGCCAGGGCCAGCGCCAGTTCCAGATCGCGACGCGAATGGTCGCCAAGGTTCTCGGCCTCCGGCGCGCCCGTGGTCAGCGTACCGGTCTTGTCGAACACGACCGTGTCGACCTCGGCCAGCCGTTCCAGCGCGGTGGCGCTTTTGATAAGCAGGCCGCGCTTGAACAGGCGACCGCTGGCGGCGGTGGTGACGGCGGGCACGGCAAGGCCCAGCGCGCAGGGGCAGGTGATGATCAGCACCGCCACCGCGATGTTCAGGGCCAGCCGCACGTCGCCGCCAGAGATCCAAAGCCACCCAAGGAACGCGGCGAACGCCAGCAGGTGAACGGCAGGGGCATAGATCCGCGCCGCCCGGTCAGCCAACGAGGTGTAGCGGTTGCGCGTCGTCTCGGCCACGGCGACCAGATCGGCAAGCCGGTGCAGCGTGCTGTCCTGCCCCGCCGCCGTCACGCGTACGGTCAGGGCGCCGGTCAGGTTGACCTCGCCCGCGTTCACGGTCGCCCCGGGCTTGGACACCACGGGCAGGCTTTCCCCCGTCAGCAGCGAGCGGTCGATCTCGCTGGTGCCGTCGGTCACGATGCCGTCCACCGGCACCCGCGCGCCGGGAAGGACGCGCACCATGTCATCCACCGTCAGTTCCGACACCGGCACCATCGCCTCGGCGTCGTCGCTGATGCGCAACGCGCGCGGGACTTCCAGCGCGGCCAGTTCCTGCGCCGCCGAACGCGCGACGGACCGCGTGCGATAGTCAAGATACCGGCCCGCCAGCAGGAAGAACGTCAACGAAAGCGCAGCATCGAAATAGGCGTGCGCGCCGGACTGCGCCGTTTCGTACACCGACATCCCGGCGGCCAGAAGGATCGCCAGAGAGATCGGCACGTCCATGTTCAGCCTCGCAGCGCGCAGGGCGGACCATGCGTTGCGGAAGAACGGCTGCGCCGAGAAGGCGATGGTCGGGATCGCGATCGTCGCGCTGATCCAGTGGAACAGGTCACGGGTCGCGGCCTCGGCCCCGGACCAGACCGCGACCGACAGAAGCATCACGTTCATCATCGCGAAGCCCGCGACGCCCAGCCGCATCAACAGATCGCGCCCCGTGCGGTCGACCTGCGTGCCGGCCAGCGTGGCACTGTCCAGTTCGTGCGCTTCCCAGCCGCCTTCGGACAGCGCCCGCGCCAAAGCGGCGGCCTCGGTGCCCGGATCGACATCGACCATCGCCCGCTTCAGCGTCAGGTTTACCCGCGCGCGGCGGACGCCCGGCATCGTCGATAGGCTGCGCTCCACGCCCGCGATACAGGCGGCGCAGTGGATCTTGGGAAGGGACAGCATGACCTGATCGCCGCCCGCAGGCGCGCGGCCCGCCACCTGTTCGGCAAGCGGCGCCGCGGCACAGGCCGGGCAGGCAGAGGTCTGAAGGGTCGTGCTCAAGTCAGTTCTCGATGTTCAGGATGATCCGTTGGTTAAAGGCCGTACCGTCTTCGGCGGTGGCGGCCACCCGAAGTTCCCATTTGCCCGGCTCCAGCGCCACGTCCGCGACATGGGCGGTGCCGTCAAAACGAAGGTCCGGGGTCACGTCATGGTCGCGCACCGTGGTGCGGCCCACCATCAGCGACATCTGGGGCGGCGCGACCGGGGCGCCGTCCGGGCCGGTGATGGCGATCAGGACCCGGTCGCCGTCGGTGCTGGCGGCGACGTCCCAGCCCAAAGCCTCTTGCGCGGCGCGCGCGGCATCGAACTGCTGGCTGGCAACATAGGAGTTGCTGGTCTCAAGCCCCGGGAAGGTGCCCACGGCCTTGACCGCCATCGTCACGTTCACGGCGATGATGACCGCGAAGGCAGATGCCGTGATGAAGAAGACCTTTCGGCCGGTAATCGGTTTCGCGCTCATTCGCCGCTCCCGTGGAATGTCGAGTCCTTGTGGGCCCGTTCGCTGTTTGCCAGATCCTCGACCCAGATCCGGATGTCCGTCCGCCCGCCCTCGGCCGCGTCGGACTCGGGCGCCGCGACGATGTAGACCCGCTGCAGCATGGTCGAGTCCGCCGGCACCGTCACCGTATCACCATCGGTGCCTTCCAGCGACAGAACCAAAGACTCGTCGCCGGTGGTCGAGATGCGGAACGCCCGTTCCTCGCCATGTTTGTTCAGCAGACGCACGTCATAGGCGTTGCGGATCGACCCGTCCGACAGGGTCACGTACAGCGGGTTCCGCACCGGCGCGACGGTCACGTCGATGTCGCTGCGGATGAACAGCGCGACCAGCAGGCCGACGCCGACCAGCGTCCACAGCGTGGTGTACAGGATGGTCCGGGGCCGCAGGATGTGTTTGATAACCGGCTTCGGCGGCTGCCCCGCCCGTTCGCGGGTTTCGTCGGTCAGAGCCATGTAGTCGATCAGACCACGCGGCTTGCCGATCTTGTCCATCACCTCGTTACAGGCGTCGATGCACAGACCGCAGGTGATGCAGGCCATCTGCTGTCCGTCGCGGATGTCGATGCCGGTGGGACAGACGTTGACGCAGGCGTTGCAGTCGATGCAGTCGCCGTAGCCTTCCTTCGCCGGGATAGCACCGCCCACACCCGTCGGCAGGCCGGGCATCGGCAGCCGGGGCGAGGTGCCGCCGTGCTTCTCTCCTGCGGCATAGGTCACGGCCTCGGCGGCCTCCGCGATCTCGCGGCGGCGCTTGCCCTTGCCGCGCGGCTCGCCGCGCCATTCGCGATAGGCGATGGTCAGCGTATCTTCATCCATCATCGCAGCCTGAATCCGGGGCCACGGGCACATGTAGATGCAGACCTGTTCGCGCGCGAAACCGCCGAACAGCACCGTCGTGAAGGTCAGGATCGCCATCGTCGTGTAGGCTACGGGATGCGCGTTCAGCGTCACAAGATCGACCAGCAGCGTCGGCGCGTCTGTGAAATAGAACACCCACGCCCCGCCGGTGGCGAGCCCAATGAAGGCCCAGATCACCCACTTGGTGATCCGCAGGCGCCACTTGCGGGCATCCCACGGCGCCTTCCACAGGCGGACGCGGGCGTTGCGGTCACCTTCGATCCAGCGTTCTGTCAGGATGAAAAGGTCGGTCCACACCGTCTGCGGACAGGTATAGCCGCACCACACCCGGCCCAGCGCCGAGGTGAACAGAAACAGCCCCAGCCCCGCCATGATCAGAAGGCCCGCGATAAAGTAGAACTCGTGCGGCCAGATCTCGATCCAGAAGAAGAAGAACCGGCGGTTGGCGAGATCGACAAGGATCGCCTGATCCGGCAGTTCGGGGCCGCGATCCCAGCGGATCCACGGCGCAAGGTAGTAGATGCCAAGCGTGATCGCCATGATCACCCACTTGAAACGGCGAAAATTGCCCTTCACCCGGCGCGGGAAGATCGGCTCGCGCGCGGCGTAAAGGTTTTCTGGCTCTGTACTGCTCATGAAACGGATTCCGTTCGGTGCATTCCGGCTGGCTACGCTTCTGACAGGGCACAAAGAAAAGAACCTTGACCTGAATCAAGTGTCTTTAAGTCACCTTTTCCCGGTCACCGGACAGAACGTCGCACGGGGTCCGAACCGGATGCCCCGCGCCTGTCAGCCGTCTGCCTGCGCTTCCTTCACAAGCCAGCGCATGAAGGCGCGCAAGGCAGGACGCTGGACGCCGGGGCGGGTGACAAGGAAATAGCCGGCCCCGCGCCCGTCATCCTGAAACAGCACGACGATGTCGCCGGAGTCGACCTCGCGTTCGACGAAGGCCAGCGCCGTGGCGGCGACGCCTTCGCCGGATCGCAGCGCGTCCTGCAGCAGGTTGCCCGGCAGGCTGGTCATGTTGCGCACGCGCCCCTCGGCCACCCCTTGCCCGGTCAGCCATTCCTTCGCCTCGTCGGTGCCGATCTCTTGCAGCCACGGAAAGTCGAGCAACTCGGCCGGGCTGTCGATGGTGCGGTCGCCGATCAGGCTGCGGGCAGCAGTGATGACGAAAGGGGTGCGCAGCAGTAAGGTGCTTTCCAGCCCCTTCCAGTCGCCCTTGCCGAACCGTACGGCCAGTTCCACGCCCCCGGGGGCAAGGTCGACCACATCCGCCGTGGGGTTCAGCATCAGGTCGATGTCGGGATGCTGCGCCCGGAAGCTGCCCAGCCGGGGCATCAGCCACCGGGCGGCGAAACTGGGCGTGGTCGTCACCTGCAACGGGCGGTCGGCATCGGCGCCGGTCAGATCCTCTATCTCGCGCGAGATAGACCCGAATGCCTCGCGCAGGACGCCGCCAAGCCGCTGCCCTTCGGCGGTCAGGGCGATGCCACGCCCTTCGCGCACGAACAGCTGCACGCCAAGCCGTTCCTCCAACGTGCGCACCTGCTGCCCGATGGCGGCGTGGCTGACGTTCAGCAGCGCGCCCGCTGCCGACATACCGCCCGCCTCGGCCAATGCGGCGAAGGCGCGAAGCTGCGAAAGAGGCGGAAGGTCGCGGAACATGATCTGAAACCCAGACTTACATATCGGAATTTTTCCTGATTCGCATTTGAACCCCGGAAACGCAATATTCCAAGCATACCGCAGCGCAAACAGGAGCCAGACCAATGATCAACCCGCTTGCAGATAGTTTCATGATCGCCACCCGCACACATCACTCGGCCTCGTGGGAAGCCGATCATCCCGCCAACCTGCGCGACCGCGAACTGCGCCCGCGGTTTCGGGCCGCACCGATGGTGAACCGCACCCCGGCAGACGCGCCCGGCATCGTCCGCAAGACCCGGCGCCCGCTGTTCCGGCTGCCGCGCCTTGGCAGCTTGCGGCTGTTCGGGCGGCGCGCACAGGCGGGTCTGCCCACCCAGTGACCCCACGCCCGCAGACCCGGAAAAAATGAAACCGGCCGCCCAGATGGACGGCCGGTTTTGTCTTGCGGCGTCGGGACCGAAAAGAAACGCGCGAACAGGATCCCGGTCCCGACGCCTCCTTCGCGGCCGAAGCCGCGAAGAACTCTGTTACTGGCCGCCGCCCAGCTGGTGGACGTAGGCCGCGACCGCGTTGATCTCAGAGTCCGTCAGGCCGAAGGCGCTGCGGTATTCCTGCGACCAAGCCGGCATCACGCCGAAGCGGGCGTTGGTGACCGTCTCGGTGATCGACGCGACGTCGCCGCCGTACAGCCAGATCGCGTCGGTCAGGTTCGGAGCGCCCAGCGCGGTGTCGCCGGTGCCGTCATCCATGTGACAGGCGGCGCATTGCTCCGCGAAGACCTGCTCGCCGCTGGTCGCCAACGCCGCGTCGTGGTCCTGACCCGAAATCTGGCGCACGTACTGGACCACCTCGGTGATCTGCGCGTCCGTCAGGATCTCGTCCCGGCCAAAGGCGGGCATTTCGGACCAATGCGCGTCGAAGCTGTCCTCGTTCCGGACGCCGTTGGTGACGGTATAGGCGATCTCGTCGATCGTGCCGCCCCACAGCCAATCGTCATCCAGCAGGTTCGGGAAGCCTTCGGCCCCCTGCGCCCCCGAGCCGTGACACTGCGAACAGTTGTTCCGGAACACGGCCGCGCCCTTGTTGATGGCGAAGTTGTGCAGGTCGCCGTTGTCGGCCAGCGACGCGAGTTCGACGCTTGCAAGGTCGGAATCCAGCCCCGCGTTCTGCTGTTCGAACGTGGCGATCTGTTCTTCGACCTGCCCGCGCGTCGAGAAGCCAAGGAAGCCCCCCGTCGCCCGCTCCACCAGCGGCCACGCCGGGAAGAGAAGCGTATAGATCACGCCCCAGACGATGGTCGCATAGAAGGTCCACAGCCACCAACGTGGCAGTGGGTTGTTGTATTCCTCGATACCGTCCCAGGAATGGCCGGTGGTATCGACCTTGGTCGGTTGATCGGCCGGTTTCTTGCTCATGGCCGCTGCTCCTTGGACGTGATCGGTCTGTCATCGTGGCGGAACGGGATGTTCGCGCTGTCCCGGTGGGTCTGGCGGCTGCCGGGGCGGAACGCCCACAGCACGGCGCCGACGAAGAAGGCGAACAGGGCCAACAGAACCCAGCTGTCCGCGATTTCGCGAAGGATGTGATAGTTCATCGTGTCCTCCTAGCGGCTCTCGTCCGGGGTGAAGGTCGAGAAGTCGACCATCGTGCCCAGAACCTGCAGATAGGCGATCAGCGCATCCATTTCCGAGATGCCCGGCTCGCCGTCGAAGTTGCGCACCTGCGCGCCCGGATAGCGGTCCAGCATGTCGTCATAGTCGCTGTCGGGATCCGCCTGCGCCCGGAAGTCGGCAAGGCCGTTTTCCAGCATCTCGTCAGAGTACGGGACGCCGACGAAGGCGTTGGTGGCCATCACGTCCTCGATGTAGCGGCCGTCGATCAGGGTGTTCTTCAGGAACCCGTACTTCGGCATCACCGATTCCGGCACCACGGACTGCGGGTCCACAAGGTGCGCGACGTGCCACGCATCAGAGTAGCGACCGCCCACGCGGGCAAGGTCGGGACCCGTCCTCTTAGAGCCCCACTGGAACGGGTGATCGTACATCGATTCCGCCGCCAGCGAGTAATGCCCGTACCGTTCGACCTCGTCCCGCATCGGGCGGATCATCTGGCTGTGGCAGACATAGCAGCCCTCGCGGATGTAGACGTTCCGCCCCTCCAACTCGAGCGGAGAGTAGGGCCGCACGCCTTCCACCTCTTCGATGGTGTTCTCAAGGTAGAACAGCGGTGCGATCTCTACGATGCCGCCGATGGTGACCACGAGGAACGAGAAGACCAGCAGAAGCGTGGCGTTCTTTTCCAGGATCTTGTGGCGATCGAGGATGCCCTGTTTGCGCGGTTTCGGCGCTTCGGGCGTGTTGACTTGGGTATCAGCCATCTCCGGCCCTCCTTATTCGGCCGGGACCATGGCAGGCGCATCCGAAATCTTCGGCTGGGCCCGCACGGTCATCCAGAGGTTGTAGCACATGATCAGCGCACCAGTGAGGTACATCACCCCACCAAGGGCACGGACGACGTACATCGGGAACTTGGCGGCGACGGTGTCGGCGAAGGAGTTCACAAGGAAGCCCTGCGCATCGACTTCGCGCCACATCAGGCCTTCCATGATGCCCGTGACCCACATCGACGCCGCGTAGAGAACGATGCCGATGGTGGCGAGCCAGAAGTGCCAGTTGACCATCGACAGGCTATACAGCTTCTCGCGGTTCCACAGGCGCGGAACAAGGAAGTACAGGGCGCCGAAGGTGATCATGCCGTTCCAGCCCAGCGCGCCGGAGTGGACGTGGCCGATGGTCCAGTCGGTGTAGTGCGACAGCGAGTTCACCGCGCGGATCGACATCATCGGGCCTTCGAAGGTGGACATGCCGTAGAAGCCGATCGAGATAACCATCATGCGGATGATCGGGTCGGTGCGCAGCTTGTCCCATGCCCCGGACAGGGTCATCAGGCCGTTGATCATGCCGCCCCAGCTGGGCATCCACAGGATCACCGAGAACACCATGCCCAGCGTCGAGGCCCAGTCGGGCAGCGCGGTATAGTGCAGGTGGTGCGGACCGGCCCAGATGTACAGGAAGATCAGCGCCCAGAAGTGGATGATGGACAGCTTGTAGCTGAAGACCGGGCGCTCGGCCTGCTTCGGCACGAAGTAATACATCATGCCCAGGAAGCCCGCGGTCAGGAAGAAGCCCACGGCGTTGTGGCCGTACCACCACTGGGTCATGGCGTCCTGCACCCCGGCGAAGACCTGCACCGACTTGGATCCGAAGATCGACACCGGGATCGACAGGTTGTTCACGATGTGCAGCATCGCGATGGTGACGATGAAGGACAGGTAGAACCAGTTCGCCACGTAGATGTGGGGTTCCTTGCGCTTCAGGATCGTCCCGAGGAAGACCACAAGGTAGGCGACCCAGACGATCGTCAGCCACAGGTCGATGTACCATTCGGGCTCGGCATATTCTTTCGACTGGGTGCCGCCCAGCAGATAGCCGGTGGCCGCCAGAACGATGAACAGGTTGTAGCCCCAGAACACGAACCAGGCGAGATTGCCGCCGAACAGGCGCGCGGCCGAGGTCCGCTGGACCACGTAGAACGACGTACACAGCAGCGCGTTGCCCCCGAACGCGAAGATCACCGCCGAGGTATGCAGCGGCCGCAGCCGCCCGAAGTTGGCATAGCCCTGCGCCCACTCGAAGTTAAGCACCGGAAAGGCCAGCTGCGCGGCGATGAAAACGCCCGCAAGAAAGCCCACCGCGCCCCAGAAGGCCGTGGCGATCGCGCCCGCCCGGATCGGCCCATCGAGATACTCGTTGGGGTTGGCTGCTGCCACCGGTTCGTCAAAGCGCCGCAGGGTCCAGATAAACAGCCCGGCGGCGACGAACATGATGATCACGGCGTGAACCTGATAAGACAGGTCCCGACCGTAGTTGGCGGCGATCGCGGCGAAAAGCGCCACGAGTCCAAGCACCACCAGCTTCACTGTGTTCCACATGGAATCGTCCCTTTTGTCCTTATCCCGGCGCATGGAATCTTCGTGCGCCGGTCCTTTTCCGACACCCTGCATGTGCACCGGCGACGGCGGGAATTCCTTGATCCATGTCAATGCTTGGGACGGCAGTTCTGACAGTATGACGATGTCCATACGGATCGGGCGTCACGCATCGCGACGCCCGGAAACGCTCTTCGGAGGGATGCAGCATGTCCTACAAAACAATCGCAACTATCGTGACCGACCTGGGCAAGGACCAGGCCGCGCTGGACGCGGCGATCGCCCTTGCCACGCGCGAAGAGGCGCACCTGGACGTGCTGTGCCTTGGTGTCGACCGGACGCAGCCCGGGTTCTATTATTCCGGCGCCAGTGCCGTCGTGCTGCAGGACAACCTTGTTCAGGCGCAGGCCGATGCCGAGGCTTTGGAATCCGCGGTCGACGCGCTGCTGAGCCGGCAGGGACTCAGCTATGCCGTCCGCTCGGCCACGACTCAGATCGCCGCGATGACGCCGCTGATCGCGTACCGGACCCGGCTTGCGGATCTGGTCGTGTTGCCCAAGCCCTATGGCGCGGACAAGTCGGTCGAGACCGAGGCAATCGTCGAGGCCGCGCTGTTCAACGGATCGGTTCCCGTGCTGGTTATTCCTGATGGGGCGACGCTTCCCGCGAATTTCTCGAACGTGGTGATCGGTTGGAACGAAAGCGCCGAGGCGCTGACAGCGGTCCGTGCGGCTCTACCGCTGCTCAAGCAGGCCGACGACACCTGCATCGCCATCGTCGAACCCCCGACCCACAGCCCCGACCGGTCCGATCCGGGCGGCGAGCTGTCGCAGGTTCTGGTGCGGCACGGTGTCCGGACAGAGATCTGCGTGCTGGCGAAATCTATGCCGAAAGTGTCCGACATCATCCTGCGGCTGTGCGACGACCGCGGCGCCAACCTGATCGTGATGGGCGCCTACGGCCATTCCCGCTTCCGCGAGGCGATCCTTGGTGGGGCAACGCGCAACATGCTGGAAAACGCGGACGTTCCCGTCCTGATGGCGCACTGACGGATCGTGCTTAGGAACGGCCTAGACCGGCAGACCGCCATCGGCGTCATCGCCGGTCTCGGCCATCAGCGCCTCGAAGTCGGGCACCGTCACAAGGCGTTTGCCTTCCAGCTCGATGATGCCGTCGCGCTTCAGCGCCGACACCTGCCGGCTGACGGTTTCAAGCGTCAGGCCAAGATAGTCGGCCATCGCCTCGCGCGTCAGCGGAAGCTCGAAGGTCGATCCGTCGGTCGGGCGCCGCTTGTGCAGCGAAGCCTCGCGCTGGGCGATGATGGTCAGCAGGCTGGCGATCTTCTCGCGCGCGGTCTTGCGGCCAAGGATCAGCATCCACTGGCGCGCCGCGTCCAGTTCGTCCAGCGTCATCTCCAGCAGGCGCTGGGCGATGGAAGGGGTGTCGTGAAGCAGTTTCTCGAACGGGCGCCGGCGGAAGCAGCACAACGTCAGGTTGCTGTTCGAGGTCACGTCATACGGCGCGGTCACGCGGCCCGGACGACCAAGGAAATCCGACGGAAGCAGCAGGCCCACCATCTGGGTGCGCCCGTCCTCCATCGTCTGGCTCAGCGTCGCGATGCCGCTGACGACTGACGCGACGAAATCCATTTCGTCACCCGCCCAGACGACAGGCTGCCCCGCTTCGTAAGTCCTGTAGTACTTAATGCTGTCCAGAAGGTGCAGTTCGTCCGGTTCACACTTGGAACAGACTGCTCGATGTCGAATCGGGCAGCTTTCGCAATTCCGCTCTTCAAGCAACAACTCGGTCATGACTGGCTTTCTTCTGCCACTTGATCCGGATCAAAGTGGCCCCCATCGCGTCGTGACATGCTACGCTCATGGAACAGCTAACGCAACTCAAGCGGCTGGGTCTCTTTGATGCGCGTGTGCCGCGCTATACAAGTTACCCCACCGCACCGCAGTTCTCCGACGCTGTCGGGGCCGATGAAACCCAGGCGTGGTTGCGTGCAATCCCGGCCGGCGGACAGGTGTCGCTGTACGTCCACGTCCCGTTCTGCCGAAGGTTGTGCTGGTTCTGTGCTTGCCGCACGCAGGGGACGTCAACACTGTCGCCCGTCGCGGCCTATGTCGAAACGCTGAAGGCCGAGCTTGCGACCATCGCACGCGCCCTGCCCGAGGGCGTGACGCTGGAACACCTGCACTGGGGCGGCGGCACGCCGACGCTGATGTCGGCAGACCTTATCCTGGACCTCGCCCGCGCGATCTTCGAGGTCGCGCCGCTGGCCGAGGGCGCACAGTTCTCGGTCGAGATCGACCCGAACGAGATCGACGAGGCCCGCCTGGACGCACTGGCCGAGGCCGGGATGAACCGCGCCTCGCTGGGCATTCAAGATTTCGACGCGCAAATTCAGGAAACCATTGGCCGCCCGCAAAGCTATGACATCACGCGCAAGGCGGTCGAGGGTCTGCGCGCCCGCGGCATCCACAGCCTGAACGCCGATATCCTGTACGGGCTGCCGTACCAGACAGAAGCGAAGATCGCGGATTCGGTGCAGAAGCTGCTGTCGCTGAACCCCGACCGGGTCGCGCTGTTCGGCTATGCCCACGTGCCTTGGATGGCCAAGCGGCAGGGGCTGATCCCGACCGACGCGCTGCCCGCGCCCGAAGAACGCCTTGCCCTGTTCAACACCGCCCGCAAACTGTTCCTGTGGGACGGGTTCGAAGAGATCGGCATCGACCACTTCGCCCGCCCCGGCGACGGGCTGGAAGTCGCATGGCGCGACGGCACTATGCGCCGAAATTTCCAAGGCTACACCGAGGACAGTTCGAACACGCTGATCGGTGTGGGCGCTTCGTCGATCTCGCGGTATCCGCAAGGCTACGCGCAGAACGATCCGTCGACCTCGGGCTACCAGCGCCGGGTGCGCGAGGGCGCGCTGGCAACGTCTCGCGGCCACGCCTTCGCAGGCGAAGACCTGCTGCGCGGCCGGGTCATCGAGATGCTGCTGTGCGATTTCCGCGCCGACATCGACCAAGCCGCATCCGAGACCGGAACGAACCCGGCAGCCGTGCTGGCACAGGCGAAGACCCTGCCGCAGGCCTTCCCCGAGATGCTGACGGTGACGGACGGGCTGATCGAGATCCTGCCCGAAGGCCGCCCGCTGGCCCGCATGATCGCACGCCACTTCGACGCCTACGCCGCACCGGCTTCGGGCCACAGCCACGCCGTCTGACCGATCGGGACGACCCTATGCCAAAGCCGCGCGCCTTCCCGACGCGCGGCTTTTTGTCTTCAACGCTTCACCTACCGCTCACCATCGGATGCCATAGCGCACCGCGTCGTAAATCCCCGCGTGGATGTTGCGTGACGCCACCGCGTCGCCGATGCGGTACAGCAGGAACGCGCCTTCGGGGTTCCGCTGTGGCAACAGCTCTCCCGTTCCTGTCGCCAGCGCGTCGTAGTCCACCGCGCCCAGATTGCGCGACTGGGGCTTCAGCGCGAGGTACAGCTCGTCCAGCGCCTCGGTGCCGTGTTCGACCACCACCTGATCGACTCGTCGCTCTTCGGAATAGCCGGGCGCATAATCCGACCCCAGCGTCGCGACCAGCGTGTTGCCGTCCCGGCGCAGCGCGGTGACGCGGGTGTTGATGGTGACGCGGACGCCGGCCTTCTGGAACGCAGCCATGTAGGGCGCATGGTTCATGCCGCCGATCTCGGGTGCGAACTGGCGTTCGGGGGTGACGATCTCGACCTCGGCGCCCGATGCGGCGATGATTTCGGCCGCACTCATGCCGGGGTGGCCGCCGTTGTCGTCGTAGACCAGCACCCGGCCCGCGGGCTTCACCTCTCCGGACAGGACGTCCCAACTGGACACTGCAAGCGTATCGCCATCCATCTCTGGCGATTGCGGCAGACCTCCGGTCGCGACGATCACCACGTCCGGGCGCTGGCCCAGAACGTCCTCGGCCTCGGCGTACAGGTTATAGCGGATCTCGACGCCCAGCCGGTCCAGTTCCTCCAGCCGCCAGTCGACGATGCCGATCATCTCGCGCCGGCGGGGGTTGGCGGCCAGCAGGTTCATCTGCCCGCCCGCGCGGTCGGACGCCTCGAACACGGTCACGTCGTGCCCGCGTTCGGCGGCCACGCGCGCGGCTTCCAGCCCGGTGGGACCGGCGCCCACTACGACCACGCGCTTGGGCGTGGCGGCCTTCGGGATTTCGTGCGGCAGGGACTCTTCGCGCCCTGTCGCGGCGTTGTGGATGCACAGCGCGCCGCCGCCTTCGTAGATCCGGTCAAGGCAATAGGTCGCGCCGACACAGGGCCGAATGCGGTCCTCGTGCCCCGCCGCGACCTTCCGCGCGATGTGGGGGTCCGCGATGTGGGCGCGGGTCATGCCGACCATGTCCAGCTTGCCGCTGGCCACGGCGTGCCGCGCCGTCGCCACGTCCGAGATCTTCGAGGCGTGGAACACCGGGAACCCGGTCGCGGCGCGAACCTCTCCGGCGAAATCCAGATGCGGCGCGCTGGCCATGCCCTGCACCGGGATCACACCCGTCAGTTCGGCATCGGTGGCGATGCGGCCGCGGATCAGGTTGATGAAGTCGACCTTGCCGCTGTCCGCCACGCGGCGGGCGATCTCGACCCCTTCCTCGCGGCTTAGCCCCTTCTCGAACTGCTCGTCTGCGACCATGCGCAGACCCACGATGAAATCCGGTCCCACCGCGTCGCGCACGCCGTCGATCACCTGCCACATGAACCGCAGCCGGTTGGCCAGCGACCCGCCATAGTCGTCGTCGCGCCGGTTCTGATAGGGCGACCAGAAGGCGTCGATCAGGTGGCCGTAGCTTTCGAACTCGATCCCATCCAGCCCCGCCGCCTGCATCCGCTGCGCCGCGGTGGCATAGTCTGCGACGATCCGCTCGAAATCCCAGTCTTCCATCGCCTTCGGAAAGGCCCGGTGCGCCGGTTCGCGCAGGGCCGACGGCGCAACGACGGGCAGCCAGTCGCCTTTGTTCCAGCCGGTGCGCCAGCCAAGGTGTGTCAGCTGGATCATCACAGCACAGCCTTCCTGATGGCAGGCGTCCGTCAGCTCGGCCAGCCACGGCACGATCTCGTCCTTCCACGCCAGCAGGTTGCCGAATGCCTCGGGGCTGTCGCGCGACACCACGGCGGACCCCGCCGTCATCGTCAGGGCGCAGCCCCCCTTGGCCTTTTCCTGATGGTACAGGCGATAGCGTTCGGTCGGCATCCCGTTCTCGGAATAGGCCGGTTCGTGCGCCGTCGACATGATGCGGTTCTTCAGCGTGAGGTGCTTCAAACGGTAGGGCTGAAGCAGCGGATCGTTGGACATGACGTTACCTCCGAAGGTGAACCTATCGGCCAACCCCTTGCCGGTCAGGGCGAAAAACGTCATGTGAGGGGTCATCCGCGCATCATGGGAGGGACGCATGGATCTTATCGCAGGTCTGAAGGACATCGTGGGCGACACGCAAGTGCTGACCGGCGACGCGACCGCACCCTATCGCGACGACTGGACGAAGAAATTCCCGTCCGACCCGCTGTGCGTGGTGCGTCCGGCGACCACCGACGAGGTTTCGGCAATCGTAAAGCTGGCCGCCGAAACCGGCACCCCCGTGGTGCCCGCCAGCGGTCGCACCGGGCTGACCGGCGGCGCGCAGGCAAACGGGCAGATCCTGCTGTCGGTCGAGCGGATGAACAAGATCCGCGAAATCCGCCCTGACGCCCGCACCGCTATCGTCGAGGCCGGGGTGATCCTAAGCAATCTTCACGAAGCGTGCGAGGCGAAGAACCTTGTCTTCCCGCTGACCTTCGGCGCGAAGGGTTCGGCGATGATCGGCGGGGTGCTGTCGACCAACGCGGGCGGGTCGAACGTGGTGCGCTATGGCTCGACCCGGGGCCTGTGCCTTGGACTTGAGGTCGTGCTGGCGGATGGCCGGGTGATGAACCTGATGAGCGAGCTGCACAAGGACAACTCGGGCTATGCCCTAAAGGATCTGTTCATCGGCGCGGAAGGTACGCTTGGCATCATCACCGCCGCGGTGATGAAGCTGTCGCCCAAGCCCGCCGCCTATGCCACCGCGATGGTCGCGACGCCGACGCTGCCCGATGCGCTGAAACTGCTGAACCGGCTGCAGATCGCCACCGGCGGCGCGGTCGAGGCGTTCGAGTTCATGCCCCGCAGCTATATCGAAGGCCACCTTGCCCGCTTTCCCGACCAGCGCGAACCGTTCGACGCGCCGCACGACATCAACCTGATGGTCGAGGTCGGCGCATTGGCCCCGCGCGACGCGACGCCGGGCGACGTTGGATCGGTTCCGATCGTCGACTACCTCGAAGAGGTGCTGGCCGAGATGATGGAGGACGGCGCGGTGCTGGACGCCGTGGTCGCCCGCAACGAAGCACAGCGCCGCGAGATGTGGCAGCGCCGCGAAGAGGCCGCGCAGGTGACGACGGGGCGGCTTCCGCTGGTGAACTGCGACGTCGCCCTGCCGCTGGACAAGGTGCATGTCTTCCTAGAGCGGATGGAACAGGTATTGGCCGAACTGGACGCGGACGCCCAGTGGATCTGCGTGTCTCACCTTGGCGACGGCAACGTGCACTATACCGCCTACCCGTCGAAGAAGGACCCCGCGTTGCAGGACGCGCTGGTCGAAAAGGTCGAGGACGTGGTCCTGTCGCTTGGCGGCTCGTTCTCGGCGGAACACGGGATCGGGCAGTACAAG
The DNA here is from genome assembly GCF_029168315.1 of Psychromarinibacter halotolerans. NCBI lineage: Bacteria > Pseudomonadati > Pseudomonadota > Alphaproteobacteria > Rhodobacterales > Paracoccaceae > Psychromarinibacter > Psychromarinibacter halotolerans. The sequence goes on from NZ_JARGYD010000002.1 coordinate 111,605, forward strand.
AAGCCGTCGATGGCACGTCGGAAGAACCCGGTGGCGATCGACGTCATGCGTACCATCAAGGCCGCGCTGGACCCGCAGAATCTGCTGAACCCCGGGAAAGTCTTGCCCGATTGAACCGGTACGCTAGGCTTGGCCAAGCAGAGACGCCGCGCCGCACCCTGCGGCGGCGGACCTCGCGCCGGGAGGAAATCGGACGCCGATGGCGACACGGGACGAAATCGAGGAACTGATCGCGCGGGTGAAACTGCGTGACCGAGAGGCGTTCTCGACGCTGTATGCCGAAACATCGGCGAAACTCTATGGCGTCTGCCTTCGTGTCTTGAAGAACAGGGCAGAAGCCGACGAGGCGCTGCAGGACGTGTACGTTCGCATCTGGAACAAGGCCGACGCCTATTCCGCGAACGGGTACTCACCGATGACCTGGCTGATCACGATGGCGCGCAACATCGCCATCGACAAGCTCAGGGCCCGCAAGACGCCGTCTTCCGGGATCGAAGAGGCCGCTGACGTCGCCTCGCCGGGTCTGACCCCGGAAGGCGAGGTGATCGCCGCGTCCGAACGGCAGCAAATCATGGACTGCCTCAAGGAACTCGACGCCGACCGCGCGGGCGCTGTGCGCGGCGCTTATCTTGATGGGGACAGCTACAAGGATCTCGCGGAACGCTACGGCGTCCCGTTGAACACGATGCGAACATGGCTGCGCCGCAGCCTGCTGAACCTAAGGGATTGTCTGACCCGATGACTGGCGTGACGGACCATGATGACGATGATGTCGCCCTTGCCGGCGAATACGTCCTTGGTCTGCTTCCCGCCGAAGAACTGCGCGGGTTCGAACTGCGTCTGCGCGATGAAACCACGCTGCGCTCGATGGTTGTCACGTGGGACGAACATTTCGTCGCGCTGGCCGACACCATCCCCGAAACCACGCCGCCGCCCGCCGTTCAGGCCCGGATCGAGCGCCGCCTGTTCGGCGCACCGCGCCGGCGCTGGCCGCTGCCGTGGCAGGGCACCCTTGCCGGCGGCCTGATCGCGGCCGCGCTGATCGTCGGGCTGATGTTCCTGACCCCGCCGGACCGTCCGGCGCCGATGGCCACCCACACCGCGCAAATCGCGGCCGAGGACAGTTCGCTGCTGATCGCGGCCACGCTGGACCAAGCCACGGGCGAAATCCGCCTGAACCGGACCGAAGGCACCCCCCGTGCGGGCCGGTCGCTGGAACTTTGGCTGATCCCCGAAGGGGCGGACGGGCCGATATCGCTTGGCCTGCTGGGCGAAGAGCCGGTCACCGTGCTGACGCTGGCACCGGAACAGCGCGCCGCCCTGCAAGGCGCCGTGCTTGCGGTCTCGGACGAACCCGAAGGCGGATCACCCACAGGGGCGCCGACCGGAGACGTGCTGGCCGTCGGGGAAATCTCGCCCGCCGCCTAGTCCGCCCGGCCTAATACGCCTTTGCTAGTGCGCCCATAGCTCGGGCTGAACGGCATAGCCGATGTACAGCGGGTGCTTCGGATGCCCGTGCTTCGACAATCCAAGGTGAAACAGCGGCAGGCCGGTCGCCCGCAGCAGGCGTTCCACCTGCGCCCCCCGGTCCAGATGCGCGCCATGCGTGCCCCACGCACAGACGATCTGGTCCGCCCACGGCGCGCTGTCGGCGATGGCGGCATCGTTCTCTGGACCCACCGGATCGGCCACGGCGCGCATCACCTTCGGGTCGGTGGCGCGATAGGCGAAGATGTTCGTCACCCGGAACGCGCCGAACCCCAGCGTGCGCGCCCGCCGCTCGCAGCGTTCGACGGTCGGGTCGTTCTGTACCTCGGTCGCGGTCGACGGGTTCAGCATGATGAACAGCGCCTTCCGCCCCGCCGGGTCCCATGTCCGGGTCAGCAGGTAACGATACTGCTCGCAGTCGGAATAGACGGCGGTGGACTGCGCGTCGCCCTTCTGAAAGTCGCGGCTGATCACGTGTTGAACACCCGGCTGGGGTGCAGTTCCCCGGCGCGATAAATCCCCACGGCCACCGCGCGCCCGTCGTGGGACGCCCATGCCTCGTCGCCGTACTCGGCGTCCGAGGTCAGCACCATACCGGGATTGCCGTTCCGCAGCTTCGCCGCTCCCTCTGCCGTCGCGCGCAGTTCCGGCAGGTCGGCAAGACCTTCCTCCAGCGGACGCAGGTACTGGTCCAGCTCCTCGGATTTCGCCAGTTCGTCCAGCAGATCCAGCGACACGCCGTCCTCGGCCTCGAACGGGCCGGACCAGACGCGGCGCAGCGAGACGACATGCCCGTGACAGCCCAGCGCCGCGCCAAGATCGCGCGCGATGGACCGGACGTAGCCCCCCTTGCCGCAGATCATCTCAAGCTCGACATGGTCGGCATCGGGGCGCGCGACTAGGTTCAGTTCCTCGACGAACAGCGGCCGCGCGGCCAGTTCCATCTCTTCCCCGTCGCGGGCCCGTTTATAGGCGCGCTCGCCGTCGATCTTCACGGCCGAAAACTGCGGCGGCACCTGCATGATGTCGCCGGTGAACTGCCCCAGCGCGGCGCGGATCTCGTCGTCGGTCGGGCGTGCGTCGCTATCCGCGATGACCTCGCCTTCGGCGTCGTCGGTGTTGGTGGCCTGCCCCAGACGGACAATGAAGCTGTAGGCCTTCATCGCGTCGGTGATATACGGCACGGTCTTGGTCGCCTCGCCCAACGCCACGGCCAGAACACCGGTGGCATCCGGGTCCAGCGTCCCGGCGTGTCCCGCCTTCTTCGCGTCGAACGCCCAGCGCACCTTGTTGACCACCGAGGTCGAGGTGATGCCAGCGGGTTTGTCCACCACCAGCCACCCCGAAATGTCGCGGCCCTTGCGTCTGCGTCCCATCGCCGTCTCCGTTGAAAATTGAGCGCGCGGGCTAGCCCGGCGCGGCCGTCAAGTCAACCTGCCGGCACCACCGTGCCCAGCACCGGCCCCATCGGGCGCCCGCCGTCGACCCGGTCCAGCTGCGGCGCGTAAAGCCGCGACACGTTCCCGTCGAGGTACAGCGCATTCGGCGTGCCCGCATGGTCGCGGAAGAACCGCGCGAACAGGTGAAAGTTCACCGGCTCGTCCGAGATCGCCAGCACCAGCTCGCGCCCGCCGGGCCGGACCCCCACACCGTTTCGGACATAGGTGCTTTCGCTGGCCGGAAGAAACCGCGGATGCAGGGCCCCGTCGATCACCAGCATCGGCCCCGACTGGGTCGCAAAGCGGCAGGCGGGCGGATCGGCGGCATAGGCGCGGCTTTCGATCACCTGCGCCCGACCGTCCTGCAGGCAGAACACCCCGTTCGGCAGCATCCCGAAATTGCCCGGCCCTTTCGACGTGACGATTGGCGCGATCTCTTCCCCGTCCTCGATATACAGGCCGACGGGTGCGCGGTCTTGGTGATACATGCCCGCGTTCATCGCGATGCCCAGCCGCTCGCCCCGGGCGCCAAGCGCCGCGTCGATCCGGTTGAAGGTGCCAAAGGGCGCGGCGTCGGCGTCGTTCAGCCACAGCCGCATGTCCTCTGCCGCAAGGTCCACCGTGCACCACGTGATGCGCGCACCGTCGAACCTGTCGGTCTGGCAGGCGCCGGCCTGAACGGCCACGGGCGCGGCGAATAGTCCAAGAAGGAACGCCAGCAGGCGCACCGGCTCAGTCCTCGTCAAGATCGCGGCGCACGTCGTCGCGGTCCAGCAGCTGCCGCGTCTCGTCCATCCGGTCGAAGCTCTCGTCGATGACGAAGCGCAGCTCGGGGGAATACTTCAGCGTCAGCCCCTTGTTCACCGCGCGCCGCAGCTCGTGCCGGTTCCGGCGCAGCGCCGCCAGCGCCTCGTCCCGGTTGCCGCCACCCAGCGGCATGACGAAAGCGGTCGCCACCTTCAGGTCCGGCGAGGTCCGCACCTCGCCCACGGTGATCGACATGCGGTTCAGGTCCGGATCGTGGATCTCGGCCCGGTTCAACACGTCCGACAACGTGCGGCGAATAAGTTCGCCGACGCGCAGCTGGCGCTGGGAGGGGCCCGCGCCCCGGTCTGATAGCTGTCTGGCCATGCCCGCCATCTAGGCCGGAACAGCCATTCTTGCAATCCCGGCCTTTGCCAAATCCGCGCCACGGCGCTAAGTCCGGTCGAACCCAGCAACGGGGCAAACGACGGAGGGACGCATGGAAGGCACGCCGGGAATCGTGGTGACGGGGGCATCGGGCCGCATGGGGCAGATGCTGGCAAAGCTCGTCATGGAATCGGACAACCTGCGCCTCGTGGGCGCGGTCGAGCGCCCGGGCAGCGACTGGGTCGGCCGCGATCTGGGCGAGGCGATGGGCGGCCCGCAGTGCGGCATCACTGTCACCGACGATCCGCTGGAAGCCTTCGCCAAGGCGCAGGGCATCCTTGATTTCACCTCGCCAGAGGCCACCGTGCAGTTCGCCGGCATCGCGGCGCAGGCGCGCGCGGTGCACGTCATCGGCACCACCGGGCTGGCGCCCGAGCACCTTGAAAAGATCTCAGCCGCCGCCCGCCACGCGGTGATCGTGCGCGCCGGAAACATGTCGCTGGGCGTGAACCTGCTGGTCAAGCTGACCCGGATGGTCGCCGCCGCGCTGGACGAGGACTACGATATCGAGATCGTCGAGGCGCACCACAACCGCAAGGTCGACGCCCCCTCGGGCACCGCGCTGATGCTGGGCGAAGCCGCTGCCGAAGGGCGCGGCGTCCAGCTGGACAAGGTCCGCGATTCGGGCCGCGACGGGATCACCGGCGCTCGCAAGACGGGCGACATCGGCTTTTCCGCGATCCGTGGCGGCGACATCGTCGGCGAACACGACGTGATCTTCGCGGGCGACGGCGAACGCCTCGTGCTGCGCCATCTCGCCTCGGACCGCAGCCTGTTCGCCAAGGGCGCGCTCAAGGCCGTGCTGTGGGGGCAGGACAAGAAGCCCGGCGAATACGACATGCTGGACGTGCTCGGGCTGGACTAGGCCCGCGCCCCTTGTCCCCCGGGGCTTCTTCTCTTTCCAAATACCTCGGGGGAGCCGCGCAAGGCGCGGCGGGGGCAGCGCCCCCTGTTCCGGACAGGACCGTCAGAAATCGACGGCCAGCCCCTTCTTCTCCCAATCGCCATAGCGCACGGGCTCCGGCCCGTCGCGGCCACCCAGTTCGGTGGGCAGCTCTACCGCTTTCGCGGCCTTGCGGCGCTCTTCGGCCTCGGCCAGCGCGCGCTGCGCGGCGGGGGGAAGGTCCTTCTTGGTGTCGTCGGCCATCGGTCACGCTCCTTGCCGGTTCGCGTTCCGTGATATACCCCGCGCGGGTCGTTCCGCAATTCAAAGGTCCCTGCCAATGACCAAACCCGGGCTCGCTCCGCGCCGCAGCGCCCTCTGGCTTTTGGGCCAGGTGACGGGCGAAGGCCGCCTGTTGTCGGAACTTCTGCCCCGCGCGCTGGACAAACTGCCGCCCGAGGACCGGGCGCGGGCCCAGCGCCTGACGGTCGAGACGCTCCGCTGGGCCGACCGGGCCGACCGGGTGCTGAAACCGTTCCTGAAAAAGGCCCCCAACCTGCCCGTGCGCAACGCGCTGCGGATGGCGGTGGTCGAGATGGCCGTCGACGGCGCGGCGGCGCACGGGGTCGTGGACGCGGCCGTCACCCTGATGGGCGAGACGAAAAAGACCAAGCCCGCCGCCGGTCTGGCGAATGCCGTGCTGCGCAAGGTGGACGTGGCCGCATGGGACCGCACGCAGCTTCCGAAATTGCCGAACTGGCTGCGCGGGCCGCTGATCGCCGGATACGGGCGCCGCAAGATCGAAGCGATGGAAGCCGCCCATGCCGCCGGTGCACCGCTGGACCTGACCCCGAAGGACGGCGACGCCGCCGCGCTGGGTGCACGTGTCGGGGGCGTGGCGCTGCCCACAGGCAGCGTGCGCCTCGACAGCCGCGCGCAGGTCACCGCCCTGCCCGGTTTCGAAAGCGGCGACTGGTGGGTGCAGGATGCCGCCGCAGCGACCCCCGCCCGGGCCCTTGCCGGTGGTCTGGCCCCGGCGACGGGCGCGCGCGTGCTGGACATGTGCGCCGCGCCGGGCGGCAAGACGATGCAACTGGCCGCCGCCGGCGCCGAGGTGACCGCGCTGGACCTGTCCGAACATCGCATGACCCGCGTGGCCGAGAACCTCGCCCGCACCGGCCTGTCGGCCAAGACCGTCACCGCTGACGCGCTGGAATGGACACCTGACGCGCCGTTCGACGCGATCCTGCTGGACGCGCCGTGTTCCGCCACCGGCACCATCCGCCGCCACCCCGACCTGCCCCACGCCCGCGACGGCGCCGAGTTCGCTGGCCTCTTCGCCCTGCAGGAAGCGATGCTGGACCGCGCCGTCGACTGGCTGAAACCCGGCGGCCTGCTTGTGTATTGCACCTGTTCCCTGCTGCCCGACGAAGGCGAAGTGCAGATCGAAGAGGCCCTGACACGACACCCCAGCCTTCGGCTGGAGACCGACGTGCTTCGGGTCCCGGGCGTCGAGGACGGGTGGCTGTGCGACGAGGGCCTGCGCCTGACCCCGGATCTGTGGAAGGACCGTGGCGGAATGGACGGCTTCTTCATCGCAGCCCTGCGAAAAGACGCCTGAGCCGGATTCCCGGCATGACTCGGGGCAGCCTTCTGCCTAGTATGCCGTCAAACCACGAAGGCGGTTGAAGAAACGGGTGAGGCGGGACTTGTCCCTGAAGCAACGCATGTCCGGGCGCTGGTCGCACTGGATGAACCGGTACCATGCGCACCGGGCCGGCTGGGCCCGGCCTGCGACCGGATTCGTGTCGCAACCCGAACCCCGTTCCATTGGCCGTTATGCCCGCGGCAAGCAGCTGTGCGCCGGGAATTTCCTTGTCGCCGGGCAGGTGGTCGAGGCGCCGGACGGATCGATCTGGGACCTTGGCGATTTCGGCCCCGCTTTCGACGATGAACTGCACGGCTTCACGTGGCTTGACGACCTTGCCGCTGTCGGCAACCGGCAGGCGCGGCAACTGGCGCAGCGGTGGACGGCGGACTGGCTGGCCCGCTACGGCACCGGGCGCGGACCGGGCTGGACACCGGACACCACCGGGCGGCGTGTCATTCGCCTGATCAACCACGCCGTCCTGCTGATGCAGGGCGACGGCAGCGCGATGTCGGACGACTATTACCGGTCGCTGTCCCGCCAGACCATTTTCCTCAGCCGCCGCTGGAAGGCCGCAGCGCATGGCGTGCCCCGGTTCGAGGCGCTGACCGGCCTGATCTATGCGGGACTGTCGCTGACCGGCATGGAAAGCCACGTCGACCCCGCCGAACGGGCGCTGGCGCGCGACTGCAACGAGCACATCGATTCCGCGGGCGGCATCCGGACCCGGAACCCGGAAGAGCTGTTGGAAGTGTTCACCCTGCTTGGCTGGGCTGCGCAGGCGCTGGCCGAGACCGGGAACGACCCCGCCCCCGACCATCTGGCCGCGATCGAGCGTATCGCGCCCACGCTGCGGGCGCTGCGCCATTCCGACGGCGGGCTGGCCCGGTTCCACGGTGGCGGGCGCGGGCTGGAGGGCCGGCTGGACGCGGCGCTTGCCGCATCCGGGGTCCGGGGCCGCGCTCGGATCGGCCTGGCGATGGGCTTTTTGCGGCTGCAGGCCGGGCGAACCTCGGCGGTGATCGACGCGGCAGAGCCGCCGGCCGACGGCGCGTCGGCCCACGCGCATGCCTCGACCCTTGCGTTCGAACTGACATCGGGACGGCGGCCGCTGATCGTGAACTGCGGCGACGGGCGGCAGTTCGGCCGCGAATGGGCGCGTGCCGGTCGGGCCACCGCCTCGCATTCGGTGCTGGCGATCGAGGGGTATAGCTCGTCGCGTTTCGGCGGTTCGGTGCGTGGCGCCGCCGGAGAGCTTCTGGTGGACCGCCCCGGCCCCGTGAAGCTTCAGATCGGGACCGACGCCGCCGAGGCCGGCTTTGTGGCGGGTCATGACGGATACGTGGCGACCCATGGGCTGACCCATGTGCGGCAGATCGAACTGGCGCAGAACGGGCGCGGCGTCGCCGGCGAGGATATGCTTGCCGCCATCGAGGACGCGCATCGCACCGCCTTCGACAAGGCGATGGACCGGATGCGCCTGCAGGGTATCCCGTTCCAGATCCGGTTCCACCTGCATCCCGACGTCGACGCAGAACTGGACCTTGGCGGCAGCGCCGTGTCGATGGTGCTGAAAAGCGGCGAGATCTGGATCTTTCGGCACGACGGAACCGCGAAACTGACGCTGGAGCCGTCGGTTTACCTCGAAAAGGCGCGGATCAAGCCCCGCGCGACGAAACAGGTCGTTCTATCTTCCCGCGCGATACGCTATGCGACGCGCGTTCGCTGGACGCTCGCCAAGGCGCAGGACACGCCTTCGCACCTTAGGGATCTCGAGCGGGACGACAGCGAGATACTGGAACAGACCTAAGGACCCGTCGATATGACCGATCTTCATCCCGTGCGCCGCGCGCTGATTTCCGTTTCCGACAAGACCGGACTGGTCGACCTGGCCAAGGCGCTGGCGGACCGCGGGGTCGAGCTGTTGTCGACCGGCGGCAGCGCGGGAATGCTGCGCGACGCGGGGCTGACGGTGCGCGACGTGGCGGATGTGACCGGCTTCCCCGAGATGATGGACGGCCGCGTGAAAACGCTGCATCCGGCGGTGCACGGCGGCCTTCTGGCCCTGCGTGACAAGGACGATCACGTCAAGGCGATGCAGGATCACGGGATCGGCGCCATCGACCTGCTGGTCGTGAACCTCTACCCGTTCGAGGCCGCTCTGGCCCGGGGCGCGGACTATGACGAGATGATCGAGAACATCGACATCGGCGGCCCCGCGATGATCCGCGCCGCGTCCAAGAACCACGCCTTCGTCAACGTCGTCACGGACGTGGAAGACTATCAGCCGCTGCTGGACGAACTGGCGGCGAACGACGGCCAGACCTCGTACGGGTTCCGCCAGCGGCTGGCGCAGATCGCCTATGCCCGTACCGCCGCCTATGATTCGGCCGTGTCGACGTGGATGGCCGGCGCCATCGGCGAAGCGACCCCGCGCCGCCGCGCCTTCGCGGGCACGCTGGCGCAGACCCTGCGCTATGGCGAGAACCCGCACCAGCAGGCGGCGTTCTATCTGGACGGCACCAACCGTCCCGGCGTGGCCACCGCGAAGCAGTGGCAGGGCAAGGAATTGTCCTACAACAACATCAACGACACCGACGCCGCGTTCGAGCTGGTGTCCGAGTTCCGCCCCGAGGACGGCCCGGCCTGCGCGATCATCAAGCACGCCAACCCCTGCGGCGTCGCCGTGGGCGCGACGCTGGCCGAGGCCTATCGCAAGGCCTTCGACTGCGACCGCACCTCGGCCTTCGGCGGCATCGTGGCGCTGAACCAGAAGCTGGACCGCGAGACGGCGGAAGAGATCGTCAAGATCTTCACCGAGGTCGTCATCGCCCCCGAAGCCGACGAAGACGCGATCGAGGTCTTCGCCGCCAAGAAGAACCTGCGCCTGCTGACCACCGGCGGTCTTGCCGACCCGTCCGAGGACATAACCACCTACCGGCAGGTGTCGGGCGGTTTCCTTGTGCAGGGCAAGGATAACGGTCAGGTCGCGCCGGACGCGCTGAAGGTCGTGACCAAGATCGCCCCCGACGAAGGCCAGCTGGCCGACATGCGCTTTGCGTGGAAGGTGGCCAAGCACGTCAAGTCGAACGCCATCGTCTACGTCAAGGACGGCGCCACGGTTGGTGTCGGCGCGGGCCAGATGAGCCGCGTGGATTCGGCCCTGATCGCCGCCAAGAAGGCCGAGCGTATGGCCGAGGTGCTGGGACTGCCCGAGCCGCTGACCAAGGGTTCGGTCGTGGCGTCCGACGCGTTCTTCCCCTTCGCCGACGGCCTGATGGAAGCCGCGGGCGCCGGTGCTGCCGCGGTGATTCAGCCGGGCGGGTCGATGCGCGATGACGAGGTGATCGCGGCGGCGGACGAGGCCGGGCTGTCGATGGTCTTCACCGGGATGCGCCACTTCCGCCACTGACGCGGGCCGGAGCAATTTCGCCAAGTTGAAGCCCCCCGCGCGTCGGGGGGCTTTCGTTTTCGCGGGGCGCGGGCTACAGCCACGGGAACCTCGGAGAAGGGCTAGGGCAGATGCGCAGGTTCTGGATTGCCGCCGTTGTGGTGTTCGTTCTCGACCAGCTTTCCAAGCTGGCGATTCTGCAGGTCGTGAATCTCGACCAGAAGATCGCCTATGACATCTGGCCACCGTTCCTGAATTTGCGGATGGCGTGGAACTATGGCGTCAACTTCGGCCTGTTCTCGAACGGGGACGGGCCGCAGCGGTGGGTCCTGATTGCCATCGCGCTGGGGATTTCGGGCTGGGTCATCTGGTGGATGCGCCGAGAAAAGCGGCCGATGGCCCATGTCTCGGGCGGGCTGTTGCTGGGCGGCGCGCTGGGCAACGTGGTCGATCGTATCGCCTATGGCGCGGTGGCGGATTTCCTGAACATGTCCTGCTGCGGCTATACCAATCCGTACAGCTTCAACGTCGCCGACATCGCGATTTTCGCGGGCGCCGTGGGCCTTATCCTGTTCACCGGAGAGCCCCGGAAGAAGCGGAAGAACACCCCGTGACCTCTGGTTCGGGATACGTTAGACATACGCGAAAGCGCAAAAGGTGCAGGGAATGCGGGGCATGATCGGGAAAGCAGTGTGTGGCGTACTGGCCGCGGCCGCCTTGGCCGCGTGCAGCAGCGGCGATCCCAAGCTTCTGAACCTGACCTCTACCACCGAGGGTCCGGACGAGTTCGCGATCGTGCCGAACAAACCGCTTCAGGCACCCGACACCTATGCCAGCCTGCCGACGCCCACGCCCGGTGGCTTCAACCGTTCGGACGCCAGCCCCGAGGCAGAGGCGATCATCGCACTGGGCGGACGCCCCGAGGCGCTGAATGACATCCCCGGCACCGACGCCGCGATCGTCAACACGGTGACGCGCTATGGCGTGACCCCGAATATTCGCGCGACTCTGGCGGCCGAAGACCTAGAGTTCCGGCGCAAGAACGACGGCCGCCTGCTGGAACGGCTGTTCAACGTCAGCGTCTACTTCAAGGCTTACCGCCGCATGTCGCTGGACCAGTACGCCGAGCTTGAACGCTTCCGCCGCCTTGGGGTCCGCACCCCGGCCGCGCCGCCCCAGCCCCAGTAAGCCCAAGCAAGCCCCGGCGACGGCGGGCATAGCGCCGCCGATCGTTAACGTCCCGGCATGTCACAACTCCGTTCCCGCGCTTGCGTCGTGGAAATGGGCCTGTACCTTGGCGCCCAATCCGATTGATGGACGGGAGGGCCCATGCGCCGCTTTGTTTTCCTGCTGATCGCCTGTTGCACGGCGATCCCGGCATACGCTGCCGATGTCACGAGTTACGAGCTGGACAACGGGATGGAGGTCGTCGTTCTTGAAGACCACCGCGCCCCCGTCGTCGTGCACATGGTCTGGTATCGCGCAGGCGCCGCCGACGAGGCGCCGGGCGTGTCCGGCGTCGCGCATTACCTTGAGCACCTTCTGTTCAAGGGCACCGAGAACCTTGAACCGAACGAACTGTCGCAGACCGTCGCGCGCAACGGCGGGTCGGACAACGCTTTCACCAATCAGGACTACACCGGGTACTTCCAGCGGGTCGCAGCCGACCGGCTGGAATTGATGATGACGATGGAAGCCGACCGGATGCAGAACCTGCGCCTGACGGAAGACGACATCGCATCGGAACGCGCGGTGATCCTTGAAGAGCGGACCAGCCGCATCGACAACAACCCCAACAGCATGTTCAACGAACAGCGCATGGCCGCGCTGTACCAGAACAGCCCCTACGGGATCCCCGTGATCGGCTGGCGCCACGAGATGGAGGCGCTGGACATGGACGACGCGCTGGCCTTCTACGAACAGTATTATGCCCCCAACAACGCGATCCTCATCGTCGCCGGTGACGTCGAGCCCGAAGAGGTTCTGGAACTGGCGAAAACGCACTATGGCCCGCTTACGCCCAACCCCGCCATCGGGGAACGGGAACGTCCGGTCGAGCCGCCGCAACTGGCCGAACGCCGCATGACGTTCGAAGATCCCCGGATCTCAGAGCCCTACATCGTCCGCGACTACATCGCCCCCGCCCGGCAATCCGGCGCGCAGGAAGATGCCGCCGCGCTGGTGCTTTTGGCCGAGATTCTGGGCGGCAACGACTTTACCTCGGTTCTACCGCGCAAGCTGGTCTTCGAAGAGAACAAGGCGCTGTACACTTGGGCGTACTACTCGCAGCTGTCGCTTGAAGAGACGACGTTCGGTCTTGGCATTATGCCGGCGCCCGGTGTCTCGCTGGAAGACGCCGAAGCCGCGCTGGACGGCGCGCTGGCGGAGTTCATGGACGAAGGGATCGACCCCGAACAGTTCGAACGCGTCAAGTTCCAGCTGCGCGCCGCGTACATCTACGCCGAGGATTCGACCGAGGGTCTGGCCCGCCGCTATGGCTCTGCCCTGACGTCCGGGCTGACGGTCGAAGACGTGGCCGCGTGGCCCGACGTGCTTCAGTCCGTGACACCCGAACAGGTGATGGACGTCGCCGCCCGCGTTCTGGACCGGCGCAGTGCCGTCACAGGCTGGGCGCGCGCGCCGCAACCCGAAGAGGAGGTAAGCCAATGATCCGCGTTGCCCTTATTCTTGCGGCGACGCTGTTCGCCGCCCTGCCCGCCCGGGCCGCCGTCGAGATCGAACAGGTGGAAAGCCCCGGCGGCATCAAGGCATGGCTTGTGCAAGAGGACGAACTGCCCTTCACCGCGCTGGAAATCCGGTTCAAGGGCGGCACGTCGCTGGACGCCGACGGAAAACGCGGCGCCATCAACCTGATGACCGGCCTGATCGAGGAAGGCGCGGGCGATATGGACGCGCAGGGCTTCGCGGCCGCGCTTGAAACGCTGGCGGCGGACTTCGACTTTTCCGTCGGCGCGGATGCGCTGTCGGTCTCGGCCCGGTTTCTGAACGAGACGCGCGACGAGTCGGTCGCACTGCTGAAGACCGCCCTGACCGATCCGCGCTTCGACGAGGACGCCGTCGAGCGGGTTCGCGGACAGGTGCTGTCCGGCATCCGCAGCGATGCGACGGACCCGGATTCCTTGGCGTGGCGGGCGTTCGATGCCTACGCCTTCCCCGACCATCCCTATGCCACGAACGGCGACGGCACCGCCGAAAGCGTCGCCGCCCTGACGCGCGACGACCTGTTCGAAGCGCATCAGCGCATCCTGACCCGCGACCACATCTATGTGGGCGCCGTGGGCGACATCACCCCAGAGGAACTGGGCCGGCTGCTGGACGAGCTACTGGGCGATCTTCCCGCCGAAGGCGCGCCTTACCCGGACGAGGCCCAGATGGATTTCGAGGCCGGTGTCACGGTCGTGCCCTTCGCGTCGCCGCAGTCCACCGCCGTATTCGGCCACGAGGGTCTGGAACGCGACGACCCGGATTACTTCGCGGCCTACGTGATGAACCAGATCCTTGGCGGCGGCAGCTTCACGTCGCGGCTGTTCGAGGAAGTGCGCGAAAAGCGGGGCCTGACCTATGGCGTCTATACCTACCTGTCGGACTGGGACTATGCCGACGTGCTGAACGGCCAGATCAAGTCGGCCAACGGCACCATCGCCGAAGCGATCGACCTGATCCGGGCCGAGTGGCGGAAGATGGCGGAAGACGGCGTGACCGAGGAAGAGCTGGAGGACACAAAGACCTACCTGACCGGTTCGTACCCGCTTCGGTTCGACGGCAATGGCCGGATCGCGCGCATCCTTGTCGGGATGCAGATGATCGGCCTGCCGCCCGAATACATCGAGACCCGCAACGCCAATATCGAAGCGGTGACGATGGAAGACATCAAGCGCGTGGCGGAACGGATCCTGCGCCCGGACCGTCTGCATTTCGTGGTGGTCGGGCAGCCAGAAGGGCTGGAAACGACGAATTAAGAAACCGAAGGGGTGCGCGGGGACCGCGCACCCTACGGGGCGCGCTCAGGCGCGGGCTTCGTCCATCAGGCGCCGCATCTCTGTGATCGCGGGACCAAGACCCAGGAAAATGGCCTCGCCGATCAGGTAGTGGCCGATGTTCAGCTCCATCACCTCTGGCAGCGCCGCCACCGGCTTGACCGTGTCGTAGGTCAGGCCGTGCCCGGCGTGAACCTCCAGCCCAAGGCCATGCGCCAGCGTCGCCATCTCGCGCAGCCGCTCAAGTTCCGCGTCGCGCTCGCCGAACCGGCCCTCGGCGTGGAAATCGCAATAGGCGCCGGTGTGCAGCTCGACCACCGCCGCGCCGATACGCGCCGCGGCTTCGATCTGCGGGCGATCGGCGGCGATGAAGATCGACACCCGGCATCCGGCATCGGCCAGCGGTGCGATGAAATGGGCCAGCCGGTTCTCTTCACGCGCCACTTCAAGGCCGCCCTCGGTGGTCCGCTCTTCGCGCTTTTCCGGCACAAGGCAGACGGCATGGGGCCGATGGCGCAGGGCGATGGCCTGCATCTCAGGCGTCGCCGCCATCTCGAAGTTCAGCGGCACCGAAAGCTCGTCCGCCAGCCGGGCAATGTCGTCGTCCGAGATGTGGCGCCGATCCTCGCGCAGGTGGGCGGTGATCCCGTCTGCCCCGTATTCCTCGGCCAGCTTGGCGGCGCGCACGGGATCCGGATAGGCCGATCCCCTTGCGTTCCGGACGGTGGCGACGTGATCGATGTTCACTCCAAGGCGAAGCTTGCCCAACGGTTCCATGAGGACTCCTTACTCGGCCGGGGCACCGTCCGATTTGCCGGGCTTGGCCTGTGACAGCGCGGCGCGGCGTTTCTCGAACCTGTCCCGCAGTTTCTTGACCCGGCGCGCCTGATAGGCCTTCACCGCCGTAAGCGCCAGCATATAGGCGATGACCGAGGCCACAATTCCCGGAAGGATACCGCCGACCATGTAGGGCAGGAAGGCCTCTTGCCAGAACCGCGCAAGGCGATCCCAATGCGTCGGGTCATGGGTGAAGATCGACACAAGGTTGTGCCACAGTTCCTGACTGGCCTGGGTGAACGCGCCGAAGACGCGGTGGATCGGGATGGCATGCCGACCCATGAGGAATTCGCCCAGTTCCAGGCTGATCGCCGCGATGAAGGGAAAGGTCAGGGGGTTGCCGACGAAGGTGGCCATCAGCGCGGCGAAGATGTTGCCCTGCATGATGACGGCCAGAAGCGTGGCCAGGAAGAAGTGGAAGCCGAAGAACGGCGTGAAGCACACGAACACCCCTGCCGCGATGCCCCGCGCGATGCGGTGCGGCGGGTCGGGCAACCGGCGCAGGCGATGGACGACGTAGTACACCGCCCGGTTCCAGCCGCCGCGCGGCCAGAAGCCTTCTGCAATGACCTGCAGCCAGGTGCGTGGCGTCCGGCGCTTGAAGACCACAGTCTGCCTATTCCCCTCTTAGGGCCGTCGGTTCAGGTCCCGATATCGACTGATCGAAGCGACGTCGCTTTCTGCCTCGACGGCCAGCATGACCGCATGAAGGTGCTCAGCATCCCGCAGATCGACGTCAATAATCAGGCGATAAAAGTCCGGTTTCCTGTCCGCGAAATGCAGATCAGAGATATTGGCCTTCTGCTCGCCGATCAATGTGCAAATATGCCCCAGCACCCCGGCATCGTTGCTTATCGTCAGGTCAAGGCTCACCGTATGGGCAGCGGGGTGGTTCCCCGAGTGCCAGTGCAGGTCGACCCAGCGACCGGGCTCGTCCTGAAATTCCTCCAGCGCCGGGCAGTCGATGGCGTGCACGATGACGCCCTTGCCGCGGTACGAGATGCCGACGATGCGTTCGCCCGGCACAGGCTGACAGCACTGCGCGCGTTCAAAGCTTTGGTCCGGGCCCAGCCCGATGACCGAGCGCGCGACGTCGATCTCGTCCGGCGCCTCTCCGCCAAGGTCGGGGTACAACGCCGACACGACCTCGCGCGCGGTCAGCTCTGCCGAACCCAGCCGCGCCAGCAGTTCGCTTGCCTCGCCCAGCCCCATGTGGCGGGCGGCGGTGTCCAGCGCCTTCTGCGAGGCGCGTTTGCCGACATGTTCGAACGCAACGCGCGCCAGTTCCCAGCCCAGCTTGACGAACCGTTCGCGATCTTCCTCGCGCAGGCTGCGCCGGATGGCCGCCTTGGCACGGCCGGTCACGACGATGTCGATCCACGTCGACTGCGGGCGCTGGCCGGCGGCGGTCATGATCTCGCAGCTTTGGCCGTTCTTCAGGCGGGTCCACAGCGGCACGCGCATCCCGTCGACCTTCGCGCCGACGCAGCTGTCGCCGATCCGGGTGTGGATGGCATAGGCAAAGTCCAGCGGCGTCGCACCGCGCGGCAGCTTCACCACGTCGCCCTTGGGCGTGAAGCAGAACACCTGGTCGGCGTACATTTCCAGCTTCACATGCTCGAGGAACTCGTCGTGATCCTCGGCGGCCTCGAACTGTTCGGTCAGCGAGGTGATCCATTTCTTCGGATCGACGGCGAACGGGTTCTCGGACGGCACACCGTCGCGATAGGACCAGTGCGCGGCAACGCCGGCCTCTGCCACATCGTGCATCTGGAAGGTGCGGATCTGGATTTCCACGCGCCGCCCGTCACGCCCCGACACGGTGGTGTGGATCGAGCGATAGCCGTTCGACTTGGGCTGGCTGATATAGTCCTTGAACCGCCCCGGCACCGCGCGCCACCGCTGGTGCATGGCGCCGAGGATCGCGTAACATTCCGCCTCGTTCGCGCACAGGATGCGGAAGCCATAGATGTCGCTGAGCCGCGAGAACGACAGGCCCTTCTCCTGCATCTTGCGCCAGATCGAATAAGGCTTCTTGGCACGACCGCGCACCTCGCCATCGATCCCGGCCTTCTTTAGTTCCTTGCGGATGTCGGCGGTGATCTTCTTGACCACATCGCCGGTCTCGCGCTCTAGCCGGATGAAGCGGCGCATGATCGAGTTGCGCCCTTCCGGGTTCAGAACGGCGAAGGACAGGTCCTCTAGCTCGTCGCGCATCCACTGCATGCCCATCCGGCCGGCGAGTGGCGCGTAGATGTCCATCGTTTCGCGCGCCTTCTGCACCTGCTTTTCGGTGCGCATCGACTTGATGGTCCGCATGTTGTGCAGACGGTCCGCCAGCTTCACCAAGATCACCCGAAGGTCCTTGGACATCGCCATCAGAAGCTTGCGGGAGTTCTCGGCCTGCTTGCTTTCGGACGAGGACAGCTGAAGGTTCGTCAGCTTGGTCACCCCATCCACCAGCTCGGCGATGTGCGCGCCGAACCGTTCGGTCACCTCTTTGTAGGTGGAACGGGTATCCTCGATCGTGTCGTGCAGCAGCGCGGTGATGATGGTCGCATCGTCCAGCCGCATCTCTGTCAGGATAGAGGCGACGGCGACCGGGTGGGTGAAATAGGGCTCGCCCGACTGCCGGAACTGACCGGCATGCATCCGGCCGCCGTATTCATAGGCGGCACGGATCAGTTGCGCGTTGGTGCGGGGGTTATAGGCGCGGACCCTGTCGATCAGGTCGTCGACCTCGATCAGGCGGTCCAGCGCCATGTCACGTCACCCCTTCAAAGGCCCTTACTTGGGCTCCTGCGCTTCCATCAGGGCGCGCAGCAGTTTCTCTTCGGACATATCGTCCTCGGCCGGTTTGTCCTGCTCGGCGCCCATCAGCAGCGCCATCGCGTCTTCTTCCGGCTCGTCGACCTCGATCTGGGTCTGGTTGCTTTCGATCATGCGCTCGCGCAGATCTTCGGCTTGCTGGGTTTCCTCGGCGATCTCGCGCAGGGACACGACAGGGTTCTTGTCGTTGTCGCGATCCACGGTGATCGGGGCACCCGAGGAGATCTCGCGCGCGCGGTGAGCGGCAAGCATCACCAGCTCGAACCGGTTCGGTACCTTGTCAACGCAATCTTCGACCGTAACGCGGGCCATGTCTGCTCCAATCCTAAACTGGGGGAGATGTCGAAAGGCTTTATTACGCGCATCCACCCCTGTTGACAAGGCGATCGCGGCAAAACGGCGTGATCTACAAGGCTCTGACGGCACGTCTGCGCCCAGTTGGCGCCGCGTTCGCGGTCCGCAGCCGGGACCGGGCCCCGTGCGGGCGGCAAAAATGACCCGTGCGGGATGGTCCTCCGAGACGCAGCGGACCCCGCCGAATCAGTAGATATGATCGGCCAAGACCACGACGTGCGTGCCGTTGCGCAAGGGACGCGCATCCCCGAGTGCAAGGCGGCCTGTCCATTAATGCATCGGACGTTACGGAATTATGAAGCATTTGACCCTTCTGGCGTCTTGCGAGCGTGGAAATTCAGCTTATTTTACATGCCAGTTTCGCCAGAACGATTGTTTGCAATCTCACTCACGGAAACACATTGGCGGAACGCATTGTCGAAGGGGCGATATATATGTTCTACAGAGACGAACGGCTTGCGCTGTTCATCGACGGTTCGAACCTGTACGCGGCCGCCAAGTCGCTAGGATTCGATATCGATTATAAGCTGTTGCGCCAGGAATTTATGCGGCGCGGCAAGCTTCTGCGGGCCTTCTACTACACGGCTTTGCTGGAAAACGACGACTATTCGCCGATCCGTCCGCTGGTCGACTGGCTCCACTACAACGGTTTCTCGATGGTGACGAAACCCGCGAAGGAGTACATCGACAGCCAAGGACGGCGTAAGGTCAAAGGCAACATGGACATCGAACTTACTGTCGATGCTATGGAGCTTGCGGCCCATGTCGATCACATCGTGCTGTTTTCCGGTGACGGCGATTTCCGCCCGCTGGTCGAGGCTCTTCAACGAAAAGGCGTTCGGGTGTCGGTTGTTTCGACCATCCGCTCGCAGCCGCCGATGATCGCCGACGAACTGCGGCGTCAGGCCGACAACTTCATCGAGCTCGACGAGCTTAAGGAAGTGATCGGCCGTCCCCCGCGCGAACCGCGGGAACCGGCGGACAACGCAGAAGAGACCGTGGACTGATCCACATGCGCGAATGCGTTTTCGAAACGCCCCGCCGGTCACTCCCGGTGGGGCGTTTCTCATTTGGGGGTTCGCGCTGCGACGGGCTGGACGCGCAGGATCCAAGCGGCCAGAAGGCCGGCAGACGACCATCCGGAGTGCGGCATGAAAACCTACATCGCGACGGCGACCAGTCTTGATGGTTTCATCGCGCGCGAAAACGGTGCGCTGGACTGGACCGAGATCCCCGGGCAGGCCGCCGAGGACCACGGCCGCGACATCATGGAGGCGGCGACGGACGCCTATCTGATCGGACGCGGTTCCTTCGAGACGCTGATGGATCTGTATGGCTGGCCCTATGACAGGCCGGTCTGGGTTATGAGCCGCAGCCTGACCCCCGACGACGTTCCGCGCGCGCTGCGGGACAAGATCGTCCTGACGGGCGGCAGCCCGGCCGAGGTGGTCGGGCAAATGCGCGGGGCCGGTTTCACCCGTGTGAACATCGGCGGCGCGGAACTTTGCCGCAGCTTCCTTCGCGAGGGGCTGGTGAACGAGATCGTGATCAGTCGCCTTCCGGTGCTGATTGGCTCTGGCATCCCGCTGTTCGGCAGCCTGAACGGCGACTTCCCGCTGAAGCACATCGAGACCCGCGCCTTCGCGTCCGGCATCGTGACCTCGACATATCAGCTCGCCCTCGACACAGACGCTGGCCGCACATAGGTTCCGCACAAGATGACCAAAGACAAGCTTACCCTATACCTCGCCGCGCCCCGCGGTTTCTGCGCCGGTGTCGACCGCGCGATCAAGATCGTCGAGATGGCTCTCGAGAAATGGGGCGCGCCGGTCTACGTGCGGCACGAGATCGTGCACAACAAGTACGTGGTCGACAGCCTGCGCGAACTGGGCGCGGTTTTCGTCGAGGAACTCGACGAATGCCCCGCCGACCGCCCTGTGATCTTTTCGGCCCACGGCGTGCCCAAGGCCGTCCCGGCAGAGGCCGCGCGGCGCGAGATGGTCTATGTCGACGCCACCTGCCCACTTGTGTCGAAGGTCCATATCGAGGCCGAGCGGCACCATGCCAACGGGCTGCAGATGGTGATGATCGGTCACGCTGGCCACCCCGAGACGCTGGGCACGATGGGCCAGCTTCCCGAAGGCGAGGTGTTGCTGGTCGAGACAGAGGCCGACGTTGCCGGGCTTGAACCGCGCGACCCCGCGAAGCTGGCGTTCATCACGCAGACCACGCTGTCGGTGGACGACACCGCCGGGATCGTCGCGGCGCTGAAGGCGCGGTTCCCGGCCATCGTCGGGCCGCACAAGGAAGACATCTGCTATGCCACCACGAACCGGCAAGAGTCGGTGAAGGCCATCGCGCCGAAGGTGGACGCGATCCTTGTGATCGGCGCACCGAACTCGTCGAACTCCAAGCGGCTGGTCGAAGTGGGCGCCTCGGCGGGCTGCTCGTATTCCCAGCTGGTGCAACGGGCGACCGACATCGACTGGCGCGCGTTGGACGGCATCCGCTCGGTCGGCATCACTGCCGGCGCCAGCGCGCCCGAGGTGCTGGTGAACGAGGTGATCGACGCGTTCCGTGACCGCTATGACGTAACGGTGGAACCCGTCGAGACGGCGGTCGAGCGGGTCGAATTCAAGGTGCCCCGGGTCCTGCGCGAACCGGCCTGAGTTGTTGACGCGGCGCGACGACCGCGCAAGGGTCGGGCGAACTCCGGAGACCCTTCCATGACCGCCGAATTCCTTCTGACCGCCCTCGTCGTCTGCCTTATCCCGGGCACCGGCGTGATCTACACGCTTGCCATCGGGCTGGGTCAGGGACGCTGGCCCTCGGTCTGGGCCGCGTTCGGCTGCACGCTGGGGATCGTCCCGCACATCGCCGCCGCGGCGCTTGGCCTTGCCGCCGTGCTGCATGCCTCGGCCCTGCTGTTCACGGTGGTGAAGGTCGCGGGCGTCGCCTATCTGCTGTGGCTGGCATGGCAGGCGGTGCGCGCCGGCGGCACGCTGGCCGTACAAGAGAACCGGCAACGCGAGCCCGGCCTGCGGGTTGCGTGGCGCGCGGTTCTGCTGAACGTGCTGAACCCGAAGCTCTCGATCTTCTTCCTTGCCCTGCTGCCGCCCTTCCTGTCCGGCGATCCCGCCACCGCGACCCGCGAGATGGCAGAGCTTGGGGCCGTGTTCATGGCGCTGACCTTCGGCATCTTCACCGTCTACGGCCTGTTCGCGGCACAGGCCCGCGCGTGGCTGCTGTCCAGCGCCCGCGTCATGCGCTGGCTCAACCGGTCATTTGCGGCGATCTTCGTGCTGCTTGCGGGCCGACTGGCACTGGAACGCGCATGACCGGCAACCCCACCCTGACGGTCTACGACCGCATGGCAGAGGACTATCGCAAGATGGCCAGCGGGGTCGAGTTTGCGGGTCTTGCGCTGTTCCTGAAAGTGCTGCGGCCCGGCAGCCGCGTTCTGGACCTTGGCTGCGGTCCGGGGCACGAATCCGAACGGATCGCCGCCGCCGGGCACGACGTGCTGGCCGTCGACGGCTCGGCCGAGATGGTGGCGATGGCGCAAGGCCGCCCCGGCGTGACCGCCCGGCAGGCCCTGTTCGAGGACATCCCGACGCTTGGCACCTTCGACGGCATCTGGGCCAGCTTTTCGCTGCTGCACGCCCCGCGCGGAGACTTTCCGCGCCACCTGTCGCAGTTACACGCGGCCGCGACGCCGGGCGCGCCGTTCGGGCTGGCCATGAAGCTGGGCGACGGCGAAGCGCCCGACAGCCTTGGCCGCCACTACACCTACCACGCCGAGGAAGACTTGCGCGATCAGCTGGCCGGTGCCGGGTTCACCCCGGTCGACATGCGTCAGGGCGAAAGTGCAGGGTTGGCCGGCCACCCCGAACCTTGGATCTTCCTGCTGTCCCATGCCTGACCGTATCCCCCGCCCCGCCCTGATCCTTGGCATCGGCGGCCTGATCCCCTTCGTCTGGGGCGCGCTGACGGTGCTGTCTGCGGACCTTGCCGCCTTCAGCTTTCGCACGCTGGGCCCCCGGTTCCTTGGCCCGTATGTCATGCTGTCCTACGGCACGATCATCTTGGCCTTCATGTCCGGGGTGCTGTGGGGCTTTTCGACCCGCGCCACCGGCGAGGCCGCCGCGATCTGCTATGGCCTGTCGGTGCTGCCCGCGCTGTGGGCCTTCTTCTTCGTGGGCGGCGGCGCGGTCACCGCCGCGTCCTATCTGATCCTTGGGTTCATCGGACTTCTGGGGATCGACTGGGTGTTCTGGCGCCACGACCTTGCGCCGTCGTGGTGGATGCGCCTGCGCGGCGGGCTGACGGCAGTCGTCGTCGCCTGCCTTGCCACCGCCGTCTTCGTGTGACGCCCGATCCCGCTTGCCGCCCTTCGCAGCCGTTGGTAATCGCCCCCCATGCCCGATCTATACGCCTACACCGACGGAGCGTGCTCCGGTAATCCCGGCCCCGGTGGCTGGGGTGTTCTGCTGCTTGCCAAGGACGGCGACAGCGTGGTCAAGGAACGTACATTGAACGGCGGCGAGGCCGCGACCACGAACAACCGGATGGAGCTGATGGCCGCGATCAGCGCGCTGGAAGCCCTTGGCCGATCCAGCGAGATCACGGTGGTGACCGACAGCGCCTATGTGAAGAACGGGGTGACCGGCTGGATCCACGGGTGGAAGCGGAACGGTTGGAAGACTGCCGCGAAGAAGCCGGTAAAGAACGTCGAGTTGTGGCAGCGGCTGGACGAGGCGCAGAAACGGCACAACGTGACGTGGAAGTGGATCAAGGGCCACGCGGGCCACGAGGAAAACGAGCGCGCCGATGAACTGGCCCGCGCGGGCATGGAGCCCTTCAAGCCCAAGAAATGACGGTTACTGCGGCACCCTCTGGTGCCCGATCATCCGCCACGCCCCGGCCTCTCGCCGATAGCGGCTGGTACAGCGCGCGACCACGGGGCGAAGTTCAGCCCCCCAACCCGCCGCGCGGTACGAAAGAACCGCCTCGCAGCCGTCGTCGGATTCCTCGGCCTCGTCGAATTCCACCATCGAAAGCTGCGGTTCCGCTGCAAGGCGCGCCTGTAGGTCCTGTATCGGGATGCGCCCGACCGGCGGCATGAATTCGATCAGGGCTTCCTGCGCCATGTGAGACCGGCAGAATTCCGGCGAATCCAGCCAGAACGCACGTTCCAATACCCAGATGTCAGATTGATCGGCCATGTCTTTTCCTTTGCCATGCACCAACACTCTGACACGTAAACTGTGAGCGTTAACGGTCTGTTCCGCCTGCGGCCGCGATTTCACATTTCGAAGGTCCGACAAGCGGCCATAAACAGCCGGATGTCGCGTTTTCGGGCAGGGCTGATGGAACACCATGCAGTTTGCGCACGCACCTGGGTCCAGGCGGATGGCGGGCAAAGCGGTGCCGGCGGAGAGGCCCGCCAGCACCTATTCGCGATCATGCGGCGCCGATCAGACCGCGGCCTTTCAGCAGCGCCTCGACCCCCGGCATCTTGCCACGGAACCGGGTGTACAGGACGTCGGCCTCTTCGATGCCGCCAGCGGACAGGATGTTGTCCTCCAGCTTTTTCGCCATCGTCGGATCGAAGGCACCGCCGTTTTCCTTGAACGCCTCGAACGCGTCGGCGTCCATCACTTCGGACCACATGTAGCTGTAATAGCCGCAGGAATAGCCGTCGCCCGAAAAGACGTGCGCGAAATGCGGCGTCGCGTGGCGCATCCCGATCGCCTTAGGCATCCCAAGGTCGTCCAGAACCTCTTGCTGCCGCGTCATCGCGTCGGCGGGGGCGCTGCCGTCGTGGAATTCCAGATCGACCAGCGCCGAGGCGACGTATTCCACCGTGGCGTGACCGCTGTCATAGCTGGTCGCGGCCAGCAGACGGTCCAGCAGGTCCTTCGGCATCGGCTCGCCCGTTTCGGCGTGGGTTGCGAACTCGCCCAGAACCTCGGGGACTTCCAGCCAGTGTTCGTACAGCTGGCTGGGCAGCTCGACGAAGTCCCGCGCGACCGAGGTGCCCGAGATCGATTCATAGGTCACGTCGGACAGCATCTGGTGCAGCGCGTGGCCGAATTCGTGGAACAGGGTGCGCGCGTCGTCGTAGGACAGCAGCGCGGGCTTGCCCTTTTCCGGCTTGGCGAAGTTGCACACATTGATGACGATGGGCCGGATGTCACCTGCCAGCTTCTGCTGCGACCGCATCGCGGAACACCACGCGCCGGACCGCTTGGACCCGCGCGCGAAATAGTCGCCGATGAACACGGCAAGGTGCTTGCCGTCACGCAGAACCTCGAAGGTCCGCACGTCAGGGTGATAGCCGGGCACATCAAGCGGGCGGAATTCCAGCCCGAACAGGCGGTTGGCGCAAGTGAACGCAGCCTCGATCATGCGGTCCAGTTGCAGGTACGGCTTCAGCTCCGCCTCGTCGAGGTCGTGTTCCAGCTTCCGCCGTTTGCCCGAATAATATCGCCAGTCCCACGCTTCGAGGTCGCCGTTTATACCGTCCTCGTGCAGCATGTCGGTCAGGACGGCGGCGTCGGCCTCGGCCGCTGCCTTGGCGGGCTTCCAGACCTGCAGCAGCAGGTCGCGCACCGCCTCGGGCGACTTGGCCATCTCGGTTTCCAGCTTGTACTCGGCGAAGTTGGCGTACCCCAGAAGGTTCGCCCGCTCTTCGCGCAGCTTCAGGATCTCGCCCGCGATCTCGCGGTTGTCGGTCTTGCCGCCGTTCATCCCGCGCGAGGTCCACGCGCGGTGCGCCCGTTCGCGCAGTTCGCGGCGCGGAGAAAATTGCAGGAACGGCACGATCAGCGACCGCGACAGGGTCACGACCGGGCCGTCGGCCCCCTTTTCCTCGCCCGCGGCACGGGCGCTGTCGACCACGAAACCCGGCAGCCCCTCCAGGTCGTCCTCGGACAGTTCCATGAACCACGACCGTTCATCGGCCAGCAGGTTTTGGGTAAACTCGGTGCCCAGCACGGCCAGCCGTTGCTTGACCTCTTTCAGCCGGTCGCGTTCCGCACCGTCCAGCTGCGCCCCCGCCCGCACGAAACCGCGATGCGTCAGGTACAGCACGCGCTTTTGCTCGTCGGTCAGGTCCAGCTTGTCCTTCTGTTCCCACAGCGCGGCGATCCGGTCGTACAGCGCCTTGTTCATCGTGATCTCTGACCCGTAGGCCGCCAGCTTGGGCGAGAACTCGCGCTGCAGCGCCTCTCGCTTGTCGTTACTGTCCGCGCCTGCGATCGCATAGAAGGCGGACAGCACCTTGCTTAGCGTCTCGTCGGCGCGCTCCAGCGCCTCGATGGTGTTGGCGAAGGTCGGGGCTTCTTGGTTGTCGGCGATCGCGGCGATGTTCTCCCGCGCCTCGGACATCGCAACCTCGAACGCCTCGGCATAGTCGTCGTCCGTGATCCGGTCGTAGGGCGGCATGTCGAAGGGCGTGGACCAGTCTTCGAGAAGCGGGTTCGTCATGGGGGACTCCTTTGGTGTTGCACAGAACCTAGGAAGCCCGCGCCGGACCTGCCAGTGGGAAACGCCCTATTCCGTGCGCTTGGCCCGCAACCGCCGTTCCAGCCGCTGCAATCCCAATGACAGGGTGACCGTCATCATCAGGTAGATCAACGCCACGACGTTGTAGGTCTCGAAATACCGAAAGTTCCCCGCCGCCGTGACCTTGCCCAGCTGGGTGATGTCCGTCACCCCCAGCACCGACACCAGCGAGCTGTCCTTCACCATCGCGACGAAGTCGTTGCCAAGCGGCGGCAGGATCATGCGGAACGCCTGCGGGAACACGATGTGGCGGAACCGCTGCCAGCCGGACAGGCCCAGCGCCTCGGCCGCCTCGATCTGCCCCTCGTCCACCGATTGCAGCCCGGCGCGGAACACTTCGGCGATAAAAGCCGAATAACCGATGGTCAGCGCAAGGATCGCCCGCCACAACAGCGGGAAATCGCGGGTCCGGATCGGCTCGAACCCCAGCCCCGTCGCCGCCCAGTTCCACGCGGCCACCAGCGCAGGGGCGATGACGAAGGCCACGTACAGCAGCAGCACGATGATCGGAATGCCGCGCACGATCTCGATATAGAACCGCGCGGACTGCCGCAGCACGATGTATTTCGACAGGCAGGCCGACGCCAGCATCAGCCCGATCACGCAGGCCGAGAAGAACCCGACCAGCGTGACGAAGATGGTGATTCCGATACCCCGCGACAGCGTGCGCAAAACCTGCGTGTACAGGTCGTCCGTCACGATCTCGAAGATCATCCACGCGGCGATCGCCCCGGCGACCAGAAGCCACCAGGGAAAGTCCTTGTCGTTCTTCGGGGACGGGATCACGCGCGGCGCTCCGGGGTCTTGCAGGCGGCGCGCGACGTATCAGCCACCCATCTTGTAATCAAGGAACCACGTTTTGTTCAGCGCATCGATGGTCCCGTCTTCCTTCATCGCGGCGATGGCCGCGTTGATCGGTTCGACAAGGTCCGACCCCTTGGGAAAGATGAAGCCGAAATCCTCGGTTCCCAGCTTCTCGCCCACGATCTTCAGCGCGCCGTCCGACGTGCTGACATAGCCCTCGCCCGCGGTGCCGTCGGTCAGCACAAGGTCGACGTCGCCGGTGCGCAGCGCCTGAACGCCAGCGCCGAAGGTTTCGAACAGCTTCACGCGCGGGTTCGCCTCGTCGCCGTCCAGAACGTCATAGACCGCCACGTAGAACGGCGTGGTCCCGGGCTGGGCGGCGACCAGCAGATCGCTGTCGGCGGCGAACCCGGCAGCGTCCGAGAACCGGTCCTCGTCGCCCCGCACCAGCATGACCATCTCGGACCGCATGTAGGCGTCCGAGAAGTCGACCACCTCGGCCCGGTCGTCGCGGATCGTGATGCCGGTCATGCCAAGGTCGAACTGACCCTCGGCCACGGCGGGGATCATCGCGTCCCAGCTGATCGTCTCGTACTCGACGGTGAAGTTCAGCCGCTCGGCGATCTCGGCCATCGCGTCGTATTCCCAGCCGATCGGATCGCCGCTGGCGGGGTCGACAAACTGCAGCGGGGGATAGGCGTTCTCGGTCGCGATCACGACGGTGCGGCCTTCAAGGTCGGGAAGCCCGTCCTGGGCATGGGCGGCAGGGGAAAGGGCGGCGCCTGCGGCCAGCGCGGCGGCAAGGATCTGACGGCGGTTCATTTCGGGAAATCTCCTGGCGGGACAATATGTCTGCCCCGAAGCCTATGGCGGCAACCGCCCCGCGCGCAAGCGCCTACAGCGTCTTGGCGAACACCCACGTCTCGACCGGGATGCCGTCGCCGACCTCCTGCCCGAACCTCGTTTCGGCGGTGCTTTCCAGTTCCCAGCCGTTGCGGCGATAGAATGCGGCGGCCCGCGCGTTGCCCACCGCGCATTTCAGCCACGCCCGGCGCACCCCGTCCTCGGCCATGCGCGTTTCCGCATCCCGCAACAAAAGCCCGGCCAGCCCGGTGCCCCGCGCCTCGGCCGCGACGAACAGCTGGTACAGCTGGTCTTCGTCGACGATGCACAGGCCCAGCGGACGCCCAACCGGACCGGCAACCTTCATCCGGGCAAGGTTGTCCCGCGCGCGCTGCACGAACAGCTCGGGCGTGCGCTGCGTCACCAGCGCCTCTGGCACGTGGCCAAGATGCCCGTCGCGCCATGCGGCGCGCCACATCTGCGCCAGCGGCTCGACCTCTTCGACCTCTGCCCAGCGCAGGTTCAGGCCGTTCCGCATGTCTCGCATCCTTCGCGTCGTTTCACGCCGATGGTGCGCGTCTCGCCCCATAACGCGTCGTAAATCATCATCGACCCCACCAGTCCCTGTCCGGCGCCGGTGATATGTTTGACCGCCTCGACAGCCATCATCGACCCCACCACCCCGGGCAGCGGCCCCAGCACACCCGCCTCGGCGCAGGACGGTGCAAGCCCCGCCGCGGGCGCCTCGGGGAAGATGCAGCGATAACAGGGCGCGCCGGACGCCGGGTGGAACACGCTTAGCTGCCCCTCCCACTGGGTCAGCGCACCCGACACCAGCGGGACGCCCGCCGCCACGCAGGCCGCGTTCACCGCATAGCGGGTGTCGAAATTGTCCGTGCCGTCCAGCACGATGTCATACTCGGCCACCAGCGTCTCTGCGACCTCGGGCGTCAGGCGGCGGTTGTAGGGCCGCACGTCGACGTACGGGTTCACCGACTTCATCGCGGCTTCGGCGGAAAACACCTTGGGCTGCCCGATCCGCGCATCGGCGTGGATCACCTGCCGCTGCAGGTTCGTCGCCTCGACCACGTCCGCGTCGATCACGCCGATCCGTCCGACACCGGCGGCCGCAAGGTACAACAACGCCGGAGACCCAAGCCCCCCGGCGCCGACCACAAGCACGCTGGCCTTCTTCAGCGCCGCCTGCCCCGGGCCGCCGATCTCGCGCAGGATGATGTGGCGGGCATAGCGGTCGATCTCGCCCGGTGCGAACAGGCTGCCCTGCGGCGACGCCGCCGCGACATCCGCCTCGACCTTGGCCTCGCCTGCGACGGCGCGCCGCTTCAGACGGCCAAGCACCATCGAATAGCCCCACACCGCCAGCGCCAGCGTGCCAAGGACCAGCCACTCGCCGACGCTGCCGCCCATCGCCTGCGCAAAGCCACCGCCGCGCGGGGTCACGACCAGCAGCGCAAGAATCGCAACGTACAGCAACGCGATCATCAGCCACCGCGCGTTGCGCGGCGCATCCAGACGACCGCCAAGGAACCACAGCCCCGCCGCAAGAACGAGGAACCAGACCATCAGCCCCGGCCCGTCGACCCGAAGCCGCCCGCGCCGCGCACCGTCTCGCCCAGCTCCTCGACAAGGTCGAACTGCGCCTGCACCACCGGCGCGACGATCATCTGTGCGATGCGCTCGCCGTGGACCACCGTGAAGGGCTCGGCGCCCCAGTTGACCAGCAGCACGCCCAGCGGGCCGCGATAGTCGGCGTCGATCGTGCCCGGAGCGTTCGGCAACCCGATCCCGTTCTTGAACGCCAGCCCGGACCGCGCGCGGATCTGCACCTCGAACCCTTCGGGGATCTCCAGCCGCAGCCCGGTCGGCACCAGCGCCCGCGCGCCCGGCGCCAGCACCAGCCCGGCGTCGCGGTCCTCGGGCTTCAGGTTCGCACGGATATCGGCGCCTGCCGCGCCCGTCGTCTCGTAGGACGGCAGCGGAACATCCGCATCCGCCCAGTCATCGCGCAGAACGCGCAGGATCGGTCCGCTCACGTCACTTCCTCTCGTGCATCCATTTGCTTCTTCTGACCGGAAATATCCCCGCCGGAGGCGGAAAGTTCACTGCGCCAACGCCTCCGCGATCAGCTCGGCCAGACGGTTCGCGACCAGCGACTTGCGCATCCGCGGCCAGCGGTCGGCGCCCGCGTCGGTGATCAGCACGACGGCGTTCTCGTCGCCGCCCATGATCCCCGTCACGGGCGACACGTCGTTCGCCACGATCCAATCGCAGCCCTTGCGCTGCCGCTTGGCGGTGGCGTGCGCCTCGACCTTTTCCGTCTCGGCGGCGAAGCCGACCACCAGCTTCGGTCGTCCGGTCTTCATCTGCGACACCGTGGCAAGGATGTCCGGGTTCTCGGCAAAGGACAGCACGGGCGGTGCGCCGCTGCCGTCCTTCTTGATCTTCTGGCCGTGATCCTCGGCCATGCGCCAATCCGCGACGGCGGCGGCGAAAACGGCGGCGTCGGCGGGCAGCGCGGTCTGAACCGCCGCCAGCATCTCGCGTGCGGTCTGCACCTTCACCACCTTCACGCCGTCGGGCGGCGGCACGGTCGCGGGGCCGGTGACAAAGGTCACATCGGCCCCCAGCGCCGCCAGCGCCCGCGCCAGCGCAGTGCCCTGCGCCCCCGACGAACGGTTCGCGATGTAACGCACCGGGTCAATCGGTTCGTGCGTCGGCCCCGAGGTCACGACGATATGCCGCCCCTTCAGCGGCCCGTCGGCCAGCGCAGCCTCGACCGCGGCGACGATCTCCAGCGGTTCCGACATGCGGCCCGGCCCATGTTCGCCGCAGGCCATGTCGCCCTCGTTCGGGCCGCAGACCAGGACGCCGTCGGACGTCAGCGTCGCCAGGTTTCGCTGGGTGGCGGGATGATCCCACATGCGCACGTTCATCGCGGGCGCGATCAGCACCCGCTTGTCGGTGGCCAGCAGCAGGGTCGAGGCAAGATCGTTCGCATGCCCGTTCGCCATCTTCGCCATCAGATCGGCGGTGGCGGGCGCCACGACCAGCAGGTCGGCATCGCGCGACAGCTCGATATGACCCATCTCGGCTTCGTCCGTCAGGTCGAACAGGTCGCGGTAGACCTTCTGCGCCGCCAGTGCGGACGCCGACAGCGGCGTCACGAATTCCTCTGCGGCCTTGGTCAGCACGGGGACGACGGTCGCGCCGCGTTCGCGCAGACGCCGGATCAGGTCCAGCGACTTGAAGGCCGCGATACCGCCGCCGACGATCAGGAGAATCCGCTTGCCTGCGAGCATGTATCCCTCGGCTTTCCGGTCAGAAATTGCCTGCTGACAGGTCTACGCCGAGGCTGGGGCGAACTCAAGCATGCCCGCCCCGCGCCGGTCGGGCGGCGCCTGTCACCCGGCGAAGGCGGCGCAGGGGTCGTCGCGCTCTGCCGGGTCGGTCACAACCCAGACGTCGAAGGGCGGCGCGTCGGGCGCGGTCGTCTCGAACTGGCCCAGCGACAGGACCGACACATCGGGCGCGGCGGTCGCCAGCGCACGCGGCATGCCCCAGTCGCGGCGGGCATGGCCGTTGCCGGTGATCACCGCGACCGGGCCGCCGGTCTCTTCCAACGCCAACACCGCGGCGCGCGCGAAGGCCGCGTCGCGCAGGCGCTGCGCCTCGAGCATTCCGGGCAGCATTTCGACCGGCAGTGCGCCGCAGTGGGCGTCGTTCAGGTCGGCTTCGCGCAACGCGGTCTCTTCGGCGGGCAACGGAAGGTCCAGCCCGAACCGCCCGGCGCCATCGCCGAAGACAGTTGCCGCGCCGACCGAGATTGCCTGCCGCACATCCTCGCGCGGCAGGGCCGCGCCGTAGACGGTAGCGTCACCGATCGCCTCGAAAATAGGGTAATAGATCGCGAAGTCCGGCCAGCCATCGGACCATTGCAGCGCCTTGCCCAGCGCGGCGGCGTCACCCGCAAGACCGGGCTGCCAGCCCTCCGCCTGCTGCGGCGTGAGCATCTCGAACACCACGGCGGCGACACCGGCGCCGACCACCGTGGCCTGAGTCAGATGATGCGCCGGGTTGTCGTGGATCTCGCCCAGCACGTAGATCTCTGCCTCGGGCAGATCGTTTAGATCCGCGGCGCCGACCTCTGCTGCCGAAGCGGAGCCCGCAAACGAAACGGCCGCCGAGAAAACGGCGGCCGCAGCAAGAAATCCGGAAGGTGTCATGCGAAGAAGTGGTGCACTTCGCGCGACTGGGACTCAAGGCTTTTGCGCATTTTGCCGAAGGCCGCAGCCTCAAGCTGGCGCACCCGCTCTTTCGACAGGCCCAGTTCGTTGCCAAGGCTTTCCAGCGTGCGCGGGTCGTCGCGCAGCTTGCGTTCCTTGACGATGAACCGCTCGCGATCGTTCAGCCCGCTCAGCGCCGTCACCAGCCACGTGCGCAGGACGTCGTTGTCCTTGTGCTTCTGCACCGTCTCCGAGGCTTGCGCGCTGTCGTCTTCCAGCGTGTCGATCCACTCGCGGCCCTCGTCCTCGACCGACTGGGTCGCGTTCAGCGAGAAATCCGAGCCGGACAGACGGCCTTCCATCAGTTCGACGTCGTGCAGCGGCACGCCCACCTCGGTCGCGATCAGCTCGCGCATCACGTGGCGTTCCAGCGTGCGGCCTTCTGCAGCGGCTTCACGTTCCAGCCGGGCCTGAACGCGGCGCATGTTGAAAAACAGCGATTTCTGGGAAGAGGTCGAACCCGTCCGCACCATCGACCAGTTCCGCATCACGTAGTCCTGGATCGAGGCCTTGATCCACCACACTGCGTAGGTCGAAAAGCGGACGCCGCGATCGGGGTCGAACTTGTCCGCCGCTTTCATCAGACCAAGCCCAGCTTCCTGGATCAGGTCGCCCATCGGCGCGCCATACCGCTTGAATTTCGCCGCCATCGAAATGGCGAGGCGCATGTAAGCGTTGATCAGTCGGTGAAGGGCCGCTTCGTCGCGATCGTCGCGCCAGGCGTAGGCCAGCCTCAGCTCGGTTTCCGCATCCAGAAGTTCAGCCTGCATGGCACGGCGCGGAAGGGTTTGGTCGTTGAATCCATCAAATGGCATGTCTGTCTTCGGCCCCCAAGCCAGTCCGCGGACGCGGAGTACTTATAATTTACCGATGATGCTGTTACGGATCGGCCCCGGTCCCAGATCAATCGGCGCATTTTGATGTCTTTCCAACGCGCACTCGTCCTAGGTGGTTCCCGCTCCGGGAAATCATTTTTTGCCGAAAGGCTTGTCACAGGCTGCCCGGCGCCCTGGACTTACATTGCCAGCGCGCAGGCCTATGACCTTGAAATGAAAGACAGAATAAAGACCCACAAGGACCGCCGTGGGGCCGGTTGGCGGACCGTGGAAGAGCCGAAAAAAATTGTCGAAACGCTCGGATCCCTCCCGTCCGGCGCATGTGTCCTGTTCGATTGCGCCAGTCTTTGGCTGACCAATCACCTCCTCGACGAAAGCGACCTTGGGGCCGAAACGGACCGCCTTCTGACCGGGCTATCTAGCTTCGACGGGACGCTTGTCACGGTTTCGAACGAAGTCGGCAGCGGAATAGTCCCCGAAAATGCTTTGGCCCGCCGGTTCGCGGACGCGCAGGGCATTCTGAATCAAAGACTTGCGGCCGACGCGGATCTTGTGGTGCTGGTGGCTGCCGGGCTTCCTTTGGTGCTGAAAGGCACGCTGCCGGGATACATGGCGTGACCCGGCTTTGGTGGATCCGCCACGGGCCGACCCATGCGAAAGGCATGATCGGCTGGACGGACCTGCCCGCCGACCTGTCGGACACCGCCCGCATCGCGCGGCTGTCGGCGTACCTGCCCGATGCGCCTGTCGTCTCGTCCGACTTAAGCCGCGCCCGCGACACCGCCGACGCGCTGCGCGGCGACCGGCCCCGGCTGGACGCCGACCCCGCCCTGCGCGAAATGCACTTCGGCGATTGGGAAGGGCAACGCGCCGACAGGATGCCGCCCGAGCAGGCCGCCGCCCTGCGCGCCTTTCACGAAAGCCCCGGCACGGTTCCCGCCCCCGGCGGCGAAAGCTGGAACGCCCTGTCGGCGCGCGTGTCCGACGCGGCAGACCGGCTTGCCCGCACGCATCGCGGCGGCGACGTGATCGTGGTGGCCCACATGGGCGTGATCCTGACGCAGGTGCAGCGCGCGTTGCGGCTGTCCGCCTACGAGACGCTGGCGATCCGCATCGCGCCGCTGTCGGTCACCCGGCTGACACTGGACGGCGGGTGGCGGGCGTCCGAAATCAATCACGAACCGTGAAGCAAAACATCTTCAAAATGCGTTTCTCTGCGGCGCGGCAATTCGCTTAACCTGCGTTCCATGACCTATGATCTTTACATCGGCGACCGAAGCTTTTCTTCGTGGTCGCTCCGCGGCTGGCTTATGTTTGCCCGCTTCGGCCTCCCCGTCCGGACCCACATGGTCGGACTGTACGATGGCACCCTGCGCGAGGATCTCTCGGCGCTGGCACCCGCGCGGCTTGTGCCGGTGATGCGGACGCCCGAAGGCACCGTGGTCGCCGACACGCTGGCGATGGCCGAGACGCTGCACGAACGGCACCCGGACGCCGGCCTGTGGCCCGCCGACCCCGCATTGCGGGCGCTGGCCCGCTGGCTGGTGGCCGAGATGCATTCGGGCTTCGGCGCGTTGCGCGGCGACTGCGCGATGCAACTGCTGTACCGCTGGGACGGCTTCGCCCCCTCGGACGCGGTGCTTGCCGACATCGACCGTGTGCAACAGCTGTGGGCCACGGCGCGGGCCGCGTCCGGCTCGGACACGCCGTGGCTGTTCGGGGACTATTCGCTGGCGGACGTGTTCTATGCGCCCGTGGCCGCCCGGATCGCGGGCTATGGGCTTGCCGCCGGCCCCGAGGCGCAAGCCTATGTCGATGCGCATCTTGCACAGCCCGACTTCCGCCGCTGGCGCGCGATGGGGCTGACGAAATCCTACGATCCCGTGCCCTATGCGCTGGACCTTCCCACCTCGGCATGGCCCGGCCCCGCGCCGATCCCGGCCCGCGCGGTCGACAGCGGACCGTCGGAGAACGAAACCTGCCCCTATTCCGGCGATCCGGTCACCCACTTCCTTGAAACCGGCGGTAAGGTCTTTGGCTTCTGCAATGCCTTCTGCCGCGACAAGACCGTCAACGACCCGGCGGCGTGGCCGAAGTTCACCGCGCTTCTCGACAGCACCAGTTAACGCTTCCTAAACCATCCCTGCCTTACCCGTTAACCACTCGGAAACCGAACTGACGGGGGCAAGGGAATGGTCGCGCGCGCCTATACCGTGGCGTTCGAAGGGCTGGACGCGCGCATGGTCGAGGTGCAATGCGCGCTGGCCCCCGGCGTGCCCAGCTTCAGCCTTGTCGGCCTGCCCGACAAGGCTGTGTCCGAGGCGAAGGAACGGGTCCGCGCGGCGCTGGCGACGATGTCGATCGCCCTGCCGTCAAAGCGCATCACGCTGAACCTGTCGCCAGCCGACCTGCCCAAGGAAGGCTCGCACTTCGACCTGCCCATCGCGCTGGCGCTGCTGGCGGCGCTGGACATCCTGCCGAAGGACGCGGTCGAACACTGCGTCGCGCTGGGAGAGCTGTCGCTGGACGGCAACCTTGTCCCGGTCACCGGCGCCCTGCCCGCCGCGATGGCCGCCGCCGAAGAGGACCGCAGCCTTGTCTGCCCCGAAGGCTGCGGCGCCGAGGCCGCGTGGGTCGGCGCCTGCGCTGTGATCGCGCCGGGGTCCCTGGCGCAGGCCATCGCCCACTTCACCGGCCAGCGCGTGCTGGACCCCGCCACGCCCGGAGAAATCACCGACCCCGCCCGCAGCCGCGACCTGCGCGAGGTCAAGGGTCAGGAACGCGCCAAGCGCGCGCTGGAGATCGCCGCCGCCGGTCGGCATCACGTCCTGATGGTCGGCACCCCCGGCTCTGGCAAGTCGATGCTCGCCGCCCGC
The DNA here is from genome assembly GCF_029168315.1 of Psychromarinibacter halotolerans. Lineage (NCBI taxonomy): Bacteria > Pseudomonadati > Pseudomonadota > Alphaproteobacteria > Rhodobacterales > Paracoccaceae > Psychromarinibacter > Psychromarinibacter halotolerans. The sequence continues at coordinate 146,895 of NZ_JARGYD010000002.1, forward strand.
CTGCCCGGCATCCTGCCGCCCCTGTCCGCCACCGAGGCGCTGGAAACGTCGATGGTGCACTCGCTGGCCGGACTGCTGGACGAGGGCGGCATTTCCCGGACACGGCCGTTCCGCGAACCGCATCACACAGCTTCGATGGCCGCCATCGTCGGCGGCGGGCGCGGCGCGAAGCCCGGTGAAATCTCTCTCGCGCACAACGGCGTGCTGTTCATGGACGAATTCCCCGAGTTCTCGCGGCAGGTGCTGGAGACGCTGCGCCAGCCCATCGAGACCGGCGAGGTCGTCGTCGCCCGCGCGAACGCCCATGTACGCTATCCCTGCCGGTTCATGCTGGTGGCGGCGGCGAACCCCTGCAAATGCGGCTATCTCAGCGACCCGAACCGGGCCTGCGCCCGCGCGCCGGGTTGCGGCGAGGATTACATGGGCCGCATTTCGGGACCGCTGATGGACCGGTTCGATCTGCGCATCGACGTGCCGCCGGTCTGCTACACCGACCTCGACCTGCCCGAGGACGGCGACTGTTCGGCCACGATCGCCGCGCGCGTGGCCGAGGCGCGCGCGGTGCAACTGGCCCGCTACGCCGACCATCCCGGCATCCGGTCCAACGCCGACGCCGAGGGCGCCGCGCTGGCGGCCAGCGCGACACCGGATGCAGCGGGCTCTGCCTTGCTGTCACAGGTGGCGGAACGGTTCGGCCTGACGGCGCGGGGCTATCACCGGGTGCTGCGGGTGGCGCGGACCATCGCCGACCTCGACGGCTGCGACGCGGTCGGACGCCACCACGTCGCCGAGGCGGTCAGCTTCCGGCTTCCCGACGCGCCAGCGCCGCAACGATGAACCGCGCCGCCTTGTGCAGGGACGCGTTCGCCTCGGGCACCATGCCGTGAAACAGCTGCCAGACATGGGGCGCGTCGGCCTGCACGTCCTGTTCGACGAAGGCGCCGCCGTCGCGCAGCTTGCGCGCCATGCGCACTGCGTCGTCGCGCAGGATCTCGGTCTCGGACCACGCGATGAAGGCGGGCGGACAATTGGGAAACCGGGCGAATAGCGGCGAGACGCGGGGATCGTCGGGGGCCAGCGCCCCCACCACAAGGTCGCGGATCTCGTGTACGCGGGCGGCAGGCAGCAGCACGTCGGTGTCGGCGTTGGTCTTTAGCGACTTGCCGGACAGGGTCAGGTCGGTCCACGGCGAGAAGGCGACAACGCCCGCCGGCCGCTGCCCCTCGGCCAGCACATGCGCCAGCAGCGCCAGCGCAAGCCCGCCGCCCGCGCTGTCTCCGGCGATGACGATCTGATCCGGGCGCAGCCCATCCCCCAGCAGCGCCTCCCACGCAAGGACGGCGGCATGAAAGGCGGCGGGCGCCGGGGCTTCGGGGGCAAGCGGGTAATCGGGCAGATACACCCGGTGCCCCGTCTGCCGCGCGATGCGGCCAGCCAGTTCCCAATAGGTGCCGGGGCTTCCGATGATGTAGGCGCCGCCGTGCAGGTACAGGATCACGCCCGGCTTCGGCTCGGCCCGGCCACGTACGAACAGGCCCGGCGCCAGAGCGCCCTCGGCCTGCACGTACCGGGTGCCGCGCACGCTGCGGAAGGCAAGCTTCGCCGACAGGCGGAAGGCCGTGCGGGCAATCCCCCAGTTCCGCACCCGGCCCATGACCGGATAGGCGGTCCGCTTCAGGGACCGCCGCAGAACGGCGAGCTGCCAACTCATTTTCCGGCGCGTTTCCCTTCGATCGCATCCCAGATCAGGCCTGCGGCATTGGTGCCGTCGAAGCGTTCCAGTTCCTGCAGGCCGGTGGGCGAGGTCACGTTGATCTCGGTCAGGTAGTCGCCGATCACGTCGATTCCGACGAAGATCTGCCCGTATTCCTTCAGGCGCGGGCCGATGGCGTCGCAGATCTCTCGGTCGCGGGCGGTCAGCTCGACCTTTTCGGCACGGCCGCCGACATGCATGTTCGACCGCGTTTCGCCGGGCTGGGGGACGCGGTTGATCGCGCCGACCGGCGCGCCGTCGACAAGGATCACCCGCTTGTCGCCGGCCGAGACGTCCGGCAGGAATTTCTGCGCGATCAGCGGCTCGCGGCTCATGCCGGTGAACAGTTCGTGCAGGGACGACAGGTTGCGGTCGTTGGGGTCCAGCCGGAACACGCCGGCGCCGCCGTTGCCGTACAGCGGCTTCAGGATGATGTCGCCGTGCTCTTCCTTGAAGGCACGGATCGCGCCAAGGTCGCGGGCGATCAGGGTCGGCGGGATCAGGTCGGGGAACTGCAGCACCAGCAGCTTCTCGGGGCAGTTGCGGACCCAGAACGGATCGTTGACCACCAGCGTTTCGGGCATCAGCCGCTCTAGCAGGTGGGTCGTGGTGATATAGCCCATGTCGAACGGCGGATCCTGCCGCAGCCAAACGACGTCGAATTCGGCAAGGTCCACCGTCTGCCGCTCACCCAGTTCGAAATGGTCGCCCTTCACGCGCTTTACGGTCAGCGGCCAGCCATTCGCGATCACCTTCCCCTCGCGCCAGGACAGTTGGTCGGGGGTGTAGTAGAACAGCGAATGCCCCCGCGACTGGGCTTCCTCGGCCAGACGGAAGGTGCTGTCGGCGTCGATGTCGATCGGGCCGATCGGGTCCATCTGGATGGCGATTTTGAGGGACATGTCGGGGGCTCCGCGCAAGCAATTTGGATAGCCCCTTACATGGCGCAGGCACCTCGGAACGGCAAGGCGCTAGAAGGCCAGCGCGTTTTCAAGGATCTGGATCTTGCCGCGACCGTCCACAAGCGCGGCATCGACCTGCATCTGGGTATTCTGCCCGGCGGGCATCCGTCCAAGGTAGCAACTGGCCGACGTCAGGATGCGGTCGACCTGTCGCTGCGTGATCCGCGCCGCCGCCAGCGCAAAGTCGCGCGCTTTCTTCACCTCGACGAACACCAGCGCGCCCGCCTTTTCGAAGATCAGGTCGATCTCTCCGCCCGGACCGCGCCAGCGCTGTTCGCGCAGCATATACCCGCGCCGTTCGTAGTCCCGCGCGACAATCTCTTCCGCCGCCAGTCCCGAATAATAGGATACCCGACCACTCATACCGCACACTCCGCACCCGGCCCCGCAGGCCGTATCCGTTTCTCGGGCCGCTCCCCGGCCCGAAAAGATCAATCGTCCCCGCGATCCAGCCGCAGCGCCGCTTGGTACACGTCGCGCTTCGGCAAACCCAAAGCGCCCGCTACAGCCGCAGCCGCGTCCTTTACGCTCATGTCTTCCAGCGCCGCGCGCAGGGCGGTTTCCATGTCCTGTTCCGTCGCTTCTTCGCGGCCGCGGTCGACGACAAGCACGATCTCACCCTTTGGGGGGCGTTCCGCAGTGGCCGCCGCAAGGTCGGCAAGCGTCCCGCGCAGCGTTTCCTCGAACCGCTTGGTCAGTTCGCGACAGACAGCCGCCTGCCGTTCACCTCCGGCAACCTCGCACAGTTCATATAATGTTCGGTTAATGCGCTTCGGGCTTTCATAGATCACCAGCGTCGCCGGGACCCGTGCGATCTCTGCCATCCAGCTTTTGCGGGCCCCTGCGGCCGCCGGCGGGAAGCCCGCGAACAGGAACCTGTCGGTGGGCAGGCCCGCCACGGTCAGCGCCGCGGTCACCGCCGAGGGGCCCGGCACCGGCACCACCTTGATGCCTTCGGAAACCGTTTCGCGCGCAAGGGGATAGCCCGGATCGGCCACCAGCGGCGTGCCGGCCTCAGAGGCATAGGCGACCGACTTGCCCTCCTGCATGATGCGAATCAGCCTTGGTCTGACCTCGGCGCCGTTGTGATCGTGATAGGCGATCATCGGGCGGTCCCCCACGGCGATCCCGTGCAATTGCATCAGGTGGCGCAGGGTACGGGTGTCCTCGGCCGCCAGCACGTCCGCCGACGCCAGCACGTCCAGCGCCCGCAGCGTGATGTCTCTTGCCGCGCCCAGCGGCGTGGCGACGAAATACAGCCCGGCGGGAAGCTGCCTGATCTCTACGGTCACGAATTTCCCTCGCGTTTGGCAGACGTTTACTCTCCTCGTTGTAGCGCATAGTCTGACACGGCCTGCAAGCGCAGCAAAACGGCCAAGGACAGACCATGACGACCACTTTTCGCCGGACCCGCCGCCAAGCGGTGCGGCTTCTCGCTATCGCCTCTGCTCTCTGGCTTGCTGCCTGTGACAGCCTTCCCACCCCTTCCGCCAATGGTCCGCGCCTGAACGCGGGCGATCCGGTGCAGGTCGCGCTTCTGGTGCCCGCCGGGTCCGGTCAGGCCGGGGATGAGGCGTTGGCCCAGTCGCTTGAGAACGCGGCGCGGCTGGCGATGGCCGAACTTCAGGGGGTCGAGGTCGATCTGCGGGTCTACCGGACCGCCGGCGACGCCCAGACCGCCGCGACCGTCGCCGCCGAAGCCGTGAGCGACGGCGCCAAGATCCTGCTGGGTCCGGTCTATGCCGCCTCTGCCAACGCGGCCGGTGCGGCCGTTGCCGGGCGCGGCGTGAACGTCCTGAGCTTCTCGAACAACACCGGCATCGCGGGCGGCAACGTCTTCGTGCTTGGCCACACCTTCGAGAACACGGCGAACCGGCTGACCGCCTACGCCGTGGGTCAGGGCAATTCCAACATCATGATCGCCTACGGCAACGACACCGCCGAACGTCAGGGGCGCGATGCCATCGCCACCGCGATCGGCGTCTACGGCGGTTCTTTTGCGGGCGAGACCTCGTTCGAGCTGTCGCAGAACGGCGTCGTTCAGGCCGTGAGCGAGGTGACCGACACCGCGAAGGCCTCGGGCGCGAACGCGATCTTTTACACCTCGGGCACCGCCGGTGCGCTGCCGATCCTGACCCAACTGGTCAGCGAGAACGGCATCGACCCGACCGAAACGCAGTTCATCGGGCTTCAGCGGTGGGACATTCCGCCCAGTGCGCGGGATCTTCCCGGCCTGCAAGGCGGCTGGTTCGCCCTGCCCTCGCCCAGCCTGACCACCCAGTTCGAAGCCCGCTACGAAGCCGCCTATGGCGAGCCGCCCCATCCGATCGCGGGGCTGGCCTTCGACGGCATCGCCGCTATCGGCGCGCTGGTCAGCGCCGGCAATGCCGGGTCGCTGTCCGCCGCAGCCCTGACCCAGCCCACGGGCTTCGTCGGCGTGAACGGGATCTTCCGGTTCCGTCCCGACGGCACGAACGAACGCGGGCTGGCCATCGCCACGATCATCGACAAGCAGGTAACCGTCATTGACCCCGCCCCCCGAAGCTTCGCTGGCGCCGGCCTCTGACCGTTCGCCGGCCCGGGACCACGTTCCGGGCCCCGCCGACCAGACCGACGACCTGATCCTGCCCGCAGCGCAGGTGTTCGACGCCGACGCCGTGCGCGGCCGGCTGGACGCCGCCTGTCGCGACGCGGCCGACGCCAAGGACATCCGGGCCGCCGCCGTGACCATTCTGGGCGATGCGATGCGCGAGGGCCGCGATGCCATCGCCGCCGCTTTCCGCGCCGACCCGATGAACGCCTGGCCCACGGTCCACGCCTATTCGCACCTGACCGACGGCATCGTCACCTCTGTCTTCCGGATCGCGACGCAGTACATCCATCCGCTGGCCAACCCGACCGAGGCCGAGCGCATCGCGGTTCTTGCGGTCGGCGGCTATGGCCGGGCCGAGATGGCGCCGTATTCCGACGTCGACCTGCTGTTCCTGACGCCCTACAAGATCACCCCCTGGGCCGAGAGCGTGATTGAATCCATGCTCTATATTTTCTGGGATCTGCACCTGAAGGTCGGCCATGCCAGCCGCACGGTGAAGGACTGTCTGCGGCTGGCCAAGGACGACTACACGATCCGCACCGCTTTGTTGGAACACAGGTTCATCGACGGCTTCCCGCCGCTGGAGACAGAGCTGAAGCGCCGCCTGTGCAACGACCTGTTCAAGGGCACCGCCGCCGAGTTCATCGAGGCGAAGCTGGACGAGCGGGCGAAGCGTCACCGCAAGCAGGGCGGCCAGCGCTACATGGTCGAACCCAACGTCAAGGAGGGCAAGGGCGGCCTGCGCGATCTGCAATCTCTGTTCTGGATCGACAAGTACGTGCACGGCGTGGAATCCGCCGCCGACCTTGTCGAACTGGGCGTGTTCCGGCAGGCCGAATACGACGCCTTCCTCGCCGCCGAGGATTTCCTGATGGCGGTGCGGTGCCACCTGCACCTGATCACCAACCGCGCGATGGACCAGCTGACCTTCGACATGCAGGTCGAGGTGGCCGATGCGATGGGATATGTCGACGCCGCCGGCCGCCCGGCGGTCGAGATCTTCATGCAGGACTATTTCCGTCACGCGACCGAGGTCGGCGAGGTGACCCGCATCTTCCTGACCGCTCTGGAAGAGCGTCACGTCAAGCGCGAGCCGAAGCTGGTCGGGCTGTTCAAACGGCGGCGGAAGGTTCGTGACGGCTACAAGATCGTCAACAACCGGCTTGCCGTCGCGGACGAGGCCGCGTTTCTGTCCGACAAGCTGAACCTGCTTCGGATCTTCGAGGAAGGCCTGCGCACCGGGCTTCTGATCCACCCCGACGCCATGCGCCTTGTGGCCGCGAACCTGAAGCTGATCGACGACGACATGCGGTCGGACAAGGAAGCCACCCGTATCTTCCGCGATCTGCTGCTGAAACACGGCAACCCGGAACGCGCGTTGCGGCGCATGAACGAACTGGGCGTGCTGGGCACCTTCATCCCGGAATTCGCGCCCATCGTCGCGATGATGCAGTTCAACATGTATCACTCGTACACGGTGGACGAACATACGATCCAATGCATCTCGACCCTCGCGCAGATCGAACGCGGCGAGTTGATCGAGGAATTGCCTGTCGCCAGCCGGATTCTGGAAGACGGCGTGAACCGCCGGGTCCTGTACGTTGCCCTGTTGTGCCACGATATCGGCAAGGGCCGGGACGAGGATCACTCTGTCGTCGGCGCCAAGCTGGCCCGCACCATCGCACCGCGTCTTGGCCTGAAGCCGGGCGAATGCGTCACCGTCGAATGGCTGGTGCGCTATCACCTGTTGATGTCCGACATGGCGCAAAAGCGCGACATCGCGGACCCCCGCACCGTGCGCGACTTCGCGAAGGCGGTGCAGACCAAGGAACGGCTGGACCTGCTGACCGTGCTGACCGTCTGCGATATCCGCGGCGTCGGTCCGAACGTCTGGAACAACTGGAAAGCCGCGCTGCTGCGCGGGCTGTACCGGCAGACTGCACGCGCGATGGAAGACGGGCTGGAGGCGCTGAACCGCGGCCAGCGCAGCACCGAAGCGAAGCGCAACCTGCGCGAGGCGCTCGACGGCTGGGAGAACAAGGCCATCAAGGCCGAGATCGACCGCCATTACGAACCCTACTGGCAGGGGCTGCACGTCACCGCGCATGTCGATTTCGCCGAACTTCTGCGTGGTCTCGGCGCGGACGAGCTGCGTCTGAAACTGACCCCGGACGAAGATCGCGACGCCACCCGCGTGACCTTTGCACTGGCGGACCATCCCGGCATCTTCTCGCGGCTGTGCGGCGCGCTGGCGCTGGTGGGCGCCAACATCAAGGACGCGCGCACCTTCACCACCAAGGACGGCTGGGTCACCGCCGCCTTCTGGATTCAGGACGGCGAAGGCTCGCCCTATGAGGCAAGCCGCCTGCCGCGCCTGCGTCAGATGATCGAAAAGACCCTGCGCGGAGAGGTCAGGCCGACCGAGGCGATGCGCCAGCGTGACAAGCTGAAAAAGCGCGAGGCCGCGTTCCGGGTGCCGACATCGGTGGTGTTCGACAACGAGGGGTCCGAGATCTACACGATCATCGAGGTCGACACGCGCGACCGTCCGGGCCTTCTGTACGACCTGACCCGCACGCTGGCGGCGGACAACATCCAGATTTCCAGCGCGGTAATCGCGACCTATGGCGAACAGGTGGTCGACAGCTTCTACGTGAAGGACATGTTCGGTCTGAAGCTGTATTCCGAGAACCGGCAGCGGTCGCTTGAGAAAAAGCTGCGGCACGCCATCGAACAGGGTGCGATCCGCGCCAAGGAAGCATGATTCAGGCAAACCCGGTCCGGCGCCGTCCGGCACCGGTTTTGCCGACACAGGGATAACCGGGGCAGATTGCGCCCCAGCCGGGACGTCCATCCAAGATGAAACCGATCCGCCTTATGGCCGCGTTCTTCACCGTCGGCGTCTGGACGATGGCAAGCCGCCTTTTGGGCTTTGCCCGCGACATCATGATCGCCGCCTACCTTGGGTCGGGCCCGGTGGCAGAGGCGTTCCTTGTCGCCTTCTCGCTGCCCAACATGTTCCGCCGCTTCTTCGCCGAAGGCGCGTTCAACATGGCGTTCATCCCGATGTTCTCGAAAAAGCTCGAGACGGACGCAGACCATAAAGGTTTTGCGCAGGACGCGTTTTCCGGGTTGGCCACGGTGCTGATCGTCTTCTCGCTGATCGCGCAGGCGGCGATGCCGTGGCTGGTGCTGGCGATGGCCTCGGGGTTCGCCGGTGACGAACGGTTCGACCTTGCTGTCGTGTTCGGGCGGATCGCGTTCCCCTACATCCTGTTCATCTCGCTGGCGGCGCTGTTGTCGGGCGTTCTGAACGCCACCGGCCGCTTTGCCGCCGCCGCCGCCGCGCCCGTCCTGCTGAACGTCCTGTTCGTCGCCGCGATGGTGCTGGCGAACCTGCTGGACTGGCCGATGGGGCTGACGCTGGCGTGGACCGTGCCGATCGCGGGGATCGCGCAGCTTGCGCTGGTCTGGATCGCAGCGGCGCGGGCCGGGTATCGGCTTGTCCCGACACGGCCCCGGCTGACGCCCGAACTGAAGCGTCTGGCCCGCATCGCGGCCCCCGCCGTTCTGGCGGGCGGGGTGGTGCAGGTAAACCTGCTGATCGGGCGGCAGGTCGCCAGCTTCTTCGACGGTGCCGTCGCGTGGCTAAGCTATGCCGATCGGCTGTACCAGTTGCCGCTTGGCGTCGTGGGCATCGCCATCGGCGTCGTACTGCTGCCCGACCTGTCCCGCCGCCTTGGCGCAGGTGACACCGCGGGCGGCCGCGACGCGTTCAACCGCGCGGCAGAGATCAGCCTTGCGCTGACGATCCCCGCCGCCGTGGCGCTTGTGGCGATCCCGCTGACCCTGATCAGCGTGTTGTTCCAGCGTGGCGAGTTCGGCCCCGACGACACCGCCGCAACGGCGCTGGCCCTTGCGATCTACGGGCTGGGGCTGCCGGCCTTCGTGCTGCAAAAGGCGCTTCAGCCGCTGTTCTTCGCGCGCGAGAACACGCGGACGCCGTTCTACTATGCCCTTGGTTCGCTGGCGGTGAACGCCGTGGTGGCGATCGGGCTGGCGCCGTTCATCGGCTATATCGCAGCGGCGCTTGGCACGACACTGGCGGGCTGGTCGATGGTCTTGCAGCTGTGGCTCGGCTCGCGCCGGTATGGCGAAGCGGTACTGCTGGACGAGCGCTTCAAACGGCGCATCTGGCGGATCATCGTCGCGGCGCTGCTGATGGGCGTGGTGCTGTGGGTGGGCAACCTGCTGCTGGGTCCGCTGCTGGCCGCGGGCGCGTGGCGGTATCTTGCGCTGGCGCTGCTGGTGACGATCGGCATCGTCACCTACTTCGCGCTGGCCCACTGGATAGGCGGCCTGCCCCTGAATGACATCCGCCGGTCGCTGCGGCGCTAAGCTAGCGCCGGCGCAGCCGCTCGGACACGCGCGCCCAACCGCCGGGGCTGACCACGAAGGACAGCAGGAACCCGGTGGCGAACCCGGCAAGATCGGCCACCCAGTCCAGCCCGCCGCCGAACAGCAGGCCGAACAAGAGCTGGATGCCCATCAGGAAACCGATCAACGAAAACGCGCGACCCTGCGGCCCGCCGCTGGCGGCCAGCCGTGTCCATAGAAGGAAGGTGAAGGCGCCGATCAGCCCATAAGCGCCGGGATAGCCTCCGAACAACGGCATCTCGGACGGCACGACGAAGCTATAGACCAGCCCCGCGACAGCCGACGCGCCAAAGTAGACCACCAGCACCGCCCACGCGGCGAAGACTTCGGCCACCATCTTGCCCAGCGCGAGGATGAAGACGACCACGAAAATCGCGTGGCCAAAGCTGGCGTGGACGAACGGATAGGCGACCAGCCGCAGCAGATGCTCGGGCGGCCAGATGCCCTGCGCCCACATCGCGCGGAACAGGTCGGGCACGACCGAGAACCTCTGGATCAGACCAAGCCGCCAGCCGACGGCCTCGGGTCCGCCCAGAAGTCCGCGTTGGCCCAGTTGCAGCCCGATCTCGACCCCGGCAATCGCCAGCGCAAGAAACACCACGACGGGCGGCAAGGCATTGAACGGGCTTTCGCTGTGGGGGTTGTGGCTGCTCATGTGCGGGCTTCCTTGACGGCCTTTGTCCCCCGCGTTACGCGAGTGCGGCGCAGAAATCCAGACGGAGACACTCATGGCCGCGTTCACTCCCCGCGTCTTCTCGGGCATCCAGCCTTCCGGCGGCCTGACCCTGGGCAACTACCTGGGCGCGATGAAGCGCTTCGTCACGATGCAGGACGAGGGGAAATTCGAGACCGTGTATTGCATGGTCGACCTGCACGCGATCACCGTCTGGCAGGACCCCGCCGCGCTGACCCGTGCCACGCGCGAACTGTGCGCCGGCTTCATCGCCGCGGGCGTCGACCCGTCGAAATCGATCCTGTTCAACCAAAGCCAGGTCGCCGAGCACGCGCAGCTTGCGTGGATCTTCAACTGCGTCGCCCGCATGGGCTGGATGCAGCGGATGACCCAGTGGAAGGACAAGGCCGGGAAGAATTCGCAGAACGCGTCGCTGGGGCTGTTCGCCTATCCCGCGCTGATGGCGGCGGACATCCTTGTCTATCACGCGACCCATGTGCCGGTGGGCGAGGACCAGAAGCAGCATCTGGAACTGACGCGCGACATCGCGATCAAGTTCAACAACGACTTCGGCGTGGATTTCTTCCCCGAAACCGAGCCGGTGATCGAGGGTGCCGCGACGCGGGTCATGAGCCTGCGCGACGGGTCCAAGAAGATGTCCAAGTCCGACCCGTCCGACATGAGCCGGATCAACCTGACCGATGACGCCGACACCATTGCGCAGAAGATCCGCAAGGCCCGCACCGACCCCGAGGCGCTGCCGTCCGAGGTCGACGGTCTGGACGACCGCCCCGAGGCGCGCAACCTTGTGAACATCTACGCCGCGCTGGCCGAGACCACGCCCGACGCGGTTCTTGCCGACCACGGCGGCAGCCAGTTCTCGGCCTTCAAGCCGGCGCTGGCCGATCTTGCGGTGGACAAGCTGGCGCCGATCTCGACCGAGATGTCGCGCCTGATGGAACAGCCCGACGAGATCGACCGCATCCTTGGCCACGGCGCCGAACAGGCCCGCGCCCTTGCCGCGCCGATCCTGAAGAAGACCTACGAGATCGTCGGAATGGTCGGGGCCTGATCCGATGCGCAGGGCGGCCAGGGCGATCCTGACCATCCTGCTGCTCGCCTCATTGATCGGGACAGGGTACAGTACCTACAGGCTTGCGACCGGCTGGCCGAGCAGCCTGCTGGTCGCCCACGCCGAGGACCGGATTGGCGCGGCGCTGGAACGGGCGCTGGCGAAGGCCGCCACCCCCGACGCCTTCGAAACCCGGCTGGCGACGCTTTTATCGGAAGAGCCGCGCAATTGGCTGGCCGTCGACGCGCTGCTCGAACTGGCCGACGAACGGGCGATCGCGATCAGCCCCGCGATCACAGAGCAGATCGAAACCGCACGGGACCACGACAGCGGCTATTGGCAGCGAACCAAGGCGTGCGGCGCCTGTGCGATCGACCCGACCACCTGCACGCCGGGCCAATTGCTGGCCTGCCGCGTTGCGCTGGACGTCACCCCGTTCGGCGACATTGTCTCGCTCGTCCGCGGCGCCACGCAGTACGTGACCGGCGGCGAGGTCGACACGCTGGACCTCGGCCTTGCGGCGGTCGGCCTTGGCGCCACCGCGCTGGCGCTGGCGACCGGCGGCTCCAGCATGGTGATCAAGGGCGGTGCGACCCTTCTCAAGGTGGCCAAGTCCGCAGGGCGGCTGCCACCAGCGCTGGCGCGGGCGCTGCGCCGGGCATTCCGCGAGGGGATCGACTGGCCCAAGGTGTCCGCGGTGCGAGGCTTCGACGATTTCGGCGGCGTGTTCCGCCCGCGCGCGATGCGCCCGGTGACCGGCGCCTTGACCGATGTGAACGAGCTGCGCGACTCGGTCGGCCTCGCCGCCACGCTTCACATGTTGCCAAAGGCAGAAACGCTGGGCGACCTGTCGGCCTATTCCCGCATTTCCAGGGTGGCGGGGCAGCGCACGGTGGGCGCCTTTGAGCTGCTGGGCAACAACCGCTTCGTCCGGCTTGCGATGCGCTGGTCGGACGAGGTCTGGTGGGCGATCTCAGCAGTGTTCGCGGCGCTGGTCTCGCTGGTCGGCCTGCTCTGGTCGATCCTCTCGCGGGCTTGCCTGACGACCCTGCGGCGCATGGCGCGCAAGCCGTCTCAGTCGGCGTAGATCTCGACCTCGTATTCCAGCTTCGACGTGACGTTGTCGCCGTAGAAGCCGCCTTCGACCGGCATGGTTTCGGCCTGATCCGGCGCGGCGGACAGGGCGACGTGGCCGTCGGTCACCGGCATTCCATGGGTGGGATCGTAGCCCTGCCAACCGTGACCCGGCAGGAAGACCTCGGGCCACGCGTGAAGGTGGCGCTGGCCATCGACGCTTTCGGCGCGGGCCTGATAGCCGCTGACGAACCGGGCGGGGATGCCCTGTGTCCGGGCGGCTTCCATGAACAGCACGGTCAGGTCGCGGCAGGCCCCGCGCGCCGTGCGCAGCGTGACACCCGCGGCCTGCGCCGCCCCGTCGGGGCGGATGTGGCGATCTGTGCGGGTGAACAAGGTTTCGTTCAGCAGGTCGAGGAACTCGGCCGCCTCCCAATCCGTCGCGCGGACGAGGCCGTCGGCGAATTCGGCCACTGCGGCGTCCGGCGCCGCAGTGGGCAGGAAGGTGGCATCGCCGGTGCCCCGCGGCCAAGGCAGCGGCGGCAGGTTGGCGGCAGACACGGGCAGGGGCGCGATGGTGTCCAGTTCGAACGCGCTTTCGAAGGCCAGAAGCTCGGCCGGGTCGCCGAATTCCAGCTCGGTCACCGGATTGCCGTAAGGGTCCAGCCCGTCGCGTCGCGCGGCCGGGTCGGGCGAGACGTGGATTTCCTGATAGTGCAGCGACACGTTCTGCCCGCGCGGCGACATGCGCAATCGGTGGGCGCCAAGCCGCACCGGCTTTGAATAGCGATACACCGTCGCGTGGCGGACGGAAAAGCGCATCGATCCCCCCTGCGCCTGATGTCACGGACGATTGCACCGTTGTCGCCTGTCGCGGTCAAGGCCGCGCACTCGGATCCTGTGCCGTACAAGGGCGGCGGATGAAAACTTGTGCACAGGTTCGCCGGCATCCGGTTGGCTGCCCCTGCCCCCCTGCTGTCGGAACAGCCTGCCGTGCCCATGAAGCATTGTCACAAATCCGATTCGCCACCGTCACACCGGCGGCATGTGGCGTTCCTAGCGTGCCCCCACCGAAGGAGACGCACGCAGGCTTCGCAACCCGTTTTCATCACCTGATCCTTGCACGCGGCGCTTTCTTCGATCTCAGTCCCGGCGGGCCGCGCTTCGTCCCGTCCGGCGCGCGATCTGCGGTTCGCGCGTCTCGGTCCTGCCGGACTGTTCCGGGCGGTTCCCACCCGCCGAAACCCGACTTGCGCCTTCGGTCCATTGCGGGCCGAAGGCGTTTTTCCCTTCCCACGCTGGACCTTGGCCAACCGTGGGCCTAGGGTCGCCCGGCAATTGCGGGAGGCAGCGACATGGCGACTGGCAGCAACATTCACACCTGGTACGACGGCAGCTGGCACAAGGGCGACGTGCCGATCATGCGCGCCGCCGATCACGGCGCCTGGCTGGGCACCACGGTGTTCGACGGTGCGCGCTATGTGGATGGCGTGGCCCCCGATCTCGAGCCTCACATGGCGCGGGTCAACCGGTCGGCAGAGGCGCTGATGCTGACGCCGTCGAAGACCACCGCCGAGATCGTCGAGATCGTGCGCGAAGGGCTGGCCCTGTTTCCCGCCGACGCCGCGGTCTACATCCGCCCGATGTACTGGGGCATCGAGGGCGGCCACCTTGGCATCCTGCCCGGCGACGCGCCCGCCGGGTTCTGTGTCTGCCTCGAAGAGATTCCGATGGCCGCGCCGGACGCCTCGGCCACGCTGACCACCACCCGGTTCCGCCGCCCGCTGCTGGAGAACGCGGTGGTGAACGCCAAGGCGGGGTGCCTGTACCCAAACAACGCGCGGATGCTGCACGAGGCGATGTCGAAGGGTTACAGCAACGCGCTGGTGGCCGATGCGATGGGCAACGTGGCCGAGACGGCAAGCGCCAACATCTTCATGGTGAAGGACGGCGAGGTTTTCACCCCGATCCCGAACGGCACCTTCCTTGCCGGCATCACCCGCGCCCGCCACATCTCGAACCTGAAGGCCGATGGCGTGACGGTGCACGAGACGGTGCTGGGCTTCGACGATTTCCGCGCCGCGGACGAGGTGTTCATGTCCGGCAACCTGATGAAGGTGACCCCGGTGACCGAGTTCGACGGCACGCCCTATCAGGCGGGTCCGATGACACGGCGGGTCCGCGAACTGTACTGGGACTGGGCCCGGTCGGGGCAGTAACGTCCGCACCAAGGGCGGGCTTGCCTGCCCGCTGCGGCTGCGCCATTATCCGGCGGACGAACGGAGTGCCCCCTGATGCGCAAGTTCCTCGTGATCCTCGACGACAGCCGCGAATGTCTGAACGCGATGCGTTTCGCGGCGATGCGCGCGGCCAATACCGGCGGCGGCGTGCAGATCCTGTCGATCATCCCGCCGGAAGAGTTCCAGCACTGGATCGGTGTCGGTGCAATCATGCGCGAAGAGGCGCGCGAGCGGATCGAGGCCCACTACGAGGTCTTCGCCAAGTGGATGCGCGACCGTCAGGGCATTGATCCCGAACTGGTGATCCGCGAAGGGGAATCGGTGCCCGAGATCCTTGCCCAGATCCGCGAGGATCCCGACATCGGCGTGCTGGTGTTGGGCGCGGGGGTCGACAAGGGCGGGCCCGGTCCGCTGGTCAGCCAGATGTCGCGCAACGCGGGCACCCTGCCCGTGCCGATCACCATCGTGCCCGGCGACATGTCGAAGGAACGGCTAGAGGCGGTGACCTAAAGCCGTTCCCCGAAGGCGTTACAGCAGGAAGTCGGTCTCGGTCACTCCGGTGGTTCCGTCGAGAATGATCCGCATGTCGCTGCTGCCGTTGCCGTCCACGTCGATCCGGACCACCGTCGAGCCGCCGACCTCTTGCGTGCGAAGCTCGGGCGCGGTGCCGGTGAAGGATGCCCCGATACGCGCCGTCAGCAGGCCCGGGACAAGGTCCGACAGGTCGATGACATCCGACCCCGGTTCGAAGTCCATGATCGCGTCGGGCGTACCGACCGGGCTGTCGGCAACGGTCTGGAAAACGAACACGTCCGCCCCGCCCTCTCCCGACATCTGGTCGATGCCTTCACCGCCGATGATCGTGTCGTTGCCCGGTCCGCCGATAAGGGTGTCGTTGCCGATCCCGCCCAGCAGCAGGTCGGCACCGCCGTCCCCATGAACCAGGTCGTCGCCGGATCCGCCGTCAAGGGTGTCAGTGCCCGCGTCGCCGGACAGCGTGTCATTCCCCGCATCGCCATAGGCCACGTCCTTGCCGTCGCCGCCAAGAACGCTGTCGGCCCCGCCGCCGCCGGAAATCGTGTCGTCGCCCAGCCCGCCGAACACGACGTCGGTGCCCGATGCGCCGGACAGGACGTCATCGCCCGAGCCGCCGAACACCTGGTCCTTGCCGGACCCGCCGTGCATCGAGTCGTTCCCGGCGTCGCCAAACATCACGTCGTTGCCGGACCCGCCCTGCATTGAATCGTGGCCCAGCCCGCCGCTCATGTCATCGTGGCCGCCGCCGCCGACCATGGTGTCCTGCCCGACGCCGCCGAACAGAAAGTCGTTGCCGGCGTTGCCGTTCATCTCGTCATCGTCGTAACCGCCGTACAGGTCGTCGTTTCCGCCCTGGCCGTGCAGCACGTCCATCCCGGCGCTCCCGATCAGGGTATCGTCCCCCTCGCCCCCCGCCATCGTGTCGTTGCCGACCTTACCCTCGAACCGTTCGAACAAAAGCGTGCCGGTCAGGTCGTCATCGCCGGAGGTTCCGATGATCGGCTCGACCGGGATGTTCGCCGGATCGAGGTCGAAGATGCCAAGCGAGGCGACCTCGTTGTTCAGGGGGTATTCTTCTGGGTTCGGGTCGGTGATCATCTCGACCGTTATCCCATCGGTCTTCCAGATTGCGGTACCGTCCAGATTCCGCGACGAGAAGATCAGATAGCCGTCCATTTGGCCGAGAAACTCTACTGATGCGTTCCCGGTGCCCGGGTTGAAATCTTCAACCAGACGCGTCCCAGCAATTGTCCCGTCGGTGACAAACAATTCCCGCCCAATGTCGGCGCGGTAGGCAATAAAGTACGCCTGATCTCCGACAATGTATGGATCGATCCCGAATCCGAAAGACAGCGCGCCTGCTGGTGTTCCCGCCCCGCTGAGTGCCATCGTGCCAACTTCAGTACCATCGGTGACCCAAAGTTCGTCTCCTTCTGCACCGCCAGGAGTGGCGGCGAATATCAGAAGGTCTCCGAGAGTTGCCACATCATCGACATAGGCCGTTGAGTAGTAGGACGACTGACTGCCAGGATAGATGTCTTTGATCCGCGACCAACTGCTATCTGTTCCGTCGGAAACAAACGGCTCTAGTCCGTAATCATAGGGATTGGGATTGATCCAACCATACATCAAGTTGTCACCCGCACCGGAGGTATAGAAATAGAGCGAGTCACCACCAGAGTTCTCGGCGATGTTCATTTCGGTCAGAACACCGGTATCGGTATCATATCGAAAGAAATCGTTCTCGAAGTATCCTCCACCACGGATCCACACGTCGCCCTGAAACTCGAAATAGTAAGCGATGGACGACAACGTCGTCGGTCCTTCGCCGGGATCCGCCACCACTTCGGTGCTCAGGTCATCCCGAACGCGTACCAGATCGCCCCCAGTCAGGACATAGAGGCTGTCGCCGATGACCTGATAGTCAGATGCAGTATCAAACAAGCGAATGGGGGCACCACTGCCTTGCGTGATCGACAGATCGTTGCCGAGGCCCTCGCGATATACGGTCTCGCCGGCAAACTCGACAAAGAGGTTAGGGTTCGCGATACCGCCGCCGTCAGAAGCGTAAAGGATCTGGCTAACCGCTCCGCCTTGTGAATAAGCAAGGTATTCGGCCCCACCGCCTTCAGGTCTTGCGCGAAAAACGAAACCGCCTTCCGCTGCACTGAAACCATTCGGACCAGTGTTGAAATACAATGCTTCTTCCGAAATCGTATATGTATAATCGGCTTCTGGCACGTAACCGTAGACACCCCAGCCCGTCGGATCGCCAAACACAATGACCTTCGTCATTTTACCTCCGTAAAATTATATTCTCTCGACTTGAAAACTCAGGTGAAGACTATTGGCTCATGGCCTTCTGGCAATGAATGGTTCGCCGCAGGCGCAAAATACACCTGTAGAGACTTTTACCTTCACGAGTTATGTGTCCCTTAGGTTGATCACTCCTTAGAATCATTCCAAACCTTGACGCTTCGGTCGCGAAACCGCATATCGGGGGTCTGATAGGGAGCACGCCATGTTCATCCAGACCGAATCGACCCCGAACCCCGCGACGCTGAAGTTTCTGCCCGGCCAGACCGTGCTGGACAGCGGGACCGCCGACTTTCCGTCGGCCGACACGGCAGAGAAATCGCCGCTGGCGCGCCGCGTGTTCGGCGTAGAGGGCGTGACCGGGGTGTTCCTTGGGTCCGACTTCGTGACCGTGACCAAAGCCGAGACGGTGGCGTGGGAACATGTCAAACCGGCGATCCTTGGCGCGATCATGGAACACTTCCAGTCCGGCGACGCCACCATCGAAGGCGACGGCGCGGGCGCGGCTCATGCCGAACATGACGGCCCCGACGGCGAGATCGTCGGCCAGATCAAGGAACTGCTGGACACCCGCGTGCGTCCCGCCGTGGCGCAGGATGGTGGCGACATCACATTCCACGGGTTCGAGCGCGGCGTGGTATACCTTCACATGCAGGGCGCCTGTGCCGGTTGCCCGTCCTCGACCCTGACGCTGAAGATGGGGATCGAGAACCTGCTGCGGCACTACATTCCCGAAGTGACCGAGGTGCGCCCGGTTGCCTGACCCGCTGGTTCTTGGCTTCGACACATCGGCCGCGCATTGCGCGGCCGTTTTGCTGCGGGGTGACCGCGTGCTGGCCGAGCGGCACGAAGAGATGGGCAAGGGTCAGGCCGAACGCCTGATGCCGATGCTGGACGACGTCCTGGCCGAGGGCGGCGCCGACTGGGCGGCGCTGGACCGGATCGGCGTGGGCATCGGCCCC
Source organism: Psychromarinibacter halotolerans (assembly GCF_029168315.1). Lineage (NCBI taxonomy): Bacteria > Pseudomonadati > Pseudomonadota > Alphaproteobacteria > Rhodobacterales > Paracoccaceae > Psychromarinibacter > Psychromarinibacter halotolerans. Next base: position 165,514 of record NZ_JARGYD010000002.1, read on the forward strand.
GGTAACTTCACCGGCATCCGGTTGTCCGTTTCCGCCGCGCGAGGGCTGGCGTTGGCGCTGAAGATCCCCGCCTTCGGCGTGTCTGTGCTGGATGCGCTTGCGCTGGGGGCCGAGGGTCCGCTGGTCGCCTGTCTCGACGCGCGGCGCGGCAAGGTGTTCCTGCAAGTGCATGGCCGGGGCGACAGTGCGCCGGTGATGGCGGACGTTGACGATCTGCCCGATGGGCTTGGGGGCCTGCCCTGCGTCGGCAGTGGCGCAGAGGCCGTCGCAGCGCGCATCGGTGGCACAGTGCAAGCCGCCCGGTTCACCCCGGCATCCGCGATCGCCCGCATTGCAGCTGTCCGGTCTTTGGACGGTCTTGAACGTCCCGCCCCGCTGTACCTGCGGCAGGCCGACGCCGCCCCCCCGCGCGAAGCACCGCCGGCGATTCTGCCGTGACGCCCGCCGCTTTGGCGGCGCTGCACGGCCGCTGCTTCGTTACCCCCCGCCCGTTCACGGAACCCGAATTCGCGTCCCTGCTGGCGACCGAGTCGGTGTTCCTGTGTGCCGCCCCGCACGGGTTCGCCTTGGGCCGTGCGCTGGCCGGGGAAGCAGAGCTTTTGACGCTTGCGGTCGATCCCGACGCACGGCGGCGGGGAAGTGGACGCAATCTGATGGAAGATTTCCACGCCGAAGCATTGAGACGCGGCGCCGAAACCGTGTTTCTGGAGGTCGCCGAAGACAACGCGGCGGCACGCGGGCTTTATGCCGCCTGCGGCTATGTCGACGTCGGGCGCCGCAAGGGATATTACCGCCGCCCCGACGGCACCCGCGTTGACGCTGTGGTCATGCAAAAGGCACTTTCCGCAGCGTAGGACCCCCTGACCGTGGGTCTTCCCGCGCGAAACATGACCGTTTGGTTAAATTGCGGTTGACCGTCCCATTTGGCTTTGAACTAAATCCCTGTATCGTGGGAAAATGTCCTGCAAACGGGTGACGTCCGAGGTCGGAACCCGACAGCCAACTGGGAGAACTGAATGACCCTTCTCAAGAGCTTTCTGAGCGCCGGCGCCGTGTTCGCCGTCAGCGCCGCGGCGGCGATGGCCGAGCCCGGCCTGATCATCGACCTTGGCGGCAAGTTCGACAAATCGTTCAACGAAAGTGCTTTCAACGGTGCCTCTCGCTGGGTCGAGGAGACCGGCGGCGAGTATCTCGAGACCGAACTGCAGTCCGAGGCGCAGCGCGAACAGAACATGCGCCGCATGGCCGAGCGCGGCGCGAACCCGATCGTCGTGCTTGGCTTCGCCAACGCCTCGACTCTGGAAGTGGTCGCGCCCGATTACCCCGACACCATGTTCGCCATCGTCGACTCGGTCGTCGATCAGCCGAACGTGAAGTCGATCGTGTTCTCGGAACATGAAGGCAGCTTCCTTGTCGGCATGATCGCTGGCCTGAAATCGGAATCCGGCACCGTCGGCTTCGTCGGCGGCATGGACGTTCCGCTGATCCGCAAATTCGCCTGCGGCTACGCCCAGGGCGTGATGGCGGCCAACCCCGACGCGACCGTGATTTCCTCGATGACCGGCACCACGCCGACCGCGTGGAACGACCCGGTGAAGGGCGGCGAACTGGCGAAGGCTCAGGTCAGCCAAGGCGCCGACGTGATCTATGCCGCGGCTGGCGGCACTGGCGTGGGCATCCTTCAGGCTGCGGCCGACGAAGGCGTGTTCTCGATCGGCGTCGACTCGAACCAGAACTTCATGCACCCCGGGTCGGTCCTGACCTCGATGCTGAAGCGCGTGGACAACGCCGTGTACGAGGTGTTCTCGGAAGGCCTCGACGGCTTCGAGCCCGGCGTCACGGTTCTTAACCTCGAGTCCGAAGGCGTCGGCTATGCCGTCGACGAGTTCAACGAGGAACTGATCACCGACGAGATCACCACTGCCGTGGAAGAAGCCAAGGCCGGTATCATCGCGGGCGACATCGAGGTGCACGATTACACCTCGGACGACAGCTGCCCGGCTCTGACCTTCTGAGAATGAGCGTGACGCAAGATACGGGGCGGCCTGAACAGGCCGCCCCTGCCATTGAACTGAAGGGCATCTCGAAGGCATTCGGGCCAGTTCAGGCGAACAAGGACATTTCGATCCGGGTCATGCCCGGTACGATCCACGGCATTATCGGCGAGAACGGCGCAGGCAAGTCCACGCTGATGTCGATCATCTACGGTTTCTACCAAGCCGACAGCGGCGAGATCTGGGTCAACGGCAAGAAGACCGAAATCCGCGAACCCCAGCAGGCGATCGCGGCCGGGATCGGCATGGTTTTCCAGCATTTCAAGCTGGTGCAGAATTTCACGGTGCTTGAGAATGTCATTCTCGGCGCCGAAGACAGCGCCCTGTTGAAGACGTCCGTCTCCAAGGCGCGAAGCGAGCTGAAGCGGCTTGCCGAGGAGTACGAGCTTTCGGTCGACCCCGATGCGCTGATCGAAGAGATCGGCGTCGGGATGCAGCAGCGGGTCGAGATCCTGAAGGCGCTGTACCGGCAGGCCGACATCCTGATCCTGGACGAACCCACCGGCGTGCTGACACCGGCCGAGGCGGACCACCTGTTCCGCATCCTCGAAGGGCTTCGGGCGCAGGGCAAGACGATCATCCTGATCACGCACAAGCTGCGCGAGATCATGGAAATCACCGATACCGTCAGCGTCATGCGGCGCGGCGAGATGACCGCAACAGTCAAGACGGCGGACACCGACCCCGAAGAGCTGGCAGAGCTGATGGTGGGCCGTAAAGTCCTGCTGCGCGTCGACAAGAAACCAGCCGAACCGGGCCGCAAGGTGCTGGAGGTCGAGAACCTTCGCGTCGTAGATGCGGACGGCGTCGAGCGGCTGAAGGGTGTTTCGCTGGACGTGCGCGCGGGCGAGATCCTTGGCATCGCCGGGGTCGCCGGGAACGGGCAGTCCGAACTGCTAGAGGTTCTGGGCGGGATCTCGGCTGCGACGGGCACGGTCCGAATGAACGGCGAAGAGATCGACTTGACCGGCGCGAAATCCGACGGCCAGTCGCGGCGCGCGCGCGGGATCGCGCATGTGCCGGAGGACCGTCAGCACCTTGGCCTGATCATGGAGTTCTTCGCGTGGGAGAACACCATCTTCGGCTATCACCATGACGCGGCGTACCAGAAGAACGCCGTTCTGATGGACAACGCCGCGATCCGGGCCGAGACGCAGGCCAAGATGGACCGCTTCGACGTGCGCCCGCCGAACCCGAACCTGCCGGCCAAGTCGTTCTCCGGCGGCAACCAGCAGAAGATCGTTTGCGCGCGCGAGATCGAGCAGAACCCCGACCTTTTGCTGGTCGGACAACCGACGCGCGGCGTCGATATCGGCGCCATCGAGTTCATTCACAACCAGATCGTCGCCCTGCGCGATCAGGGTAAGGCCGTGCTGCTGGTGTCGGTCGAACTGGACGAGATCATGTCGTTGTCGGACCGCATCGCGGTGATGTTCGATGGCAAGGTCATGGGCGAACGGCTTCCGTCCGAGACCGACGAACGAGAACTGGGCCTGTTGATGGCTGGGATCACCGATACGTCCAAGCCCGTGACCGTAGACGAGGTCGAGGCGAACCTCGCCCAGACGCAGGGGAAAGTCACCTGATGAAAGTATTTGTTAACGCGGTTATGCGAACCATATCTCCGGAGAAGGAGATACATCATGCGCTCGCACGACGACCTCACCGCGCTAACCCTGGACGTGCCGCCGCGCGGTACGCGAAAGGCGGTCCTGTCTGTACTGGCAGCCGGTTCGGTCACGATCGCAAGCGCCTTCGTGATGATGCTGGCGGCCTGATCGCGACCCCGCCGACCCCGAACCACATGGGGGCGGCGCAATGACCAAGATCCCCGCCTGGGTAGATATTGCCCTGATTCCGCTGATCAATCTGCTGCTGGCGCTGGTCGTGTCGGGGCTGGTCATTCTGTACATCGGCGAAAACCCGTTCGAGGCGATCTCGATCATGGTGAACGGCGCTGTCGGCTCGGCCTATGGCTGGGGCTACACGCTGTACTATGCCACCAACTTCATCTTCACCGGCCTTGCCGTCGCCGTCGCCTATCAGGCGCGGTTCTTCAACATCGGCGGCGAAGGTCAGGCCGCGCTTGGCAGCCTTGGCGTGGCGCTGATGTGTCTGGCGGTGCCGTGGCCCCACTGGCTGTTGGCGCTGCCCGCGGCGATCGTCGCCGGGGCGCTGTTCGGCGCCGCGTGGGCCGCGATCCCGGCCTACCTGCAGGCCAAACGTGGCAGCCACATCGTGATCACCACGATCATGTTCAACTTCATCGCCTCGGCGCTGCTGGTCTATTTGCTGGTGAACGTGCTGAAACCGGCGGGCGGCATGGCCCCCGAAACCGCACGTTTCCCCGAAGGCACGCACCTGCCCAACGGGTACGAGATGTTCTCGTGGCTGGGCTTTTCACGGTCAGCCCCGATGAATGTCACCTTCTTCGTCGCCGTCCTGTGCTGCGTGCTGGTCTACCTGCTGATCTGGCGCACGCGCCTCGGCTACCAGATCCGCGCGTTCGGCCAGTCGGAGCAAGCCGCTGTCTACGCCGGTATCAACCCGGTGAAGATCACGATGATCACGATGCTGATCTCGGGCGGGCTGGCGGGTCTGATGGGCGTCAATGCAGTGATGGGCGAGGCCGAGCGCCTTGTGATCGACCCGGTGCAGGGCGCCGGGTTCGTCGGCATCGCGGTGGCCCTGATGGGGCGCAACCACCCGCTGGGCGTGTTCCTTGCGGGCCTGCTGTTCGGGATGCTGTACCAAGGCGGGGGCGAGCTGGAGTTCGAGATCCCCGCCGTCAGCCGCGAGATGATCCTGGTGATCCAGGCGCTAGTGATCCTGTTCACCGGCGCGCTGGACAACATGATCCGGCGCCCGTTCGAGAAGTTCTTTGCAAAATACCAGAAGGCGGGGGCGTAACTTATGGACTGGGCAACCATCATCCCGATCCTCACCGCGACGCTACGAGCCGCGACGCCGCTGTTGTTCGTGTGCCTTGCCGGCCTGTTCTCGGAACGCTCGGGCATCATCGACATCGGGCTTGAAGGCAAGCTGCTGATTTCCGCGTTCTTCTCGGCCGGGATGGCGGCAGCCTCTGGGTCGGTCTGGATCGGGCTTCTAGCCGGCATCGGCGCGTCGCTGGCGCTGTCGCTTGTGCATGGCATCGCTTCGATCACCTTCCGCGGCAATCAGCTGATTTCGGGCGTCGCGCTGAACTTCCTTGCCTCGGGGCTGACCGTGGTGATCGGGGAAAGCTGGTTCGGACTGGGCGGACGGACGCCCCAGCTTCCGGACTCCGGGCGGTTCCAGCCGATCACCCTGCCGGGCGCCGAGGCGATGGCCGACGTGCCCGTGATCGGCCCAATTTATTCCGGCCTGATCTCGGGCCACACCTTCCTTGTCTACGGCGCTTTCGCCACTGTCGCGCTGACGTGGTGGGTGCTGTACCGCACCCGTTTCGGCCTGCACCTGCGCGCCGTGGGCGAGAACCCGGAATCGGTGGACACCGCCGGGATCTCGGTCACGCGGCTGCGCTATGGCGCGATCGTCATCGCGGGCGTGCTGTGCGGCATCGGCGGGGCCTATCTGGCCACCGGCCTTGCGGCGGGCTTCGTCAAAGAGATGAGCGCGGGGCGCGGCTATATCGCGCTGGCGGCACTGATCTTCGCCAAGTGGCGGCCGTGGTACGCGCTGGGGGCCTGCCTGCTGTTCGGCTTCCTTGACGCCATCGGCAACCGGTTCCAGAACATCGAGCTGCTGGGCGTGAACATCCCGACGCAGTTTATGCAGGCGCTGCCGTATATCCTGACCGTGGTGATCCTTGCCGGCTTCGTCGGCAAGGCGATCCCGCCCCGCGCCGGCGGGCAGCCATACGTCAAGGAACGGTAGCAGCAGGCGCATGATGGGGGGAAACCCCCATCCCACGAACGGAGTATTGTGACCATGAGTGATCCGCAAACCCTTGCGGCGCTGATCCGCGACCGCGCCGGGGATGCCCCGCCCGCTTTCGGCCTTGTGCTGGGGTCGGGGCTGGGCCACCTCGCCGAGGCGGTGGACGGCGTTGCCATCGACTACACCGACCTGCCCGGTTTCCCGCACGCGGGCGTCAGCGGGCACAACCCGAAGCTGGTCGTGGGCGACCTTGAAGGCTGCCGCGTCGCCGTGTTCGGCGGGCGGGCGCATTACTATGAAAGCGGGCGCGGCGATGCGATGCGCCTGCCGCTGGAGGTTCTGAAGGAACTGGGCGCCGGCGGGCTGATCCTGACCAACGCCGCCGGGTCCATGCGGCCGGACATTCCGCCGGGCGACCTGATGCTGCTGTCGGACCACATCAACTTTTCGGGCCTGAACCCGCTGATCGGCGAGCCGACCGACGCGCGTTTCGTGCCGATGAAAGACGCCTATGACCCCGAGATGCGCGCCGCGCTTGCCACATCGGCCACGGCCGAGGGGATCGACCTGAAGGCTGGCGTCTATGCGTGGTATTCCGGCCCGTCCTTCGAGACCCCGGCCGAGATCAAGGCGATCCGCATCCTTGGCGCCGACGCGGTTGGCATGTCCACCGTGCCAGAGGTGATCCTTGCACGGTTCCTCGGGCTGAAGGTCGCAGCGATCTCGACCATCACCAACATGGCCGCCGGGATGAGCGACGAGGCGATCAGCCACGAACATACCAAGGCGATGGCCCCGCTGGGCGCGGCGAAGCTGGAACGCATCCTGCGTGGCTATCTGCGGACGAAGGCATCGACATAACCGGACGGATATGCCGCACGCGCAAAATTGTATGGGCGGGTGTTTGACTAGGGCTCTGCAATCGGGTCATTAAACAAGCACCCGCCGAACCCATTGGGTGCCCATGCAGATCTACCTCCCCATCGCCGAGGTATCGGTAAATGCCTTCCTCCTTTTGGGGTTGGGCGGCATCGTGGGGCTGTTGTCCGGCATGTTCGGCGTCGGTGGCGGTTTTCTTCTGACCCCGCTGCTGTTCTTCACCGGCATCCCGCCCGCCGTTGCGGTGGCGACCGGGGCGAACCAGATCGTCGCCTCGTCCTTTTCCGGTCTGCTCGCGCACCTGAAACGCAAGACCGTCGACATGCGCATGGGCTGCGTCCTGCTGGCCGGGGGCCTTGTCGGCTCTGCCGCCGGGGTACAGGTGTTCGCCTATCTGCGCACCCTCGGGCAGGTCGACCTGCTGGTGACGCTGTTCTACGTGGTGTTCCTTGGGATCATCGGCGCGCTGATGTTCGTCGAAAGCCTAAATGCCCTGCTGAAGACCCGGTCGGGCAAGCTGCCGAAGCGCAAGAAGCACAACTGGGTCCACAACCTGCCCTTCAAGATGAAGTTCCGAACCTCGGGGCTGTATATCTCGGTGATCCCGCCCCTGCTGGTCGGATTACTGGTCGGCGTGCTGGCCGCGATCATGGGCGTGGGCGGCGGGTTCATCATGGTGCCCGCGATGATCTATCTTCTTGGGATGCCAACCAAGGTCGTCGTCGGCACGTCGCTGTTCCAGATCATCTTCGTGTCCGGGGCGACCACCCTGATGCACGCGATGGCGAACTACTCCGTCGACATGATGCTGGCGCTGGTCCTGATCGTCGGTGGCGTGATCGGGGCCCAGATCGGTACCCGGATCGCCGTCTACCTGCGCGGCGAGCAGTTGCGCATCCTGCTGGCCCTGCTGGTGCTGGCGGTGTGCGTCAAGCTGGCGCTGGACCTGCTGCTTGAACCGTCCGAGCTGTACTCGGTCGCACCGGTGCGGGAGGACTGAGACGATGCGCGTCGCTCTTCTCCTGCTGCTGCTTCTGGTGCCGGTGCTGACCCCATCCGCACGCGCGGATGAGACCGTCGTCGCCGGCATGAGCCAGAACCGCGTGTCGATCACGGCAAGCTTCGAAGGGTCCGAGATCTTGATCTTCGGCGCGGTCAAACGGTTCCAGCCGGTGCCCGACGATGCCCCGCCGCTAGAGGTTCTGGTGGCCGTCGCCGGGCCGTCGGTTCCGCTGACGGTCTGGCGGAAGGAGCGCGTGGCGGGCATCTGGGTGAACACCGACGCGGTCGAGGTCGACCGGGCCCCGAGCTTCTACGCCGTCGCGACCTCTGGCCCGTTCTACGATGTGCTGTCCAATGTCGAGGACCTGCGCCACAAGGTGTCGCTTGGCCGGGCGATCCGCTCTGTCGGCGCCCCGGCGACGGTTGCGGATGCCAGCCAGTTCACAGCGGCGCTGATGCGGATACGCGAACGGTCGGACCTGTACCAACTGCACGAAGGCACCGTCGAGGTTTCCGAAGAGACGCTGTTCCGCACCTCGATCGGGCTTCCGGCGAACCTGCACGAAGGCAACTACACGGCGCGGATCTTCCTGACCCGTGGCGGCAACGTGCTGGATGCCTATGAAACGGTGATCTACGTGCAGAAGGTTGGGCTGGAGCGTTGGCTGTACGTTCTGGCACAGAACCACGCGCTGCTTTACGGGCTGCTGTCCATTGCGCTGGCCATCGCGTCCGGCTGGCTGGCGTCGGCCGTGTTCCGCTATATCCGCAGCTAGCGCGCTACATCAGGTCGGGCAGGTCGCAGTGTACGCTGCGTTCCATCGTGCAGCACATGGCGCGCGCCTTGGGACCGTAGGGGCCGCCATAGCAGGCCAGCCCGCGCGGCGTCTCTGAATCGGTGACACGGAACCAAGCGCCCAGCGCGCCAAGGTCGCGGGAGGACAGGCCGTTCAGATGCTCGATCGTGGCGGCGGCACGCGCCGGGTTCGGGCGGCGCGGCACCTCGTGCACGCCCTTCAACGGCACCGCTTCCAACGCCGCCAGTCGGACATCGCCGTCCTTCACGTCGAAATAGGCTTTGCCCATCAGACCGTAGTCGTGCCCAAGCGGGTGGCTGTCTTTCGCGGCCCCGCCGATGAACAGGAAGTTGCCAAGCGAATAGAAGATCGCCGCGCTGTCCGACGGCCGCGCTTCGACCGCGCGCACCACGTGGGGATGATGCCCGATCACAAGGTTCACCCCCGCCTCGTCCACCGCGCGGCGGAACAGGTCGGCCTGCCCCCAGCCCAGCCCGATGTCGTTCTCGGTGCCCCAGTGGATCGACAGCAGCTTGATGTCGGCCTCGGTCCGGCGCAGCGCGTCGAGGATGCGGTCGTAGTCGCCGATATAGGCCATGCCCGACCGCCCCGGACCGGGAGCGTAGGCGCCCGACCCGAAGGACATCGCGGACAGGGCCACGCGGACCCCTTTCACCGTGATCACCTTGGGCTCGTACGGGATCTGGTCCGGCCCGACCCCGGCGAACAGCAGCGGACGGTCGGCGCGGTCCTCGGAGGCGAAGAACGAATGGGTCATCTCCAGCCCCGGCCAGCCGTGATCCCACGAATGGTTGTTGGCCAGCGCGAAGGCGTTGACGCCAAGATCCATCAGGTGCCGGAACTGGTCGGGGTGGCTGCGGAACACGAACTGCTTGCCCTGCGGCGCACCGTCGTAATAGCCGACCACCGTCTCGACGTTCACGAAGTTAACGTCGCCCGTCCATTCGGTGCGGACGGTTTCGGTCAGGTCGTCCAGCGTATAGGTGCCCCATTTGCGCACCAGCGCGGGGTTCGGGGTCTGGTGCGAGCCGGCGAAGTTGGTGTCGCCGGCGAAGGTGATGACGATCTCTTGCGCGGGGGCCGTCGCTGGCAGGCCCAGAAGGCCCGCGACAAGCGCAAGCGCACCGCACAGCCCCCGCAGTCGGGTCACAGATCGTCCCGGAAGATCACGAACAGGGCGGAATAACCCGGCTTGGTCAGCCGCTCGCCCGACGCGTCGTACAGGAAACTGCCGTCGCGGGTGTAGTTCCAGCGCGTGTTCCAGTTCTGCTCGGGCTCTGACGTGAAATACCGGGGCACCGCCGCCGACCACAGCGGCGAGCCTTCGCCCGGCGTTCCGTCCCCGTGGAACATCGACCAGATCGCGTCCGCGTTGGGCTGTTCCATGCGGATGCAGCCGTGGCTGTCGGGCCGGCCCAGCAGCGAGTATTTCGATTGCGTGGTGCCGTGCATCGCCACGCCCGAGATGCGGCCGCCGCTGTAATGCAGGTCGATGAAGATCGAGTTGTACATGCCCGGCGCGCCCCAGCCCCTGACATGGCGATAGCCACGGTCGTCGACGTTGAACACGCCCAGTGGCGTCGGGCCGGAACGGTTGTCGCCCTGATAATAGCGGCCCGTCGAGACCGGCCACGAATATTCCGGCGTGGCATCGGCCCACAATTCGGGGTCGTGCAACGCCAGCTTCCAGCCGCTTGCGGTGCCCGAGGGGGCGCGTTCGATGACCCACATCTTCTGCGCCCCCGGCCCGGACAGTGCGGCATTGATGTAGATGACATGGCTGTAAGCAAGGTCGACGCGCGACGGCGGGACGAAAGCCATCCCGTCAGGCAGCGCGCCGGGTCGACCCAGCTCCTCAAGGTACGGAATGCCGACGCCTGGGGTTTCTATCCCCAGCGCGGGCCGCGCGACGAATGCCGCGCCGATGGCCAGTGCCATCCGTCTTGATATGTCCATCTCACAACAATCCCAGGCCTCTGTGGATTGCCATGCGAATGGACCCAAAGACATCCGGCAGCGAAAGACCAGCTTTCCAGTCTTCCAGCACGACAACCCCGGCGATGATCGTATCGTCGACTGACCCAAGGTCCATCATGTTGAAAACCGCATCCAGGAACCGTTCTCCCGAAAGTAGCCAAGCTGCAACAAGTGCGGCGATACAGGCGAGGGTGAAGCGGGTCATCTGGCTCATCTTGGCCTCAGAACTGGAAATAGATGAAGGGTGCGACGCCTTCTTGAGCGGTTGCAAACAACGCGAAGATGCCGATTCCGAGAATCAGTGCCTGTAATTCCGGGGCAAGCCGGGCCAGCACCATCGTCGCGCGGTCGCGCCATGCCAGCGGCAGCCAGTTCATCGCGAACCCGATTGCGATCAGGCCCCAGACGGTCGGGGTCAGCTCTGGGGCGGCGTAGCCCTCGGTCTTGCCGAAAGCGGCCAGCATCGACAGCGTGTCCGCGAAGTTGTGAGCGCGGAACGGAAGCCACAGCGCAGCGACGATGGCGAAGGTCAGGACGATGCCCAGCAGACGCGGCAGCGCCACGCCAAGCCCGCGAAAGCCACGCTCGATGGCCTGCCCCGCGCCGTGCAGGAACCCCCACAGGATAAAGTTCCAGCCCGCCCCGTGCCACAGGCCCGCCAGCGTCATGGTCAGCACAAGCGTGAAGGATCGGCGGACCGTGCCGCCCTTGCTGCCGCCCATCGGGATGTAAAGATAATCGCGGATCCACGTGGACAGCGAGATATGCCACCGCTGCCAGAAATCGCGCAGGGACTCGGCGCGGTAGGGCTGGTTGAAGTTGCGGTTGAACTCGTACCCCAGCAGCAGCGCGACGCCGATGGCGATGTCGGAATAGCCCGAGAAGTCACAGTAGATCTGGATCGCATAGCCAAGCGTCGCCGTCAGCGCGGACAGCCAGTACTGGCCGTCCGGCAGCCCGAAAGCAGGATCGACCAGCATCACCGAAAGGTAGTTCGCGACGACCATCTTCTTGAACAGCCCCGACAGGATTAGCACCACCGCCGTCGCGCGGGCAACGGCATCGGGGCGGCGCGGGTTGTCGAGCTGCGGCAGGAAATGCGCGGCCCGCACGATCGGGCCCGCCACAAGCTGCGGGAAGAACGAGATGTACAGCGCGACGTCGAACGGGTTGCGGCAGGGCGTGATATGCCCCCGGTCCACGTCCATCACGTAGCTAATTGCCTGAAAGGTATAGAACGAGATCCCGACCGGCAGGATGACGGTCATCCATGTCAGGTCTCGGGCAAAGGCGGTGTCCTGCAGCAGCGCCTGCAGCTGGAACATGAAGAAGTCGAAGTACTTGAACACCGCCAGCACGCCCAGCATGGCGACGATGCTGAGCACCTTCGACAGCCGCCGAAGTCCCGGCACCTTCACCCCTAGCCCCGCGCCCCACGCCACAAGCGACACAAAGGCCATCAGCAGGACAAAGCGCGGATCCCAAGCGGCGTAAAAGACGTAAGAGGCCAGAAGCAGCATGCCCTTGCGCAGGGCATTGCTGTTCCAGAATAGCCCGTTCAGCGCCAGGACAACGGCGAAGAACCCGATGAACTGGAGCGTCGGGAAGACCATGGCTTACTGCAGGCCCGCAACCTCCACCGAGGGCGGATTGAAGATGCCGGGATTGTCCCGTTCAAGCGCCCGCAGGATGTTGTCCACGACAAGGTAATACCCGTTCGCGGTGAAATGCGATCCGTCGCCGGCGCGGATGGTGGTGCCTCCGGCGGTGGTGACGAACTCGCCGCTGGGACCGGCCGCGAACGCGGGGATCGAGATGAAATGCGCGCCGGCCTTCAGCGCCTCTTCGCGGAACCAGACGTTCGCGCGGGTCAGCAGCGAATTGCGATGGGCATCGCGGTCGGGCGCCGGGCCAAGCCAGTAGACGACAGCGCCGGTCGCGGCGGCCGCCTGCAGCATCTTGCGCGCCTCGGCGCGATAGGCGGCCTCCCATTCGGGCGTGTCGTAGGGGACCGACCCACCCGCGGCATAGCGCAGGGGCTGGTTGTCGTTGGCGCCGAAGTGGAAGACTACGACGTCGGGCCGGTTCGCGGCGGCCATCGCGGCAAAGTTGCCGGGCCAGTCGTAGAAATCGCCACGGGCCAGCCCGGTCGAGGTCTTGCCCCGGTTGTCGACGCTGACGGGCAGACCGCGGTTCGCGACGCGCTGTTTCATGAACATGCCGAACCCGTCGGCAAGGCTGTCGCCGACGATCATCATCCGCAGCGGCGCCTCGGGCGTGATGGCGCGCGTGACACGGGCCGGGATCGATCCCCCGGTGGGGGCGAAGAAGGCTTGCCGGTTCGGGCTGGGCGGCGGCGTGGTCACGGTTGTCTCGGTCTCTGCGGCGGCTTCCGGTGCAGGAGAATGGAACTCGACCGACAGATCCTGTGCGCCAGCGGAACGCGGCGGGGTGCTGCAGGCGGTCAGGCCAATCAGGACGAGGGGCAGAAGCGCCTTACTGAAGTTGAACATCTTGCAAAGCGATCCTGCGATTGTGATTCTCGATGACCTTCCCAAGGTCCGCCAGCACCACGCTTGCGACATAGTCGTAGCCCGGCTTCGTGAAATGCACCTTGTCGGCGGCGCGCAGCTGCATGAGCCGCCCCTCGAAGTTACCGTTCATCGAGAAGTCGCCGGTGCCGAAGGTGGTCAGTTCGTGGATATCGACGAAGGTGCCGCCCGCCTTGCGCACGGCGGCGGACTGCAGCTGCGAGATGATCCTGTAGGACGGCTCCCAGCTGGTATTGCCGACGACGGGCAGGCCGACCCAGTACAGCTTGGCCGAGTTCGCTTCCAGCGTGCGGGCAAGCGTCACGACACGCTGCTGGTACAGTGCGTTCCAGACCTCGGTATTGAAGCTTTCGCGGGTACGGCCGTTGCGAATCGTCGTGATGTCGTTGGCGCCCATCTGGACGATCACGATGTCGTTAGACTTGTCCTGCGGCTGGCCAGCTTTCGACACATAGCGGTGAATCCAGTCTTGGTCGGACGTCTTGGCAAGCCCGTCGGACACCGCCGTCAGGCGCACGACATTCATCGTGTCGCACTGGGCGAACACCCGGTACAGCGACGACCACAGGCCATCGGCCAGACTGTCCCCCAGCACGACGACGCGCATCGGCGTCTTCGGACAGGACGGAGCGTCCAGTGCCTGAGCCTGGCCCATCGTCGCGACCAGCGCCGAAAGGCCCAGAATGGCCCCCAAAAGGTAGTTCCTCATGCCTGCCCCCTCTCGGTTCTCGCTTTGTGTGCTCAGCCCTGCCGCGTCAGAGAGACGGCATATTCACGGATTGCCGACACCGTACCCGGCCCGGCTACCCCATCGACCGGCCCGCGATACAGGCCCGCGTCTCTCAATTTGGACTGAATGATCCGCACGACTTCGCGATCCCGGTTGTTCAGCTGTGTTGTCAGGCGGTCGGTCGCGGTGGGGTCGCCCTGTTGAAGCGCATCCCAGTAAAGATCGGCAGCCTGTTCTGCACTGGCAATACCGTTCACGCCGCGTTCGTGCAACTCGGCAAGGAAGGAATAGGCGTGCGTGTAGCCCTGTTCCACCGCCTTGCGCAGCCACTGGGCGGCCATGTCGTCATCCTGAGCGACCCCGGTTCCGGTCAGGTAATAGTACCCGACGAAGAATTCGGCCAAAGGGTTGCCTTGGTCTGCCACCGCCTTGGCGACGGCAAAGGCCTCGGGGCCGGACTTTCCGGGCACCAGATCCTTGGAATAGATCACCGTCAGGATCTCGTGGCTTAGCCAGTCGCCCATCTCGGCGCCCTTCGCGGCCAGTTCCTCGACCTTGTCGAGATCGACGCCCGCGCCGTCCTCGGGCGAATAGAAGCTATAGGCGGCAAGCCCGTAGGCGGCGGGCACCTCTTGTTCCATGCCAAAGGCATAGGCGGCCTTCGCCTCTTCGAAATTGCCAGCGGCCTGCGCGATGCGGCCGATCATGGTGCGCAGCAGCCCGTCTTCGGGGAACTCGCGCGCGGCGGCTTCGCAGACGGCCACGGCGCGGGTCCGGTCGATGTCTTCCAGCTTGCGCGGGCCTTCGAACTGCGGAAGCCCGGCCAGTTCCAGACAGGGCTCGCGCATCGACTCGAGCTTCGAGATCATCGCAAGCGTCTGCGACACCTCGGCCTCTCCGTCACAGACGGTGCAGGACCGCATATAGGTTTCCAGCCGCGCGGGGTTGCGGGTGCGGACCGCCTCGGCCAGCAGGGCACGCTCTGCCTGATAGGCCTCGTCGGTCTCGATCTGCTCGATCTGCGCGTCGGCTTCCTCGCGGTAGGTGCAGGCGACGCAGCTTTCGGCATAGGCCCGCAGGGCGGACAGGTCGCCCGCCTCGCGCGCGGCGGCGAAATCGGACTGTTCCTGCGAATAGGCGGCGGCCTTCGCCTCGATCAGGTCGATCATCGTCGTCGCCTCGTCGCGGTGGGCGCACAGCACGCAGTTTTCGACATAGATCGCCAGACGCTCGCGGCTGTCGTCCTGCTTGATGCGGTCCCAGATCTCTTGTTCCAGCATCGCGGTGCGGGTCGCGTCTTCCATCGACTTCATCCGACCGGCAAGCTCGGCCTCGTTCGGACAATAGACGCAGGATTCAAGGAAGGTCTGAACGCTGGCGATGTCGTCCGATTCCATCAGGAACATCGCCTCGAACGTCTCGTGGTACAGGCGGTTTTCCATTTCCACGAAGGGCGCGGCAGGCTGGCCGACCACGGCGTGCTGCGGATCGTCCGTCGATTTCAGGATCAGGCTGTATGCCGGCCCGCACCCGCGCGAGTCGGCACGGCTTAGTGCCTCGGACAGGTAGGTTTCAACCTCGGCCATGCTGGACACACCGTCGGCGTCGCCAAAGGGGGCGCGGTCGGCCATGCCGCTGACCACGCTGTAATGGAGCGGTTGCCCGGCGGTGCATTGCGCGGCTTCGGCGCCCTCGACCATCAGTACCATCATGTCGAAGCCAAGCTGGTCCAGAACGGTCTGAAGCTCCGGCACCGCGCGCGGGAAGACATCGTCCCGGTCCACGATATGCAGGAACCCGACGTGGCGGTTCAGCGGATCGAACGCCTGCACGGCGGACCCAAGACGGCTGGCGAAATCCTCGGGCGTGAAATCGCCGTCGCCAAGGCCAAGCCGGAAGCCTTCCGCATTCGCCGAAAGCGTCGCGCGGGCGACAAGGAAGAACTGTTCGAACTGTTTGCCGGTCTCTGTCGGGGTGGACACGAAGGTCGACACCGGGTTCGCGCGCAGACGGGCGGCGAACACTTCTTGGCGCACGGCATCGGCCTCTGGCAACGCGCCGATGGCAATCACGGGGGCGTCGGCGGGCAGGCTTTTGTCCAGCCCCGCTTCGGGGGCGGCACCGACGAACAGGATCTGCATACGCGGGTCTTCCTCGGCCGCGCGGACGGGCGCGGCGACGGAGACGGCGAAAAGCGTCAGAATGGACGCGAAAGTTCTGAAAGAGCGAGCCAGGGGCACAGGAAAAACTCCTCATGGACGTTGCGGAGGGTTCCGCATCGAGGCAGGTCGACGGTAGTGCCGCCGACCCTATCCGACAACCGCCTGCCCCGGCTGTCCCCGGATTTGTGATCCGAGTCCCGCGACGCCCCCAAGCGATTGTTGCAGCCCGGGCACAAACGACGCCACCGGACCCTATCCACAGGCGCAGATTCCCGCACCGCGGCGAAGTCGAAAGGGAATCAGTTAACCATCATCCTGTGACCGCCCGGCGGGTTGCCATGCATTTCAGACCCGGAAACGCATGACTTTCATGGGCTTACAAAGCTGCATCTGAAATACGCGTCCCGCCCGACCGGGCGGCGCTCCGCCACGGCGGGCGTGCGCCAGAACGTGACGCCCTGGGCAACCTTCTTGACACTGGCGAAACCGGAACGGCTAATCCCGGCGAAGACAGACCGGATGAACGCCAATGCCCAAGACCCTTGACCTGATCTCGCCGATCGACGGCTCGGTCTACCTGACCCGTGACTACCTGAGCCTCGACGCCGCCGTCGACGCCGCCGCCCGCGCCCGTGCCGCACAGCCCGGATGGGCTGCCTTGCCGCTGGAAGACCGGGTCGCGATGCTGCGCAAGGCGAACGAGATTATCGGCGCCTCGACCGACCGCATGGCGCTGGAACTGGCGCATCAGATGGGCCGCCCCGTGCGTTATGGCGGCGAGTTCGGCGGGTTCAGCGAACGGCTGACCTACATGGCCGATATCGCGGCAGAAGGGCTGGCCCACGACGTCATCGAAGACAGCGAAACCGCGCGCCGCGTGTTGAAGCGCATCCCTTGGGGAACGGTGCTGGTGATCGCGCCGTGGAATTATCCCTACATGACCGCGATCAACACCGTCGCGCCCGCGCTGATCGCCGGGAACACGGTGATCCTGAAGCACGCGCAGCAGACGCTTCAGGTCGGCGAACGGCTGGCCGACGCCCTGCACGAAGCTGGTGTGCCGAAGGACGTGTTCCAGAACGTCGTCATCGACCACGACACCACCGGCACGCTGATTTCCGAACGCCACGTCGATTTCGTGAACTTCACCGGCTCGGTCGGCGGCGGCAAGGCGATCGAACGCGCGGCGGCAGGCACTTTCATCCCGGTGTCGACCGAACTGGGCGGCAAGGACCCCGGCTATGTCCGCGCCGATGCGGATGTGGACGCGGCGGTCGATGGGCTGATGGACGGGGCAATCTTCAACGCGGGCCAGTGCTGCTGCGGGATCGAGCGGATCTATGTCCACGAAAGCCTGTACGACGCCTTCGTCGAAAAGGCGGTCGCTTGGGCCGGGGCGCAGGTGCTGGGCAATCCGCTGGACACCGCCACCACGCTTGGCCCGATGGCGCATGTCCGCTTCGCCGCCGAGGCCCGCGCACAGGTGGCCGAGGCGGTCGAGGCAGGCGCGACGGCGCATATCGCGACGATGCCCGCCGACGACGGCGGTGCCTACATGACGCCGCAGGTGCTGACCGGGGTCACCCACGATATGCGCGTGATGCGGGACGAGACCTTCGGTCCGGTGGTCGGCATCATGCGGGTGAAGGACGATGACGAAGCCGTCGCGCTGATGAACGATTGCCGCTTTGGTCTGACCGCTTCGATCTGGACGAACGACCCCGCCGCAGCCGAAGAGATCGGCGACCGGCTGGAAACCGGCACGGTCTTTCTGAACCGTTGCGACTATCTCGACCCGGCGCTGTGCTGGACGGGCTGCAAGGACACCGGCCGCGGCGCCGGGCTGTCGAAGCTGGCCTATCAGGCACTGACCCGCCCGAAATCCTACCATCTGAAGAAGGCGTAGCCATGTCCCCTACCGCGAACTGGTCCTATCCCACCGCTGTGCGCTTCGGCGCTGGCCGCATCTCGGAACTTGCCGAGGCCTGCCTTGCCGCCGGGATGTCGAAGCCGCTGCTGGTCACCGACCGCGGCCTTGCCGGGATGGAGATCACGTCAAAGACGCTGGACGTGGTCGAGGCGGCCGGGCTGGGCCGCGCCCTGTACGCAGAGGTCGATCCGAACCCGTCCGACACCAACCTTGAAGAGGCGCTGAAGGTTTACCGTGAAGGCGGCTATGACGGCGTGGTCGCGTTCGGCGGCGGCTCGGGCCTCGATCTCGGCAAGACGCTGGCCTTCATGGCCGGGCAGACGCGCCCGGTCTGGGATTTCGAAGACATCGGAGACTGGTGGACCCGCGCCGATCCCGACGGCATCCACCCGATCGTCGCCGTGCCGACCACCGCCGGGACCGGGTCCGAGGTTGGCCGCGCCACGGTGCTGACCAACACGTCGAGCCACGAGAAGAAGATCATCTTCCACCCGAAGATGCTGCCCGCTGTCGTGATCTGCGACCCCGAGCTGACCGTGGGCATGCCAAAGCACATCACTGCCGGGACCGGTCTTGATGCCTTCGCGCACTGCGTCGAGGCCTATTCTTCGCCGCACTACCATCCGATGAGCCAAGGCATCGCGCTGGAAGGTATGAGGCTGGTGAAAGAGTTCCTGCCGCGCGCCTATGCCGACGGCACCGACATCGAAGCGCGCGCCGAGATGATGAGCGCGGCGGCGATGGGCGCGACGGCGTTCCAGAAGGGACTTGGCGCGATCCACTCGCTAAGCCATCCCATCGGCGCGCATCATCACACCCACCACGGCACCACCAACGCGGTGTTCATGCCGGTGGTCCTGAAGTTCAACGCCGACGCGATCCGCGACAAGTTCGACCGCGCCGCGGCCTATCTTGGCATCGACGGCGGCTTCGATGGGTTCTGCGATTTCGTCGACGGGTTCAACGACAGCCTCGGCATCCCGAAGACCCTGTCAGAGCTGGGCGTCAAAGACCCGGATCTGGACGTGTTGACCGCCGACGCGCTGAAAGACCCGTCCTGCGGCGGCAACCCGGTCGAAATGACCGCGGAAAACACGCGGCCGCTATACGAAGCGGTCCTTTAGAATGCTGCGCCGCGGCTAGGCATCGCGGCGCGTCAGCCACCAGATATAGCGGCGGCGTACACTCCCACGCCGTTCGCTTAAACATTAGGCGGCATTTCCGCGCATCTTTTGGGCAAACATCCCAAACGAGCGCGCTGCACCCGCAGAACAACTTTGCGCTTTGGCCCGGACACGGCATCCTGAATATGCAGAGTGTGCCGGGTACCGCCTCTCCTCCTCCTCCCGAGGGTCCGGCCCGGTACACGCTGCCCGACATTGCACGCCGGGCAGGTTCGCCACAGAGGAACCTCGGCAAGGCGATGCAACGGAGCGTCCGATCGACCTGACCGGTTGCCGCCTCGTCCTTAGCCCATTTTCGGAAAAGTTACTCCGCCGCCAGCGGGACGTCGACGCGGCCAATGCCCGTGAGATCGGCGACGATGCTTCGAATCAGGGACCGGAACCGGTCGAAGTCGGCGTTGGGGCGGATCAGCCGCTCGTTCATGTACAACGAACGGTCGATCTCGACCTGCACGACATGCTGTCGCCGCGACGGGCGGCCATAGTGCTGCGCGGTGTAGGCCCCGGCGAAGGGAGAGTTGCGCACGACACGCAGCCCGGCGTCGGAAAAGGCGGCTTCGATCCGCTCGACGATCGCGCCGTCTGCAGCGGCGCCGAACCTGTCGCCCAGCACGATCTGCGGATGCGGCGTGCCACGGGTGCCGACACTGTCGATCGCCTCGTGCGGCATCGAGTGGCAGTCGATCAGGATGACCTCACCATGCTGTTCGCGGGTGTCGTCCAGCAGCTTCTGAAGCCGTTCGTGGTACGGCCGCCAATAATCGCGAAGCCGCGTGTGCGCCTCTTCCAAAGTGATCTTGCCGCGATAGATCGCACGCCCATTGGCCACGACGCGGGGAATCACCCCCAACCCCGAGGTCACGCGCGGATTGTGCGACCCGCGACGCACGCCTTCGATCAGGGCGGGGTCCAGTTCCTCGGCGCTGCGGTTCAGGTCGATGTAGGCCCGGGGCGCGGTGGCAGAAAGAATCGGTGCGCCGTATTCGGTCACGCAATCGAACAGCTGATCGACGAACGCATCCTCGGACGACCGAATCGCCTTTTCGTCCAGAACCGAACCGCGCAGGAAGGACCAGGGATAGTCCCGACCGCTGTGCGGAGACGCAAAAACGACGGACGTGGACTGCTGCTTCGGTACCCGAAGGGTAAATGGCGCCTTGGTCAAATGCGGTCTCCTCTTCGCGCCAATATAGACATACCGATTGCCTGCCAAAAGCCCTTGAACACCGCGCACAGACCTTTTATAGGCTTGCCGACCGGCGCGGGGTTCACCCGCGTCTTGTTCGTTAAGAGCAAGACGTGGCCACGCGCAGGAGGGCGGTTAGCTCAGCGGTAGAGCACTACGTTGACATCGTAGGGGTCACTGGTTCGATCCCAGTACCGCCCACCATTCCACCCCGGCAACGGGGCAAACGTAACCACTGGCGCACCGGCGCCGGCAACAGGAGATGACCGATGAAAGTTCGGAACTCGCTCCGCTCGCTGAAGAACCGGCACCGCGATTGCCGGATCGTGCGCCGTAAGGGCCGCGTTTACGTGATCAACAAGACTCAGCGGCGGTTCAAAGCTCGTCAGGGCTAAAACCACCAAGCGCGTCGCTGCGCGAAAAAAGCCGCCCTTCGGGGCGGCTTTTTCTTTTTCAGGTGCCGGCGAATCCGCGTGCGCTGGCGGTCAGGAATAGTCGCGCTGATCGTCGATCACCTTGCCATCATTCGGAAGGCTGCCAACCGGCACCAGCTGGACCTTTCCGCGCAGCTTCAGAACCTCGGCCGCGCTGGCCTCGAACGGTGCGGCATTGTCTGCGTCGGTCTCTAGCGCGATCTCCATCACGTCCTGTTCGTCCGCGCGACTCACGGTGACGCGCGCGCGCTGCACCTCGGGGTGACGGGCGACAAGGTCGGCCACCTGTTCGGGCCGGACGAACATGCCCTTGATCTTCGCCGTCTGGTCGGCACGCCCCATCCAGCCCCGGATGCGCAGGTTCGTCCGCCCGCAGGGGCTGGTGCCCGGCATCACGGCGGACAGGTCGCCCGTCGCAAAGCGGATCAGCGGATAGTCGGGGTTCAGCGTCGTCACGACGACCTCGCCGACCTCGCCATCCTGCACCGGGTCGCCGGTGCCGGGGCGCACGATCTCGACCACCACGCCCTCATCCACGATCATCCCCTCCATCGCCGCGCTTTCGTAGGCGATGTTGCCAAGGTCGGCGGTCGCGTAGCACTGCAGACAGCCGATGCCCCGGTCGGCGTAGTCCTGACGCAGCGACGGGAACAGGGCACCGCCACTGACGGCGGCCCGCGTGATGGACAGCGTCAACCCTAGAGCGTCCGCCTTGTCGAGGATCACCTTCAGGTAATCCGGCGTCCCGGCATAGGCCGTCACGCCAAGGTCCGCCGCCGCGCGGGCCTGCAGTTCCGTCTGCCCGGTGCCCGCCGGGAACACGGTGGCCCCGACGGCGCGCGCCGCGCTTTCGAACATCATGCCCGCCGGGGTCATGTGGTAGGAAAAGCAATTCTGCACGATATCGCCCGATCCGATCCCCGCCGCGTGGACGAAGCGGCCCAGCCGCCACCAATCGCCGCCCATCCGGCCGGGTTCATAGATCGGGCCCGGGGACTGGAACAGGTGATCGAAAGCCACGGGCGCCTGCGCGGCGTACCCGCCCAGCGGCGGCGCCTCGGACTGCGCCTTGCCCAGCGCCGATTTGCGGATCACCGGCAGCGACGCCAAAGCGGCGCGGTCGATCACGTCGCGCGGGTCGATCTCGGCCAGAAGCTCGGCCAGCGCCGGGGCGCGGGATTGGGCATTCCGGATCTGCGCCGGCAGCAACCCGGCCAAGGCCTCGGCGCGTGCGTCGGGGCTGCGCGTTTCCAGCGCGTCGAAATAGGATGTCATGCGGTTTCCTCCTCGCTCCGCCGCCACCTCAACATGCGCGAACCGTCCCGGTAAAGCGCGGCGTCAGCGCGTCAGCTCAGCCACCGTTTGCGGCGTCTGTACGACCGGACATCGCGGAACGATTTCCGGCCCTCGTCGGACATGCCCAGATAAAATTCCTTCACGTCCGGGTTCTCGCGCAGGGCCTCTGCCGGGCCGTCCATCACGACGCGCCCCGATTCCAGAATGTAGCCGTAATGCGCGAAGCGAAGCGCCACGTTGGTGTTCTGCTCGGCCAGAAGGAAAGACACGCCCTCGTTGTCGTTCAGGCCCTTCACGATGCCGAAAATCTCTTCGACCAGCTGCGGCGCAAGACCCATCGAGGGTTCATCCAGCAGGATCGTTTCGGGACGCGACATCAGCGCCCGCCCGATGGCGCACATCTGTTGCTCGCCGCCGCTGGTGTAACCGGCCTGCGATTTCCGCCGCTCTTTCAGGCGGGGGAAATAGTCGTAGACCATCTGCAGATCGGCCTCGACCGCGCCCTTGCCGTCCTTGCGGGTGTAGGCGCCGGTCATCAGGTTTTCCTCGACCGTCAGGTGTTCGAAGCAGTGGCGGCCTTCCATCACCTGCACGACGCCGCGTGTGACAAGGTCGCTGGGCGTCAGGTCCTGCACACGCTCGCCACGGTACACGATCGACCCCTTGGTGACCTCGCCGCGTTCGGACCGCAGCAGGTTCGAGATCGCCTTCAGCGTCGTGGTCTTGCCCGCGCCGTTGCCGCCCAGCAGGGCGGTGATCCCGCCGCGCGGCACCGACAGCGACACGCCCTTCAGCACAAGGATCACGTGGTTATAGATCACCTCGACGTTGTTGACCTCTAGCAGGGTCTCTTCGGTGCGTGCGGCATCCAGCATCTGCGTCCATCTCTCTTTGTCCCGGATGCGGTCCGGGACCTGTGTGGTCGATGCGGGCGCCCAGGGCGCCCGCACCTTTCATGCGTCCGGCCCCGGGCAGGGCCCGGGACTGCTTGGATCAGTCGCAGCGGGTCTCGACGCCGGCCTCGTCGGCATAGGCCGTCGAATCCTCGACGATCAGCGGATCCAGCACGTCGCGATCCGACGCGATGTAGTCGGTGATTTGGGTCCAGGTCCCGGCCTCTGCATCCCACTGCTGCACGATGCCAAGCCCCGAGCCACCGTGGTTCTCGCACGAGACTTCGAACTCGGGTCCGAAGTTCGGAAGGCCAAGGCTTTCCATCAGCGCCGCGTCGATCACCAAAGCCTCCATCCCGTCGCGCATCATCGCGGGGGTGATGGCGGACGTGCCGTGGATCTCTTGCGCCTTTTTCGCCGCCTCGACCGCAAGCATCGCGGCATAGAGACCCCGGTTATACAGAACCGTTCCGGCCTGATCGCCGGCGCCGGCTGCCATGCCGGTGTCGTAGACGTGGGTTTGAAGATCCTCGTAGATCGGGAAATCGGCGCCCGGCAGGTGCATGTTTAGCGCCTTGTAACCGTTCGCGCCCTCGCCCACCGGCAGCACGTCGTTCTCGGACCCGGACCACCAGATGCCGATGAAGTTTTCCATCGGGAAGCGGATGTTCGCGGCCTCTTGGATCGCGACCTGGTTCATCACGCCCCAGCCCCACATCAGCACATAGTCGGGCCGGTCGCGGCGGATTTGCAGCCACTGCGATTTCTGCTCTTGCCCCGGATGGTCGACCGGCAGCAGGCTAAGCTCATAGCCATGCTTCTCGGACAGTTCCTCCAGCGTGCGGATCGGTTCCTTGCCGTAGGCCGAGTTGTGGTAGACCAGCGCGATTTTCTTGCCGCTCAGGTCGCCATCGTTGATCTCCAGCAGGTGTTTGACCGCGATTGACGCGCCATCCCAGTAGTTGGCGGGATAGTTGAACACCCACTCGAACACCTTGCCGTTCGCGGCCGAGGTGCGGCCATAGCCCATCGAGTGCATCGGGATGCCGTCGGCGGATACCTTGGGGATCAGCTGATAGGTGATGCCGGTCGACAGCGGCTGGTAGATCAGGCTGCCCTGACCCTTGGTCGACTCATAGCACTCCACCCCCTTCTCGGTGTTATAGCCGGTCTCGCACTCGATCAGGTTGATCATCTCGCCGCCGATGCCGCCGTCACGCTGGTTGATCAGCGTGAAATAGTCGGCATAGCCGTCGGCGAAGGGAATGCCGTTCGCGGCATAGGGCCCGGTGCGATAGCTTAGCGACGGGAACGTCAGGTCGGCCAGCGCCGGCCCGGCGGCAACCGCCCCCACCAGCGCAAGGGCTGCTAGTCTCAGTCTCATTCGTGATCTCCTCCCTTGGGTTTTGTTCGATGCCCTTGCCCCGGTCTCCTCCCCCGGACGCGGGCACCCGATTTCCCCGCCCCTAGTAGGGGAAGGGCCAAAGTCTCAGCTTCTCCTTCGCGACACGCCACAGCTGCGCCAGCCCATGCGGTTCCGCCACAAGGAACGTGACGATCAGGCCACCGACGATCAGGAACTCGATATGCGCCGCAAGGTCGGTGGCCCAGCCAAGCCCGCCGACCAGCACGTTCTTCAGCAGCACCGGCATCAGCACCATGAAGGCGGCGCCCGCGAAGCTTCCGAAGATCGACCCAAGCCCGCCGATGATGATCATGAACAGTACAAGGAACGATTTCTGGATGCCGAACGCCTCGCCCACCTCGACCGCGCCAAGGTAGACGGAAAAGAACAGCGCCCCCGCGACGCCGACGAAGAAGGACGATACGGCGAAGGCCGACAGCTTGGCGGTCAGCGGGTTCACCCCGATGATCTCGGCCGCGATGTCCATATCGCGGATCGCCATCCATTTGCGCCCGACCGACCCGCGCGTCAGGTTGCGCGCGATCCACGCCAGCGCCGTGACGAAGACAAGACAGAACAGATAGGCCGCCCAAGGTTCCGTCGCGGGGCCGGTCACCGGCACGCCGAACACCGCCCGCTCGGGCGCGCTGATCTGGCCCGAGGCCGAGTAGTTGTAGAACCACGGCACCCGGTTAAAGAGCCACACAAGGAAGAACTGCGCCGCCAGCGTCGCCACGGCAAGGTAGAAGCCCTTGATCCGAAGGCTGGGCAGCCCGAACAGCACGCCTGCGCCGGCTGTGATGAACCCCGCCCCGATGACGTGGAAGAAAATGCTGACATCGGGAAAGCCGGTCATCAGCTTGTAGCAGGCATAGGCCCCCACCGCCATGAACCCGCCGGTCCCCAGCGACACCTGCCCGCAGTACCCGGTCAGGATATTCAGCCCGATGGCGGCGATGGCATAGATCAGGAACGGCAGGAAGATCGCGTTCGCCCAGTAGTCGTTGATGACGAAGGGCACCACAAGGAACGCAATGGCCAGCACCGCGTAATACCGCCACCTGTCGAAGGCGATCGGGAAGGTCTGGCTGTCGTCTTTGTAGGAGGTGCGGAACTCGCCCGCTTCACGATAGAACATTCAGCCGCCCCTTCCCGTCGCCAACCGACGCAGGACGAAAATCCAGCACACTACCGCGACCGCCAGCAGCAGAAGCTTCGCCGCCAGCGGTGCGGCCAGCAGCACGCTGGCGCCCCACAGACCGGTCGAACATGCCGCCGCGCCCAGCAGGCGCCGCATCGGCCAAAGCCCGTCGCCCACGGTTGCGGTCTGTCGCAGGTCCTGTCCCATCGCTCTCAGGCTCATCGGTCCCTCCCCCGGTTGCGGCGCGTTACACGTCCCCGCGCACGATCCGCAGATAGCACCACACACCCAGCACCAGCCCCATGAAGGCCAGCACCGCGGCGCCGATCATCTGGCCGACCGCATCCGCCGGCGCGGTGACGGCCAGAAAGCCGAACACCCAGAACACCGACCAACCCAGTACGTTGCCGTTGGCGATCCATTTCCTCATCGTCGTCGCGTCCATGACGCCTCCTTCTCAGCGCGCCGCGCCGGGCCAGTGCCCGTCACACCCGCTCGATAATCTTTTCCCCGAACAAACCCTGCGGCCGGAACACAAGGAACAGCAGCGCCAGCACGTAGGCGAACCAGTTCTCGGTCGCGCCACCCACCAGCGGGCCGACAAGGAACTCGAACAGCTTCTCGCCCACACCGATGATCAGCCCGCCGACGATGGCGCCGGGGATCGAGGTGAAGCCGCCCAGCATCAGCACCGGCAACGCCTTCAGCGCGATCAGCGACAGGCTGAACTGCACCCCCGACTTGGCGCCCCACATGATCCCCGCGACCAGCGCGACGAAGCCCGCCACCGACCACACCAGTACCCAGATGAAGTTCAGCGAAATCCCGACCGACAGCGCGGCCTGATGATCGTCGGCCACTGCCCGCAGCGCGCGGCCCTGCTTGGTGTACTGGCTGAAGATCACCAGCCCGATCACCAGAAGCGCCGCGATCACGGTGGCCACGATGTCGAGATTGTCGATGAAAAAGCCATAGCCGAAAGCGTTGAACGTCGTGTCGTCGATCCACAGGTTGATGCCCTGCGGCAGGCCGACGTCCAGCTTCTTGATATCCGACCCCCACATCAGGTCGCCGAAACCCTCAAGGAAATAGGCCAGCCCGATGGTGGCCATGAACAGGATGATGGGTTCCTGATTCACAAGGTGACGGAAGATGAACCGGTTCACCGCCCAAGCCAGCGCGATCATCACCACGATGGTCAGGACGATGGCCGCGACCGCCGGAACGTGCCAGCCGAAATGGTGCACCTCGGTCCCGAACATGGCGTTGATCAGGTGCGAGAACGGCACCTGCCCGTCCATGATCCCCACCAGCGTCAGCGCGGCGAACAGCGCCATCACGCCCTGCGCGTAATTGAAGATGCCGCTGGCTTTGTAGATCAGCACGAACCCCAGCGCGACAAGCGCGTACAGCACCCCGGCCATAAGGCCGTTCAGGGTGACTTCCATCGCGAAGAGAAGTTGGTCAGGCATCAGCTTGCACCTCAGTCGGCTTGCGATTTCCCCGGACTACGAACCAGCGAACCCCGTCAGTCATGCGCCACCCCCAGATAGGCGTCGATGACGTCCTGATTGCCGCGCACTTCGTCCGGGGTGCCGTCGCCGATCTTCTTGCCGTAATCCATCACAACGACCCGGTCGGACAGATCCATCACAACACCCATGTCGTGTTCGATCAGGGCGATGGTGGTGCCGAACTCGTCGTTCACGTCGAGGATAAAGCGGGACATGTCCTCTTTCTCTTCGACGTTCATCCCGGCCATCGGCTCGTCCAGCAGCAGAAGCTTGGGTTCGGCAGCCAGCGCGCGCGCCAGTTCCACGCGCTTTTTCAACCCATAGGGCAGCCGGCCCACCGGCGTCTTGCGGATCGCCTGAATCTCGAGAAAGTCGATCACCCGCTCGACATGCGCGCGGTTCTCGACCTCTTCGCGCTGCGCCTTGCCCCACCACAGGGCCTGCGACGCAAGCCCCGTCTTCATCTGGGTAATCCGCCCGGTCATCACGTTGTCCAGCACGGTCATCCCCTCGAACAGGGCGATGTTCTGGAACGTCCGCGCGATGCCCTGCCGCGCCACCTGATACGGCTTGACCGGCCCGCGTTTCGCGCCACGGAACCAGACCTCGCCCTCCTGCGGTTTGTAGAACCCGCTGATGACGTTCAACATCGACGACTTGCCCGCGCCGTTCGGCCCGATGATCGCGCGGATTTCGCCCTCGCGGATGTCGAACGAGATGTCCTTGATCGCGACCACCCCGCCAAACCGCAGGGTGATGTTCTTCATCTCCATCAGCACGCCGCCGATGGTGCGGCCGTCGGGCGTGGTGAAGCTGTCGGCGGTATCCTTCATGGCTTTCTCCGCTGTGCCGACGCTGGCGCTTGCAGGGTGAAGACCAGTGCCGGCAGCCTGCGATCCGCCGCGGACTCGCGCAGGTCCACGGCCTGCGCAAAGGCGAACCCGGCGCGGTCCGGCGTGGGCGGCACGGTCCATTCGGTGTGCTGGATGCCGTGCGGCGACGGGACCGGGCAGACGACAGCCTTTGGGAAACCTGTCGCGGCCCAGTCTTCCAACAGGGCAGAGGCGGCGCGGATCCATGCGCGCGGCACGATGCAACGTTCGCGCAGCTCCAGCTTCATCGACCGGCCAGCATCATCGGGCAGGATCGCTTCTGTCAGGGACCATGCCTCTGGGGCCGGATCGTGCGGGCGCAGGAACCGCCCGCCTTCCTCGCAGGCCAAGACACAGCGGCGGACCCGGTCCAGATAGTCGGATACGAATTGGCCGCAGTCCGCCGGGGCGGCAGGTCGCGCCCGTGCCCCCGCGCGGAACGGCAGGATCTGTCCGCGGGATGGCGGGCGGGGCGATGTGCCGGGCTTGTCCCGGTACGAGCGCCGCACCGTCATTCCGCCGCCATCCTCGGCGTTTCACCGACAACCGCGACATCGCGGATCTTCAGCGTCGCCTTGATGCTGCCCTTGCGGCCATCCTCGTAGGTCACCTCGGTCTCGGTGTAGATCTCGTCCGATCCGTCATACAGCGCCGTCACAAGGTCCGAGAACTTGTCGGCGATCACCGCGCGGCGCACCTTGCGGGTGCGGGTCATCTCTCCGTCGTCGGCATCCAGTTCCTTGTGCAGGATCAGGAAGCGATGCACCTGACAGCCGGACAGCATCTCGTCCTCGGCGATGGACCGGTTCACCTCTTCGACATGCGCTTGCACCATCTCGTAGACCTTCGGATGCTGCGCCAGTTCCTGATAGGACGCATACGCGATGTTGTTGCGTTCGGCCCAACTGCCGACCGCCGACAGGTCGATGTTGATGAAGGCGCAGCACCGGTCGCGGCCGGACCCGAACACGACCGCCTCCAGGATATTGGGATAGAACTTCAGCTTGTTCTCGACGTATTTCGGCGCGAACAGCCGGCCGTCCGCCATCTTGCCCACGTCCTTCGCGCGGTCGATGATCCGCAGGTGGCCGGTGCCTTCCTCGATGAAACCCGCGTCCCCCGTCGCCACCCAGCCTTCGGCGTCCTTGGTCGACGCGGTACTTTCGGGGTTGCGGTAGTATTCGACGAAGGTGCCGGGCGAGCGATAGTAGACCTCGCCGCTGTCGCCGATCCGGATCTCGACCCCCGGCGAAGGCACGCCCACCGTGTCCGCGCGCACCTCGTTGTCGGGCTGCTGGGTGATGAACACCGACGCCTCGGTCTGGCCGTACAGCTGTTTCAGATTAATCCCAAGCGAGCGGTAGAACTCGAAGATCTCCGGCCCGATCGCCTCGCCCGCCGTATAGCCGACGCGCACGCGGCTCATGCCGGCGCGGCTGCGCAGCGGGCCGATGATCACTATCTCGGCCAGCCGATACCGCAGGCGATCCCACGCGCTGACCGGCTTGCCATCCAGAAGATCCGGGCCAACCCGCTTTGCGAAGTTCAGGCACTTGTGGAACAGCCAGTGCTTGAAGCGCCCGGCGTCTTCCATCCGGATCATCAGCAGCGTCAGCCGTTCCTCGAAATAGCGAGGTGGCGCGAAGAAATACGTCGGCGCGATCTCGTGCAGGTTGTCGTGCATCGTCGCCGGGCTTTCCGGGCAGTTCACGCAGAACCCGTTCCAATAGGCCTGCCCGACCGAGAAGATGAAATCGCCCACCCATGCCATCGGCAGATAAGCCAGCACCTCGTCCGTTGCGCGCAGGTGGTCGAAGGCCGAAGACGCCTTGGACGACTCGATGATATTGCGGTTCGACAGGACGACACCCTTGGGCCGCCCGGTCGTCCCCGAGGTGTACAGCATCACGCACGTATCGTCGTACCCGATGGCGGCGATGCGCGCGTCCAGTTCCTTTTCGAAGCGTTCGTGCGCGGCACGTCCCTCGGCCGTGACGTCCGACAGGGCGTGAAGGCGAGAATGGTCGTATTTCCGCATCCCGCGCGGATCGAGGTACAGGATATGCTCGATCGCGGGCACGGTCTCTTGCACCTCGATCACCTTGTCGACCTGTTCCTGATCGCCGCAGACCGCGAAGCGCGCGCCGCAGTGTTCCAGCACATAGGCCATCTCTTCGGCCACCGCGTCCTGGTACAGCGGCACCGGGATGGCGCCGCACATCTGCGCCGCGACCATCGACCAGTACAGCGCCGGGCGGTTCCGCCCGATCACCGCGACATAGTCGCCGCGGTTCACGCCCAGCGCCAGAAGGCCCAGCGCCAGCGACCGGATCTCGTCCGCCGTCTCGGACCAGGTCCAGCATTGCCAGATCCCATATTCCTTTTCGCGATATGCAGGGCGCGCGCCGAACTCTCGGGCGTTTCGCGCCAGAAGCGCGGGAACGGATACTAGGTCAGCCGCAGGGCTGCTCTGGTTCGGCACGCATCTCCTCCCTTGTGGCCGGCCCGGCCACACGCTCCGACCGCCTCCCAACGGCGGAACGTACGAAAGATTGTTTCTTTTGCATGCGTCCTGTCAACGGATTTCCGGTGCGGCGCGTGTGGCGGAAACGCTTTGCCCTTGCGTCATCCGTGGTAGGATCGCCGCATGGACCCGGTCGCAATCGCCTTTTACGCCCTCGTCTGCAGCGGGCTGAGCGCCGCGTCTCCGGCGATGCCGCGCCTTGCGGTCCGGCTGGCCGTGGGCGCCGGGGTGGGCATGGCCGCCAGCCTTGCGCTGCCGGTGGTGCGCGGCCTGATCGGCGGCTAGGCGATCACAGCTTTGCCGCCGCGCGGGCCAGCACGTTCAGGCCAGCGACAAGATCCGCCTCGTCCGTGTCTTCGGTGAAGTCGTGGCTGATGCCGCCGATAGAGGGCACGAACATCATCGACACCGGCATCAGGTGCGACAGGTTCGTCGCGTCATGCAACGCGCCCGAGGGCATCCGCCGCCACTTGCCCGGCGCGACCTCTTCCGCCGCTTCGGCCAGCGCGTCCTGCAGCCGCGCGTCCATGTCCACCGGATCGAGGCCCAGCATCTCTCCGAACGACAGCCCCAGCCCGCGTTCGTCCGCCACCTCGGCGGCGGTGTCGCGGATAATCCGTTCCATGCGGTCCAGCCGCGCGGCATCGCCGTCGCGCCACTGCATTGAAAACACGGCCTTCCCCGGCACGATGGACGAGGCCGAGGGCGTCAGCGCGACATGCCCGATGGTCCAGACGGTGGCGTCGGTGACAAGACCCTTGAACCGCTCTGCGATCTTCGCGTTGAACGCCGCCAGTCCCTGAAACGCGTCCCGCCGCAGGTGCATCGGCGTGGTGCCCGCGTGGTTCTGCTGGCCCGTGAAGGTGATGCGCATGTCGCGGATGCCGACGATGGCGTTCACCACACCAATGGTCTCGCCCGACTGTTCCAGCCACGGCCCCTGCTCGATATGCGCCTCCATGAAGCCGGTGAACATCTCGGGCGACACCCAATCCCCCGCAAGGTCCGCCATCCGCGCCCGCGCGTCCCCGAAGGACAGCCCGCCGTGGTCGGTCAGCCGGTCGGCGTCCTCCAGCGACAGCTTGCCCCGCCAGACCGTGCTTCCGGTGGTCACGCCCCAGCGGCCTTCCTCGTCCTGAAACGACACGACCGACACCGGCGGGCCGCCCGCCTCTTTCGCGGCGCGCGCCACCTCCAGCCCGCAGATCACGCCCAGCGCCCCGTCCAGCCAGCCGCCCTCGGGCTGGCTGTCGGAATGCGAGCCCATCAGCAGGCTGCGGTCGCCGGCCAGCCCGAACAGGTTGCCCACCGGATCGAACCGCGGCTTTAGCCCGGCCTCGGCCATCCGCCCCGCCAGCCATTTTCGAGCCTCGATGTCGGCGTCGGAATAGGCGGGCCGGATCACGCCCTTGCCGATTCCCGACGCCCCGAATTGCCGCAACGCATGGAGATCGGCCAAGAAACGGTCGGGTTGAACAGGGATCATTGGAAGCACCTCGGGCTGACGGTTTCCGCCCGATTGTAATTTATCATGATCGTTTTCGCCATGCCCTGTTGACGTCGGGCAATTCGCCCGCGTTCCGGGCGTGACCTTGCGCCCCGCCCACGCTAAGCCACCGGGAAAGGAGCATACGATGGGTGAAGTCATCCTGGTCCGTCACGGACAGGCAAATTCCGCCTCGCAGGACGAGGAAGGGTACGACCGTCTGTCGGACCTTGGCCGCCAGCAGGCGCTGTGGCTGGGCGACTGGCTGCGCACCCACGAAGCGCCGTTCGACCGGGTACTGATGGGCAGCCTGCGCCGCCACCGCCAGACCGCCGAGGCGATCGGCGCGGTGGGTGCCACGCCCGAGGAAGACACCCGCCTGAACGAGATGGATTACTTCAACCTCGGCGCCGCGCTGCGCGATCACTCGGGCCGGCCGATGCCCGCCGGGCCAGAGGACTTCGCGACCCACATCGTCGAGGTCATGGAAGCATGGCACGGCGCGCTGATCCGCGGGCAGGAAACCTTCGCCGACTTCGAAAGCCGCGTCGCCGCCGTGCTGCAGGCCGCCGCCGAACCCGGCGTGCGGGTGCTGTGCGTGACGTCGGGCGGGGTGATCGGGATGGTGATGCGCCACCTGTTGCAGCTTGATCCGCGCCGCATGGCGCATGTCCTGATGCCGATCCGCAATTCGTCGGTTCACCGCGTGATGGTGGCGCCGCACGGCACCATCCTTGCCGGGTTCAACGCAACACCGCATCTTGACGCCGAAGACCGCGCCCATGCCCGCACGACCTACTAGGAGCCAGCCATGACACATCTTTGGGTCCGCGCCGAACAACGGGATCACGAACAGCGGGTCGGCCTGATGCCCGACGGCGCGAAGGCGCTGATCGAAAAGGGTATGCGCGTCACCGTCGAGGACAGCGGCAGCCGCGCGATCCCGATCGACGGCTACCGCGCGGCGGGCTGCGACATCGCGCCTGAAGGCTCTTGGCCCGACGCGCCCGCCGACGCCATCGTGTTCGGGCTGAAGGAACTGCCCGAGGCGAACTCGCCATTGATCCACCGGCACATCATGTTCGGTCACGCCTACAAGGGTCAGCCGGACGGGCGCATGTTGCTGGACCGGTTCAAGCTGGGCGGCGGAAAGCTGTACGACCTTGAATACCTTACGGACGAGAGCGGCCGCCGGGTTGCCGCCTTTGGCTATTGGGCGGGGTTCGCGGGCGCTGCGGTGGCGTTGAAGTGCTGGGCGGCACAGCAGCGCGGCTCGATCTGCGGTCCGGTCGGTGTTTACCCGTCGTCGGACGCGCTGAAAGCGGACCTGTCAAAGGAACTCGACGCCACGGGCCAGCCCCGGCCCCGCGCCCTCGTGATCGGCGCGCTTGGCCGCGTCGGCACCGGCGCGTCGGACCTGTGCGCCGCGATGGGGGTCGAGACAACGAAATGGGACATGGCAGAAACCGCCCACGGCGGCCCGTTCCCCGAAGTGTTGCAGCACGAGATCTTCCTGAACTGCATCCTTGCCAACCCCGGCTGCCCCGTCTTCGTGCCGCGCTCTGCCGTCACGGCGGACCGGCGCCTGACCGTGATCGGCGACATCGCCTGCGATCCGACGTCGGATTTCTCACCGATCAAGGTCTACAACCGCGCGACGACGTGGGAAGACCCCGCGACCCGGACCGCCGGGCGGCCGCCGCTGGACGTCACCGCCATCGACAACCTACCCTCGCTGTTGCCCGCCGAAAGCTCGGAGGATTACGCAGCCCAGCTTCTGCCGTCGCTGCTGACCCTCGACGCGCTGGACAGCGGCGTCTGGGCGCGGGCAAAAGCGGAATTCGACAAGCACGCCTGATCGTCGTCTGACCGGAACCATCCCCGCCGGACGCAAGACCGTTCCGGCCAAAAGACAGGAGCCTTCGCATGACCATCCACTGGTGCGGCACCGGCCTTTCCGCCATCCCCGGCCTGCGCAGCCTGATCGCGGACGGCCACAAGATCACTGTCTGGAACCGCACCGTGGACAAAGCCCGCGAGGCGGTCGGCGACATCGCAGAGGACATCCGTGCCTTCGACCTCGACGCTGTGGCAGAGGCGACCGAGAAGGGCGACGTCATCGTGTCGATGCTGCCGGCCGACTGGCACGTTCCGCTGGCCGAACTGGCAATCGCGAAGGGCGCGCATTTCGTGTCGTCGTCGTACATCGCGCCCGAGATGCGCGCTTTGGACGACAGCGCGCGGACCGCGGGCGTCGCGCTGGTCAACGAGGTGGGGCTGGACCCGGGCATCGACCATGTCATGGCGCACTGGCTGATGGCGGACTACCGCGCCTCTGCCGCGTACAACCCGAAGAACACGCTGTCCTTCCTGTCCTACTGCGGCGGCGTGCCGAAAATCTCGAACGCGTTCCGCTACAAGTTCTCGTGGGCGCCCGCCGGTGTGCTGAAGGCGCTGCGGTCGCCGTCGCGGTCGATCCGCGACTTCACCGAGTTCGAGGTGAAACGCCCGTGGGATGCGATCAGCCATTACACCGCGCCCCTGCCGCAACCGGAAAGCTTCGAGGTGTACCCGAACCGCGACTCGGTGCCGTTCATGGCGGAATACGGGTTCGAACAGGGTTGGCCGGTGAAGGAATTCGTGCGCGGTACCCTGCGCCTGAACGGCTGGGCTGATGCGTGGTCCGACATCTTCGCAGAGATCGAAACGCTGGAGGGGCCCGAGGGCGACGCCCGCATCGCCGAGATGTCGGCGGACCTGTGGAAGAAGAACGCCTATGACGATGGCGAACCCGACCGCGTCGTGCTGTGCGTCGACCTGAAGGCCGAGGACCACGGCAAGCCGGTGTATCACAAGACCTACGTCATGGACGCATGGGGCGACGCGCGCGGCACCGCGATGGCACGGCTGGTGTCGGAACCGGTGGCGCTGGCGGTCAAGGCCGTGATGGCGCACGAGATCCCGGCGGGCGTCAGCGCCGCGCCCAAGGATCCCAAACTGGTCGCGCGGTGGATGGAACTGGTCGACCGGCTGGCGCAGCACCTACAGGTCGTCGACCAGCTGCGCTGAGCCGGCGTGCCGGGTCAGGCGACTTCGGCGTATTCGAAGATCCGGCACAGGCCGTCGTTCGATGCGACCAGTTCGTCCAGCACCACCTTGTCGAGATGGGCGTAGAACGCTTCCATCGCGCCAAGGATACACCCGCGCAACCGGCATGCGCCGACCAGCGGGCAGGTGTTCTCGTCCGCGACCATGCATTCGACCAGCGGCACCTCGGCCTCCAGTTTGCGGAACACCTCGCCGACGGAAATGTCCGCCGCAGGGCGACCAAGCCGGATGCCACCGCGCCTGCCGCGGATCGTCGTCAGGAACCCAAGCTGCGCCAGCCGGTTCACGACGTGGCCAAGGTGGTTCTCGGATGAATTGCAGCCTTCGGCAATCTCGGCCTTGGTGACGTTCCGGTCCTTGTGGACCGCGCAGAACATCAGCACGCGCATGGCAAGATTGGTGCGTTTGGTAATTCTCATCGGCCGGACTCCTGATCCTACGGCATCCATTGCCAGTAGCACCGGGTCCCCGGACCGTTATTGATGTAAATCAAGTGCGCATTAATCACGGGAAATGATGTTTCCCGCCCGCACGTTTTGAAACCGGCTCAGCGACTCCCGATCCCTTAGGTCGCGTCGGTGTCCATGTAGGCGCCGATCACCTGCTGGTCAAAGTCGATGACCGATCCGGTGACGACGCCGGATTGCGGCCCCAGCAGGAACGCCACCTGTCCCGCGACATGCTCGGGCTTCACCAGCATTCCGAACGGCAGGGTCGCCTCGACCTCTTTCTGCCAGCCGGGACCGCGGCCGTGCCATTTCTGCTGGGTGACGTTTTCTCCGGGCGTGTCCATCCAGCCCACGTTGATCGCGTTCACGCGGATGCGGTGCTTTGATAGCGTAGCGGCCGAGTTCTTCGTGGTGAACAACAGCGCCGCCTTCGACGCGCCGTAGGGCGCAAGGAACGATGTGCCGCCGTGGACGGTGATCGACAGGATGTTCACGACGGTGCCGGCGATCCCTTCGTCCACACACCGCTGCGCAAAGCGTTGCAGCGCAAAGAACGGACCCTTGGCATTCACCTCCATTATGCGGTCCCACAGCTCTGGCGTGGTGTCCAGAATGGACCCCCGGTCCATGATCGCCGCGCCGTTGACCAGCGCGGTGACGCGCCCCATGAGCCCTGCGGCCTCGTCCACCATCCGCGCGGCGGCGGCGTGATCGCCCATGTCGACGTGCAGGAAATGCGCCGTCACCCCGTCGACCGACAGCTCTGCCGCGACCGAGGGGCCGGTCTGGGCGTCGATCGACGCCAGCACCAGCTGCTTGCACCCCTGCGCGATCATCTCGCGCGCGATGGCCAAGCCCAGCCCCTGCGTGCCGCCGGTGATCAGGGCGCAGGTATCGGCATGGTAATCGGTCATGGGGCGTCTCCTTCTGTCGTCGCGCGATTGGCGCAGCATTGCCGCACGGGGTCAAGGCGACAGGCGTTCATTGCGACGTGGGAAGACAGCTGGGTGCGTTCAGGTGCTGCGCGCAAGCGCAAGCGCGGTGACGACCGCGTGCAACAGCTCGGCGCGGCCCACCGGTTTGTGAAGCACGGGACCCGCAGGCTTGAACGGCCCGGATTCGTGCTGGCCGGTCAGGTAGATCACCGCCAGTCCCGGCGCCACCTCGCGCAGCTTTCCGGCCAGATCCGGGCCCTGCAACGCGCCCGGCAGGCGCACGTCGGATAGCAGCAGATCGAAAGGACCGTCGCTGGCATGCACCGTTTCGGCGTCCACGGCATCGCCGGCCAGTGTCACCCGATGCCCCATCAGCGCAAGCTGGCGCAGTAGGACACGCGCGACCGCCGGGTCATCCTCGACCAGCAGAACACGCAGCGCGGCACCCTCGGACGCCGGCACCGCGCCAAGGCGATCCGGTGCCGCATTCGCCGGGTCCTCTGCCGGCAGGAACACGCGGAAGGTCGCGCCCTGCCCCGGCGCGCTGTCCACCTCGATCCGTCCGCCCGCGCCCGACACCATCGTGTGGACCATCGACAGGCCAAGCCCGGTGTTGGTGTCGGCACCGCGCGTGCTGAAGAACGGCTGGAAGAGATTGGCGCGCACGTCTTCCGTCATGCCCTCGCCGGTGTCGCTGACCGAAAGCACCACCCAACGACCGGTGTCGTCCTGTACGTCCTGCCCGGATAGCGTCAGCCGCCCGCCCGCGGTCTTCATCGCGTCCCGGGCATTCAGGACAAGGTTCATCAGAACGCTGTCGATCAACCCGCGTTCGACCCGCACCAGCGCGGTCACGTCATCCATGTGCTGAACTAGCGCGATCCGCGGCGGAAGAGCACGCCGCAGCAACGGCGTCATCTCGGCCACGATGGCGTCCAGCCGAAAAAGCTCTGTCCGGTCCTGCGGGCGGCGCGCAAACCCCAGCAGGTTGCCGGTCAGATCCCGCGCCCGCGCCGCGGCGGCCGACACCTCGTCCAACAGGGCCTGCCGCTGCGTCTGGTCCTGCGTGACGTCCAGCAGGTCGAGATTGCCAAGGATTACCGACAGGAAATTGTTGAAGTCGTGGGCGACCCCGCTGGTCAGCCGCCCCATGCTTTGCATCCGCTGCGACTCGGCATCGTCGCGGGCGGCCCGGTGGGCGCCAGAGACATCCTGCGCCACGCACATCACCCTGCTGTCCGGTCCGGGCACATCGTGGAACACCAGCCGGATCCGGCGCGTCCGTCCGTTCCTGTCGGCGCGCACCTTCAGATCGCGCGAGACACCCGCGCCCGGCCCGGGCAGACCGGCGACCGCAGCGCGCAGGCCGTCCCTTTCATCGGGGCGCAAGGCGTCCGCAAGATCCCTTGGCCGCGGCATCCGCGCCATGAATGCATCGCGCGGCATCCCGAAGACCGACGCCATCTCGACCGTGCACGCCTCGCACGTCTGCGTGTCCATGTTCCAGACCGCATAGCCCAGCCCCGACGCCTGCCCCGCCAGTTCCAACACATCGCTCGACGGGGCAGGGTCGGCGTCGGCTGAATGCGCGCGCGGCTGGCGACAGACAATGGAGAATGTCGCAAGGGCCATCAGGCCAACAAAAGACAGCACGGCGGCATGTAAATTCGGAACCACCCAAAGAGGCGCCCACGGGGCGATGACAAGTCCCAAAAGAAGCGTGCCAATGAACATCTTTCCGGCAAGCAACGTGCGATCTGAAACAGCCGAAATACGACACATATCGGAATCTGTACTGGACATGACGGTTTCCCCTAACCCCCAGACCCACATAATTCGCCTCGACCGCAAGCACCCATAAAGAGCGAAACATGATAAGCACTCAAACCCTCACTAAGTGAGGAATTAATCAGGATATTTACATCTGATAGCAGTAAAGAAAAGTTATTTTGGGCCATTCACGGCGCCAGCAAGTCAATTAAACCAAGATTCTTATTAAGATATAAAATTTAACAGTGTTATCTTCAGGGCTGTCTATTCAAATAATATCCTTGGACACTGTCTTCCCGTTTCAGGTCCGGGTCCCGTTCAGCCGGATCGCCGTACCCGCCCCCGCCCGGCGTCCGGACGTGAACCCTGTCGCCTGCTGTCAGCGGAATGTCCTGTTCTTTCGACAGATGCTCGGGCACATGCGCCGCGCCGTCACGCCAGACCGTCACCGCGTTCGGCGCGCCGTCCTCGCCGCCCAGCGCGCCCTGCGGACCGAACCGGCCGTGGTCCATCACGAAACTCGCCCGGGCCTCGCCCCGCCGCAGTTCGACCATGTAGTCCAGCCCAAAGCCGCCCCGATGTTTTCCGGCGCCGCCCGAACCCTCGTGCAGTCGATAGTGGTGGTAAAGGACCGGAAAGGCCTGCTCCATGATCTCGACTGGCGGCGCCTTCGAGATGCCGATGGTCGAACAGCCGTTCGACAGGCCGTCACCGTCCGCGCTGCCGCCATAGCCGCCGCCCGATAGCTGGTACATCACATAGCTGCGGCCGCGTTCGGGATCGAACCCGCCCAGCGCGAAGTTGCCAGAGGTGCCGGCGGGCGCCGCCGTCACCCGGTCGGGCAGCGCCTGCACCAGCGCGGCAAACACCGCCTCGGCGATGCGCTGGCTGACCTCGGCGGCGCAGCCCGACACCGGGCGCGGGTACTGCGCATCCAGAAACGTGCCCTCGATCCCGGTGACGTCCAGCGGCTCGAACGCGCCCGCGCTGATCGGCACCTCGGGGAAGATGTGGCGCACGGCAAGGTAGACCGACGACAGCGTCGTCGCCCGGACCGAGTTCATCGGACCAAGGCAGGGCGCGCTGGAGCCGGTGAAATCGAACACCAGCCCGTCGTCCCGGCGCGTCACGGCCAGCCGGATCGCAAGCGGCTCGTTCACCACGCCGTCGCTGTCGATCCATGCGGTCGCCTTGTAACACCCGTCGGGAATGCCCGCGATGAAAGTCCGCATCTGCTGCGCCGCGCGACGGCGCAGTTCGGCGATGGCCTCGGTCACGGTGTCGTCGCCGTAGCGGTCCATCAGCGCGTTCATCCGGTCCTCTCCGACCTCCAGCGCGGCGGCCTGTGCCTTGACGTCGCCGATCCGCTGGTCGGCCACGCGGATGTTCGAACAGATGATCTGATAGATCTCGCGGTCCATCGTGCCGCGCTTGAACAGCTTCACCGGCGGCAGGCGCAGCCCCTCTTGTTCCACCGCCGTCGCGCTGGCGGAAAAACCGCCGGGCACGGCGCCGCCGGTGTCGGGCCAATGGCCGGTGTTGGACAGCCAGCAATACAGTTCGCCGTGTCGATAGAACGGGCGGGCGAAACGCACATCCATGAGGTGGGTGCCGCCAAGGTAGGGATCGTTGACGATATACACGTCGCCCGGCTCTGGCGGCGCGGTCTCTCCGCTGGCGATGCGTTCGGTCAGGACGCGGGTGGAATACTGCATCGTGCCGACGAACACCGGCAGCCCGCCCGCACCCTGCGCGATCAGCGCGCCGTCTTCGGCGGCATAGATGCCATCCGAGCGGTCGTTCGCCTCTGCGATAACCGGAGAGAAAGCGGCGCGCGAGAAGGACAGATCCATCTCGTCGCAGACTTGCTGCAGGCCCGCCTGAATGACGGACAGGGTGATGGGGTCGAGGGTCATTCTGCCACCTCCACCAGCAAGTTCCCTTGCGCATCGCCACGCGCCACGTCGCCGGGTTCCAGCAGCACGGTCGTGTCCATCTGCTCGACCACCGCCGGCCCTTCGATCACCGCGTTCAGCGGCAGCCACTCGCGGCGATAAACCGGCGTGTCGAACACCGCGTCGCCAAACCGCACGGGCCGCTCGCCGGTCTGCGCCTCGGCGACAGCCCCCTTCCGCCCCGTGGGATCGATCAGCGTCGACAGGTCGATCGGCAGCCGTTCTCCGATCACCGAGGTGTTCACGTTCACCACGCTTGCGCGGATTTCGGACAACTGCACGCGGAAGCGGTCGAAATAGACCCGCTCGAACGCCTCTTGCAGCGCCGCGCGCGAAATGGCCGGGTCCGGCACCGGAACGCGGATCAGGTGGGTCTGGCCAATGAACTGCATGTCCACCGAATGCACCCGCCGCACGCACGCCAGCCGCACCCGTTCCGCCGCGATCAGCGCCTCGCCCTCGGCGGCCTGTTCGTCGAAGGCGGCGCGCAGCGTGTCCATGTCCAGCGTGTCCAGCGGGCGCCCCAGCGTGCGGACGTAGTCGTGCCGCAGGTCCGCAACCACGCAGCCGATGGCGTTGGTGATGCCCGGACGGGGCGGCACCAGCACGCGTGGAATGCCCAGTTCCTTTGCCAAAGCGCAGGCATGCAGCGGCCCCGCGCCCCCGAAGGCGAACAACGCGAAGTCGCGCGGATCGGCGCCCAGCGACACGGACACCATCCGAATGGCCCCCGCCATCCGCGCGTTGGCCACGCGGATCACCGCCTCGGCCGCTTGCCCGGCGTCCAGCCCCAGCGGCGCGCCCAGCGCCGCGAAGGCATCCCGCACCGTGTCCAGCGACACGCCGCCCTCGACCGCCAGCCGCGCCGGGTCCAACCGGCCGAGCAGCAAGTTCGCGTCCGAGATCGTCGGTTGCGAACCGCCCCGGCCATAGCAGATCGGCCCCGGCACAGAGCCCGCGCTTTCGGGCCCCACCTGCAACAGCCCCGCCGCATCCACCCGCGCGATGGACCCGCCCCCCGCACCCACGGTGCGCACGTCGACCATCGGAACGTGGATCGGCATCGCGTACTCGATCTCGGTCTCGTTCGAGACCTGCGGCTCTGCCCCCCGGATCAGCGCCACGTCGGTCGAGGTTCCGCCCATGTCGTAGGTGATCAGCTCTCCGATGCCCGCCGCGCGGCCCGTGTAGGCCGCCGCCATCACGCCCGAGGCCGGGCCGGACATCACCGTCTTCGCCGCCTCGTCCGCGACCCGCCGCGACGACACCATGCCGCCGTTGCCGTTCATCACCAGCAACTCGCTGCCATACCCCCCCTCGGCCAGCGCGTCTTCGAGCCGCCGGATATAGCGCGCCAGCAATGGCTGGACCGAGGCATTGACCGCCGCCGTCACGCCCCGCTCGAATTCGCGGCTTTCCGACAGCAGCGCGTGGCCCAGCGTGATGTGATC
This sequence comes from Psychromarinibacter halotolerans, assembly GCF_029168315.1. Classification (NCBI taxonomy): domain Bacteria; kingdom Pseudomonadati; phylum Pseudomonadota; class Alphaproteobacteria; order Rhodobacterales; family Paracoccaceae; genus Psychromarinibacter; species Psychromarinibacter halotolerans. The sequence continues at coordinate 207,103 of NZ_JARGYD010000002.1, forward strand.
GTTCGGCCAGACCCCGCGCAGGATCTCGCCGCAGGCCAGTTCGTGCGCGGGGTTGGCATAGGAGTGCAGAAAATGGACGACGACGGATTCGCAGCCCGCGTCCAGCAGCGCCTTCGCGGCGTCGCGCACCGCGTCGCCGTCCAGCGGGATCAGGACCTGCCCGGCAGCGTCCATCCGCTCGGGCACTTCCAGGCGCAGGTTGCGCGGGATGATCGGGCGGAAGCTACCCTTCATGCCATAGGGCTGCGGGCGGGTGCGGCGTCCCATTTCCAGCACATCGCGGAAGCCCCGCGTTGTAATCAGCCCGGTGCGCGACAGCTTGCGTTCCAGCACCGCGTTCGTCGTCGTGGTGGTGCCGTGGACGATCAGGTCCAGCGCGGCAAGGTCGGTCTCTGCCGCGCTCAACGCGTTGAGCACCCCGAACGCTTGATTGTCGAGGGTCGAGGCAACCTTGGCCAGCCGCACCTCTCCGGTTTGCTGGTCCAGACGCACAAGATCGGTGAACGTGCCGCCCACGTCGACACCCGCCACCTGCCCGGTTCCCTCACTGTGCATGCTGCCCGCCCGTTCCACCTTTTGCACCAGTGAACGACCGCGCCATGCCGGGTGTCAATCCGCCGTCAGCGTCACACTGGCCGACACCGGCCCGTCGGCGGTTGCATAGGCGCGGTGATCGTTGGTGTTCAGCGCCACGCGCAAGCTATGCGTTCCGGGCGGCAGGATGCCGATCCGGTATTCACCACCGAACACGCGGCCCAGCTTCAGCCCGTTCAGGTACATGTGCGCATGCCCCGCGCCCGGAACGTGGGCGGCGTCCACCGCATCCGGGTCGAAAGTGAAATCTGTCGTCGCGATGCGGATCAGCCAGCCGCTGTCGAAGGCCTCTGCCTCCAGCGTGATGGTTGGCGCGGTCTCGTCCTCGGGGACCACGTAGCTTTCATCATGCGACATCGAGGCGGCGCTATCGATCCGCGCCCGCGTCGCCACCGAACCCGCGACTTCGAAGTCCAGCGTGACCGGCACAAGGCGCCCGTCTTCGGCATCGTCCAACCCTGTCAGCATGGCATGCGCCCCGTCCATCGACAGCGACGGTTTCGCCCCCGCCGGAATGGCCAGCACCTCGGCGCCGCCAGCGTTCATGAACGGCAGGCGACCCGCCTCGGTCGACACGCCAAGAAGACGGTCCGGCCCGCCGGGGTTGTCGATGGCAAGCGTCAGGGCAAGACCGTCGCCCATCGGAACCAGAACCGCGTCGGTGACGGTGACCGGCGGCGCGGTCCGGAACAGGCCCGACAGCACAAGGACTCCCCCCGCCATCACGAGGATCAGGAAAGCTCCGAGCAAGGCGAGGGGTTTCAACGGGCGCACCACCGGCTAAAGATCATCGCATGAAGCCTAAACGTCTGTCGCCGCTGTACAAGGCCCTGCCGCTGCTGTTGCCCGCGCAGGCGGATGCGCACGCATCGGAACAGGGGCTGGTGCTGCTTTTACCGACAGATGTCTACACCGGCGCCGGGGTTGCGGCGGTTGCGGCCACCGTCGTGCTGCTGGCCTTTGCCCCGGCGGGGCTGATGACACGGCTGTTCGCGACGGTCCGGCTGTGGCGGGCGCGGCCCGGACTGTTGCCCGTGCTTACCAGTTGCCTGTCGTTCCTGTTCCTGCTGGTCGTCGTGACCGCAGGTTTCCTTGGCCCGCGCGATCCGCTGGCGAATCCGCTGCCCCTGACGGTCTGGACGATCTTCTGGATCGGGATGGTCACGGTGCAGGGGCTGCTGGGTGACGTCTGGCGCTGGGTGAACCCGTGGTCGGGCCCGCTGGCGGTGCTGCACCGCGCGTTCGGGGCGTGGCCCGTCTATCGGGTGCGCGGGGCGTGGCCCGGCGCCCTGACTTTCCTTGCCTTCATGGGCTTTCTGCTGGCCGATCCCGCCCCGTCCGACCCCGACCGGCTGGCCGCGCTGGTGTCGGTCTACTGGCTGGCCACCTTCGTGGCGTCCTGTATCTTCGGTCCGCGCTGGCTGCGGCGGGGCGAGGGGCTGACGCTGTCGCTGACCGCCTTCGCCCGGCTGGGCATGTTCGGGCGGCGCGGCGGCCGCATGCGGGCGGGGCTTCCCGGCTGGCAGATCGCAACGCGCGGGGCCGGGCCGGGGCTGGCCTTGATCTCGGTGCTGCTGCTTGGGTGCGGCAGCTTCGATGGCGTGAACGAGACGTTCTGGTGGTTGACGCGGCTGGGCCTGAACCCGCTCGAGTTTCCGGGCCGTTCCTTCATCGTGGTGCAAAACCTGCTGGGGCTTGTGCTGGCCAACCTGCTGCTTGTCGCCGTTCTTGCCCTGACGCTGTGGCCCGGTCTTCGTCTGGCGCGCAGCGACATGAGCCTGATGCGGGCCTTCGCGCTGTTCGCGCCCTCGATGCTGCCCATCGCGTTGGGGTATCACGTTGCGCATTATCTCACGAGCTTCATGGTCGACGGGCAATACGCGCTGGTCGCGCTTAGCGATCCGTTCCTGACCGGGGCCGATCTGCTGGGGCTGGGGCAGTTCTATGTCTCGACCGGGTTCTTCAACACGACCGACACCGTTCGCAGGATCTTTCTGACGCAGGCCGGGGCGGTGGTCGCCGGTCATGTCCTTGCGGTTCTTGTCGCCCACGCCATCGCGATCCGCGCCTTCGGATCCCACCGCCGCGCCGCGCTTAGTCAGGCGCCTTTGGCGGCGTTCATGATTGCCTACACTTTGTTCGGTCTCTGGCTGTTGTCGTCACCACGCTTCTAATCGGCGGGATTTTCGTGGACATATACAAGAGTTGCCCCGCACCATTGCCGGGCAACGGATCCAAACCGGGGGGTTTCCGATGACCGACACGACATCCACCACACGACGGGGCGCGCTGAAGACGCTGGCCGCAGGCGGGGCCGCCGCCGCGTCGCTTCCGCTCTGGGCGCGCTACACCCACGCACAAACGGCAGAACCGATCAAGATCGGCTTTCAGGTGCACAGCACCGGCATCGGCGCCGCGTATGGCCGCTGGTACGACCGCACGACCACCGCAGCCGCCGCGCTGATCAACGAGGCCGGCGGCATCAACGGCCGGCCCATCGAGATCATCGCCGAGGACGATGGCACCGACCCGCGCCGTGGCGCCGAGGTCATTGAACGGTTCGCCAACCAGCACGGCTGCGACATCGCCTTCGGCACCCTGTTCAGCCACGTCGTCATGGGCTCTGCCCCGCGCGCTGGTGAACTGAAGCTGCCGTATTTCGTCGTCTCGGAAGGTCACCACGTCGCGTCGGGCGCGCTGAACCGCTGGACGCTGCAGCCGGGCATCACCGACGTCAAAAGCCAGGTTTCGGCGGTGGCACCCTTTATCGCCAATTCGATCGGCAAGAAGGTGACGATCATCTACCCCGATTATGCCTTCGGCCACGATCACCGCGACAACCTTCCGCCCGCGATCGAGGCTGCCGGGGGCGAGATCGTCGGCATGGTGCCGATCCCGCCCACCGAAACCTCGTTCACCCGCTACTTCCCGCAGATCCCGCGCGAGACCGAGGTCGTGTATCACGTCATGATCGGCCCCGCCGTCCTGACCTTCGTGCGGGAAATGGGCGAATTCTTCGGCCCGTCCGCGCCCGCCATCTTCGGCTTCATCGACTCGCTCGAGGCGATCGACCTGTCGTCTCCGGGGCTGGAATTCCTGGACGGCACCTATTTCTGGGAAGGCAACCCGCGCTACTCGCAGGGCAACAACGAGTACGACACGTTCTACCGCGAAAAGGTGGGCGTGGATGCCAACGGGGCATCGGTGTCCGACCCGTCCGACGTGTCCACCTACGCCCACATGTTCGGCTGCTGGGAAACGCTGCACGTCATCAAGGCCGGGATGGAGGCCGCGAGCTACGCCGGACCCGACGACCGGCAGGCGCTGGTCGAGGCGGTCGAGGCGATGACCGACATGCCGCAGTCGAACGCCCACCCGCAGGGCGACAAGGTGTTCAACGGCAAGACACACCAGGTGTTCGGCCACCAGTACATCAGCCAAGTCGGGGACGGCCGTCTGAACGTGGTGGCAGAAACCTCGATCGAGGACGGGATGTACCCGGACGAGGTCGACTACACCACGATGTCCTTCTGATGCGCGCCGCGGCCCCGTACTGGGGCCGCGACGATCCTCGGTCTGTGCGCGCGGCGGCGTAACCCCGCGCGCATCACGCCGCCCCCCGTTCCGTCGCGCCTGCGCGTTTGACCCTTGGCCGGAACGGGCGCCCAAGATCGCGGCTGTGTCCGATTCGACAGCGACGAAACGCGGGATTGCGCTTGCCCGCCGGGACCTTACCGGGCAACGTCACCGGCATGGAATTCGGTCCCTATCTGATGCTTGCAACGCTGGAGGGCGCGGTCACCGCTGCGGTGCTGGCCTTGACCGCCGTCGGCCTGAGCCTTGTGTTCGGCATCATGCGGGTCGTGAACGTGGCGCACGGCGAATTCTTCATGCTGGGCGCGGTGCTGGCGTGGTGGGTGTCGTCGTGGTTCGGCGGCCCCGCATGGGTCGGCTTCGTCGCGGCAGCAGTGATCGCGCCCTTGCTGGTCGGCGTGCTGGCGGCCTTTGCGGACATGACCCTGCTGAAGCGGATCGAGTACGATCCCGAACGGACCATCGTGATCACCATCGGCCTTCTGTACGTGATCCAGCAGGTCACGCTGATGACCTACGGCCCCGACGCCCGCCCGGTCGAGCCGCCGTTCAACACGCGCCTTGCGCTGCCATGGTTCGAACGCGGCGACAGCGGCTGGCAACTGTATTGGCCGTGGGGGCTGTCAACTACGTCGTACAAGCTGTTCGTGATCGGCGCGGCGGCGGCGCTGCTGGGCGTGGTCTGGCTGTTGATGCGGCACACCAAGATCGGCCTGATCATGCGCGCGACCCAACTGGACGGCGAGATGGCGCAGGCCTTCGGCATCCCGGTCGAACGCGTCTATGCCTTTACCTTCGGCCTTGGCGCCGGGCTGGCGGCCTTGGCGGCGGTGCTGATCGTGCCGGTGCAGCAGGCGCATTACCTGATGGGCGGCGATCCGCTTTTGCTGTCCTTCATCGTGGTCATCATCGGGGGCCTCGGCAGCCTGCCCGGCACCGTGGTCGCGGCGTTGCTGATCGGGCTGTCGGACGGCATCATCAGCGTCTTCTTTTCGCCGACGCTGGCCAAGATCCTTGCGACGCTTCTGGTGGCGCTGGTGCTGGTATTCCGACCGCAGGGCCTGTTCGGAACCCGCACGGCATGAGCGTTACGACCCGCGTCCTGCTGTTGCACGGTGCGCTTGTCGCACTGCTGCTGGCGCTGAACTGGCTGCTGCCCGTCTATCACCACGGCAACCTTGCCCGCGTCATGGTGCTGGCCACCTACGCGATGGGATACAACCTGCTGTTCGGCTACACCGGGCTGCTGTCGCTGGGCCACGCGATGTTCTTCTCGGCGGGCATGTACGGCATGGCGCTGACGGTAAAGCACCTTGGCTGGACGCCCGCCCCCGCGATGCTGGCGGGGCTGGTGTCGGGCGCGCTTCTGTCGCTGGCGGTGGGCGCGCTGGCACTGCGGACCGCCGGTGTCGCCTTCATGATCGTGACGCTGATGTTCGCGCAGGCGGCGTTCCTGACGATCCTGTACTTCGGCGAGTGGACGAACGCCGACGACGGCCTTGTGCTGCAGCGCGCCGAGCGGATGCTGTGGGGGCTGGACCTGACCAACGACACGACCCGCTATATCGCGGCGTGGGTGCTGTTCTCGGTCTGCCTTGGCCTGTCGCTGTGGCTGGTGCGGTCGTCCTTCGGCAAGGTCCTGATCGCGATCCGCGAGAACGAGCCGCGCGCGCAGATGCTGGGCTATGACACGTTCCGCCACAAGCTTGCGGCGGTGACCGCGTCGGGCACGATGTCGGCGGCGGCGGGGGCGGCCTATGGCCTGCTGTTCGGCTACGCGGGCGCAAGTTTCGCGGGCGTGCAGTATTCGATCCTGCCGCTGCTGTGGGTGCTGCTGGGCGGCTTCGGCACCCTGATCGGCCCGTTCATCGGGACGCTGTTCATCTTCTACCTGATCAACATCACCTCGGGCTTCACCTCGGCCTATATGGCGGTGGTCGGCGCGGTGCTGATCGCGGTGACGCTATTCGCCCGGCAGGGCATCGGCGGAGAGTTGCGGGCGCGCGTCTGGCGGTGGCTGCCATGACGCTGCTGTCGACCCGTGGCCTGTCGAAAAGCTTCTCGGGCCTGCGCGCGGTGCACGAGGTTGATTTTGACCTGCCCGAAGGCGAGGTGCGCGCGCTGATCGGACCCAACGGCGCGGGTAAGACCACCTTCGTCGGGATGCTGTGCGGGCGGATCGAGCCCAGCGCGGGCAGCGTGTCGTTCGACGGGCACGACGTGACCGCCCTGCCCGCGCACCGGCGCATCCGGGCGGGCATGGCCTATACCTTCCAGATCACCAGCATCTTCGGGCGGCTGACCTGCCACGAGAACGTGGCGCTTGCCGTGCGCCGCCGGAATGGTCCCCTGTCGGACGTGACCCATGCGCTGGACCGGGTCGGGCTGGCCGACCGCGCCGAGCAACTGGCCGGCGACCTGAGCTATGGCCACCAGCGGCTGCTGGAGATCGCGATGGGGCTGGCGCAGAAGCCACGGCTTCTGATCCTCGACGAACCGACGCAGGGCCTTTCGGACACCGAGATCGACGCCTTCTGCGCCCTGATCCGCGAACTGAAGGCCGAAACCACGATCCTGCTGATCGAGCACAACATGGCCGTGGTCATGCAGACGGCCGACCGCATCACCGTCCTGAACTTCGGAGAGATCCTTGCCGAGGGCGATCCCGACCAGATCCGCGCCGACCGCACGGTGCAGGCCGCCTATCTGGGGACCGAGGATGCTTGAGCTGCGCGATGTGTCCACCGGCTATGGCGCGGCGCAGGTGCTGCGCGACGTGTCGCTGGACGTGCAGGCGGGCGAGATCCATTGCCTGCTGGGCCGCAACGGGGCCGGCAAGACCACGACGATGAAGGCCATCGCGGGGCTGCTGCCTGTCTGGAGCGGAACCATTCATCTGGACGGGGCAGAGATCGGCGCGCTGCCCGCGCACCGGGTCGGCCGGACCGGCGTCGGGTACATCCCGCAGGGACGGCGGTTGTTCGGGGAACTGACCGTCGCGCAGAACCTAGAGATCGGGCTGATGACCCGCCGTTCCGCGCCTGCCGTACGCGAACGCGCGCTGGACCTGTTCCCCCGCCTGCGCGAGCGGATGTCGCAGCGGGCGCAGACGCTGTCGGGCGGCGAGCAACAGATGCTGGCCACCGCGCGTGCGCTGTGCACGGAACCCAAGGTGCTGCTGCTGGACGAGCCGACCGAGGGGCTGCAACCCTCGATGATCGCCGCGATCCGCGACGTGATCGTGCGGCTGCGCGGCGAAGGCACGGCGATCCTTCTGGTCGAACAGCGGATCGACGCTGTGCTTGCGGTGGCCGACCGGGTGACGTTCCTTGAGAACGGGCAGACCCGCGAAACATGGGACGCCGCCGATCTGCGCGCCGATCATTCCGCAATCGACCGCTACCTTGGCGTCTGACTCGGCAGGGCCCGCCCAGTGACCGCAAGCGGTCGCTCGGGTTCCCGCAGGCGACCGTTTTCCATGCACCGCGCCAACGACAAAGCCGTCCTCGCACGGCCGGCATTGACAGGTGCCGCATCCGCCGCGCAGGCTTTGACCGGACAGTCAAAGGGAGCGCCGATTGCCGGCTTACCACAGCCCCTCCACCCTTGCGGACGCGCTGGAGATTCTGGCGTCGGGACCGGTGACCATCGCCGCCGGCTGCACCGACCTTTATCCCGCGACGCAGGCCAAGGCGCTGCCCGGAGACATCCTCGACATCACCGCCATTTCCGAGCTGTCCGGCATCACCCGCGATGACGCGGGCTGGCGGATCGGGGCGGGCGTGACATGGGCCGAACTGATCCGCGCGCATCTGCCGCCCGCGTTCGACGGGCTGAAGCGCGCCGCGCGCGAGGTCGGGTCGGTGCAGATCCAGACCGCGGGCACGGTGGCGGGCAACCTGTGCACCGCGTCGCCCGCCGGTGACGGGGCACCGTGCCTGATGACGCTGGACGCGACCGTCGAACTTGCATCCGCCACGGCGAACCGCAGCCTGCCGCTGGCACAGTTTCTGACCGGCGCGCGCCGCACGGCACTGCGCCCGGAAGAGATGGTGACCGCCATCCGCGTTCCCGCCACGACCGCTGCGGGACAGGGCGATTTCCTGAAGCTTGGCGCGCGCCGTTATCTTGTCATCTCGATCGCGATGGCCGCCGCCCGGTTCGAGACCGAAGGTGGCGCGATCACCCGCGCTGCGCTTTCGGTCGGCGCGTGCGGCCCGGTCGCCGCTCGCCTGTCCGGGTTAGAGCGCGCCTTAGAAGGCGTGCCGCTATCCGCTGCGGTCAATAAGGTGACGACCGACGCGGTCGCGCCGCATCTTTCGCCCATCGACGACATTCGCGGGGACGCGGAATACCGGATAGAGGCCGCAACCGAGCTGGTCCGCAGACTGGTACTTCGCTGCGCAGAAAAACGCGTGGGGATCGCGGCATGAACCAGCCGTTCGGCACCCGAACCATGCGCCTGAATGGCGTCGATACGCCCTTCGCCGCCGCACCCGGTCGCCGCTTGTCAGAGGTGCTGCGCGAGGATCTGCAACAGTTCGGCACCAAGATCGGCTGCGATGCCGGGGACTGCGGCGCTTGCACGGTTCTGCTGAACGGCAGCCCGGTGTGCGCCTGCCTGACACCCGCGATCCGCGTCGACGGGGCAGAGGTCACGACCGTCGAAGGGGTACAGAAAATCGTCCCGATGTTGCAGCGATCCTTCCTGCGGCACGGCGCGGCGCAGTGCGGCATTTGCACGCCCGGAATGCTGGTCGCAGCCGCAGCATTGCTGCAGAAAAACGCCTCGCCCAGCCGCCGCGAGGTCGAGGATGCCTTGGGCGGCGTGCTGTGCCGCTGTACCGGCTACGCCAAGATCATCGACGCGGTTTGCGACATGTCGGGACTTTCTGAACCCGACAGCCCAAAGACGGGCGCTGCCGTAGGGGCACGGCTGGAACGGCTGGACGGCGGGCCGAAGGTTGCAGGAACCGAGGTGTACGGTGCGGACCTTGTCCTGCCCGACACGCTAGAGGTGCGCGCCATCCGGTCGCCGCATCATGCTGCAACATTCACGCTGGGCGACACCGCAGCATGGACCGCAGCGGCACCCGGCCCGGTGCTGGTTCTTACCGCCGCCGATATACCCGGTCCGAACCTGTTCGGCACCATCCCCGACTATGTCGATCAGCCGGTCCTGGCAGAAACGTCGGTGCGGCAGCGGGGCGAAGCCATCGCGATCGTCGTCGCCGAAACCGCCGTGCTGGACGCGCTGGACCTGTCGACGTTTCCTGTGAAGTGGACCCCAACGCCTGCCGTCACCGACCTTGCGTCCGCCCCGCCCGCCGATCTTCATCCGCATCGCCCGGGCAACCTGATGATCCGGGGGCTTGTCCGATGCGGCGACACCACCGCCGCGCTTCGGGACGCCACCTTCGTGTCGGACGCGCAGGTCGAAACCGGCTTTGTGGAACACGCCTATATCGAACCCGAGGCTGGCATCGCGTGGATGGATGGCGACACGCTGGTGATCCGCGCCTGCACGCAGGCGCCGGTGATGGACCGGGACGAGACGGCCAAGGTGCTTGCGCTTCCGACCGACCGCGTCCGCGTGCAGCCTGCGGCGACGGGCGGCGGCTTCGGCGCGAAGCTCGACGTGTCGCTGCAGCCGCTGATCGGGCTTGCCACGCTGAAGACCGGACGGCCCTGCCGGATGATCTACAGCCGCAGCGAAAGCATGGCCTCGACCACCAAGCGGCACCCCGCGAAGATGAAAGGCCGCGCCGGTTGCGATGCGGCGGGCCACGTGACGGGGATGACCTTCGACGGGGATTTCAACACAGGCGCCTATGCCAGCTGGGGCCCGACCGTCGCGGTGCGTGTTCCTGTCCATGCCTCGGGCCCCTACCGCACGCCGAACTACCACGCCGAGGCCCGCGCGATGCACACCAACGGCCCCGCCGCCGGGGCGTTTCGCGGCTTTGGCGTTCCGCAGGCCGCGCTGGTGCAGGAAACCCTGTACGACGACCTTGCGATCAAGGCCGGCATCGACCGGCTGGAATTCCGCATCGTGAACGCGCTGCGCGACGGTGACACCACCGTCTGCGGCCAGACGCCCGGCGGCATCGGGATAGCCGAGTGTCTGGAGGCGCTGCGCCCCGCGTGGCAGCAGGCGCTGGCGCGGGCCGACACCACGGACCCCCGCAGGCTGCGCGGCGTCGGCGTCGCGTCCTGCTGGTACGGCTGCGGGAACACCGGGTTGCCGAACCCCTCGACGATCCGCGCGGGGCTTCGCCGCGACGGGACGCTGGTGCTGCATCAGGGGGCGGCGGACATCGGACAGGGCGCGAACACGGTGATCGCGCAGATCTTCGCGGACGCGCTTGGGCTGCCTGTCGGACAGGTCGCGCTGATCGACGGCGACACCGCGCTGACGCCGGATTGCGGCAAGACCTCTGCCTCGCGCCAGACCTTCGTGACCGGCAATGCCGCGCTGCGTGCGGGGCAAATGCTGCGCAGCGAGATCCTGTCGCTGACCAACGCCGGCGCCGCCGCGAAACTGTCTTTGCAGGACGGCGCGCTGACCGTCACTGATGGCCGCGCGATCCGCACGATCCACCTTGCCGACCTTCCGGCGAACCCGCTGGGCTATGTGCTGTCGGCAGAAGAAACCTATGACCCGCCGACCCGCCCCTTGGACGAGAACGGGCAGGGCGAACCCTACGCCGTTTACGGCTATGGCGCGCAGGTGGCCGAGGTTGAAGTGGACGCGACGCTCGGTACCGTTCGCGTGCTTCACATGACGGCGGCGCATGATCTTGGGCGGGTGATGAACCCCTTGCTGGCCGAGGGGCAGGTCGAGGGCGGGATTGCCCAAGGCCTGGGGATGGCGCTGATGGAGGAGTACATCCCCGGCCGCACCGAGAACCTGCACGATTACCTGATCCCGACCACCGGCGACATGCCTGAAATCCAGACGATCTTTATCGAGAAACCCGACCCCGAGGGGCCGCTGGGTGCAAAAGGTTTGGGAGAGCATGTCCTGATCCCCACCGCACCCGCGATCCTGAACGGGATCCGCCATGCCAGCGGCGCGCGGATCACGCGGCTGCCCGCGCTGCCGCATCGGGTGTTGGCCGCGATCCGGGAGGCGGGACAATGATGCCGATCCTTTCCCATACGACGCCCGCCCGGCGGCACCGCCGGGCAGCCCCCGACCGCCCTCCCGGGCGGGGGCTTCACCCCCACCCGCGGCCGCGCGCTGCCCTATTCCCCTCAATCGCCACATGACCACCCGCGCCGATACCTCTGAAGGTGAGACCCCGCGCGTCAAGGCCGACAAGATCCGCTGTGATGCCTGCCCGGTCATGTGCTACATCGCCGAGGGCCGCGCCGGGGCCTGCGACCGCTATGCCAACGAGAACGGTCAGATCGTCCGCTGCGATCCGCTGACGATCCTCGACAGCCGCCTTGCCGCCGGACAAGAGGTGGTGCCCTTCCTTGCCCGCGACTGGGACGGGACGATTGCCCCCGACAGTGCGCTGGTTCCCACCGCCATCGGCGCGGGCACGACTTATCCGGATTACAAACCCGCGCCGTTCCTTGTGTCGCGCAGCATCGACGGCGCCGATTTCGTCACCGTCGTGACCGAGGCGATCTTCAGCTACTGCGGTGTGAAGGTGAAGATCGACACCGACCGCCACCTTGGGCCCGAAGCCGCCGCCGTGCGCGCCGGGGGCGAGGTCATTGGCCACGTCACCACCGCCGAGTACGGCAGCCAGATGCTGTCGCTGGGCGGCGTCGATCACTTGACCGGCGGCTCCAAGGCCGAGGGGCGCGCGACCTGCGAGGCGATGCTGGCCCTGTGCAACGGCGAGGCAGTGACGCTGAATGTCGATACCGGGGCCGAGGTCGTGGTGCAGGCAGGGCAACCGCCGATCGTGGACGGTCAGCGCGAAGAGAAAATGCGCGTGGGCTGCGGGTCGGCCACCATCGGCATGTTCGCGGACCAGTGGCAGGGGCTGGTGGACGAGGTTGTCGTCGTCGACGACCATATAACCGGCGTCGTCAGTGAACATCAGGCGGGCAAGGTGATCGGCTGGCCCGACACCGGCATCCGCATCAAGGGCCGCCGGTCCACGCCGGGCCGCTATTTCCAAGTCGCCGAACCCGGGCTTGGCTGGGGCGGCACCAACATCGACGATCCGCTGACCATCCTTGGACCGTGGCGCCCCGAAAAGGGCGCGCGGCCCGGTCTGACCCTGCTGATGGTGTCCACCACCGGAGAACAGTACGGCTATTACGTGCTGAACGACGACCTTGTCCCCGAACCCGGACCGCTGCCCCCGGCGCTGCAACCGACGGTCGCGCTGATCGAAGAGAACTGCGAACCCGCGCTGTGCACGGTGATGTTCATGGGGGGCGCGGGCGGTTCGCTGCGCGCCGGGGTGACGCGCAATCCCGTGGCGCTGACCCGGTCCGTGCAGGCGCTGAAGACCACGGTCACCAGCGGCGGCGCGTCGGTCTATGTCTGGCCCGGTGGCGGCATCACCCTGATGGTCGACGTCACCACCCTGCCCGCGCGGTCCTTCGGGTCGGTTCCGACCCCCGCGCTGGTGGCGCCGCTGGAATTCACGCTGCGCAGCGACGACTACGCCGCCCTTGGCGGACACACGTCCGAAATTCGGTCGCTGGACGACATCATCGCGACGGGCGGCGAGTACGGGACGGCGATCAAAGCCACTGGAAAACCCTGATGCAACGCGCATCCGCCGCGACGCTGCCCGACGGGCGGCTGCATCTGCATCACGGCCCGATGGACATCATCGCGGATGCCGCTGGCCCGGCGCGCGAAGACGCGCTTCGCCGCGCGGCGGCACGGTTCGACGGGCTGCTGGAAGAACTGGTGACCGAACTGCCGATGCTGCGCACACCGGCCACGGAATTTCCAACTGTCGATGGTCCGGTCGCCCAGCGCATGCTGAACGCGGTCACGCCTTTCACGCCAGAGTTTGTCACGCCGATGGCCGCCGTCGCGGGATCGGTCGCGGACGAGATCGTGGCCGCGATGGCGGGGGACGGCGTAACGCGCGCCCATGCCAACAACGGCGGCGACATCGCCTTTCATCTGACCGCCGGCGAACAGGCCAGCGCGGCCTTGGCGGGGCCGGTCCCGGCGCGCATCGACCTGCCGTTCGACGGCCCGGTGCGGGGCATCGCCACCTCAGGCTGGCAGGGGCGCAGCCACTCGCTTGGCATCGCGGACAGCGTGACCGTGCTGGCCACCAGTGCGGCGCAGGCCGACGCCGCCGCGACGATGATCGCCAACGCCGTCGACCTGCCCGATCATCCCGGCATCCTGCGCACCCCGGCGCGCGAACTGTTCCCCGACAGCGACCTTGGCCCGCGCCCCGTGACCGTCGAGGTTCTGCCCCTGACCGAGGCAGAGCAAGCGATGGCCCTCAGCCGCGGCATGGCCGCCGCCGAACGGTACCGGGCAAGCGGGCTGATCGTGGCCGCGCTGTTGGTGCTGGGCGGTGACACGCGCACCACGGGTGATCTTTTCCCCGTGGCAGAATCGCGCTGAGCCATGCTATCCCTTGTGGCATGTCCAGCGCACACCCCAAGATAGACCCAGCGGAAAGCATCCGCACCCCGATCCGTCAGCTTGACGAAGCCGCGATCAACCGGATCGCCGCCGGCGAAGTCGTGGAACGTCCCGCCTCGGCGGTGAAGGAACTGGTCGAGAACGCTTTGGACGCGGGCGCGACCCGGATCGAGGTCGCCGTCGCCGATGGCGGCAAGACTCTGATCCGCGTCACCGACGATGGGCACGGCATCCCCGCCGACGAACTGCCGCTGGCGCTGTCCCGGCACGCGACGTCGAAGATCGACGGGACCGACCTGCTGAACATCCACAGCTTCGGTTTCCGCGGAGAAGCCCTGCCCTCGCTGGGGGCGGTCGGGCGGCTGACGATCACCTCGCGCTCAGGCAACGAAGCGGCGACCATCGCCGTTTCCGGCAGCCGGATCGACCCGGTGAAACCCGCCGCGCTGAACCGGGGCACGGTGGTCGAGTTGCGCGACATCTTCTTCGCTACCCCCGCGCGGCTGAAATTCATGCGCAGCGACCGCGCCGAAAGTCAGGCGGTGGGCGACGTGATCAAGCGGCTGGCGATGGCCGAGCCCTATGTCGGCTTCACGCTGCGCGACGTCTCTGGCGGCGGCGAGGGGCGCGTGACCTTCCGCGCCGATCCCGAAACGGGTGATCTGTTCGACGCCTTGCACGGGCGGCTTGGGCGCATCCTTGGGGCCGAGTTCGCCGAGAACGCGCTGCGGATCGGGGCCGACCGCAACGGGCTGTCGCTGTCGGGCTATGCCGCGCTGCCGACCTATTCGCGCGGGTCCTCGGTGGCGCAGTACCTGTTCGTCAACGGACGACCGGTGCGCGACAAGATGCTGCTGGGTGCGCTGCGGGCGGCCTATTCCGATTACCTGTCGCGCGACCGGCATCCGGCGGCGGTGCTGTTCATCGAGTGCGACCCGCACCTTGTCGACGTCAACGTCCACCCCGCCAAGTCCGAGGTCCGGTTCCGCGAACCCGGCATCGCGCGCGGTCTTATCGTATCTGGCCTGCGGCACGCGCTGGCCGAAGCCGGGCACCGCGCCTCGACCACCGTGGCTGGTGCGACGCTGGGCGCGATGCGGCCAGAGGCACCCGAAGCCTCCGCGCCGCGCGTGTACCAGATGGACCGCCCACGCGGCGGGTATGCCGCGCCGCACCATGCCTCGTCGCGCGCGCTGACCGAAGCCCGTGACTGGCAGGCACCTGATTGGCAGGCCTCCTCCGCTCCTGCCCCGCAGTACGGCTTTGCCGAAACCGGGGCGCGGCAGGCGCGGGTCGAGCCCGTGATCGAGAATGACACGCCCGACGCGACGCCCGCGCATCTGCCGCTTGGTGCGGCGCGCGGGCAGGTTCACCAGAACTACATCATCGCCCAGACCGACGACGGCATGGTCATCGTCGACCAGCACGCGGCGCACGAGCGGCTGGTGTACGAGAAGCTGAAACGCCAGATGGCCGAGAACGGCGTCGCCGCGCAGGCGCTGCTGATCCCCGAGGTGGTCGAAATGTCGGACGGCGATGCGTCCGCCCTGCTGGACTTGGCCGACGACCTGCAACGTCTGGGCCTGACGATCGAACCCTTCGGCGCCGGAGCCGTGGCGGTACGCGAAACGCCCGCGATCCTTGGGCAGGTCGATGCCGCCGCCATGCTGCGCGACATCGTGGACGAACTTGCCGACATGGGCGACAGCCAGACCGTGAAGGACCGGATCGAGGCGGTGCTGTCCCGCGTTGCCTGCCACGGATCGGTCCGGTCCGGGCGCCGCATGACCGGCGACGAGATGAACGCACTGCTGCGCGAGATGGAAGCGACGCCGCATTCCGGCCAGTGCAACCACGGACGTCCGACCTATGTCGAACTGAAGCTGTCCGACATCGAACGGCTGTTCGGCCGCACATGATCGAGATCGGCGGCACCGCCTATTCGCTGCAGGATCCCGTCGTCTGGGTCGCGCTTGGCGGCGGCGGGCTGATGCTGCTTCTTGTCCTGCTTCTGATCGTCTCGATCCGCCGCGCAGGCCGGTCCGCCGCCGCGGCCGAGAAGGTTTCGGCGCATATGGCGGGGCTGGGGCAGCGCGTGCAAATGCTGTCGGACGGGCAGCAACAGCTGTTCGGCGGGCTGAATTCCGTGTCCGAGGCGCAGGCGGTGCAGCAGGCGCAGACGCTGCAACTGATGGAACAGCGGCTGGCCGAGGTCAGCCGGGTAACGGGCGAGGCGCTTCAGGGATCAGCCACCCGCACCGCCCGGTCGCTTGGGGCGCTGCAGGAACGGCTGGAAGCGATCGACAAGGCGCAGGAGAACATCACGCGGCTGTCGGGCGACGTGCTGTCGCTGCAGGACATCCTGTCGAACAAGCAGACGCGCGGGGCGTTCGGGGAAATCCAGTTGAACGACATCGTGGGCAAGGCTCTGCCGTCGGACAGCTATACGCTGCAGGCCACCCTGTCGAACGGTCGGCGCGCCGATTGCCTGATCCATCTGCCGGAACCTCCGGGCCCCATCGTCATCGACGCAAAGTTCCCGCTGGAAGCCTACGAACGGCTTCGCGCGGCAGAGGACAAGGCCGCGCTGGCCGAGGCGCAACGCCAGATGCGCACCGCCGTGCGCGCGCATGTCCGCGCGATTTCCGAGAAGTACATCCTTGATGGCGAGACCGCCGATGGCGCGCTGATGTTCCTGCCGTCGGAAGCGGTCTATGCCGAACTGCACGCGAACTTCCCCGAACTGGTGCGCGAAGGCTTCGACGCGCGGGTCTGGATCGTGTCGCCTACCACCTGCATGGCGACGCTGAACACGATGCGCGCCATCCTCAAGGACGCGCGGATGCGGGCGCAGGCGGGAGCGATCCGCCAGACGCTGCGGCTGCTTCACCGCGACGTGGAATTGGTCCTGCAGCGCGCGGGCAAGCTGGAAACGCATTTCCGTCAGGCGCGCGAGGATGTCGAGGGCATCGGCACCGCCGCCGAACGCGCGGGCAAGCGGGCGGCGAAGCTGGACAACTTCGACTTCGAGGAACTGGAACCGGACCGGGACGGCGCTGTGGTGCCCCTGCCCCGGAACGGTTAGGGGCCGACGTCCAGCCTGATATCCCCCTCGGTCGTGTAGGGCGCGCCGTTCAGGACAGCGATGCGGGTGCCGTTCAACAGCACATCGGCGTCGGCGCCATCCGGCGATGGCGCGACCTGAACGTGCGGGGGGCCGTCCGCCGACCAGTCATCCCCCACCTGAATACGCAGCAGATCATCGCCTGGCGCGAAACCCTGTACCTCGGCCGGCATGGCGGCAGAACCGGTCTGCCAGCCGCCATCCGCCAGTTCGGCGTCCGGGTCCACGGGGTCCAGCACGTCATCCGTGCCGTCGGGCCCGGGGCCGTCCGGCGTGTCGGGATCGACCGGATCAAGGACGTCTCCCGCCACGCCGGGCCCCGGCTGGTCGGGGGTGTCGGGATCGACGGGGTCCAGCACATCTGCCGTATCGTCCGCCTCGTCGGGGTCCACCGGGTCGACAACGGGGCCGTCCTCCTCGGGGCCCGGCGCATCCGGGGTGTCGGGATCGACCGGGTCGATCACGTCGTCCTCCCCGTCCGGGCCGGGCGTGTCCGGTGTATCGGGCTCCGTCGGATCCACGACAACGTCGCCAAGGATCGTCGATGCCTCGTCAAGGCTGATCTCCAGCAGGTCTCCCGACGACAGATCGAGGACAGACAGAAAGACATCCCCCGTCGGCACCTCCTGCAAGCCGGGGAAGGTCAAAGTCATGACCTCGTCATCGGCGAAGGCGATGGACAGGCGCGCGGTGTCGTCGGACGTGGCGGTGTCGAAGAACAGGTCATCCCCGACGCCGGTCAGGTCCAGCACGACGCTGTCCTCGCCCGGCTGGAAATCGGGGAAGCTGTGCTCTCCCGGCCCGGCGGCAAGCAGGTGCCGCGCGCCGTCCCGTGACGCGTCATCGTCCGAGGACCCTCCGGCCATGTCGTCCAGCGGCGTGTCTTCGGTTCCGTGCGGCGTGTCGGGGTCCGGCTCTGGCGGCTGGCCGGGGCCGAAATTGGATTCAAGGATCGGCATCGCCGCGAACGGCAGCAATCCGAGCAATAGCAAAGCGGCAATCAACGTCCCACCTCCGGCGAGGCCCCCACGCGTGTTGTAAGGAGCAGACCTGAAGGAAGAGTCGCAATAACCTTTAGGGTTTAAGCTTAACGTCCGCGCCCTACCCGGCTTCGACGATGCGCACCGCGTCGGCGGTCAGGGGTCCGTTCACCGACTGGACCCGCGCGATCTCGGCCCCGTCCAGCGAAACGACCGATGTGCCGTTGTCGTCGGTCACGGACACGTCCGGGTCCGTCATGCCGACCGGCAGTTCCACGACGATCACGTCAGAGGCAGGGTCGAAGGCGTCCAGCGTCTCGGGGCCCTCGGGGTCATCGGCTTCGGGTGCATCCACCAGCTTGGCAACGTCCATCACCGGCGTGTCACCGGAGTCGCCGCCTACGACCTCTGGGTCGTCCTCGGCGGGTGCTTCGTCATCGTTGGAGAATGCGTCAAGCGACAGGCCCAACAGCATCATGCCTAGCAGCATGGCAAGACTCATCATACCCGATACCCCGGTTTCAGGTTACAGCAGCACGCTGACGCTATCGTTTCGCCACGAGTTCGACAAAATTCCGCCCAATTTCGCCGGGAATGCGCCGTTGTGCCGCGATTGTACCGACGCGTTGCCGGAATTGTCCGGCAGGTGGAAACACCACGCGCGATCTGTCGAGATTCGCGCTTTGCAAAGCCCGGGCGATGGACTATATGCGCGGCTTCCGTCCGGACGATCCGGGCGGTTGCCTCTCCACGGGCCCTGCTGGACGACATCCCGGCTTGCGCCATCAATCCGAAAGGAGACCCCGATGTCGATTACTGTCGAAGAAAAGACCCGCCTGATGAAGGAATTCGCCACCAAGGACGGTGATACCGGTTCGCCGGAAGTCCAGGTTGCGATCCTGACCAGCCGCATCTCGACCCTGACCGAGCACTTCAAGACCCATAAGAAGGACAACCACTCGCGTCGTGGCCTTCTGAAGCTGGTGGCTCAGCGCCGCAAGCTGCTGGACTACGTGAAGGGCAAGGACGTGAAGCGCTACCAGGACCTGATCCAGCGCCTCGGCATCCGCCGCTAAGCGACGGCACAGTCCGATTTTCGACGCCCGCCCGGTCCGCCGCGCGGGCGTTTGATTTTCCGGCTTTCGAATTTTCGACGAAAGCCCACCGGCTGTCGCCCTATCAGACCAACCGGCGCATCGGCGCGCGATTGCAGATCACGATGAACTGGCCGCCAGCCTCTAGCAGGTGAAACCCGCGCGCCCGCACTGCGGCGACGAAGGTGGCGCGCCCGATCTCAGCCTCGACCCAATCGACCGAACGGCGGACCACGCCGCCATCCCCGACCGCCTTGGCAGAGAACAGAAGTTCGACCCATTGATCCGGGCGGCTGTAAGACGGCATGACCATGCCGCAACCTTTCCCGGGCGGGGTTAACATTTCCTGAACAGGTGACCCGCCGTCAGAGAAACCGGTTTCAAAATGCGCCATTCTCCTGTATGGCCCGCCCATCTGAGACGATGTGCACCAGTCCCCGGCACGCGAAATGGATGACAGGGGACGGCGGCAATGGGGCCGCCAATCAAACGGGAGACCCGGGATACGCCCGGGAGGGCTCCCTCATAGGATACGCATATGTTCAACGTTACGAAGAAATCGATGCAGTGGGGCGAAGAGACGCTCACGCTGGAAACGGGCAAGGTCGCCCGTCAGGCCGACGGCACCGTGATCGCCACTCTGGGCGAAACGTCGGTCATGGCGAACGTCACGTTCGCCAAGAAACAGAAGGAAGGCCAGGACTTCTTCCCCCTGACCGTCCACTACCAGGAAAAATACTACGCCGCCGGTAAGGTTCCGGGCGGCTTCTTCAAGCGCGAGGCCCGGCCGACCGAAAAGGAAACGCTGACCGCCCGCCTGATCGACCGTCCGATCCGCCCGCTGTTCGTCCCCGGCTTCAAAAACGAAGTTCTGGTGATGTGCACCGTGCTGTCGCACGATCTGGTCAACGACCCCGACATCGTCGCGATGATCGCCGCCTCGGCTGCGCTGACGATTTCCGGTGCGCCCTTCATGGGCCCGATCGCCGGTGCCCGCGTGGGGTACGAGGATGGCGAATACATCCTGAACCCGGAAGTCGACGACATGCACAAGCTGCGTGAGAACCCGGATCAGCGTCTGGACCTCGTCGTCGCCGGCACCAAGGAAGCCGTGATGATGGTGGAATCGGAAGCCTACGAGCTGACCGAAGCCGAGATGCTGGGCGCCGTCACCTTCGCGCATGAGCAGATCCAGCCGGTCATCGACCTGATCATCGACCTGGCCGAAGACGCCGCGAAGGAACCCTTCGACTTCCAGCCGCCCGATTACTCGGCGCTGTACGACGCGGTGAAAGCTGCGGGCGAAGAGAAGATGCGCGCCGCATACGCGATCACCGACAAGCAGGAACGGACCACCACCGTTTCCGCCGTCAAGGAAGAGATCATCGCCGCGCTGACCGAAGAGCAGCAGGCCGATGCGAACCTTGGCTCGGCGCTGAAGAAGCTGGAATCCAGCGTTCTGCGCGGTGATGTCGTGAAGAACGGCCGCCGCATCGACGGCCGTCGCACCGACGAGGTGCGCCCGATCGTTTGCGAAACCGGCCTTCTGCCGCGGACGCACGGTTCGGCTCTGTTCACCCGTGGCGAGACGCAGGGCCTTGTGGTCACCACGCTCGGCACCGGCGACGACGAACAGATGATCGACGCGCTGAACGGCACCTACAAGTCGAACTTCCTGCTGCACTATAACTTCCCGCCGTACTCGGTCGGTGAAGTGGGCCGCGTTGGTTCGCCGGGTCGCCGCGAGATCGGTCACGGCAAGCTGGCTTGGCGTGCGCTTCAGGCCGTTCTGCCTGCCGCCACCGACTTCCCCTACACCATCCGCGTCGTGTCGGAGATCACCGAGTCGAACGGTTCGTCGTCGATGGCTTCCGTCTGCGGCGGTTCGCTGTCGATGATGGATGCCGGTGTTCCGCTGAAAGCTCCGGTGGCCGGTGTGGCCATGGGCCTTGTGCTGGAAGAAGACGGCTCCTACGCGATCCTGACCGACATTCTTGGCGACGAGGATCACCTCGGCGACATGGACTTCAAGGTTGCGGGGACCGAGAACGGCATCACCTCTCTGCAGATGGACATCAAGGTCGCGGGCATCACGCCCGAGATCATGGAAAAAGCCCTGGCTCAGGCCAAAGAGGGCCGGATGCACATCCTTGGCGAGATGGCCAAGACCCTGACCGAAGCGTCGGGCTTCTCCGAGCACGCGCCGCGCATCGAAACGATGACGGTTCCGCAGGACAAGATCCGCGAAGTCATCGGGTCGGGCGGCAAGGTCATCCGCGAGATCGTGGAAGTGTCGGGCGCCAAGGTCGACATCAACGACGACGGCGTGATCAAGATCGCCTCGCCGAACGGCGAAGCCATTCAGAAGGCCTATGACATGATCTACTCGATCGTGGCCGAGCCGGAAGAAGGCAAGATCTACAAGGGTAAGGTCGTGAAGATCGTCGACTTCGGCGCCTTCGTGAACTTCTTCGGCAAGCGTGACGGCCTTGTGCACGTCAGCCAGATCCTGCCCAAGCGCCTGAACCATCCGTCGGATGTGCTGAAGGAAGGTCAGGAAGTCTGGGTCAAACTGCTGGGCTTCGATGATCGCGGCAAGGTTCGCCTGTCGATGAAGATCGTCGATCAGGAGACCGGCGAAGAGATCGCGGAAGAGAAGAAGGAAGAAGCTGCCGACTAAGGCGCTTCGACCTTAAGAGTTAAGGAAGGCCCCGGCAGCGATGCCGGGGCCTTTTGCGTTGCAGGCTGCGAATGGCGATGTGCCATCATCCAACGCGTGTTTTCGGCATACATGCAGTCAACACAGACTTGAGAAACTCATCTTTAAAATTAGGCATTTATTGAAGCGTTATTGGCAGTCCTCGCATATATACGAGAATTTCCGTATGGTTATTCTTGATCCAAGGCACCACATGCCGTTGATGAAAATCACACCGGATGAAAACCCGGCAACGCATGAGCAAAAACATCGAAACCGCCGCTCAGGAACGAAAAGAGGTACATTTAAGAAGAAGATATTAAGTATAAATTTTGAATAATGTGCGAAAGCGTGTGCAGATTAAATTCTCCTCATTCTCTCGCTTTTCTCGCCGCTGCCTTATTCTGGCCGTGGCGGCAATGTGTAGATCCCGGCAAGCAGCCCCGCTTCCTCCTCCTCCTCCTCCTGCGGGGCTGCTTGCGATCGGCGCTGAAGTCTTCTGCGTCCCCCACCCGAACTTGGTAATGTAAAGAGACCTGTATCGTGACACACCCGTTCAAACCGGCCCTGAAGGGCGTTTTCCTTGCCGCGACACTTGGACTTCCCGGCGCGGCCATCGCGCAGGGCGTGCAGCAGGCCGTCATCGACTTTGTCCAATGCTACGAAGAGCCTGCCGCGGCAGAAACGATCGTGGACATGGCGACCGGCGGCATCTTGAACCTGTCCGCCAAATGGCACGAGGACAGCAGCAGCTGCTTTCCCTTCAACGGGGGCGGCCTGACCATCAATGGGATTACCTTCGACACGATCTGCGCCTTCGACGAGAATGTGAACGTGCCGGGCTGGTCCACCTATTTCGAGCGTGGCCCCGGCACCAGCCCCGGCACCTTTCTGGAACTGCGCAGCCAAGCGTCGGTGTCCGTTCTGGAAAGCTGGGCGCTTCAGCTGTCGCCGTCAGGCTATGGGATCGACATCGACACCCTGTACGGCGGCGGCGCCTATGTGATGTGCTCAAGTTGGTCGATGGAAAGCGACTCGTACATCGAAGACGTCGAGATCTACGAAGAGTATCAGGACGCCATGGTCGTCGACCCGGACGGCTACACCAACATCCGCAGCGGGCCGGGCACCAATCACGCCATCATCGGCCGCGTGTACGCCGACGAAATCAACATGGAGGTCATCCCCACCAACCAAGGGTGGTGGCAGGTCCGGACCTATGACGGGGTCGAGGGCTGGATGCACTCTTCGCGGATCGAACTGGTCTACTTCGACCAGAACTGATCCGCCCGAACAGGCGAACCAAGGCCGCGTCCGACAGGCTTCGGGCGCGGCTTTTTCATGCGCTCCGCCGCCGTCGTTCTGCATAGCGCACGGTCGAAGGATTGAACCTTTTCCGTGGGTTCCGCGTTCCACTGCCAACAGAGCAAGGAACACGAGCTTTCCCGCCGCACCGGGCGGGACCCAATGAAAGGACCCATTATGGTTTCCCGTCGTACTTTCCTCGCCAGCGGTTCGGCTTCGCTTGCCGCGCTGGCCGCCGCCCCTGCATTCGCGCAGGAAACCTACACGGTTCCGCAGGAACACATGCCGATGCGCGTCCGCGTGTCGAAGGATTACCCGGCGGGCGAGATCCACGTCGACCCGAACCGCTTCTACCTGTACCTGACCGAAGGCGACGGGCAGGCGCTGCGTTACGTCGTTGGCGTGGGTCGCGACGCGCTGTACGAAGACGGCACCTTTACCGTCGGGCGCAAGGCAGAGTGGCCGACGTGGACGCCGACGCCGGACATGATCGAACGCGATCCCGCCAGCTATGCCCAGTACGAAGACGGAATGCCGGGTGGCCCGGACAACCCGTTGGGCGCGCGGGCGCTGTACCTGTACAACGACGCAGGCTACGACACCGCGCTGCGCATCCACGGGACGCCGCAGCCTTGGACCGTGGCGTCGGCCATCTCGAACGGGTGCGTTCGGCTGGTGAACAGCCACGTCGTGCATCTGTACGAACGTGTGGCCGAGGACACGAAGGTCGTGCTGCACCCCAAGATGGCCCCAACAGCCTAAAACGACGGCTGACGCACCCTGAACGAAAAAGGCCCCGCCAAATTGACGGGGCCTTTGTTTTACCTAACGGTAATCCTTACGACGGCAGCTTGGCCTTGCGCAGATAGGGGAACACGGTTTCGAACTCGCCGTATTTCGCCTTTGCGTCGTCGTTCGAGACCGAAGTCGGGATGATCACGTCCTGACCGACTTCCCAGTTCGCCGGCGTCGCGATGGTTTCCTTGGCGGCGGTCTGCAGACCGTCCAGCGCGCGCAGCACCTCGGCGAAGTTGCGGCCGACGTTCATGGGGTAGGTCATCGACAGCTTCAGCTTCTTGTCCGGGCCGATGATGAAGACCGATCGCACGGTCGCGCTGTCGGCCGGCGTCGCGCCGTCGGGCAGATAATATTCAGCCGGCAGCATGTCGAACGCCTTGGCAACCGCAAGGTCGGTGTCGGCGATGATCGGAAAGCCCACGTCGGACGAGGAATAGCTTTCGATGTCGCCGATCCACTTCTTGTGATCCTCGACGCCGTCCA
This sequence comes from Psychromarinibacter halotolerans, assembly GCF_029168315.1. Taxonomy (NCBI): domain Bacteria; kingdom Pseudomonadati; phylum Pseudomonadota; class Alphaproteobacteria; order Rhodobacterales; family Paracoccaceae; genus Psychromarinibacter; species Psychromarinibacter halotolerans. The sequence continues at coordinate 231,362 of NZ_JARGYD010000002.1, forward strand.
CCGAGATGCCGATCACCTTGGTGCCGCGCTTTGCCCATTCGTCGGACAGCTGGGCAACAGCGCCGAATTCGGTGGTGCAGACGGGCGTGAAATCCTTCGGGTGCGAGAACAGGATCGCCCAGCTGTCACCGATCCAGTCGTGAAAGCTGATCTCGCCCTGGCTAGTCTCGGCCTTGAAATCCGGCACGGTGTCGTTGATGCGAAGTCCCATGACATCTCCCTTTCTTAGCCCTGTGGGGGCAAAATAATTCGGCGCGGGCAATCCACCCGCGCCACATACATGATGCGATGGGCGCGGGGCGACAACCCCGCGCGCTGCTTTGCCGCTAGCGGATGCGTTGACCGTTTGCGCTGATCTGCCCGGTTTCACCGTCGATCTCGATGTCAGACGTATAGGTGCCCTCGTCATCGCGCTGCGCGAAGCCGCCCAGCATCATCCGCGCCATGCCGGCCTGATCTTCGGGCACAAGGCCCATCGCGATCAGCGTGTCCAGCAACGGATCGAAGCCCTTCAGCGTCACGGTCGCCGCGCCATCGGTGGCGGGGAAGCCGTCGAAGGTCTCAAGATCGCTGTTGTCGAGCGTGAAGGCGCCCTGCGCCATCACCTCGGCCCCGACGGCGTTCAGCAGGATCTCGGTGATGCCGACCTCTGACACTTCGGCCGGGACTTCATCAGAACTTTCAAGCTCGACCAGCTGATCGTAGCTGACCATGTCGAACAGCAGCTTCAGCTTGGCGGTCAAGTCGATCACCACCTGCATCGGGTCACGCGGAAGCTGGCCCGCCGGATCGACCATGCCCCAAAGCGAGTCGCCAAGCGTCAGACCGTCCAGAGCAAACCGCATGTGCGAGTCGGCGGGTTCGTCGCTGCGCAGGACCGGAACGCTCAGGCTGCCATCGGCCATCGAGATGGCGAACTGCAGCGGGATCGGCATGATCATCGGCTGCATCAGCTCCATCTCATAGTTTTCGACCTGCCCGGTCAGGCTCAGTCCCTCGGCGCTGAACCCAAGCGTCCCTGTGGTCAGGCCATAGCTCGCGGTCTGCGATCCCAACGGCTCGTCGTTCAGCGTCTGATCCTGTTCGGTTTCCTGACTGTCCAGACGGTACTCGTAACTCAGCATCAGACCGTCGCGCAGCGCCTCGCCCAGCGCCATGATGGACATGCCCTGCGGAAGCGCCATCTCGCCCGAGCTTTCCATGGCACCCATCACGGCCGAGTTGTTTTGCACCAGCGTGTCGCCATCCGGCGTGGTCATTTCGAACCCGATGTCGAATGCGCCGGACTCCATCGTGCCGCGGGTCGACATGCGGACAAGGTCGTCGCCCCAGATCCGGTAGAACCCCTTCATGGTCTCGAAGCGCATGTTGCCGTCAATGTCCGCTTCTGGCGCTTCCTCGCCCGGCGCGCCCTGCAGTTCGAGCCCCGTGAACGCGACGTCGTAGGCATCGAGTTCATAGTGATAGGTGACGTCCCCAGCCTCGCCCGTCGCCGTCGTGACGTAGTTCTCGGCCCCCAGCGTCACGGTGGTGCTGAAGCTTCCTTCGCCCTCCAACGCGCCGCGTATCGCAAGGTCCTGCGACGCGGGCATCTCGATCCGAACGGTGCCGTCGTCCAGCCCGGTGAGGACAAGTGCGCCCATGTCCACTTCAAGGCTGCCGGTGTCGTTCGGGAAGGCGAAGGCGACGACCATGTCCGATACCGTCAGGGTCGCGCCGTCCTCAGCAAGTTCGGCCGTCACTTCGGCACCCATAGCGGACATGGCCAAGGACATGTTGTCCCAGACATCCTGCGGTGTCACGTCAGCGGCGGCGGCCAGCGGGAACAGCGTCAACGCGGCAATCGGAAGGGGGGCTTTGGTCATCCGTGTACTCCTCAAATGGACGTGCCGCCGCGATGAAACGCGACGGCACGAAAAAGGCAAGCCTTTGTTATTCCGACAAAGCCTTACTGCAGGCGCTGCCCGTTGGCCGAAATCGCACCGGTGGCACCGTCGATTTCGATCTCGGAGACCAGCGAATCCTCGCCCTCGCCCGGACGGGCGAACAGGCCCATCATCATGCGCGCGCCCATCGCCTGGTCCTGCGGCAGCAGGCCCATCGCGACGAGGTTGTCGAGCAGCGCATTGGCGCCGACAAGCTGCAGGTACAGACGCCCGGTCGGGGCCGGGATGCCGTCGAAGGTTTCAAGATCGTTCATGTCGAACGTGAAGCCGCCGTTGCCGGTCAGATCCGCACCGGCCACCTCGAGCTTCAGCTCGTTGACGTCCAGTTCGTGGATCTCGGCCGGCATCTCGTCGTCGACCATTTCCATCGATTCCGGATCGAACAGATCGAACAGGAAGTTCGCCTTGCCGGACAGGTCCAGACGCAGCGTGGCCGGATCATGCGGAAGCGTGCCCGACGGGTCGATCAGGCCCCAGATCATCTCGCTTACACCCAGTTCGTTCAGCGTCAGGGCAAAGGCGAAATCCTGCGGTTCTTCGCTTTTCGACACCGGCGTGGTCAGGGCAAAGCCCATCTCGGCCATCGTCACAACGACCTCGGGCAGCGGGATCTGAGCACCCGACAGGGTCATATCGATCCCGGTGTTCGACACATCGTAGGTCAGCGCCTCGGAGCTGAGGCCAACCGACAGCGAACCGCTTTCGGCGGCACCGCTCAGGTTGAAGCTGTCATCCTCGTTGTCCATGACGATGTCGTAGGTGCCAGCGCCGTGCGTGATCGTGGTCATGCTCGACTGTCCAGCCGCCAGCGCGGTCGACAGTTCCTTCACGCCCCCGGCCATCAGCGCCACGGACCCTTCGGATTCCATGCTCAGATCCGCAAGATCGGCGGTGATGTCGAAGGTTCCCTCGCCGCCCTCGGGCTCGTCCATGTGCGCAACCAAGGACATCGTCGCAGCGGTCAACGTCGACACGGCAGTCGCGTCGGCGTCGGTCCGGTAGACACCGGCGACATCCGACAGGGTCACGTCGGCGTCCAGTTCCACCGCCTCGCCGTCGACCACAAGATCACCCACTTCGATGGCAATGCTGGCCGCGGAGAAGTCGTAGTTCACCGCATCCGGATCGCCGGACGCGGTCATGTCCAGACCGTCGTAAGAGAAGGTCAGCGCCATCTCGACCGTCTCGCCACCCTCTTCGGGCGTGATGTTCACCATGACGTCGTAGGTGGGCGCCATCGTGATCGACACGGTGCCATCGCCGTTCTCGGAGAAGACGACTTCCGAGATGGTCGCGGTCGCGCTTGCGTCGGTGGTTTCCATCGCGACGGTCATGTCGGTGACGGTCAGGGTGCCGCCATCCTGCGTTTCGGACCCGGCGGAAAGCGTTTCGCCCATCTGCGTCGCCATCGACTGCCATGCGGCCCAGACGTCGGCGCTGCTCACGTCGGCCTGAGCCGTCGTCGCGCCGGCCGCAATCAGAATTCCTGCGGTGCCGCTGAGAAGATGCCAGTGTTTCATTTGTTTCCTTCCAGGAATAATTTGAACCATACCAACTTCGTTTGGCTGGCAATCGGGGTCAAGCTAGGTCTTTTTTGAGGCAAGGTATTCCCGACCCGCACAAAAAAGCATGAGAAGGAAGTGAACGCATGGATTTCAACGGCAAGACAGTGCTGATCACCGGGGCCAGCCGTGGGATCGGCGCCGCCGCGGGCCGGGCGTTCGCCGCAGCCGGCGCGAAGGTCGCCCTGCTTGCGCGCTCCGAGACCGAGATCGGCGCACTGGCCGATGACATCGGATCGGCCGCCATCGCGATCCCCTGCGACGTCAGCCGCTACGAGGACATCGAAAGCGCCGTGAAGACGACCGTCGACACGTTCGGCAGCCTCGATGTGCTGATCAACAACGCGGGCGTGATCGACCCGATCGCCCACATCGCGACCTCTGACCCCGAAGGCTGGAGCCGCGCGATCGACGTCAACCTGAAGGGCGTCTACTACGGGATGCGCGCGGCGATGCCGGTGATGCTGGCGGCGGGCGGCGGCAGCATCCTGACCGTGTCCTCCGGCGCGGCGCATCACCCGGTCGAGGCATGGTCGCACTACTGCGCCTCGAAGGCGGGCGCCGCGATGCTGACCCGCTCTGCCGATGCCGAGTATCGCGGGCGCGGCATCCGCGCCATCGGCCTGTCGCCCGGCACGGTCGCCACGCAGATGCAGCGCGAGATCAAGTCCAGCGGCATCAACCCGGTCAGCCAATTGGACTGGTCGGCGCACATCCCGCCCGAGTGGCCCGCGACGGCGCTTATGTGGATGGCGACCGCCGATGCCGACGACTGGCTGGGCGAAGAAATCTCGTTGCGCGATGAAACGATCCGCGCCCGGCTGGGGCTGACCGCGTGATCCGGCTGGACCGGGACGGCGCCCTGTGGACGGTCACGCTGGACCGGCCCGACAAGGCCAACGCGCTGACCAAGGCGATGCTGGCAGAGCTTGCCGGCATCGCGGCAGACGCCGCCGGTCAGGCGCAGGCGCTGATCCTCACCGGCACGGGCGGCGTGTTCTCGGCCGGCGCCGATCTGGCAGAAGCCCGCGCGGGGCTGGCCACGGACCCGGTGTGGGAACAGCTGTCTGGCGCCATCGCCGCGCTGCCCTGCCTGACCGTCGCCGCGCTGAACGGCACGCTGGCTGGCGGCGCCTTCGGCATGGCGCTTGCCTGTGACCTGCGCCTTTCGGTGCCCGGCGCCCGGTTCTTCTATCCGGTGATGAAACTGGGATTCCTGCCGCAACCGTCGGACCCGGTGCGGCTGCGCGCACTTGTCGGCCCGGCCCGCGCGCGGATGATCCTGATGGCGGGTCAGAAGATCCCCGCCGACACGGCGCTGAGCTACGGTCTTGTCGATGAACTCGTAGAACCCGAGGCGCTCCTGCCACGCGCCCAGGCGCTTGCAGCCGACACGCTGGCCGCGTCATCCGCACATGTCGCCGCGATCAAGGCGATGATCTGAACCCCGGTCAGGCGCTTTGCGGTCCCGCAGGCGTCTTCTCCGACACCCACGCCCGCGCCTCTTCCAACTCGGCCAGCCCGAACACCCGCGTCTCCACCGGCGACAGCATCGCCGCCGCACCGGCGAACGGCACCAGCCACGGCAGGTCTGTCACCAGCGCCGCGCGCCGCAGCCGGCTCATGGTCTGAAGCCCCGACCACGCGTTGCCCAACGCGGCCGGCAGGTTCACGAATCCGATCCCCCGCACCACCTTCAGCACGGAAATCTCGCCCTGCGCCGCGATGAAGGCCTCTAGCCGCGGCATGATCGCGTCGAAATCCGCCTTGCCGACGGTGCCATCGACGACGATCTCGACATACCCTGCCTTGGGGTGTTCGGTGAAACCGACGCTCATGATCCGACCTTTCTGACCCCGTCGCCCACGGACACGACGCCATCCACGACGACCCGCCCGTAAATTCCCCGCAGCCGCAGATCGCGACCGCGTCCCGTGTTGACGAAAACGCAGGCGTCCCGGCCATAACGGTCGATGAAGTTCTGACAGCCGTTGTGCGGTTCTGTGGTGATCACGATCTCGGCCGTTCCCATCGCCAGCCGTGTGCCCGGCGGGCAATTGTCCGGCGACAGGTCCATCTCAATGAACAGGTTGTCGCCCGCAGGCGCCCAGTCCGCGGGATCGAGCCCGGCGATGGCCTCGATCACCCGGGCGGGCATCAGGCAGATCTGCACGTCGGGATGCGGCGCCCCGTCGTCGGTCTCGCGCCAACAGCCCTTTGCCCAGTGATCGCCATGCATCCCGCCCGCAAGGCTCATCTCGCCCGAGGAGGGCATCTCGCGCGCGCCGGGGGCGGGCCGGACGACGATCGCCCGCACTATGCCCTCGGCCGGCGCGGCCTCGATCCGCGGCAGCGCCGCCTGCAACTGTTCCATCGTCGCGTGAGCCATCCGAACCTCCAGTCCCCTGCCACCATGCAGCCCGGGCCCGCATCCGCAAGCCCTCAGCGCCGGGCCCGGCGCTTTCCCGGCGTCTTCGAATGGAAGTCCGGCGGCCGCTTGCCGACCCACGCGATGAACTTCGCCAGCCGTGGATGCGCCCGAAGCGCCTCTGGCGTGGCATAACTGCGCGCCAACTCGGCCTCGGTCAGCGTCGCGTGGATCTCGTTGTGGCAGATCTGGTGCAAACGCACGGTCTCGCCCCCCTTGCCGCCCCGCAGCTTGGGCACAAGGTGGTGCAGGCTTTGCTTCGCCCAAGGCGGAATCACCCGCCCGCACAGGGCGCAGACCGGCCAGTCGTCTTGTCCTTCGTCGCTCACGATGCCACAGGATGGCGCGAAACCAGCGACAGGCAAGCCCGATGACCCACCCCACCGCCTTCGTGATCGGCGCCGGCCCCGCGGGGCTGATGGCGGCTGGCGAACTCGCGGCGGCCGGGGTCGCGGTGACGGTGGCCGAGGCGAAGCCCTCTGTCGCCCGCAAGCTGCTGATGGCGGGCAAGTCCGGGCTGAACCTGACCAAAGCCGAAGACCCCGCCCGCTTCCGCGCCGCCTATGCCGAAGCCGCAACCTGGCTGGCCCCGATGCTGGACGCGTTCGGACCGGACGCCGTGCAGGACTGGGCACGCGGGCTGGGGCAAGAGATGTTCACCGGCTCCACCGGGCGCGTGTTCCCCAAGGCGATGAAGGCCTCACCGCTACTGCGCGCATGGCTGGCGGACCTGGCGGCGCAAGGCGTGACGATCCGCACCCGCTGGCGCTGGACCGGCTGGGACGGCGACGCGCTGACCTTCGACACGCCGGACGGCGAAAGACGGGAAACACCGGCGGCGACCATCCTCGCGCTCGGCGGCGCAAGCTGGGCGCGGCTGGGCTCTGACGGGGCCTGGGCGCCGTGGCTTGCCGCGGCGGGGGTCGAACTTGCCCCCTTCGCCCCGGCCAACGCCGGCCTGCGGATGGACTGGTCGCCGCACATGGCGCGCCACTTCGGCACCCCGGTCAAGGGCGTGCGCCTCACCGCTGGCGCACAGGACACCCGGGGCGAGTTCGTCGTCTCGGCCCGCGGACTGGAAGGCGGCGCGATCTATGCGCTGACCCGCCCACTGCGGGACGGCGCACCGCTGATCGCGGATCTGCGGCCAGACGTCGGCGTCAGCCGGCTGGCCCACCGCCTGTCGCGCCCGTCCAAGACATCGGTGTCGAACCGGCTGCGCAAGGACGCGGGGCTTTCGCCGGTGCAGATCGCCCTGATGCGGGAAGCCTTGCCGACCCTCCCCGCCGGCGCCGAGCTTGCCAAAGCGATCAAGGCGCTGCCGATCCCGCACGCCGGCCTGCGCCCGATGGACGAGGCGATCTCGACCGCCGGGGGAATCGCCCGCGCGGCGCTCGACGACGGCCTAATGCTGCGCGCGCGGCCCGGCATTTTCGCCGCCGGAGAAATGCTCGACTGGGAGGCCCCGACCGGCGGTTACCTTCTGACCGCCTGCCTTGCCACCGGCCGCCACGCCGGGCGCGCGGCCGCCGCGTGGCTGGCGCGTCAGGCCTGATCCCGCCTGCTTCTTCTCTTGGAAAATACCTCGGGGGAGTCGCGCAGCGACGGGGGCAGAGCCCCCTACCTGCGGGCCGAGGCCAGCATCGAAAGCCGGATCAGCGTGCGTTCGACCAGCGCCATCGCCGGTGCGCGCTGCTGGGCCGAGCGCAGCTGAAGGTCGGTATCGGTCAGCATTTCAAGCGCCTGCGCCAGACGCGCCGCGCCCCAGCCCTGCGCCTGCCGCTGCATCCTGTCCCGTCGCGGTCCGAACACCGGCGGGCGCGCGCGGCCCAGACCGGCACCGGGCCCGCCGGGATCGGATGCGGCGGCGTACAGCGTGCGGAAGTGCCGGGTCGCCCCGATCACAAGCCCAACCGGCTGCACACCCTGCCCCTCGAGCTTCAGCATCAGCGGTCCGATCTCGCGCGTGCGGGCCTCGGCGACCACGTTCAGAACATCGTCCATCGCGGCTTCGGTGGTCGCGGGGGCGCAGGCGGCGACGTCGTCCGGCGACAGCGGCGCAGGGTCGTCCAGCTTGAACAGGGCCAGCTTCTCGATCGTCTGGCGCAGGTCGCCGGGGTCCAGCATCCGCGACAGGGCGACAAGTTCCGACATTCCATCACCGCCGACGTTCTTCAGGCCCGCCTTCGCCAGTTCGGCCTCCAGCTCCTCGCGGCTGGGCGGGTCGTTGTAGATCCCGACCGCAAAGCCGTTTTTCAGGCCTTCGAACAGCTTGCGCAGCGCGGATTTGGCGGTCAGCGAGCCTGCCGTCACAACGACATGGGCATCGCCCGGCCGCCAGCCGTCGAACGCGGCGGCGATGGTCTTGGCCAGCCCGTCGCCCGCGTCCTCGACAAAGACCGCGCGCGGCCCGGGAAAGAAGCCGGTTTCGCGCACCGCGTCCGTCACCAATGCCGCGTCCTTGCGCAGCTCGGACGCCGGAATCCGGGTCAGGCGCATCTCTTCCTCGCCCCGCGGACCGACGATGGCGGCCACCAGTTCCTGCCGCTTCAGCGCGACGCGCATCGCGTCCTGCCCATAGATCAGCGTCCCGCAGCAGCCGGGATCGGGTTTCGAGAAATGGCTGGCGGAATCCCGGGCCGAAAGCTTCATCGCCGCCAGTCCGGCGCGGTCGCGATCAGTTCGGTCACAAGCTGGTCGGCCAGAATCACCATCAGCCGTTCATAGGCGTCCTCGGTCGCCGAGATCTCGCCGATGATCGACCCGGTGGCGGAATAGCCGGTGAAGTTTTCGACCTTGCCGGTCGCCAGCTTAGCGCCGGTGGCACGCTCGGTCAGGGAATAGTCGATACGCCCAAGCACGTTGTACCGCGTGGTCGAGCGTTCGGGCGTGATGCCGACGCCGTCCTCGCGCACCGAAATGGTGTAGTCCAGCAGGTAGGGCGCCGCCTCGGGCAGGCCCAGCCGGTCTTCCATCCGCGACACGAAGACGAAGCCTTTGCGGTCTTCGGGGTCGGCGACGAAGATCTGTCCGCGCAGCCCTTCGGCCTGCCCGCCCGGCCCGAAGACCGGGGTGAAACCGCAGGCGGACAGGGCCAGCGCCCCCATCAGGGCCAGCATGCCGCGGCGAGAGGCGGTCGGGGCGGGCGAAGTCGTCATCGAAAATCCGGTCTGTCGAGTCTGGTTGGCGTCGGTCTGGCCCGGCCCGGTCGGCAGGGCCGGTGTCCGCCACAATCGCCCTGCGGCGGGTGAATGACAAGCGGTTGCTCGGCCCCTTGCGACCGTGGTGCGTTGTGCGGGCGCGGGCGGCGGGGGCGCTGCCCCCGTCGCGCTTTGCGCGACTCCCCCGAGGTATTTCGGAAGAGAAGAAGGCGCCGGTCAGACCACCACGTTGACGATGCGGCCCGGTACGACGATCAGCTTTTTCGGCGCGCCGCCGTCCAGTGCCTTCTGCACCGCCGGTTCTTCCAGCACGAGGGCTTCGATCGCGTCCTTGGCCATGTCCTTGGGCACCGTGATCTCGGATTTGCGCTTGCCGTTGATCTGGATCGGCAGGGTCACCGTGTCTTCGACCAGCATCGATTCGTCCGGTTTGGGCCACGCGTGGCCGGTGACCAGCCCTTCGCCGCCCAGCATCTGCCAGCATTCCTCGGCCAAGTGCGGTGTCATCGGCGACATCAGCTGCGCCAGCACCTTCGCGGCCTCGCGCTTGGCGGTGCCGCCAGCCTTGGACTTCGCTAGCGTGTTGGTGAAGGCGTAGAGCTTGGCGATCGCCGCGTTGAAGCCGAACGACTCGACCCCCATCGTGACGTCGTGAATCGCCCGGTGCATCGCGCGTTGCAGGTCCTCGTCCCCGTCGCCCGCGCCGTCGTCCATTGCCGCGATCTCGGACGCAAGGCGCCAGACCCGACCGAGGTGCTTGTAAGCGGCGTCGGCGCCCGAGGCCGTCCATTCCACGTCGCGTTCCGGCGGGCTGTCGGACAGGACGAACCAGCGAGCGGTGTCGGCGCCGTAGCTTTCAATGATCGCCAGCGGGTCGACCACGTTGTTCTTCGACTTCGACATCTTGGCCGAGGGCACGATCTGGACCTCGCGCCCGTCGGTCTTGAGGAAGGCCTTGCCGTCCGACAGCTCGACCTCTTCGGGATAGTGATAGACCGGGCGGCCATCCTGTTCGCGCGTGGTCTGATAGATCGCGTGGGTCACCATGCCTTGCGTGAACAGCGCGTCGAAGGGTTCGCGCGACTTGTCCGGCAGCATGCCGCATTCGTTCATCGCCCGCGCGAAGAAGCGCGAGTACAGCAGGTGAAGGATCGCGTGCTCGATGCCACCGATATACTGGTCGACGTTCATCCAATAATCGGCCTCGGCCCGGTCGGTGGGCATGGCGGCGCGCGGTGCGGTGAAACGGGCGAAGTACCACGACGAATCGACGAAGGTATCCATCGTGTCGGTTTCGCGCCGGGCGGGCTTGCCGCAGCGCGGGCAATCGGTGTCGCGCCACGTCGGGTGGCGGTCCAGCGGGTTGCCGGGCGTGTCGAAGGACACGTCATCCGGCAGGCGGACCGGCAGGTTTTCCTTTTTCTCGGGCACCACGCCGCAATCTTCACAATGGACCACGGGAATCGGGCAGCCCCAATAGCGTTGCCGGGACAGGCCCCAGTCGCGCAGGCGGTACTTTGTGATTCCCTGCCCCACGCCGTTGGATTCGCAGAATGCCACCGCCGTGGCGATGCCGTCCTCGCCGGTCTGTACTTCTTCGCCCGCGAAGCCGCGGATATAGCGCACCTGCTGCGGCTTCGGCGGGACGTAGGCCTCGCCGCCCTGCTCCGGCGCGACGTGGCCTTCGGCGTCGACGGGTTCAAAGGTGGACTGTACCGGCAGGTCGTACTTGCGCGCGAATTCAAGGTCGCGGGCATCGTGCGCGGGGCAGCCGAAGATCGCGCCGGTGCCGTAATCCATCAGGATGAAGTTCGCGATGTAGACGGGCAGTTCCCAAGCGGTATCAAAGGGATGGCGGACCGTCAGCCCGGTATCGAAGCCCAGCTTCTCGGCGGTTTCCAGTTCCTCTTCGGACGTGCCCATCTGGCGGCACTTGGCACAGAAGGCGGCGATCTCTTCGTTGTCGCGCTCCAGCTGTTTGGCCAGCGGATGATCGGGAGAGATGCCGACGAAAGAGGCGCCCATCAGCGTGTCGGGGCGGGTGGTGTAAACCTCGACCCGGTCGTGACCGTGCGGGCCGTCGACCATCGAGAAGGCGAACTGCAGCCCGGTGGACTTGCCGATCCAGTTGCGCTGCATCGACTTCACCTTGTCGGGCCAGTCGTCCAGCCCGTCGAGCGCGCTCAGCAGGTCCTCGGAATAATCGGAGATGTTGAAGAACCACTGGGTCAGCTCGCGCCGTTCCACCGCCGCGCCGGACCGCCAGCCCTTGCCGTCGATCACCTGCTCGTTCGCCAGAACGGTCATGTCGACCGGGTCCCAGTTCACCGTGGCGGCCTTGCGGTAGACCATGCCTTTTTCAAGGAAATCCAGGAACATGGCCTGTTGCTGGCCATAGTATTCCGGGTCGCAGGTCGCGAATTCCCGGGTCCAGTCGATCGAGAAGCCCAGCGGCCGCAGCTGGTCCTTCATCGTTTCGATATTATTGTAGGTCCAGTCCTTCGGGTGCCCGCCCGAGGCCATCGCCGCGTTTTCTGCCGGCATGCCGAAGGCGTCCCACCCCATCGGATGCAGCACCGAAAATCCGCAGCTGGATTTATAGCGCGCGATCACGTCGCCCAGCGAGTAGTTCCGGACATGGCCCATGTGGATGCGGCCCGACGGATAGGGAAACATCTCGAGCACATAGTACTTGGGCTTCGACTCGTCGCGCTGCGCGGTGAAGCTGCCGGCCTCTTTCCAGGCGGCCTGCCATTTCGGTTCGATTACGCTCGCGTCATAGCGGGACATTGCGCGGGACTTCCTGTTCACCAAAGAAAACGCCGGGCGATCCGGCCCGGCGTTGATACTTTGGTCAGACTCTGGGGTCTAGGGTGGATCAGAGGTTGCTGTCGCGCACCCGAAGCTGCCGCGCGCGGGTCAGAATCGCGTCCTCGATCGCGCGCACCGTTGCCGGATCGGCAGGGCCGGATTGCGTGTTCAGCGCCACCGTCAGCGACCGGGCGTCCAGCGCCGGGTCCTGTACATAGACAGTCGCGCGATACGCGCGCCCGCCGCCGGGCGGGCGGCCGAAGCCGGTGACGATCACGCCCGAGAACGGGTCGGCACCTTCGATCGGCAGGAAGGACAGCACGTCCAGCGCCGCGTTCCAGATGTACTTGTTGACCTCGACGGTGACGTTCGGGTCGTCCTGGTTGGCACCGAACAGATCCCAGATCGTACCGCGCGCAGCGCGGCGGCGATTCTCGACCTCGATCGGGGAATTCTGACGCTGCTCTATAACTGCGTCGCTGACCGGGCCGTCCGCACCGCGCCCGAACACGCCGTCGCCGACGCCGATGGACCCGCCGCACGCGACCAGAAGCGGCGCCGCGCCCAGAATGGCGAGAGCTTTCAACGGTTTGAAATAGGTCATGCCAGAGTGCCCCGTGCCCTTTGTTCGTTGGGGTGTACCGGACGCACATGCGAGCGACAAGGCATTTTCATTTCAGTAGCTTCCGGGCGGCGAAAACTCACTGTGGCATACGTGCATCAATCCTTTCCGCTTTGGCTGGACCGGTCCGGTCTTCGTTGCATTCGAAGACAGTTGGAGCGACACACCCAACATACTCAATTCGAATACCGGGTTGAGGTGCACCTTTTAACGAATGAGGGAAAACCAATGAAAAAGGTTCTCTTCGCGACCACCGCCCTCGTGGCCTCTGCCGGTATCGCGTCCGCTCAGGGCGTGTCGATCGGCGGCTGGGCTGAAATGGGTATTGTCGGCGGCGGCGTGTACGGCGACGAAGTCCAGTTCTGGACCGACATCGATGTTGAATTCCGCATGTCCGGCGAAACCGACAACGGCCTGACCTTCGGTGCCGGCGTCGACCTGGACGAAAACGGCGCCTTCGCTGGCACCACCCAAGGCGGCGAGTTCATCTTCATCTCGGGCGCGTTCGGCACCCTGACGATGGGCGACACCGACGGCGCTCTGGACTGGGCTCTGTCCGACGTGGGCATGGGCGCTTCGATCGACGACGCGCACACCTCGCACGCCGGTTACAACGGCAACAACGTCATGGACGGCTTTGACGGCAAAGACGGCCAGATCGCTCGTTACGACTACTCGTTCGGCGACTTCGCCTTCGCAGTGTCGGCTGAGATCGACGACTCCGGCGTTGATGACCCGACCTTTGGCGTTGGTGCCACCTACGCCACCTCGTTCGGCGGCGTCGACCTCGGCTTCGGCATCGGTTACCAAGCCGCTTCCGGCCCCGGCTTCGACTCCTCGGCCGTTGGTGCCAGCGTCGACGTGATGTTCGCTGGTGGCTTCCACGCCATCCTGAACTACACCTCGTACGACGATGTCGTCCTGGGTTCGGGCCTGGTTGTCGACTCGCACTACGCGATCGGCCTCGGCTACACCACCGGCGCCATCTCGGTTTCGGGTAACTACGGCATGTTCGAAGGCACCGGCGACGACAGCCAGTCGGGCTTCGGTCTGCAAGCCGCTTACGACCTGGGCGGCGGCGCCGAGGTTCAGTTCGGCTACGGCTACTCGGAAATGGACATGGGCGGCGTCACCACCGACACCGACCAGTTCTCGCTGGGTGTTGCGATGAGCTTCTGATCCATCAGGATCAACAGTTCCGGAAAGGACGGGTCAATCGACCCGTCCTTTTCTTTTTGGGGCACCGCCAGTCCCGGCGCGAGCCGCGTGGCCCGCATCATTCGACACGCCCCGGCGCGCGTGCTAGCTGATCCACGAACGGGCCCCGGGCCCGATGTGCCGGTTCACACAGCGATACGCCCCCATGCTTCCACTTGGTCCCGCCCAGATTCCCGCCCTTGTCAAAGAGGCCCGCGCGCTTGAGGCCGCAGGCAAGCTTGAACAGGCGCGCGCGAAATACGCCAACGTGCTGACAATCGACGGCCGCATGGCGCCCGCGCTGTTCCAGATGGCGCAGATCGACTTCAAACTGAAACGCTATGACAGCGCGACCGGGCTGCTGGACCGCGCCCTGAAACTGAAGCCCGGCGAACAGGCGCTGTGGGGTCTGTACGCCCGCGCGCTGGAACAGCTGAACGACCGGGCCCGGACCGCCGCGTTTCTGAAACGCGCCAAGGCCGCGCCCCTGCCCCCGAAATTCGTGGTGGCGATGCAGGATGCGCTGACCGGCAACCGCGCCCGCACCCGCGTCGATCTTGGCAAGGCGCCCCCGGATCAGGTGCAGCGGGCCGTCCGCATGATGGAAGGCGGCGATCCCGCAGGCGCTCTGAAGGTGATCGCAGCCCTGCGCCGGGCCCATCCCGAGGTGGCGCTTCTGGCGGATATCGAGGCGAACGCGCAAGCCGCGCTTGGCAATACCGCCGGGGCCGATGCCGCGTTCCGCGATGTCGTCCGGCTGGCGCCCGACTATGCGGAAGGGCTGGCGAACTACGGCGCTTTCCTGCAACGGACAGGCCGCTCGGCAGAGGCCGTGCCCTTTCTGGAACGCGCGGTGGCGCTGCTGCCGAAACTGACCCGCGCGTGGGTGGCGCTTGGCGCGGCGCGCGTCGGGGCGAACCTGCCCCCCGCGCAGGCCGAAGAGGCGTTGCGCCGCGCCCTTTCGCTGGATGCCGCACATCCCGGCGCGCTGCTGGAACTGGCACAGCTTCAGCTTCAGGAACATCAGGCGGTGCAATCCGCCGAGACCGCGCGCGCCGCGATCCGGGCGGGCGCCGACGCCGACCGCGCCCGCCTGTGCCTTGCCCGCGCGCTGGCCGAGGCCGGTGATGAAACCGCCGCGCTGGCCGAGCTCGACTCGCTTTTGGCCGACTCGCCCGGATTCGGCCCCGCCTTTTCCGCCCGTGCCGGCATTCTGCAAACGCTGGGCCGGTTCGACGACGCCCGCGCCGACTTCCGCACCGCGCTAGAGATCATGCCGAAGAACGGCGAGACCTACCGGCTGTACCTGCTGGCCGAAAAGATCGCGGCGGACGACCCGCTGGTGCCCCAGATGCAGGCCCTGTTCGATGACGACAGCGTCACCGACTTCTCGCGCGCCAACATCGGCTTCGCACTGGCGAAGACGATGGAGGACACGAAGCAGTACGACCGCGTGTTCACCTACCTGCGCCCCGCGAACGAACTGGTGCGGCAGCTGTACCCCTACGACGTCGTGGAACGGCGAAACCGCGTCGACGCGATCAAGGCGGCGTTCGCCGGTCGCGACCTGACCGCCCGCACCGTGTCGGGCGCCAGCGATTTCGCCCCGATCTTCGTGACCGGCCTGCCCCGGTCGGGAACCACGCTGGTG
The DNA here is from genome assembly GCF_029168315.1 of Psychromarinibacter halotolerans. NCBI lineage: Bacteria > Pseudomonadati > Pseudomonadota > Alphaproteobacteria > Rhodobacterales > Paracoccaceae > Psychromarinibacter > Psychromarinibacter halotolerans. Next base: position 246,740 of record NZ_JARGYD010000002.1, read on the forward strand.
GAACAGATCCTTGCCAGCCATTCGCGCGTCACCGGCGGCGGAGAGCTTGGTTATCTTCCGCACGAATTGGAAAAGGTCCTGCACGACGCGGACCTGTCGTTCCGTGACATCGCCACGGTCCCCGACGACGACATCGCCCGCGCAGGGCGGATCGCGGCCGAGCGGATGCTGGCCCTGCACCCCGGCGCCGACATCGTCACCGATAAAAGCGTGCAAAGCTACCTGTCGATCGGGCCGATCCGGCTGGCGCTGCCGAACGCCCGGATCGTCGTGGTCCGCCGCGACCCGCGCGACAACCTGCTGTCGATCTACCGCAACATGTTCGCGCCCGGCCGGCACCTGTACAGCTACGACCGGAAAGACCTTGCCGCCTATTACCACCTGTTCGAAGAGATCATTGCCTTCTGGCGTCAGGAAGTGCCCGGCTGGTTCCACGAAATCGCCTACGAGGACCTGATCGCCGACCCCGAGGGCCAGTCTCGCGCCCTGATCAAGGCCTGCGGTCTGGACTGGGAAGACGCCTGCCTGAACTTTCACGAGAACAAGCGCCGGGTCGACACCCTGTCGGTGCATCAGGTACGCCAGCCGATCTACAAAAGTTCGCTGAAGGCGTGGGAACGCTACGGGTCCGAGGTGGACGAACTGCTCGACGCCCTCGGCGGCGACTACGCAAGGAAGGACTGACCATGGGTCTCGATGACATCACCGCCCGCGTGCGCAAGGCCGAGGACGCCGCCGGACGCGCCCCCGGCTCGGTAGAGCTGATCGCCATTTCCAAGGTGCAGCCGCTGGACCGGGTGGAAGAGGTGCTGAAAGCCGGCCAGCGCGTGTTCGGCGAGAACAAGGTGCAGGAAGCCGCGGGGAAGTGGCCCGCATTCCGTGACCGTTTCGACGGCGTGACGCTTCACCTTGTGGGCCCGCTGCAGACCAACAAGGCGCGGCAGGCGATGGAACTGTTCGACGTGATCCAGACCGTCGACCGCCCCAAGCTCGCCCGCACGCTGGCGCGGCTGAAGGACGAACTGGGCCAGTGCCCGGATCTTTACGTGCAGGTGAACACCGGCGAGGAAGATCAGAAGGCTGGCGTGTCCCCCGAGGAAACCGACGCTTTGGTGGCCGAATGCCGCGCGCTTGGCCTGCCGGTCGTCGGCCTGATGTGCATCCCGCCGGTCGACGAGGAACCGTCGCTGCATTTCGCGCTGCTGGCGAAGATCGCCGCGCGCAACGGGCTGGACAAGCTGTCGATGGGCATGAGTTCGGACTTCGAAAGCGCCATTGCCCAAGGCGCCACCTGTGTCCGCGTCGGGTCTGCCATCTTCGGCGACCGCGTCTACTGACCGCCGCTGCGCGGTGGGCCTCCGGCGGGGATATTTTCAGTTAGAAGAAGCAAGCGCGCGCGGCACGATCAACTCCGCGCCGGGCCGCAGCATGGCCGCCAGCGCCCGCAGATGATCGCGGCGCAGCGCGACACAACCCGCCGTCGGCCAGCGCGGCGCGCGCCACTGGTGCATGAAGATCGCGGAACCGCGTCCAGGCACGGCGTCAGGCCAGTTCCAATCGGTGATCAGCACAAGATCGTATAGCGGATCGGCGCGGCGCAGACGCTCGTGGCTGGGACGATAAGGCGCGCGCACAAGGTGGTTGTAGTTCGGGTCGCCGCCGTCGTCGGACCACAGGTCGCGCGTGCCGATCGGGACGGCCCAACCGTTCGGCCGCGTGATCCGGTCGGCGCGGTACAGGCAGCCGACGATCCGGTGCACCCCCACGGGCGTCGCGCCGTCCCCCTCGCGTTTGTCCGCTCGGATACCGCCGCGCCCGATGGCGCAGGGAAACAGCCGCACGCCGACGCGCAGGCCTTTCGGCGTCAGCACCATCCCCTGCTTCTTCTGTCCGGAAATATCCCGGGGGTTCGGGGGCAGAGCCCCCGACGGGTCGGCGCCGAAGGCGGCGAACCCTTTCACAGGATATGCCCCGACTTTTTCGCCTTGGTGTCGAGATACTTCGCATTCAGCGGATTCAGCCCGACCTGCAGCGGCACGCGTTCGGTCACCTCGACGCCGTGGCCCTGCATCATCGTGACCTTGCGCGGATTGTTGGTCAGCAGGCGCACGCTGCCGAAGCCCATCCGCTTCAGGATGTCGGCACCGATGCGGAAATCGCGCTCGTCATCCTCGAATCCCAGCCGGTGGTTCGCCTCGACCGTGTCGAAACCCTGATCCTGCAGCGAATAGGCGCGCATCTTGTTCGCCAGCCCGATGCCCCGTCCCTCTTGGTTCAGGTACAGCAGAACGCCCGCGCCGTCTTCGCCCATCCGGGCCAGCGCGGCGCGCAGTTGCGGACCGCAGTCGCATTTCAGCGACCCCAGCACATCGCCGGTGAAGCAGGCCGAATGCAGCCGCGCCAGCACCGGACGGTCGCGCGGGGGGCGACCGATCTCGACGGCATAGTGCTCTTCCGCGCCGTTGTCGGGGCGGAAGACGTGGACGCGCCCTGCTTCGGACACGGCCATCGGCACCCGGCCCGAGATCACGTCGCGCATCGGGCTGGCGGCCTCCATCTCGGGTCCGGCGGCGGTGGCGTCGATCATGGTCAGCCCATGTGCGGCGGCCAGCGCGGGACCATCCGGAACCGGCACCAGCACGGCGGCGGGCAGCAGCCGGGCGGATTTTGCCAACGCGATCGCCGCGCGTGACAGGTCGGCGCCGCCCCCGCGCAACGAGACATGCGGCCCCTTCATCGGCATCGCCAGATCGTTGGCCGGGTCCGCCATGCCGCGAATCCAGCCCATGTCCACCGCGTCCGGCACCGCCACCCGGGCAAGATCGCCATCGTAGGCCCGCGCCTTCAGCGTCTCGGCCCGCCGGGCGGTGATCGCCACGTGCGGGCTGCCCAACGCGCGCAGGTCCGCCAGCCGCGTTGCATCCAGCGTCTCGGCCGCGCCGGCAAGGGCGGCGCCGCAGCAGTCGTGGATCACCACGGGCAGCCCCATGCGCAGGTCGGCGCGGGCGCGCGACAGCTGTTCTGCGATGGTGGGATCCAGAGCCATGAGGAATATCCGGTTGCGACGGGGCCCGTTCGTTACGGGTAGCCTGAAATATGAAACATTTCCGCCTGTGTCGACACGACCGCGTGAAATCGGTGCAGCAAATCTTGCAGGGAACCGGTTTCGCCCTCACTTCGTTGGACAGGATGCAAGGAGTTCGCCGTCTATGTCCACGAATTTGAAGAAAATCCTGCTTGTCGATGACGACGACGATCTGCGCGAGGCGCTGAGCGAGCAGTTGGTCATGACCGAGGATTTCGACGTGTTCGAGGCTGGCAATGGCCACGACGCGCTCGAGAAAGCCAAGGAAGGCCTGTACGATCTAGTGATCTTGGACGTCGGCCTGCCCGACACCGATGGTCGCGAGCTGTGCCGCGTGATGCGCAAGCAGGGTGTGAAGTGCCCCGTGCTGATGCTGACCGGCCACGACAGCGATAGCGACACCATCCTCGGGCTTGATGCCGGTGCGAACGATTATGTCACCAAGCCGTTCAAGTTCCCCGTCCTGCTGGCCCGCATTCGCGCCCAGCTGCGGCAGCACGAACAGTCGGAAGACGCCGTCTTCCAGCTTGGGCCGTACACGTTCAAGCCCGCGATGAAGATGCTGATCACGGAAGACGACCGGAAGATCCGGCTGACCGAGAAAGAGACCAACATCCTCAAGTTCCTGTACCGCTCGACCGAAGGTGTCGTGGCCCGCGATGTGCTGCTGCACGAGGTCTGGGGCTATAACGCGGGGGTCACGACGCACACGCTTGAGACACATATTTACCGGCTTCGGCAGAAAATCGAACCGGATCCGTCCAATGCCCGCCTTCTTGTGACCGAATCCGGTGGGTACAGGTTGGTGGCATAGGATACCCCTGCGTAAGGTATTCCGGACTATCGCGATGGTTGTCATCGCATAGTCTGACCACCATATGCGAAGAGTTCCCGTTGCATGTCCGGGTAATGGCATGCACCTCCCTGTTGGACTGGCCCGGGCATCACGCCCGGGCTTTTTTGTCCGCGGCCTTACCTTCGGCGTCCGACGCCCCGGAATCACTCCTCTTCCGGCGCCAGCGCGGGCACCCCGCACAGGGTCGATACCTTGTCCAGCGCCGCGTGGCTTCCGGACAGGCTGATCTCTTGGATCATCGCGGTCAGCCCGGTGCCGAAGACCAGACGCGCGCGGCTTCCCGACATCAGCGCGGCGATCATGGCCTCGTCGCGGGACGGGTCGAACGGGGTCGCGAAATCGGCGGTGTCCTCTGACTGTTCGTCCTGCGGCAGGCGCGACAGGTACAGGTGCGACAGCATCTGGCCATCGACCTGAACCGACAGCGGCACATCGTCCCCGTCCGGCACCTCGCCGCCCAGCGCCACGCGGATCGAAGGTGTTCCCCGTTCGGGCGGGCAGGCGATGGCAAAGCAGAAGAACGCGCCGGTCTCGGCGTCGTCATAGGGACAGACCGCGGCGCCCCGGCCAAGATCATGGCTAAAGGTTTCCCAGTCGGCGGCAAGCGCCGGACCCTGTGGAAAAAGCGCCAAGGCAATGAAAAGGCATAAAGCGGGGCGCAGCATTCGTGACAGTCACCGAGTCGTCCGTTGCGGGCCGTCCCATCTTGGCGCGGTAGGACCGCCGGTCAAGCGGACAGGCGCCTGCCCGCCGAAACGTGAATGCGCCCCCCGCGGCCGGGGGCTTTTGACCTGCCGCCGCGCACGCTAGGCTGACGTCGACGAAACCGGACGGGGACTGCCGATGCTGCGCATGTTGATCCTTGGGCTTTGCCTTGCCCTTGTCGCCGGATGCGGCGGACGCGAACGGCGCGCGGCTGACGTGCCGCTTTACCAAGGCGAATCCCCAGAACTTCGCGCGCTGATCAACACCTATGCCGACCGCTACGAAGTCCCGCGAGAGCTGGTACACCGGGTCGTCCAGCGTGAAAGCCGGTACACGCCCGGCGCCCGCAACGGGCCGTACATGGGCCTGATGCAGATCCACCCGACCACCGCGCGCACGATGGGCCATCGCGGCCCGCCAGAATCGCTTTTGGATGCGGAAACCAACCTGCGCTATGCGGTGAAGTACCTGCGCGGCGCGTGGCTTGTGTCTGGCGGTAACATGGACGAAGCCATCGGCTGGTACGCGCGCGGCTATTACTACGAGGCCAAACGCCTTGGCCTGCTGGAAGAGACCGGCCTGCGCTAGGCGATCAACCGCAGGTCGAACGCACCGGTCTTCGCCCTTGAGCCTCTGCCGCGCCGCGCTTAGGGTCCGCCGCACCGCGAACCGGAGACCTCCATGCCCTTCACCCTTGCCACCTGGAACATCAACTCTGTCCGCCTGCGCGAACCGCTGGTTCTGAAGCTGCTGGAAGAGGAACAGCCCGACGTGCTGTGCCTGCAGGAATGCAAAAGTCCGGTCGACAAGATCCCGGTCGAGAACTTCCGTGCGCTTGGCTACCCGTATCTCGTCGCGCGGGGGCAAAAGGGCTATAACGGCGTCGCCGTGCTGTCGAAGATCCCGATCACCGACGTGGGGGACATGGACTTTGCCGGGCTGGGCCACGCCCGCCACGTCGCGGTGAAGCTGGAGAACGGCGTGACGGTGCAGAACTTCTATGTCCCGGCGGGCGGCGACGTGCCGGACCGCGAGGTGAACGAGAAGTTCGGGCAGAAACTCGACTATCTCACCGAGATGCGCGACTGGTTTCACGCCGAACGCCCCGAGAAGGCGATCCTTGTGGGCGACCTGAACATCGCCCCGCGCGAGGACGACGTCTGGAACCACAAGCAGCTTCTGAAGATCGTCAGCCACACGCCGACAGAGGTCGACCATCTTGCGCAGACGCAGGACGCCGGGGGCTGGGTCGACATCACCCGGCAGGACATCCCCGAAGGACTGCTGTATTCGTGGTGGTCGTACCGCGCCCGCGACTGGTCCGGTGCCGACAAGGGGCGGCGGCTGGATCACGTCTGGGCCACGCCCGACATCTCGAACGCGGCGCATTCCAGTCGCGTCCTTCGCGACGCGCGCGGCTGGGAAAAGCCGTCGGACCACGCCCCGGTTTTCGCAACGTTCGACCTGTAGGGCTTGCCAGACCCCGTTCCGCGCGCAACGCTGCGTCAAGGAACGGGGGACGAACAATGCCACAACGACCTGCTGGGGCGGTGACGCCGGACGAGATCCTAGGCTTCTGGTTTCCCGACGACCTGCCCGACTGCGTCCCCGAACGTCACGGGGACTTCTGGAACAGCCGGATGCAGGGCGGCATGGATGCGGCAATCATCGACACCTACGCCGACGTGACCCTTGCCGCCGCGCGCGGCGCCTATGACGGCTGGGCCGAAACCCCGCGCGGACGCCTTGCGCTGTTGTTGACGTTGGACCAATTCCCCCGCTCGGTCTGGCGCGACACGCCCGCCGCCTTCGCGCAGGACATCAAGTCTTGCCGCCTGTGTTTGGATGGGATCGACAACGGTCATCTCAAGGCGCTGACCACACCGTGGGAACGACTGTTCCACCTGATCGCCATCGGCCATTGCGAAGGCCCCGATCACCTGCAGCGGATGGACCTGATCGTCCGGCTGGCCGACAGCATGGTGGTGCCGCTGTCACCGGACTTCGGCAACCTTTACGACGACGCCGGGAAGCAACCGCGCCGCGTGCGCGAGGTGATCGCCCGGTTCGGTCGCCACCCGCATCGGAACGCCGTCCTTGGCCGTCCCAGCACCCCCGCCGAAGAGGCCTATATCGCCGAAGGCGACTTTCCCCACGAGCGAAAGGCGGAAAAGGCCTGACGCCGCACGCGGCGGCAACGGCGCCGCGCCCCTTGCAAGACTGCCGGGCATGCTCCATCTAACGCTGCGACACGATATATTTATTGGATGGGGCACACGCCAATGCTGGAACTGGGCCAGAACACCGACCAAGCCGCGCCGCAAGGCGACCTGATCAAGGACGTGACCGAGGCGACCTTCGTCGCCGACGTCATGGAAGGATCCAAGGAGGTCCCGGTCATCGTCGATTTCTGGGCGCCGTGGTGCGGCCCCTGCAAAACGCTTGGCCCGATGCTGGAACAGGCCGTGACCGATGCCAAGGGCAAGGTCCGCATGGCCAAGCTGAACGTCGACGAGAACCAGCGCCTTGCCGCCGCGCTGGCGCAGCAGGGCCTGCCGCTGCAATCGATCCCGACCGTCGTCGCCTTCCACGAAGGCCGCCCGGTCGACATGTTCCAAGGCGCCGTGCCGCAGTCCGAGATCAAGGCCTTCGTCGACCGCGTCGCCGCGCTTGGCGGCGAAGACAACGGTCTGGCCGAGGCGATCGAAGCGGCCGAGGCGATGCTGGCCGACGGTGCCGCTGTCGACGCCGCCCAGACCTTCGCCGCGATCCTTGGCGAAGAACCCGAAAACGCCGCCGCCTACGGTGGCCTTGTGCGCGCCCACATCGCGATGGACGATCTCGAACAGGCCGAGGCGATTCTGAACGGCGCCCCCGCCGCGATCAGCACCGCGCCGGAACTGGAAGCCGCCCACGCGCAGCTGAACCTTGCGAAGCAGGGCGCAAACGCCGGTCCCGTCGCCGAACTGAGCGCGCAGGTCGAAGCGAACCCCGACGATCATCAGGCGCGGTTCGACCTTGCTCAGGCGCTGCACGCCAAGGGTCAGGTGGAAGAGGCCGTCGCCCAGCTTCTGGAACTGTTCCGCCGCGACCGCGAATGGAACGATGCCGCCGCCAAGCAGCAGCTTTTCACCATCTTCGATTCGCTCAAACCGCAGGATCCCGTCGTCCTGTCGGGACGCCGTAAATTGTCGTCGATGATATTTGCCTGAGGGTAACGTCGGGCTAGGTTTGCATCATGATTTCAGCCGCCGACCTGCCCGACACGATCCCGGTGTTTCCCCTGCCCGGCGCCCTGTTGCTGCCGCGCGCGAAACTGCCGCTTCACATCTTCGAGCCGCGCTATCTTGCGATGCTGGACGACTGCATGAAGACGCCGCATCGGCTGATCGGCATGGTGCAGCCCTATGAAACCCCGGGCGGCACCCAAAGCCATCTGCACCAGATCGGCTGCGCCGGCCGGCTGACGGCGTTTTCGGAAACCGAGGACGGGCGTTATCTGATCACGCTTACCGGGGTCTGCCGCTTCCGCGTCCGCGACGAGATCGAGGGCTTTACGCCCTACCGCCGGTGCGAGATCGGCTGGGACGACTTTTCGCGCGATCTTGGACCGGCGGAACACGACCCGGGCTTCGACCGCAGCGACTTTCTTGGCCTGCTGTCCCGCTATTTCCAGGAAGAGAACCTGAAGACCGACTGGGAAGCGATGCGCGAAGCGGATGACGAGTTGCTGATCAACTCGCTGTCCATGCTGTGCCCCTTCGAACCCGAAGACCGTCAGGCGCTTCTGGAAGCGCCGTCGCTGTCCACCCGGCGCGAGACGCTGGTGACGCTGATCGAATTCGCGCTGCGTGGCGGTGCAGGCGACGAGGTGATGCAATGACCGACGACACCGGCGACCGGCCGCAGGTGCTGCCGACCCCCAGCGACGACGCCTCGGTTCCGGCGCCCGCGCCCGCCTTTGACCGGCGGATGCTGGAATCGCTGGTCTGTCCGCAGACGCAGGCCGTGCTCAGCTATGACGCCACACATCAGGAACTGATCTCGCGCGCGGCGCATCTTGCCTTCCCGATCCGCGACGGCATTCCGGTCATGCTGATCGACGAAGCGCGCCCGCTGGAATAGCGCAGCCCTAGAACAACAGCCCCATCACGCCGCGCCGGATCAGGTTCAGCCCGGCAACGACCAGCACCACAAGCATCGCACGCCGGAACTTCACCGCGTCCAGCCTGTCGTGCACCGAATACCCCGCGACCATGCCCAGAACGACAGGCACCAGCATCGCGAAGGACAGGGGCAGCGTCTGGGCGTTCAACACGCCCGACCGCAGGTGCGACGCCAGCAGCACGATCGACCCCGCGGCATAGACGACGCCCTGCATCCGCATCGACTCGCCCTTGGGGGCGTCGATCGCGGTCAGATAGGCCACGGTCGGCGGGCCCCAGACACCGGACAGCCCTCCGGTGAATCCGGCAACGGCGCCAATCCCCAACTCGGCCCGTGTGCGGTGCTCGGGGCGGATGTGCAGCTTCCATCCGACGATCTGGACCAGCGCAAAACCGGTGATCGGAAGGCCCAGCAACAGGAAGAACACCCAACTTGGAATGACCCGCACCAACTGAGCACTGCCGGCGATGAAGACCAGCACGATCAGCATGTACAGCCAATACTTGCGCGTTGTGCCCAGCGCCGCCGCCACCCCGTCGCGCAACGCCTGCCACAGGTTCGCCGCCACGGTCGGGACGATCAGCGCCGCCAGCGCCAGTTCGGGCGATAGCTGGGACCCAAGCCCCGAGATCATGATCATCGGCAGGGCAAATCCCACCGCGCCCTTCACGAAGCCCGCGAACAGCGCGACGCCAAATGCGAAGGCAAGGATCGCGGGTGGGATCTGTGTGAACACCTCGAACATCGGCTTCGCTCCTCATGGGTCCCGACCGTCATACAGGCTTGCGCCGCCCGTCCCAGCGCTAAATCCTGAAAGTCACTTTTGTTCTATTTGAATATCTATTTTGAATTATTGTTGCGCTGCAGGTGCAAAGTCGCTATTCCAGCGGACGGAGTGGAGAAGGATGCGCCCGATGCCTCATGATGGACAGGACATGACTACCGATCGCGTGATGCTGCCAGACCTGCTGGCCCTGACAGCCGACGCCGTTTCCGCGGCACAATCGCTGCTGGACATGGCGATTGCCCGGGTGCGCACCGAAGTCACCGAAGGCGACCGCGTCTCTCCCGCGCGGCTCGAGGCGCACCAGACGGCGGCCCACGCGGTTGCGTGGCTGGCCACCTACGTCGAATCCCTGCGCCAGATGCAGCACTGGGCCGAGGCGCTTGATGCCGACGCCCGGTTCGGCGAGATGGAACGCCTGATCCACCAGATCGCGTTCGGCGAATACCTCTGGCAGATCTACGGCGGCATCCCCATGAGCCAGACCGAGATCGCCCGCCCGCAGGATATGTACCTGTCGCAGGACGATCAGCGTCACCTAATGACCCCGGCCGTGATGACCCTGACCCAGTCCGGCAATACACAGGCCGCCCGCATGCGTCTTGCCGCGCTGATGCAGGACAACGCCGGCCACGCCACCTTCGGCGCGTCCGGGCTGGACGACGAGCTTGAGATGATCCGCGACCAGTTCCGCCGGTACGCGGACGAGCGCGTGATACCCAACGCGCAGGACTGGCACCTGAAGGACGACCTGATCCCGATGGAGATCATCGAAGATCTCGCCAAGATGGGCGTCTTCGGCCTGACCATCCCCGAAGACCACGGCGGCCTCGGCCTGTCCAAAGCGTCGATGGTGGTGGTGTCCGAAGAACTGTCGCGCGGCTATATCGGCGTCGGCTCGCTGGGCACCCGGTCCGAAATCGCGGCCGAACTGATCCTGTGCGGCGGCACCGAGGCGCAAAAGGCCCACTGGCTGCCGAAGATCGCCTCGGCCGAGATCCTGCCGACGGCGGTGTTCACCGAACCCAACACTGGCTCTGACCTCGGGGCGCTGCGGACCCGTGCGGTGAAAACCGGCGACGACTACGCGATCACCGGCAACAAGACATGGATCACCCACGCCGCCCGGGCCCACGTCATGACCCTTCTGGCGCGCACCGACCCCGACAGCACCGACCACCGCGGCCTGTCCATGTTCCTTGCGGAAAAGACACCGGGCACCGATGCCGACCCCTTCCCCACCCCCGGCATGACCGGTGGCGAGATCGAGGTGCTGGGATATCGCGGCATGAAGGAATACGAACTGGGCTTCGACGGCTTCAAGGTGCAGGGCGAAAACCTGCTGGGCGGGGTCGAGGGCCAGGGCTTCCGGCAGCTCATGCAGACCTTCGAAAGCGCCCGCATCCAAACCGCCGCCCGCGCCATCGGCGTCGCGCAATCGGCGCTGGAAACCGGCCTGCAATACGCCACGGATCGCCAGCAGTTCGGCAAGCCCCTTGCCGCCTTCCCGCGCGTGGCTTCGAAACTTGCCATGATGGCGGTCGAAATCATGGTGGCGCGGCAGCTCACCTATTTCTCCGCCCGCCGCAAGGACAGCGACACGCGCTGCGACCTCGAGGCTGGGATGGCGAAACTGCTGGGCGCCCGCGTGGCATGGGCCGCGGCGGACAACGCGCTGCAGATCCACGGCGGCAACGGCTTTGCCACCGAATACCGGATCAGCCGCATCCTGTGCGACGCGCGCATCCTGAACATCTTCGAGGGCGCCGCCGAGATCCAGGCCCAGGTGATCGCGCGCCGGCTTCTGGGGTGATGGCCAATGGCAGAGGGGGACGCCGTCCCCCGCGCCTTTGGCGCCCCCCTGAGGTATTTTCAAAGAGAAGAAAGGGCGCCCTGCTTCTTCTCTTTTCAAATACCTCCGCCGGAGGCTCGGCCCGAAGGGCCGATCACTTTGACAGGAACGCCTTCATCCGTCCCAGCGCCTCGCGGATGTTGTCCTGCGAATTGGCATAGCTCAGGCGGATGTAGCCTTCGCCCAGCGTGCCGAAATCCGGACCGCCCACGGTGGCGACCCCCGTTTCCTCCAGCAGCGACAGCGCGAGCTTCTTCGCCTTCCAGCCCGTTTCCGAGATATTCGGGAAGGCATAGAAGGCGCCCTTGGGCGTGATGCAGGAGACGCCGGGCAGGTCGTTGGCAAGGTCGACCACCAGCTTTCGGCGGGCGTCGAATTCCGCGACCATCTTCGCCACCGCGTCCTGCGGACCGGTCAGCGCCTCTAGCGCGGCGTATTGGGCCGGGGTGTTCACGCAGGACCACGCGTTGACGGCCAGCTTGCGGGCCTTGTCGTACAGGTCCTGCGGCCAGACCGAATAGCCCAGCCGCCAGCCCGTCATCGCGTAAGTCTTGGACCAGCCGTTCAGCAGGATCAGCCGGTCGCGGATCTCGGGGTAGCCCAGCAGCGTGACGTGTTCCTCGCCGTCGTAAAGCATCTGGTCGTAGATCTCGTCCGACATGATCGCGACATCGGGCCAGTCCGCGAGGCCCGCGACCAGCTTGTCGACTTCGGCCTTCGGTGTGACGCCGCCGCAGGGGTTGGCGGGCGAGTTCACGATGATCAGGCGCGTCTTATCAGTGATCAGCGACAGCGTTTCCTCGGCCGAGAAGGCGAACCCGTTCTCTTCGCGGATCGGGATCGGCACGGGTTTGGCCCCGGTGAACTCGATCATCGAGCGGTAGATCGGGAAGCCGGGATCGGGATACAGGATCTCGGCCCCCGGTTCTCCGAACATCAGGATCGCGGTGAACATAGTGACCTTGCCGCCGGGCACGATCAGGACGTTGTCCGGGCTGACCTGCGCGCCGAAGCGGCGGTCCAGATCGGCGGCAACCGCCTCGCGCAGGGGCAGGATGCCGGTTGCCGCGGTATAGCCGTGCTGACCGTCGCGCAGCGCCTTAACCGCCGCCTCGACGATGTTCTCCGGCGTCGGGAAGTCGGGCTGGCCGATGCCAAGGTTGATGACATCCATGCCCTGCGCCGCAAGCTCTCCGGCGCGCGCCAGCACGGCAAAGGCGTTCTCTTCGCCGATGCGGTCGAATCCCGCGATGGTGTGCATGACTATCCTCCCATTTTTTCGGCCGTTCCGGGGTTGTTGCCCATCGGATGGCGTTTGGCAATGACCGCGCGGCGGGAAAGCGTGGACCTGGCGGGCAAGGCGCCTTGCCCGTGCGGTCCGCCGCCATCATGGTGGCCCCGACCGGGATGACCCGGACAACGTGGAAGGCAAATCTGTCATGGCATGGGTCATTCTGGCTGTCGCCGGCCTGCTTGAAATCGTGTGGGCGTCGGCGATGAAGAAATCCGAAGGCTTCACCGTTCTCGGCCCCTCGGTGGTCACGCTTGTGGCGATGGTCGCCAGCTTCGGCCTGCTTGCGGTCGCGATGAAATCGCTGCCGCTTGGCACCGCCTACTCGGTTTGGACCGGGATCGGCGCGGTCGGCGCCTTTGCCGTCGGCGTGGTCTTCATGGGCGAGGCCGCCACCCCTATGCGGCTTCTGGCGGTGGCGCTGATCGTCGGCGGATTGGTGTTGATGCGGATCGCGGGCGGTCACTGACCGCCGGGACGGTCCTGCCGGGCCTGCAAATCGACGAAGCGTTGCCGCGCCGCCGGTAAGGGGCGGTCGCCCAACGCGGGGGCCAGCCAGTTTTCAAGGAAATGGCCGGTGGTGCGCAGACCCTGCGCCACCTCGGACGAGGGCGCGTCATACAGGATGCGCAGGCAGCGCGGCAGCGGCAGAAGCCGGTCTTTCCATTCGCCCGCCCCGGCCTCGGACACCGCGCGCCCGGTGCGGGGCGACACATACTCCAGCCCCTGCGTCACGCCTGTCACGGCGCAGCTTCCGAGGTCGAGACCGAAGCCAAGTTCGTCCAGCAGGGCGAGTTCCCAGTGAAGGTACGCCAGCGGCCAGATCTCGGGGCGGTCGAGCATGTCCAGCAGCGTGACGCTGCGATCGTACAGCGGTTCGTGGGCTTCGCGTTCCGGCAGGGTGAAGGACAACAGCGCCGTCACCGCGTTCAGCCCGGCCAGCGCCAGCCGGTCCGACATCGCACCGGCGGCTCGGCTTTGCAGGGGTTCCACCGTGAAGGCGCCAAGGTGTTCTTCCAGCCGGGCGCGCCACGTGACATCCAGCTGGGCGCCGGGTTGCAGGATCGGCGCCGTCTTTCGGCTGGCACCGCCGCGCACGACGCCAAGATGCCGGCCGCGGCCGGGGGTAAAGACCTCGATGATCGCGCCGGACTCGCCGTGACGGCGGGACGACAGCAGGATTCCCTGATCACGCCATTCCATGCGCCCACTATCGCCGGGACGCGAGGACGGGCAAGGGGGCACGGGCAAGAGGGTGCGGCCTAGCTGTCGAGGCCTTCCTCGTCCAGCAGGTGGCGGCCTGCGCGGTCCTCGACCTCGATCACCCAAAGGTCGGGATCGAAAGACCGCTGTTTCGCGACCGAGGCGTCGACGTCGCGTTCGTCGCCTTCGGCCAGCACGACCCAGCGCCGGTCTCCGGTCATCAGGTCCACCGACCGCTGGTACAGCGTCGCGGTGCCGTCCAGCGGGCTTTGCTTGATCAGCACCGCGCCCGCCGTCGCATCGCCCTTTGCCACCACGAAGGCGGGAATGTCCGCCAGCCGCAGCCGCGCAAGATAGGCCGAGACCCAGAGGTCCGAGGTCAGCCGTGGCATCGGGTCAGCTGTTGCCGTCCGAGAAATCGAGACCGATCGCGGAATAGCGTTCCTTCTCGTCCAGCCAGTTCGGCCGCACCTTCACCTGCAGGAACAGGTGGACCGGGCGGTCCAGCATCTCTGTCAGTTCCTCGCGCGAGGCTTTGCCGACGGCTTTCACCGTCTCGCCGCGCTTGCCCAGCACGATGCCTTTGTGGCCATCGCGGGCGACGTAGATCATCTGGTGGATCACGGCGGATCCGTCGTCGCGTTCCTCCCAGCTTTCTGTCTCGACCGTCAGCTGGTACGGCAGTTCCTGATGCAGGCGAAGCGTCAGTTTCTCGCGGGTGATTTCCGCCGCGATCATCCGCATCGGCAGGTCGGAAATCTCGTCCTCGGGATACAGCCACGGGCCTTCGGGCATCCGGTCGGCCAGCCAATGACGCAAGTCGTCGACGCCGTGGCCCTTTTCGGCCGAGATCATGAAGGTTTCGACGAAGGGGAAGCGGTCGTTCATCTTCTTGGTCAGCGCCAGAAGCGCGGGGGCCTGAACGCGATCGATCTTGTTGATCACCAGCGCGACGGGTCGGTCGCCGCCCCGTTCCTCCAGCCCTTCGATGATCGCCTCGACGCCGTCGGTCAGGCCGCGCTGCGCCTCGATCAGCAGCAGAACGACGTCGGCGTCCCCGGCGCCGGTCCACGCGGCGGCCACCATCGCGCGGTCCAGTCGGCGGCGCGGTCGGAACAGGCCGGGCGTGTCGACGAACACGATCTGCGCATCGCCTTCCAGCGCAACGCCGCGGATGCGGGCGCGGGTGGTCTGCACCTTGTGGGTCACGATCGACACCTTGGTGCCGACCATCGCGTTCAGAAGCGTGGACTTGCCCGCGTTGGGCTCTCCGATCAGGGCAACGAAGCCGGCTTTCTGGGTCATGTCATGTCCAGTCTGGGAATCGCGCGTTCCTACATGATCCACGGGACCGGGGCCAGAGACCAGTCTTCATGACCAGTCCCCATGACCGGTGGCTAGCCGCCCAGCCGATCCAAAAGCGCCTTGGCCGCGGCCTGTTCCGCGCGCCGTTTCGACGGTGCCTCGGCGCGGCTGGTCTCGCCGGATTGCAGCGCGACCTCGATCGTGAAGACGGGGGCATGGTCGGGACCGCTGCGCGCGATCTCGCGATACTGCGGCGGCTTGTGGCCCTTGGCCTGCGCCCATTCCTGCAGCGCGGTCTTGGGATCGCGGGCGTCTTCCTCGACCGTTTCGATCCGGTTTCCCCAAGCGGTCAGGATCAGGCTGCGCGCCGCCTCGATCCCGCCGTCAAGGTAGACGGCGGCGATTACTGCCTCCATCGCGTCGCCCAGCAGGGCCTGCTTGCGGCGACCGCCCGAAAGCATCTCGGACCGGCCAAGGCGCAGGACATCGCCCAGCCCAAGGTCGGCGGCAACCTCGGCGCAGGTTTCCTTGCGGACCAGCGCGTTGAAGCGGGGGGCCAGCTGCCCCTCGGTGGCACCGACATCGGCGCTAAGCAGGGTCTCTGCCATGACAAGACCCAGGACCCGGTCGCCAAGGAATTCCAGCCGCTGGTTGTCGGGCCGGTTGGCGGACGACATCGAGGCATGGGTCAGCGCACGCTGAAGAAGCTCGCCGTTGGCGAACTTGTGGCCCAGCCGCTTGGCGAAGGCTGCTTGTTCCGCGGACAGTCTCACCGGATTCCTTCCATGACGCGCCCTACGGCGTCGGCATAGCCGAAGCCGGGCGGCGGCGGCAAGGCGCGCCGCCTACTCGATCGAAGCGAAATACCGGTCGGGCCGCCATGCCCAGACGGCCGCTGGCCGGCGCGCCCCGCTGGAGAACAGGACGAACCGTGCTTCGGCCATGATGCGGGCGGTCGGAAGGAAACCGACGCCGCCGTCGTCCGGGTCAAAGCGGCTGTCGCGGGCAGAGTCGCGGTTGTCCCCCATCACGAAGACATGCCCTGCCGGCACCGTGTACAGCGGGGTGTTGTCGCCGGGCGCGTTCTGTACGTCGAGGATGGTATGCCCGGTCTCTTGCGCAAGCTGCTCGACATACATCCGCTTGATACAGTCGGTGCCGGGCGGCGGGCCGAAGGCGGCGCACATCGGCCAGATCCGTTTCGGCCCTTGTTCGCGGAAGGCTTCCACGAAGGGTTGCAGCGCCAGACGTTCGACGGGGGTTCCGTTGATGTGCAGCAGGCCGCCGCGCATCTGCACCGTGTCGCCGGGCCGTCCGACCACGCGCGCCGCGCTGTAATCGCCATCAGACGGATGTTTGAAGAACACCACGGCGTTGCGGTCCGGCGTGCCGATGACCCGGGTGCCGATCACATAGTCACCGACAAGGAACGTGGGCTTCATCGCGGCGTCGGTCACATGGAACGGCTGCCAGACAATGCGCGAGACCGCGAAGCCGACCACGCAGGTCAGCAGGATCAGGCCGACGACGGGCCATTCGATCGGGAAAATCTCGACATCGGTGCGGTGATCGGTGGGGGCGGTCAGCAGGTACAGCAGGCAGAACAGCCCGATCACCGGAACGAAGACGAAGAACGCCAGGATCCCAGATGCGCCCGCGTCGTGATACCGGCGCACGCTGTAGCCCGCCAGCGGGTACAAAAGCAGCGCCATCAGGATGGTCAGAATAACGGCGGGAACCTCGTGCAGGATTCCCGCCAGCAGGATCGCGGTTCCTGTCAGCCAGACCGCCCCGGCAAGGGCAAGGAAGATCCTGAACCGGGTGCGGTCGGTGCGACCGTCCCAGTCAAGCCAGTCGGTGGCCAGTTCCCTGGCCAGCGATCCTATTCGATGGCTTTGAAGAACCTGTCACCCCTCCACGTCCAGAAAAACAGCATCGACCGGCCCGCGGACGAGAACATGATCCGGTCGGCACGGCCGATCAGGTTTTCGAAGGGCACAAAGCCGACGCCGCCCGCGCCCTGAGCGACGCGGCTGTCGGTGGAGTTGTCGCGGTTGTCGCCCATGAAGAAGAACTGTCCTTCCGGGACGGTGAAGACCGGCGTGTTGTCCAGACGTGTGTTGGTGATGTTCAGAACCGAGTGTTCCACACCGTTCGGCAAAGTCTCGATGAACTTTTCCTTGATGCAGTCGGCACCAAGGCCCGGGCTGGGGTTCGCGCACTGCGGCAGGTTGCCGGCGGGACCCTGCGGTTCGAAGGTCTCGACGAAGACACCGTCATCCGTCTGCGGAACCACTTCACCGTTGATGGACAGCACGCCGTCCTGCACCTGAACCTTGTCACCCGGCAGGCCGATCACCCGCTTGATGAAGTCCGATCCGGTGGTCGGATGGCGAAACACGACGACATCGCCAAGTTCGGGTTCCTCGCCCATGATGCGGCCCGAGAACGGGCACATGGCGAACGGGCAGCTGTACTGCGAATATCCGTATGCCATCTTGTTCACGAACAGGAAGTCCCCGATCAGCAGCGTGTCCTTCATGGATCCGGACGGTATCCAGAAAGGCTGAAAAAAGAGTGTGCGGAACACGCCCGCGATGAGCAGGGCGTAGACAATTGTCTTGATCGTCTCGATGATCCCGCTGCCGATGGAATTGCTGGACATTCCGGTTCCCCGCTCGCCTCTATTTGTAAGTCGTCATGGGCGCGCGCGCCCTCGGTGTCAAGGCAACGGCCTTGCCTCTATGATTACGAAAGCCTGCGCCCACGGATGGTCGTCCGTCAGGGTCACGTGGACGATGGCCTCGTGCCCGTCGGGCGTCATGTCTTGCAGGCGTTCCGCCGCCCATCCGGTCAGCGCCATGACGGGCTGGCCGGTGTTCAGGTTCGACACCGCCATGTCCTTCCACGCGATGCCCATCCGCAGCCCGGTGCCCAGCGCCTTGGAGCAGGCCTCTTTCGCGGCCCACCGCTTGGCATAGGTGCCCGCGGTGTCGCGCCGCCGCTCGGCCTTGGCCTGTTCGACATCGGTGAAGACACGGTTGCGAAAGCGGTCGCCGAACCGTTCTAGCGTCCGTTCGATCCGCTCGATGTTGGCAAGGTCGGTGCCGATGCCAAGGATCATGGGATTTCGAACCTCGGGGTCAGATCGCCGGTCGACTGGTTCACCGTCACGGCAAGGATCGCCGGATCGAACCCGCCGGTGGCGGCGGCGAACATTTCGACCCCGACGCGCAGGGTCAGCCCCGTCGCCGGATCGTAGGCCGCCGACAGCGCGCCGAAATCCATGTTCGCAAAGCCCATCCCCTCGTCCATCCCGACGATGCCGCAATCGGGCGTGCCAAGCTCGTCGTAGGGGGGGTGGATGATCAGCAGATAGAAGGCCCCCACCGCCGGTTCCACGGTGTCCAGCAAGGCCACCCGGATCGCCCCATTCGCGAAGGTGGTCGTGTTGGCCTCCCACGGTTCGGCGATGTTGCGGGCGCTGCCCTGCCAGCCGTTGCAGTCGATCACCGTCTGCGCCTGCGCCGCGGCGGCGCACAGACCCAGCGCGGCCCCGATGACCAATGATCTCAACATCCCGGATCCTCCCGCAAGGGCGCCCCGATTTCGCGCGGGACATGCAAGCATTTCGCACGGCAGGGGCGCTTTGGCAAACCCGTGGCATCCCGTCGCAGCGGGTGCTACGACTTCCCGGACAGGGGAGGAGACCTGCATGACACAGCCATTCGGCATCGCCGTCATCGGCGCTGGCATGGCCGCGACGCCGCACGCCCGCGCGCTGGCCGAGCTTTCACCCGACATCGCGGTACGCGGGGTCTGGACCCGTGGCGACAGCGGCGCCGCGATGGCCGCCGAGTACGGCTTTCCGCTTGCCGACAGCCCCGAGGCGTTGGCCGCCGATCCGTCGGTCGACGCACTGCTGCTGCTGACCCCGCCCGATGCGCGGACCGATCCGGTGCGCCTGTTCGCCGGGGCCGGAAAGCATGTGCTGTCGGAAAAACCCATCGGCCGCACGCTGGCCGAGGCGGAAGAGGTCGCCGCGATCTGCGCCGACGCGGGCGTGCAGCTTGGCGTCGTGTTCCAGCACCGCTATCGCGCCGGGTCGGTCGCGTTGCAACGAATGCTGCGGGACGGCGAGCTTGGCACGCTTCAGATGGCCCGCGCCGACATTCCGTGGTGGCGCGACCAAGGCTACTACGACGCGCCGGGCCGCGGCACGATGGCGCGTGACGGCGGCGGGGTTCTGATCAGTCAGGCGATCCACACGCTGGACCTGATGCTGTCGCTGACGGGGCCGGTGCGCACCGTGCAGGGGCTGGCGGCGACCACCGGGCTGCACGACATGGAATGCGAGGATTTCGCCACCGCCGGGCTGCGGTTCGAGAATGGTGCGGTCGGATCGGTCTTCGCCACGACGGCCGCATGGCCCGGAGGCGCGGAATCCATTCGATTGGACTGTTCCAAATGCGTCGCAACGCTGCAATCGGGCACGCTTAGGATCGACTGGCGCGACGGGCGCACCGAAACCGTGGGCGAGGAAGCCGCCACCGGCGGCGGCGCGGATCCGATGGCCTTTCCGCATGACTGGCACCGCGACCTGATCGCGGGCTTCGTCGACGCGGCACGGGCCGGTCGCGCGCCCGAGCCATCCGGCCAGGACGCCCTAGCGGCGCAGGGGCTGATCGACGCGATTCTGCGATCCTCGGATACGGGTCGCGCTATTCAATTGGGAGACTCCTGAATGACAGGTCCGGTTCTTGGCGTGATCGGCATCGATCATCGCCACATCTACGAAATGCTTGGCATGATGATCGACCACGGCTGCACCGGGCGCGGCTGGTGGACCGAAGGTCAGCCGGGCACGCAGGACGGGTTCGTGAAACGCTTTCCCGACCTGCCCCGTGTCGACGATCCGGAAACCCTGCTGGCCGATCCGGATGTCGACATGATCCTGCTGGCGGGCGTCCCGTCCGAACGCGCAGAGTTCGCGATCCGCGCCATGCGCGCGGGCAAGGACGTGATGGTCGACAAGCCGGGCTGTACCACGATGGAGCAGCTGGCCGAGATCCAGAAGGTGCAGGCCGAGACCGGGCGGATCTGGTCGGTGAATTACTCGGAGCATTTTCAGGTCGCCAGCGTGACCAAGGCGGCAGAGCTGATCGCCGCGGGCGCAATCGGTAAGGTGATCCAGACGGCAGGCTTCGGGCCGCACCGGCTGAACCGCCCGACGCGGCCGGACTGGTTCTTCGACGAGGCCCGCTATGGCGGCATCCTGTGCGACATCGGTTCGCACCAGATCGAGCAGTTCCTGTTCTTCACCGGCAGCGACGACGCCGAGATCGTGACCTCGACCGTTGCCAACTTTGCCAATCCCGACGATCCGGGGCTGCAGGATTTCGGCGAGATCCTGATCCGGGGCGACGGCGTGCAGGGCTACGTGCGGATCGACTGGTACACCCCCGACGCGCTGCCGACATGGGGCGACGGGCGGCTGACGATCCTTGGCACCGAAGGCTATATCGAGCTTCGAAAATACGTCGACATCACCGGGCGCGAAGGCAAGGACCACCTGTTCTTGGTGAATGGCGATCGCTGCGAACACATCGACGCGTCAGGGGCGGGCCTGCCCTATTTCGCGGCGCTGATCGCGGACGTACGCGACCGGACAGAGACGGCGATGCCGCAGGCGCGCTGCTTCAAGGCGATGGAACTGGCGCTTCGGGCGCAGGCGCAGGCCGCGCGGCTGGGCAATCTGTCCTGACGGGACGGCGGGCGGGGCGATGCGCGCCAGCGCGAGCGCCGTCGCCGTCCCGCGCCCCGAAACCGCCCCCACAAAAAGAAATCGGCCGGCGCCCCCGTGCCGACCGATTTCCAAGGCGGTGTCTGGACCGTATCAGGCCGACATCATCGCCTTCGCTTCGAAATTCTTCAGAACCGGGCGGGCCGGGGCGCCGAAGGCATCGACGTTCCCATCCAACTGCGGGAAGATCCGGAACAGTTCGTCCCGCGCCGCCATGTCCAGCGTCGACAGCCCCAGCTCTCCGGGGTGGAAGCTTTCGGATTCCACGCCGTTCGCATAGACGATCTCGTGCTGCGCGAACATGAAGTGGTAATAGACCACCTCGTCGGCGTCATATTCGACGGTGACGGTGCTGTCGTTGACCAGCGCCTTGGCCGGAACCAGCATTTCGGTTTCACCGAACAGCGCCTCGCAGCGCCAGTCGGACACCAGCATGCGGTGCTGCGGCGACACCAGCAGGTCGCGCTCGGGCATGTTCTCTCCCAGCGCGCCGGCACGGATGCGGATCGGACGCAGGTTGCCGCCGCGCGCCAGTTCCGACGCGCCGATGCGGCGGTTCGCGATCCATTGCAGCGGCTGGAAACCGCTGTCCTTGGTCAGGACCATGTCGCCCGGCTGCAGATCCTCGACCCGCTTCACGCCGCCCTTCACCAAGATCTCGGTGCCGCCGGCAAAGCAGATTGGCGCATCCACGAAGTCGATGCCGATGGTCGCCTTGTCGCCGTGGTCGATGTGGGCCTGCAGGTGGATCGTCTTCTCGTCGCCGTTCCGGTCGAGATAGGTGATCTCGTACACGCTGGGCGCGCCGCAGTCGCCGTCGGTTTCCTTCAGCGTATAGGTGCCGTCGCCGAAGTCGTCGCCGTTCTGGTCGCCGGTCTCGCCGCTGCCATAGACGTTGGACGCGGTATAGACCGGAGAGATCGGGTTCCCGTGCGCGTCCATCGCGGTGAAGCTGACGACATTCGACATGTACAGCTTGTCGATGGTCTGAAGGCTTTGCACACTCATGCAGAAGTCGCCGACGAAATCGCCCGCGTTCACCTCGACGATGTCGACGTCGTGGCCGCCGTCGTCATAGCGCAGGGTCAGGCTGTCGCCGTAATCCTTGCCGGTGCCGTCGAGGTACACGTAGGTGTCCTTGTCGACGTTTTCCTGCATCGTGCGGATCGAGTGGTTGTCGTAGCTGCCACCGGGGTTGTCGATCAGGACCTTGCCGTAATGGTTGATGTCGGCCTGATAGATGCCGCTGACTTGGTCGACAGGATTGCCGTCCTTGTCGCACCAGCCCTTGGTCAGGCCCTCCCAGAACCAGTTCCCGAAAATCGAATAAGTCATTGGCAGCCCAGCCCCCACGCAGGTTCGTGGGAGAATATATGCCGCAAGGTTATCTAAACAAAGCCTAGATTTTGCCCCAATTGAAAATCGAAAAGGCCCTTTTTAAAGGAAATCAGACGGTTGCTGCCACAATTTCGTCAATAATCCGTTAACTCTGTCAGGACGGCTACCGCGGCAGCCGTGGTCTCCAGATCATCAATCCGGCGCACAAGGTCGTATTGTTGCACAACCGTGTCCGCCATCTCGGAAATGGATTCGCCGGTCAGCTTGTGGAGCCCCCGGATCATGCCGATCAGGTCGAATTCCTTGGCCCTGTAGCCTACTGATTCGAAGTCCAGACCGACCGCTCCGTCCGACGTGAATTTGAAGTTGTGGGCCGACACGTCGCCCTTGGTCAGAACGTACTCGGTCAGCGGCACTTGCGTCAGCAGCTCGCGCAGGACGGCGTAGGCCGGGTTGCCCTCCATCTCTTCGTACTGGCCGAAATGATCCCACAAGGTCTCGTCCCGTTTCTGGGTGCCGACGGCGCTGTGAAAGCCCGCGACCCAACGCGCCATCATGCCCAGCGCGTCCATCACGCGGCCCTCGTCGATGAAGTGCTTGAACCCGTGCCCCTTCACCTCGCGCGTGACGATCACCCGTTCGGTGTCGGCGGAATAAACCATGACCGGCATGGCCACGGGCCAGCGTTTCGACAGGATCTGCTTCTCGCGGTCGTACCGCAGGTTCGCGTCGCCCGCGCTTGCATCCGCGTCGGTGAAGATCTTGGCGAAGAACGCCTGCCCCTCGCCGCGCAGAAGCATCGTCATGTTCTTGTCGGACCGGGCCATCGGCTCGACCGACAGTTGGTTGACGCCGGTCGCCCGGGTGATGTCCTGAGCCAGTTCGCGAAGTACCGCCATCGGACTCCTCCTGCGCTGTGCCCCGTGCCGGATCGGACGGACGCGAGGCGGGTTCTGCGGTTCATGCGCCGCACCACTGGGCCCGACCAAGCCGGCGCCCGGCGCGGCGGCCAGCGTAACCGACGTTCCAGCATGGGACTCCCCCATGTGTAAAGGGGAGGAGCCGCAACTATGCGTGCAACGGCGGATTTTGCCGGGTGACGGCTGCGTTTATGGCGCCTGAAACCGCACGGGCCGCCCGGATTGTCTCCGCGCCGCCGACACGCCGTCGCCCCCTGCCCGGTCAGCCCGCGGTCCAGCCCCCATCGACCGACAGCGCGGACCCCGTCACAAGCGCCGAGGCGTCGGACGCAAGATAGACCGCAGCCCCGGCCACATCGCCAACCTCTCCGGCGCGCCCCAGCGGAATGTTCTGACCGATCCAGCGCCGGGTTTCCGGTTCATCGAAGAACGGCGCCGTCAGCGGGGTCAGGATGAAGGTCGGGCAAATCGTGTTCACGCGGATTCCCATCGGACCAAGGTCGATCGCCATCGCCTTGGTAAAGCCCTCGACCGCGTGTTTGCTGGCGCAATAGACCGACCGCTTCGGCCCGCCGACCTGCCCCATCTGGCTGGAAATGGTGATCAGCGAGCCCGGACGCCGCGCCGCGACAAGGCCCTTTGCCACGGCCTGCGCCAGAAAATAGGCGGCGCGCAGGTTCACGGACATGACCGCGTCGAAGTCCTGCGCCTGCGTTTCCGTTGCGAAGCTGTGCCGCGCCGTACCCGCCGCGTTGACCAGCACGTCGAACGGCCCACCCTCGGCTACGGCGGCGGCGGTCGCCTCAAGATCGGTGATGTCCAGCGGCAAAGCCTGCGCCGCATGGCCTTCGGCCTGCAGCGCGTCGCGCGCCTCGTGCACCAGCGCATCGCGCCGGCCGGCCACGGTCACCTCGGCCCCCGCCCGCGCCAGCGCGGCGGCGCAGGCCAGCCCGATGCCGGAAGAGCCACCCGCGACCAGTGCGCGGCGGCCATCCAGCCGCATGTCGGGCGTTCGAGGCAGTTTCATGTCGGTCACTCCGTCATGCGCCGGTCCGCCGCCCTTATGCGCGGGATGCGACCGGGCCACCCGGCTTGTCACGCTTTAACCAGTGCCACGCGACGACCCCTGCCGCAAGAACCACGGCCACGGCCCAGACCGGCGGTGCCTTGGCCAGAGCCCCAAGCGCCAGCACCAGCCGCAGCAGCGCCTCGATCCGGGTCATCCGGCCGCCGTCGAACCGGGCCAGCACGCTGGCCAGCAGGTACAGCGCCACGGCGACCCGCACGGCGATCAGCGCCAGCGCGCCCCAGTGAACCGTACCGTCCAGCCCCGGAAGATAGCGGTCTCCGCCCGGCACCGGGTTCAGTTGCGCCGGTTCGATCAGCAGAAGCTCGGGGTAGAAGGCGAAGATGAAGGGGATGACGAACATCACGATCCCGGCCTTCACCGCGGCAAAGCCGGTGCCCATCGGGTCGCCTTTGGTGATCGACGCCGCCGCAAAGGCCGCCACGGCCACCGGAGGCGTGATCGCGCTGGCCACCGCGAAGTAGAAAATGAACATATTCGCCGTGAAGGTCGCGATGCCCAGCCCCACCAGCATCGGCCCCATCAGAAGCGCCACGTTGATATAGGCGGGAACCGTGGGCATCCCCATGCCCAGCAGGATCGCCATCACCATCGTCGCGCCCAGCGCCGCCACAAGGAACAGCCCGCTGTCGCCGATGGTTCCGCCCGAGGCCCGCAGCCAGCCGATGATATCCACGGCGATGTAGTTCGACAGACCCGTCAGGTTCAGACAGAAGTCGATGACCGACACGGCAAGGAACATCAGGTACAGGCGGCTGACCAGCGTGCCCGCCTCAGCCAGCGCGGTGATGATCAGGCCGGGCCGCTGGCGGATCTCGCGGTCGAGGAAGAACAGCACCACCAGCAGCGCCGTCGCCCACCAACCGGCGGACCCGGCGTCGCCTGCCGAGTTCTGGATCAGTTGCAGCAGCCACGGCAGGTTCTCGGCCCGGCAACCGTTTTCCGTCACGATCTTGGTCACGCCCCACAGGCCCGACAACGGGCCGCAGCCGATCGCCTCTTTCGGGGTCAGCAGCAGCACAAGGATCAGCAGGATCGGGGCGAAGATCATCAGCAGGTGAATCCGGTCCTCGCGCGTCAGCCGCATGTCGTCGGTGGCGTCGCCCACCGGCTGCAGCCCCTGCTTGCGGGCCTCGAACACCACGGTCAGGAACAGGCATCCGAAATAGGCGACCGCCGGGATCATCGCCGCGATGATCACGTCGCGATAGGGCACCACGGTCATCGCCGACAGCACGAAGGCCGCGACCCCCATCACCGGCGGCATGATCTGCCCGCCGGACGACGCCGCCGCCTCGATCCCGCCCGCGAAATCTCGCCGGAAGCCGCGCTTCAGCATCATCGGGATCGTCAGAACGCCGGTGGACAGGACGTTGACCACGGGCCCGCCCGAGATCGTCCCGAACATGGCCGAGGACACGATGGCGGCGTGGGCCGGTCCGCCGCGAAGGCGACGGGTCCACAGGAAGGCAATCTTGATCAGCGACCGCCCGCCCGCCGACACACCGAACAGCGCACCCAGCACGATATACGGAAACACGGTGTTCATCAGGATGCCCATGAACCGGCCCAACAGGCCCTGCCCGTTGTTGACGAGGATGTCCTCGACATTTGGCCGACCGTCGATCAGTTGGCGCGGCTCTCCGCCCAGCTTGGTGACGAGGTACTTGTTCATGTCGTCGGCGCCGAACAGGTACCAGATGACCACCGTCAGCAGCGTGTAGGCCGCAATCGCGATGGCCACCGCGACCAGCGACACGCCCCAGACCCGCACGTTGTAGCCAAGGAACACGGTCACCGCCGCCGCGATCAGCGGGAAGATCCACAGGCTCAGCGTGCGGATGCAGCTTGGATCGTCCACCGTGGTGGGCACCGGAAGGCCCATCATCTCGGCGAACTCTTTCTCTTCCTGCAGGCTGCGCGCGATCAACTCGGCACGTTCGCCGGTGAACTGGTCGATCAGGCAGACCGCGTCGATCTCGATGAGATAGCCCAGCGCGATCAGCGTCGCCATCGTGACCAGCGCAACGTCCATGAACAGACCAAAGCCCCGCTTGGCCGGGGCCTGCCCGGAGAAGCCGCGCGCGAAGGAATGCTCCAGCGCGACGATCGTCATCATCAGGACGAAGACCAGCGGGAACAGGTATTCGTAGGGAAAGCGCCGGATCACCGCGCCCTTGCCGAACGCCTGCTCGAAAGCGGCATCCAGCCCGGGGATCGCGGGCATGGTGTTCAGCAGGCCGATGATCACAAGGATCATGCCAAGCACGCGCGCCAGCCGGTGCGCGGTGTCACGTTCGACGGTGTCGCTCATCGCTTTGTCCCCGATAAGGCGGCCGGGCGCTGTCCGCCCGGCCGTGTGGGATCACCCTTCGGCTTTGGCGCAGTCGGGCACTTCGTAGCCCGCCTCTTCCCACGCCGCGACGGCGCCGGGGTGGTACTTCAGCGGGTTCGCGCCGCAGAAGCCGCTTAGATCGGCGTCCAGCACGCCGATGTTGATGTTGCCGGCATAGGGCGTCTTGGCCTTCATGCGGTCCATCGCTTCGATATACGCCGTGGTCAGCGCCTTGGCGGTATCGAAGTCCATGTCCTTGTGCACCACGTCCGCAAAGGCGGTGCCCAGCCCACGGAACACGCCGTCTTCAGAAACCAGACGCACACCGTCGGTGTACCCCATGTCTTCCCAAGCGACCGAGATCGGGACGTTGCCGGGCGCGTTGAACAGCTTGCTGTAGGCGTCGCTTTCGAACACGTCCTTGGGCGTCGACACGATCACCACGTTGCCCGCGGCCTGCATCGTCGTGACGCGGGACGACGGGAAGGTCAGCGGCACCACGAACGCATCCATCGAGCCGTCGACCAATTGCGTCGCAAGCTGTGCCCAGTTCGCCTGGTGGCCGGTGTAGTCCTCGCCATCGGTCAGGCCCGCCGCACCGGCGATCGCCTGCCGCGCGTTGACCAGCGCGGCGCCCCGCGGGGGGCCGTTCCAGACATTCTTGCCGGCAAGGTCGTCCCAGGACTCGATGCCCTCGCTTTCCAGCGCGATCAGCCCGTAGGCCCCCGCGTTGTAGGGGTACAGCGCGCGCAGGTTCGACGCGAGCTCGGCGCCCTTCTCGGGTCCGATGCTGGAAAACGGCCCGCGCCCCGCGTTCAGCAGGAACGGCAGGATCAGCGGCATCGCCGAGATGTCCGTCTTGCCTTCCGCGATGTTGACGATCGAGTTGGTCAGGGTCTGGCCTTCCTGCACCTGCAGGTTGGCAATCCCGGCTTCCGCCGCGATCTCTGCCAGATGCAGGATCGAAACGTGCGGGCTGTTGCCCGGGCTGGACGTTTCGGCGGTCAGGTTGGCCTGCGCGCTGGCGCCGGTGGCGATGACGGCTGCCAACGCGGACGCGGTCATGGCCCTCGTCAGGATGTTCATGGATGCTCCTCCCAATTTGTGTGTAGACGCGCCGCCCTCCCCGGCGGCGCGGGTCTTCAGGTCTGTTCCGTTTGTCTTCCCGTCTTCATGTCCTTCGCCTTTCGCCCACGGTAGTGCACCGAAAGTTCCAGCGGAATGTCATTCTCGTCGTAGACACCGATGATCACGCCACGGCGGCGGGTCGAGGTGCGCATCTCGATCAATTGCTCTTCCGTGCGCGTCGTCCGCTGCGAGGTGCGGCGGGCCCAGCGGAACAGCTTGTCGTACATCCGCTCGATCACCGGGGCCATGTCGGCGCGGTCGCCAAGGTCGGTCAACTCGTGCGGGTCGTTGACCAAGTCGAACAGGATCGGACGGAACCCGCCCTCGCAGTGGATCAGCTTCCAGTCCTTGTCGGCGACCATGAACATCACCGCCTCGCGGACGTTCAGGCCCAGCTTGTCGGCCAGCGGCGTGGCCGCATAGTCGTATTCGCAGATCACATGGTCGCGCGGCATCTCGGTCGCGGTGCCGTGCAGGATCGGCAACAGCGAATGCCCCTCTAGGATGTGCGACGCCGGTTTGCCGCCCGCGACCTCGACGAAGGTCGGCGCAAAGTCGATGCACTCCACCAGCGCGTCCGACACCGTTCCGCGAGTCGCGTCCGCCTTTGGCGAGGGGTCGTAGACGATCAGCGGCACACGGGTCGAGGTGTCGTGGAAGAACTGCTTTTCCCCCATCCAGTGATCGCCAAGGAAATCGCCGTGGTCCGAGGTCAGGACGATCATCGTCTCGTCCATCCGCCCGGTGTCTTCCAGCCACTTGAACAGACGGCCCATCTGGTCGTCGCACTGCTTGATCAGGCCCATGTAGGCGGGGATCACCGCGTTCCGGATCTTGTCGGTCGAGAATGCCTTACCCACGGGGCTTTCCATCATCCCCCTCAGCACCGGATGCGCGTCGTCGTATTCCGCCGCGCTGCGGATCGGCCCCTGCACATGCTCGGGGCCGTACATGTCGTGATAGGGCTCGGGCACGATATAGGGCCAGTGCGGCTTGATATACGACAGGTGGCACATCCACGGGCCGTCGTGCCCCTCGATGAACTCCATCGCGCGGGTGGTCATGTAGGGCGTTTCGCTGTCCTCGTCCGCGATGTTCGCCGCCTCGGTCGAGTTCTTCAGGAACCAGCCCGACAGCACGTTGCCCTCGGCATCGATGCCCGAGTTGGCGAAGTCGTGCCACGGGTTCTCGGACTCGTATCCGCGCGCCTTCAGGTAGTTGGTGTAGTTGTGGGCATTGGTGATGCCACCCTCGGCAAAGCTGCCGTCCGGGCCCTTGGTGACCATGCCGTCATCGCGTTCCCAGATGTCGAAGCCGCATTCCGCCACCCGCGCGCCGATCTTCGAATCCGGGTCCAGCCCAAGGCGTGCCATCCCCTCTTCGTCGGCTTCCATGTGGGTCTTGCCGACCAGCCACGCGTCCATACCGGCATCGCGCAGGTGATCTCCCATCGTCATCTCGCCCACTTTCAGCGGCGTGAAGTTCCAGCTGGCGCCGTGGCTGTGGACGTAGCGGCCGGTGTAGGTCGACATGCGGGACGAACCGCAGATCGGCGACTGGATGTAGGCGCGCGTGAAGCGCACGCCCTTCGACGCCAGACGGTCGATGTGCGGCGTGTGCAGATGCTTGTGTCCGTAACAGCCAAGGTAGTCCCACCGCAGTTGGTCGAACATGATGAATAGAATGTTCTTCGGCTTGGCCATGCGTCGCGGATCCGGCACCGCGTTGCGTCGCGCCGCCGGGATCCTCCTCCCTGTTTCCTCGGCAATCAGGCTAGCGACGCGCCAACCGCGAAGGAAATATCAATTTCGGTGAAGGCATAACCTGAATGTTATGACAGACCCAGATCCGCCACCTCGTCCCGGATCGTCTGGATCAGCAGTTGCGCCGGGGCGGACAGCTTGCGCCCCGCGACGTTGGAAATCCCCACGGCGCCCATCAGTTGCGGCGCATCCACCGCCAGCGTCACGACATCCCCGGCGGCGACCTCTTTGCGCATCGCGCCAAGCGGCAGGCAGACGACGGCGTCCGACGCTTGCAGGTAGTTGCGCGAGAACTCGAAAGACACGGTTTCGATCAGGTTGGTGAAGCCGCTGACGCCTTGGCTGATGATGAAGCGGTTGATCTCGTCCCGGATGATCGTGCCGCCGGACGGCAGGATGACCGGGAAGTCATCGACCTCTGCCACGGACACGCCGGAGCGCGCCGCCAACGGATGCCCGGCGCGTGCGAAGAACACCAAACCCTCGGTATAGAGATGCTCGAAGTTCAGACCGGCCATCTTTTCGGCCGCCGTGATGCGGCCAAAGCCGAAATCCACGAAACCGTCCCGCAAGCGGTGGTGCAGCAGGCCGCTGGCGATGGTCTCAAGGACGACGTCTACCTCGGGGTACAGCGATTTGAACCGCCGCACCGCGCCCGGCATCACCACCCGCACCACGTTGGGCATCGCGAAGGCGGTGACCTTCTCGGCCCCCATCTGGCCGCGCATCGTCTCTATTCCACGGTCAACCTGCCCAAGCCCCGCGCTGACGTAGGACAAAAGCGTGCGGCCCGCTTCGTTCAGCTCCAGCCCGGTGGCGGTGCGATCAAACAACGGCGAGCCCATCTCTTCCTCGAACTCGCGCAAGGACCGAGAGACGCCGGGCTGCACCGTGCCCAACGCCTCGGCGGCGCGGGTGGCTGACCCGTGGCGGGCGACGGCAAGGAAGCAGCGCAGGTGACGCATACGAATTCGGTTATGGCTCATGCCCCCACAGTTCCCGATTTTTGGGCAAAACGAAAGAACCCAGCCGCCGACGGTCCGCGTTTGACGGTGCGCGGCGCTGACTCATCCACAGGCAATCGCCGCGCTGTCACCTTGCTGTTGCATCCCGGCGCTAGCCCAACCCGGAACAACACAACAAGGGGACAGTTCCATGCTCAGCAAACTGCTGCTTGCGGCGTCGACACTCGCGCTTGCCGCGGGGGCCGAGGCCCAAGTCTTCAACCGGATCGCCAGCTACCCGGTGTCCGAGAACACGAGCGCCGATGCCGATACCGAAACCTCGCCCGAGATCATCGCGGCCACCGAGGACGGCATGACGCTGCTTTACTCGGACAGCCCGCTGGGCGTGATCGGTATGATCGACATCTCGGACCCTGCGGCCCCGATGGGCAAGGGCGTCGTCGAGATGGACGGCGAACCGACCGCCGTGTCCGTCATCGGCACGATCGCCTTCGTTGGGGTGAACACCTCGGAAAGCTACACCGATCCATCGGGCAAGATGGTGTCCATCGACACCGCGACCGGAGAGATCACCGGCGAATGCACGCTGGCCGGCCAACCGGATTCCACCGCCCCCGCGAAGGACGGGTCCTTCGTCGTCATCGCCATCGAGAACGAGCGTGACGAAGATCTGGGCGACGGCGGCCTGCCGCAGATGCCCGCTGGCGCCGTGCAGATCGTTCCCGTCACCGACGGCGCGATGGACTGCGGCGCGATCATCACCGCCGACGTGACCGGCCTTGCCGACATCGCGCCGGAAGATCCCGAGCCCGAGTTCGTCGACGTGAACGACGCCGGGCAGATCGCCGTGACGCTGCAGGAAAACAACCACATCGTCATCCTCAACGCGGATGGCAGCATCGCCAGCCACTTCTCTGCCGGTTCGGTCGATCTTGAAGGCATCGACACGCAGGAAGAGGGCGCGCTGGTTTTCACCGACAGCCAGCCCGGTCGCCTGCGCGAACCCGACGCGGTTCAGTGGCTGGACGACGACCGCCTTGTGATCGCCAACGAAGGCGATTGGAACGGCGGCGCGCGCGGGTTCACCATCTTCAACAAGGATGGCACCGAGCTGTACGAGAACTACACCGGCATCGAGTACGAAGCCGTGATGGCCGGGCACTATCCGGAAGACCGTTCTGGCAACAAGGGCGTCGAGCCCGAGGGGATGGAAGTCGGCGTCTTCGGCGACGACACCTATATCTTCCTGCTGCTGGAACGCGCTTCGCTGGTCGGCGTGTACCGGGATACCAGCGGCGACCCCGAGTTCATCCAGCTGCTGCCGTCGGGCATCGGCCCGGAAGGCGCCTATGCGATCCCGTCGCGCAACCTGCTGGTCACCGCCAACGAAGCCGATCTTGGCCCCGACGGCGGCGTGCGCGCGCACGTGATGCTGTACGAACTTGGCGACGGTCCGGCCGCTTATCCGCAGATCAAGTCCACGATGGACGACGAAGGCCGTCCGATCGGCTGGGGTGCGCTTTCTGGGCTTGCCGCTGATCCCGCAACCGCCGGAACGCTTTACGCTGTGTCGGACAGCTTTTACGGCATGCAGCCCGCGATCTTCACCATCGACGCGACGCAGACCCCGGCGCTGATCACCGACAAGCTGGTGCTGACGCGCGAAGGCGTTCCGGCGCAGGGGCTCGACCTTGAAGGCGTGTTCGCCAACGACGACGGCACCTTCTACGTCGCGTCCGAGGGCCGTCTTGACCGCGGCGTCCTGCACGCGATTTACCACGTCGGCGCGGATGGCGAGATCGAAGAGACGATCCCCTTCCCGAAAGAGATCATGGCCGTCGAACGCCGCTGGGCCGCCGAGGGCGTCACCCGTATCGGCGATGTCCTGTGGGTCGCGATCCAGCGCGGGTTCGATGACGATCCGGCGAACCAGGTCAAGCTTCTGTCCTATGACCTCGAGTCGAAGGAATGGGGCGGCGTCGCCTATCCGACCGAGGCCGTCGAAAGCGGCTGGGTCGGTCTGTCGGACATCACCTTCGCGGGTGGCGACGTCGTCTACATCATCGAGCGCGACAACCAGATCGGCGCCAACGCCGCCATCAAGCGGCTGTACTCTGTGCCGCTGGCGGATCTGGAACCCGTCGCCCTGACCGAAGATCTGCCGGTCGTCACCAAGACGATGGTCTACGACTTCATCCCCGACCTGCAGGCGCTGAACGGCTTTGTCGTCGACAAGATCGAAGGCTTCACAATCGACGCGGACGGCAACGCCTTTGCGGCGACCGACAACGACGGCGTCGACGACAGCTCGGGCGAGACGCTGTTCTTCAAGGTCGAGATGGACATGTGATCAGGCGGCGGGCGGCGCGTTCCGCAAGGCCTGCCCCAAAAAAGATTGCCGCCGCGCGACCCCCATCGCGCGGCGGCTTTTCTTTGCGCAAGTGCCGGGCTCAGTCTACGAAACCAAGCCTGTCGAGCGCCTCGCGCGCCACGCCGGATTGACCAGGTGCCTTCGACATAACGATGTCGTTCAGTTGCCGGACAATGTGGTGCAGTTCACGAGAGTTCAGTCTGTTTCGCACGAATTCGTGCAATTCGGTGGCGGACAGATCGTTGATCCGACGCGCCAACCCCATCCTGGCTGTGTCTGCCATATCGCTCCCCATAAGCATGAAGAATTTATGACTCGTGGATACGATTCGGTAAAGGTTCAGATGTTGGAAAAGTGGCACAATTGCGGCGAGCGCAGCCAAAATTCCGCACTGCAGCACCGGAACTTTCGCCCGACCACCCGCGTTACCTAGGGAAATGGAATTTCGCGGAGTTGCATGATGGGGCAATTAAGTATGTTCGAGCTTTCCGGAATCGGCGGGCTTATTCTTCTGGCGCTGGACATCTACGCGCTGGTTTCGATCGTGTCTTCTGACGCATCGACAGCGAAGAAAGTGATCTGGTCGCTGGCCGTGATCATCTTCCCGCTTGTGGGCTTCATCGCTTGGCTGTTGTTCGGCCCGCGCGGCAGCCCGCGGCATGCCTGACGAGAAGGATAGCCGTAGGCTCCCGACCGTCATCCTGCTGTCCGCCGGCGCCGTCGGCATTCTGGCGACCGGAGTGATCCTCCGGTCGGCGGAATCCGTTCTGGCGCCGATGACGCTTGCGCTGGTGACTGGCATCGTGCTGTCACCTTTGGCGGTGTCGTGGGAACGCGTCGGCATTCCACACAAATTCGGTGCGATCCTGAACCTAGTGGTCGCCCTGTGCGCCATCGGTGGGTCCATATTCCTGCTTCAGCCGGTCGCCATGCGGATGATCGATCAGGCCCCGAAAGTCGTGGCTGACGTCGAATCCACCGTGCGCGAATTGCGCGAGATGGTCAGCGGGCTGGACGAAATGTCCCAAGAGGTGGCCGACGCCATGCAAGGGAAAGAGGATGAGGACGCCGAAGAACCGCTGGATATGACCGAGGTCAATACGCCAGTTCCAGAATCCGGCCCCGCGGCCGATCCAGAGGACGACCCAGAGGCGGAAGAAGACAGTTCCGACGAAGAGGACATCGCCGAAAGTGCACCGGTGCCGTCGGTGACGGACGTCGTATGGCTGGCACCTTCGATCCTTGCCCAGGTCGCGATCTTTGCGGGTACGCTGTTTTTCTTCCTTGCGACGCGGGTAGAAACCTATCGCTGGATCGCCCGTCATATTCCTTGGAACGTCGACCGCTCGTTGATGCTTCAACGGCTGCTAGAGGCAGAAAAGCGCGTATCGCGGTACTTTCTGACCGTGGCGGTCATCAACGCGGGACTCGGGCTTGCCGTGTTCGGTGCGATGACACAACTGGGCGTCACCGGCGCGCCGGTCTGGGGGCTGGTCGCCTTCCTGTGCAACTTCGTTCTGTACCTTGGCCCCGCCGCGTTCTTCGTCGCCATGCTGTACGCAGGCATCGCATCGTTCGACGGTATACAGGCGCTGTTGCCTGCCGCGTGCTACATCGGCCTGAACTTCATTGAGGCGCAATTCGTCACGCCGACAGCTGTTGGCAAGCAGCTTTCCCTGAACCCGCTTGTGGTGTTCCTGTCGGTCGTCTTGGGCATCTTCATCTGGGGTGCCATCGGCGGCATCGTCGCGATCCCCATCCTTGTGTGGATCCTTGTGATCAACGACTTCACCGGCATTGCGTCAAACGAGACGAAGGCGGCGTGATCAGAACGCCGCGCGCGGCATCGCGTCGATCGCCGCTTTTTCGAGGCCTGCATGAACGATGTAGGCCTCGACACCGTCCCCGCCGGCGTCTTCCACCTGCAGATCGTCGAAGCTGATCACGACGCGCTCGCCCGTCAGCCCCAGCGGCCCGCCGGTCAGACGCACGACGGCATCGGTTATGCGGCCCGTGCCGCTGACCATGACCTCTGCGACGGAACCGACCACTTGGTCGTTGGCGTCGATCACGGCGGCGCGCATCAGCGCATCAATGTCGAGCCCGGTGAAGGTCAGCGCCGTATCCGGCAGGAACTCGACACTCGGGGCAACATCGGGGGCAACGGTCGTGCTGAATGCCGCAGGGACAACCTCGGCATCGGAAGAATCGTCGGTCGTGGCGGGGGTCTGAACCAGCACCGCAGACGCAAGGATGAAAGCGCGTGTTAGCATTTTTCCTGCTCTCTTGTTTCGTCCTGTTGTGGATAAAACACGCAAGCGGCGGAAAAAGTTCCGCGGAGCAAAGGCTTGAACGAAAAAACCGGCAGGGGAGACCCCCTGCCGGCATCGATGTTCAAAAGGGCTGGAGTAATTACCTGCGGCGCGCGGCCAGACCGGCCCCGATGCCTTGAACGAAAGCGGCCGCGATGGTCGCGAACGCCTGAACCTGTGCGCTTTGCGCCGTCATCGCGGGGGGCGCGACAACCGGACGGCGCGGACGGGCGATGCGTGCGATCAAAAGGACCAGCACGCCAAACCCGGCAAAGCAGCCGCCAACGATCAGTGCGGCATCAAGCGGCGTCGCCACAAGCCGCAAGGCGATCCAGCCAGCCGCGGTCAGAAAGCCGATACCGACCAGAAGCATCACCATACCGAAAAGGCCCAGCGCAGAGCGCAGGGCCATAGTCCGGGCGGTGTAATTCAGTCCGCCTGCCAGCATCATTTGCGGCGCAGCAGAAGGCCGGTCAGAAAGCCGACGCCGGCGGCGATACCGACAGCCATCGCGGGGTTTTCGCGGATCGACTGCTCGGCTTGGCTATAGGCCAGCTGGCCACGCGCGCGGGCATGGTCCACGGCGGCTTCGCCTTGCAGTTTCCACTCGGTGGCTTGGTCAGAAGCGGCGGTCTTCAGCGCCTCGGCACGGGTTTTGCCCATGCCCTTCATCGTACCCGTCAATGCGGAAAGGTCCTTCTTGAGGATTTCGATCTGCGCTTTCAGTTCGTCAACATCGGTAGATTTCGACACCGCTTCAACCTCGTTGCTCGATTTTCCGGTTCCATTCGATTTCGGTGCAGCAGTGGCCATCACATGACTCCTTCATTCGCGTGTGCGCTTGCAGAAAGAACGCGTTGCTCTTCGGAATGTTCCGTCATTGGCCATAAAAATAAGTGGGAACCGGCGCGGGGGCAGAGCGTTTGTATTCCAAATCACACGTCATGACGGCGTGTTGAACATTAACTCAAGGAGGGTCTCACCATGCTTGGTTGGGCACTGACATTCCTGGTTATCGCGCTGATCGCAGCTGTCTTCGGCTTTGGTGGCGTCGCTTCGGCTTCGGCCGGGATTGCACAAATACTATTCTTCATCTTCCTGGTACTTTTCGTGGTCGCGCTCATCGCCCGCGCGGTCCAAGGCAAGCCGCCAGTGTAAGATGAAGTCGGGCGCGGGGCGGCTGGCAACACCGCTCCGCGTTCCACCTTATAAGCAAGGCCGCCCGATGCGTCGGGCGGCCTTTTCGTTTGTCTGGGTGCACTGCCGCAAATCAGGCGTGCAGCGTCTCTGTGCTGGCGAAGAACATCGCTTGGCTGATGGCAGAGCGCACCTGCTCCTCCGAGTACGGCTTGGTGATGACGAAGGCCGGTTCGGGCCGCTCGCCGGTCAGCAAACGCTCGGGGAAGGCCGTGATGAAGATCACCGGAATATCGCTGGCCGCGGCGAGGATCTCGTTCACGGCATCGATGCCAGACGACCCGTCGGCCAGTTGGATGTCCGACAGGATCAGGTCGGGCTTTTCTTTCCCGGCCAAATTCACCGCAGCGGATGCAGTGCGCGCGACACCGGTGATGGCGTGACCCATCTCGGCGACGATGTCCTGCAGGTCCATCGCAATGATCGCTTCGTCCTCGATGACCATGACGCGGCCTTTGACCGCCTCTTCCATCTCGCGCCGGGCGACGTCGATCAGGTGCGACACGTCGGACACTTCAAGCTCCATCACCGCTGCGATTTCCTCGACCGAGAATTCCTCGACCGTGCGCAGCAGAAGGGCCTCGCGCGTGTTCTTCGTCAGGCGGGACAGGTGGCGCTGCGCCCGCTGGGCGATGCCTTCGTCCTCGCCCTCGACCGGGGCGCCGGCGCTGCTCCAAATGATGTGGAACGCGCGAAAAAGGGCAACCTTGTCAGAGTATCCCTGATCGAACACGGAGCGATCCGCCAGCAGAGCTTCCAGCGTTGCGGCGGCATAGCTGTCACCTGTCGTCTGGCTACCGGTCAGCGCACGGGCGTACCGCCGCAGATACGGAAGCAGCCCCGCAACCTTAACCGACAGATAGTCGCTTTCGTCCTTTGCCATTGTCCGTCCTGTTTTTTGCATTTTTCATGGAACCGAACGCGGCAACGCGCGTTTGGTTCCGCACCGAGTCGAAAAAAGTCATGCGACAGGGAACAAAACCGAAGCCTCGGCACAGGAAAGAATATGGATCAAGAACGGGACCAAACCCACCTGGAGCAGCAGATCGACGACAACCTCCGTAAGGTCTTTCAACGGACCGAGAAGGAAGAGGTTCCCGATCGTTTTGCAGCACTGCTGCAGCAGCTCAAGGAGCAGGACACGCAAGATGACAAGTGACCAGACCGCGCGCGACCCGCGTGACGATGTCGTGGAACACCTGCCAGCGATGCGTGCCTTCGCCGTCAGTCTTACGCGCGACTCCGCAGCCGCGGACGATCTGGTGCAGGACACCATCGTCAAGGCGTGGAAGAACTTCGACAAGTTCAAAGAGGGCACGAACCTGCGCGCGTGGCTGTTCACCATCCTTCGTAACACCTTCTATTCCAACCTTCGCAAGTCCAAGCGCGAGGTGTCGGACAGCGACGGCGCGATGGCGGCGACGCTGTCGGAAAAGCCGCAGCATGACGGACGCCTTGCGATGGCGGACTTCGAGAAGGTGTTCGCTTATCTGCCGGTCGAGCAGCGCGAAGCGCTGATCCTGGTGGGTGCGTCGGGGATGTCGTACGAAGAAGCCGCGGACACCTGCGAGGTTGCGATCGGCACCATTAAGAGCCGCGTGAACCGCGGCCGCGCCAAGCTGGTCGAGCTTCTGGGTATCCAGGAAGACGAGGCTCTTGAAATGACCGACAGCGCGACGCTGGCGGTCGTGACAGGCAGCTTGCAGCCGAGGAAGAACATCGCTTGATCACGAGGATCCGGGAAGCAAGCCAGTCGCTGACGTTCAGGATCGCGGCGCTGCTTGCGCTCGCGTTGCTTCCCATTGGCCTTATCTCCGTCGCAACCACGTTCCAGCTGCTTAGCCAGGCGGACCGTAAGGCGGAAACGAACCTCATGGCGCTGACCGCGGAAGCGGCAGCGCCTGAGGCTGCGTTCATTCGGACCGGCATCGGCGCGGCCAACATGCTGGCATCCATGATCCCGCAACTGCGGGACGGCGGCTGGAATTGCAGCGATCAACTGACCAACTTCATCGAGCAGTCGGACGGATTCTCCTTCGCCGGCTATATTGCTTTGGACGGCACCATTGCCTGTGCGTCCGACGGGCAGGGTGAGGACACCAGCAGCCGCAAGATCTACCGCGACATGACCGACGATCCGCGCACCCGCATCACCGTGGTGCGCGACGCGATGGTCAGCCGGACGTCGGTTGTCATGATCGCCGTCCCGGTGATCGAAGACGGGCTATACAACGGCTATGTCATCGTGTCGCTTCCGCACGGCAAGCTGTTCCGCCCGCTGGACCAGCTGTCCGCCGACCGGCCTCTGGACCTGATCACCTACAACAACGATGCCGAGGTCCTGACCTCCAGCCGCGGGCTGGACGACGTTGAACCGCATCTGCCGGAACACTATGACCTTGCCGACCTGCTCTATGCCAAGGAAGGCGCCTTCATCGACCAGACCCGCGACGGATTGTTGCGCGTGTTCGCCGTTATTCCCGTCGTGCCCGGCCAGGTCTATGCACTGGGCAGTTGGGAACACAGCCGCAACGATTTCATCGAAGGGCTGTCCGTCACCTCGTCCATGCTGTTCCCCGTCGCCATGTGGCTCGTGTGCCTTGGCGTGGCGTTCTTCGCCGTGCAGCGCATGGTGATCCGCCCGACCCGCAACCTGCGGGCGCGGATGCTGCAATTCATGCGGTCGCGCCGCATCTCCGAGCCCCGGTATGAAGCCGCGACTCCGCGAGAGCTGCGCGATATGGAAGACACGTGGATGCGGCTGGCCAAGAACGTGCTGCACGACGAGGCGGAACTGTACGACACCATCCATCAGCGGACCGTGCTGCTGAAGGAAGTGCACCACCGGGTGAAGAACAACCTTCAGCTTATCGTGTCGATCCTGAACATGAAGGTTCGCAAGGCCCGCGACCCCGAGGTCCGCAGCGCCCTGACCGACATTCGCCAGCGGGTCATGGGCATCGCCCGCGTCCACCAAGAACTGTACGAAACGTCGACAGCCGAACGCGTTCACGCGGGCGAGCTGCTGAAGGCCATCGTCGGCCATACCGTCAGCAGCGTCATCGACGACGCAAGCTCTATCGCGTTCGAGGAAAGCTACGACGACATCGTCGTCTATCCCGATCAGGCGGTGCCGCTGTCGCTGGCGGTGACCGAGCTTTTGACGAACGCTCTGAAGCACCTTGGCGCCCCCTCAGAGGGCGAAAAACCGGTGCTGACCATCCACCTTCGCCGCGAGGGCACGGACGACGCAGAGGTCATGATCTGCAACAGCCTGTCCGCCCATACGCCCGAGGGCGACGCGCCGCAGGGCAGCGGGCTGGGCATGGCGCTTGTGACCGCCTTCGCGCATCAGCTGGAAGGGAACGCGACGAACGAAAGTACCCCGGAACAGTTCTGCTCTGTGTTGCGTTTCCCGGTAGCCGATTTCGACGATACCGATGTGCCCTCGGAACTCGAGTGGTCGAATTGATCCTACCCGGAGAGGGACACAAGCCGCTATGCAAGACGCCTCTCTCCAGACGGACCGGACGCGCCCAAAGATCCTGATCACGGCCGAAGAGGCGTTCCCCGAGTTCGAGCGGCGCGTACTTGCGGCAGAGCGGAACATCACGATGGCCTTCCGCATCTTCGATCCGCGCACGAAGCTTCGCTCGCCTGAAGGCCGCGCCGTCGGCGACACGTGGATCGATCTTCTGGGTGACGCGCTAGAGCGCGGCGTGCGGATCGAACTGCACATTTCCGATTTCGACCCGGTCGCGGCAACGCCGTTGCACATGCTGTGCTGGCACAGCGTCCGGGTGCTGTGCGGCCTGCGCGAGATGGTCTCGCCCGAGGCGGCCGGTCGGCTGACCGTTCATGCCGACATCCACCCCGCGAAGATCGGGCGCATCGCCCGCATTTTCGTTTGGCCGCTTGTCGCCGGAAAGATGCGGCAGATCGTGCAAGAGGATCGCGGGCAGGAAGCTTCGCACAAGCGGCGCGTGTTGAAATACGTGCCCGGCGTCGCCTATCTGCGCGCCAAGTTCAAAGGGCGGCCCCTGCTGGCCTTCCCCGCATCGCATCACCAGAAGCTGGCAAGCTTCGATGATCGGTGGCTGTATATCGGCGGGCTGGACCTGAACGAGCGTCGCTGGGACACGAAGCAGCACGAGCAGCCAGCGCAAGAGACTTGGCACGACGTACAGGTTCTGGTCGACGACCCGGACACGGCCCGGTCCGCGCGGCGCCATATCGAGACATACAACCACACCGCCGCCGGCCACCACGAGGTCGCGACGACGCCCGGGCTGCTGCGCACGCTGTCGTGCGACCAAAGCCATCGAAAGCCGTGGTCGCTGTCGCCCCGGACGCTGGTGCACGAGCTGTCGGACACGCACCTTCGCGCCGCCGCCAAGGCAGAGGGCCTGATCTATATCGAGACGCAGTTCTTCCGCGACCGCGGGATCGCCCGCGCGCTGGCGAAGCGTGCGCGCGACAATCCGAAGCTGCGGATGATCCTGATCCTGCCCGCGGCACCCGAAACAGTCGCGTTCGAAGAAAGCCCGAAGCTGGATGGCCGGTACGGGGATTTCCTGCAATCACGGTGCATCCGCAAAGTACGGCGCGCCTTCGGCAAGCGGCTTTTGATCGCAAGCCCGGCGCAGCCCCGGAAAACGAACGGCGACGACATGGACGCTGAACGCGCCAGCCTGGACGGGGCGCCGATCATCTACCTTCACGCCAAGGCGTCGGTCTTCAACAACGAGCTGGCCGTCGTATCCTCGGCCAACCTCAATGGCCGGTCCATGCGCTGGGATACCGAGGCCGGGCTGGCGTTTCGGAAGCCGGAAGACGTCACCATGATCCGCGAGGCACTGTTCCGGCACTGGTTGCCGGACGATGCGCCCGAGGCGGCGGTGAAGCTTGAGACCGCGTTCGAGGAATGGCGGTCGATCATCTACCACAACTCGATGCACCCGCCCGAACAGCGGCGCGGGTTCCTTCTGCCTTACGACCGGAAGGCCGCAGAAGAATCTGCCCTGCCGCTTCCCGGCGTGCCCGAAGAGATGGTCTGACAGCCAGACCCCACCCTTCCCTTCCGACCTTCCTTAGACTGCGCCGGGCTAATGGCCCCGTGGCGCCTTTGTGCTGCGGCCTCCCGTGAGCCGCCGCGCGCTGTTCGAAGGATGCGCGCACGAAAAAGGGCCGCAGCAGTGCTGCGGCCCCATTGTCTGGTTCAGAAACGTATTAGCCGTCGTAGGCGGGACGCTCTTCCAGTTGGTCTTTGGTCGCCGAGATGTGGACTTCGACCGAGTTGCCGCCCTGCTCGCGCAGCACCTGCAGTTCTTCGAAGTCGACTTCGATGCGGTGTTCGCCGATGCCCAGGAAGCCACCAACATCGATCAGCGCAGCTTGGATCTGGCCGTCTTCGGACAGCACGAGGTCGGCGATCTCACCAACGTTCTCTTCGTCAGCGCCGTAGACGTAGGTGCCTTCCAGCATCTCAGCCGTCAGGTCGATCGACTGAACGGTCTCGTAGCCGTCACGCGCAACTTCCGGAGTGGCCCAGCCGCCCGCGGTGTCGTCGGTCGCAGCCATTTCTTCTTCGGCCATCATCTCTTCGTCGGTCATCTCAGCGTCGGCTTCGGCCATTTCTTCCGAAACTTCAGCTTCGACGTTGTCGGCGGTGTTCTCGATGGCGTTGCCAGCTTCGGCCAGTTCTTCACCGGCTTCGTCAGCAGCGTTCTCGGCCGCGTTTTCGACGGCGTTGCCAGCTTCAGCAACTTCTTCACCGGCGTTCTCGGCGGCGTTCTCGATCTCGTCGCCCGCTTCGGCCATCTCTTCGCCAGCTTCGTCAGCGGCGTTTTCCATCGTGGCTTCGGCTTCGGCCATCTCGTCGCCCGGCGTCATCGCGTCTTCGTCCATCTCGGTCGCGGCGACGTCGTCGTTCGGCATGGTTTCGTCAACCGCGCCATTCGGCGAAACGGCGGCCATGTCGAATTCCGGAGCGTTTTCCAGCATGGCTTCGCTGCCCTGCACGACGATGAAATAATCGTCGGCTTCGGCGGTTTCGCTCACGAACTTCAGCTGGTCCATGTTCACAGCAACGGTCTTTTCGCCCATGCCAAGAAAGCCGCCGATGTCCAGCAGAACGGCTTTCACTTCACCGTCGTCGCCAATAATGATGTCGTTGATCTCGCCAACATCATCCCATTCGGCACGCTGTTCTTCGGTCCATTCGGCTTCGGCGTCGACTTCTGCTTCGGACACGTAAAGACGCTTGCCGATCAGTTCGCTGCCGTAAAAATCGCCGGCTTCGGTCTGGGTCACGAAACCTTCGGTTTCAGTGGCAGCCATCGCAGGCGCGCCCATCGCAACTGCGACGGCGGTGGTCATGAGAAGCTTACGCATGAGTAGTCTCCCTAAACGTTTTTGGCTGGCGCGGTTTCCGCACCGCCTTCGGGAACTGAACGTCGATCTCGGAAACTTGTTCCAAAAGACAGAGTCGAATTTTTACGGCACCGAAAGTATTGACGCGCTTGCAGGCGCCCTCGAGACCGCCGAGACTCCTTGTATGACACGCGATGCCACCGACACCCGCCTGCGCCTTCGCCTGCTTTTTCCGGGCGGTGGAATGCTTGGCCCCGGCAAGGCCGATCTGCTGGACGGGATCGCGCGCACCGGCTCGATCTCGGCCGCCGGGCGCGAGATGAGGATGAGCTACAAGCGGGCGTGGACACTGGTCGAAACGATGAACGCGACGTTCCGCGCGCCGCTTGTCGAACGCTCGCGGGGTGGAACGAAAGGCGGTGGCGCGGAACTGACCGAGCTTGGGCAAGAGGTTCTGGACCGCTATCGGCGGCTAGAGGATATCGCGTGCCGCGAAGGCGCGGCAGAGATCGCCGCGCTTTCGGATCTGCTGGGCGATATGTCCGAGGAGAAATAACGCTTGCGATCCATCGACCGCGCCCCGATACCTTGGTGCATCTGCAAGAAAAGGTTGGGCAACGGATGAGACGTGTCAGACGGCTTTTAATGGCCATGGCGATCGCCATGCCGGTTCCGGCGATGGCCGATAGCGTGTTGGTCTTCGCCGCCGCAAGCCTGCGCGACGCGCTGACCGAGATCGCCGACACCTATCGGGCCGAGACCGGGCACGAGGTCATTCTGTCCTTCGCCGGGTCGTCCGCGCTGGCGCGGCAGATCCAGAACGGCGCGCCGGCGGAT
Organism: Psychromarinibacter halotolerans; assembly: GCF_029168315.1. Taxonomy (NCBI): domain Bacteria; kingdom Pseudomonadati; phylum Pseudomonadota; class Alphaproteobacteria; order Rhodobacterales; family Paracoccaceae; genus Psychromarinibacter; species Psychromarinibacter halotolerans. The sequence continues at coordinate 290,416 of NZ_JARGYD010000002.1, forward strand.
CTGTTTCTGTCCGCGAACCTCGACTGGATGGATGCGCTGGAAAACGACGGGCTGATCGACAGCGACAGCCGCCGCGCCCTGCTGGGCAACGCGCTTGTCCTGATCGGTTCGGGTGCCGATGCCGCGCCGGTCGACCTGTCGCCGGACACCGATCTGCCCGGCCTTCTGAGCGGTGGGCGCCTTGCGATGGCGCTGGTCGAGGCTGTCCCCGCCGGGATTTATGGCAAGGCGGCGCTGACGTCGCTTGGCCTGTGGGACGGCGTGGAGGATCACGTCGTCCAAACAGACAACGTCCGTGCCGCGCTGGCGCTGGTGGCCTTGGGCGAGGCCCCTTTCGGCGTGGTCTACGCCACCGACGCCGCCGCCGAGCCCGACGTGTCCGTCGTCGCGACCTTCCCGGCGGACAGCCACCCGGCCATCGTCTATCCCGCCGCGGCGGTCGCGGGCAGCGACAACGCGCTGAACGGCCCGTTCCTTGACTACCTCGCATCCGCCAAGGCCGCAGAGGTGTTCGGACGCATGGGCTTCGAGGTTCTGGAGTAGCGGCGCGGTGGACTGGCTGGGCCCCGAGGAATGGCAGGCGGTGGCGTTGTCGCTGCGGGTGTCTCTTTGGGCGACGCTGGCCAGCCTGCCGTTCGGCCTGCTGTGCGCCTTTGCGCTGGCCCGCTGGTCCTTTCCGGGCAAGCAGCTTCTGAACGGGCTGGTGCACCTGCCGCTGATCCTGCCCCCCGTCGTCACCGGTTATTTGCTGCTTCTGACCTTCGGCACGCGCGGACCGCTGGGGGCGCCCCTAAACGCCATCGGCATCACCTTCGCGTTCCGTTGGACCGGAGCCGCGCTGGCGGCGGCGATCATGGCCTTTCCGCTGATGGTCCGCGCGATCCGCCTGTCGGTCGAGGCGGTGGACCCCAAGCTTGAACAGGCCGCTGCTACGCTGGGGGCGTCACGGCTTCGGATCTTCGTCACCGTGACCCTGCCCCTGATCCTGCCCGGTGTGGTCGCGGGTGCGGTGCTGGCCTTTGCCAAGGCGATGGGCGAATTCGGCGCGACGATCACCTTCGTGTCCAACATCCCCGGCCAGACGCAGACGATCCCATCCGCGATCTACGCCTTCCTTCAGGTGCCGGGCAAAGAGGATGCCGCGCTAAAGCTGGTGTCGGTCTCGGTCGCGGTTGCGATGCTGGCGCTGCTTTTGTCCGAATACGTCAGCCGTGCCGTCGCGCGGCGGGTGGGTGGGGGATGACCCTGTCGGTCCGGATGCGGCACAGCTTTCCCGAACGCACGCTGGACGTCGCCTTTCAGGCGCCGCCCGGCATCACCGTCCTGTTCGGGCGCAGCGGTGCGGGCAAGACCACCATCGTCAACGCCGTCGCCGGACTGCTGCGCCCCGAACAGGCCCACATCAGCATCGACGGACGCGTGCTGTGCGACACGGATAGCGGCACGCACCTGCCGCCCCAGCGCCGGCGGCTGGGCTATATCTTTCAGGAACCGCGCCTGTTTCCGCACATGACCGTGCGCCGCAACCTGATGTATGGCCACCGCCTTGCACCGGCGGGCGCCACGCGGCCGGACCCGGACAGGATCATCGGCCTGCTTGGCATCTCGGGGCTGCTCGACCGCCGTCCGGGCACCCTGTCCGGCGGCGAACGCCAGCGCGTCGCGATCGGCCGCGCCCTGCTGTCGGCGCCGGGGCTTATCCTTGCGGACGAGCCGCTGTCCTCGCTCGACGAGGCGCGTAAGGCAGAGGTGATGCCTTACTTCGAGTGGCTGCGCGACGAGCTGTCGATCCCGATGCTGTACGTCACCCACTCGGCCTCGGAAGTGGCGCGGCTGGCGACGACCGTGGTTGCGATCGACAATGGCAAGGTGCTGCGGCAGGGCCTTGCGGGCGAGGTCCTGAGCGACCCCGCCGTGACACCGCTGGGCGCGCGGGCCGCCGGGGCCGTGCTGGAAACCCGCGTGGTGCGCACCCACCCGGACGGTATCAGCGAGCTGGATGCGGGCGGGCTTCGCCTGTTCCTGCCGGACGTGGGACAGCCAGACGGCGCGCGCGTCCGGGTGCAGATCGCGGCGCATGACGTGATGCTGGCGCGCAGTAGGCCCGAGGATATCTCGGCCCTCAATATCCTGCCCTGCACGATCACCGGCATCCGCCTTGGGGACGGGCCGGGCGCGCTGGTTCAGCTTCGAGCCGGCGACAACATGCTGTTGGCGCGCATCACCCGCCGCTCGGTCGAGGCGCTGGGGCTGGCGCCGGGTGACAGCGTGTTCGCGCTGCTGAAGGCGGTGTCGATCTCGAAGGCGAATGTCGCGGACGTGCTGTCGGACCCCTGGCGTTGATCTCATGGCGTTAATCTTTTGTTAACAAAGTCTGCGCCACTCTCGGTGCTGATGGCCTGTGCGACGTTGCCGCAGCCACGGACGGAGGCGGGATGCAGGACGCGATCGACGACAGACAAGGCCGCGCCGCCGCGTCCCGGCCATCCCGGCCGCCCGGGTCGAGCGAGCCGGACACCAGCGATCCGGATGCCGCTGAAAGGCGGACCTTCGTCACCGCCGAAATCGACCGAATGCAGAAGACCGTTCGCGACGCGGTGCTTGCGGGCGTCGATGCGCGCGACTGCGTGCTGGTCTTGGACACAAGCCTGCGGCTTGGACCGGGTACCGCCGCGCCAACGCAGACCGACGCGCAGCAAGGCCGCCACGACCTGATCCTGCAAACCGCACTGTCCCTTCTGGGCGGTGGCCGCGCCGGGCTGGAACCGCGCGCCGAGCGCAGCGCGGTGCAGCGGCTTTCCGTGGACGGCGAAGACGTCGTGCTGTTCGCAATGTCGCTGCATGACGAGGATGCGCAGGATCTTGGCGTGCTGGGCCTGACCTTCGCGCCGGGCGACTGGGACGATTCCCGGCAGGTCCGGCTGGGCACGATGATCGGCGCGCTGGTCGAAAACCTGCTGTCCGCCGGAACCCGCCGCGTCGCGCTGGAAGTGGACTATGTCGCGATGAACCGGCAAGCCTCGCGGCTGCACCGGCTGGCAGAGATCGACCCGCTGACCAAGTTGGAGAATTCGACCTCGTTCCGGGACAAGGTCCAGCAGGTCCTTGCCCACGCCACAGGAAGCGCGGCGTTGATCATCCTCGACATCGACCATTTCAAAAGCATCAACGACTTGTATGGCCACCGCTTCGGGGATGCGTACCTGCAGGCCATCGCGCAATCTATCCTGTCCGCCTTTCCCGAAACCGCGATCATCGGGCGGTTGGGAGGCGACGAATTCGGCATCTTCGTTTCGGTGCCCACGAAAGGCACCAGCTATCTCGAGTCGCTGTTGTCGCGTTGCCGCAGCGCGGTGCAACGGACCACGGCCTTTCTGGGCAAGCCGGACCTCGGTCGGGTCAGCATGGGCGCCGCGACCTTCCCCGAGCAGGCAGAGGACTTTGACACTCTGTTCGAACTTGCGGACACCGCCCTGTACGCCGCAAAGGATCTTGGCCGCAGCACGCACCGCATATTCACGCCCGAGAAGCACGATATGTTCAACGCCCGCGCGATGGGGCCGTTGTTCCTGCGGGCGGTGCGCCACGGGCAGGTGCAGCCCTATTTCCAGCCGATCGTGGATCTCGATACCGGGGCCTGCGTGGGATACGAGGCCCTTGCGCGATGGAACGAACGCAAGCGCGGCCTTCTGCGGCCGCAGGCTTTCGCGCCCGTCCTTAAGGATCACACCTGCGCCGAAACGCTCACGCGCTGCATCGTCCAGCGCGCGCTGGACTGGTACACCGCGACCTTCCCCGCCTCGACGCCCGGGGACCGGCCCACGCTGGCGCTGAACGTGACCTCGTTCGACCTGATGAACCCCGAGTTCGTGTTCGAGCTTCAGGCCCACATGGCCGACCGCAACGTCGACTGGAACAGCATCGTCATCGAGGTGACAGAGGGCGTGGTGCTGGGCGAGCGCAAGGGACAGGCCTATCGGTCGCTGGGAGAGCTGCGCATGCGCGGGGCAAAGGTGGCGCTGGATGACTTCGGGACGGGGTATGGCGGTTTGCGGCACCTTAGTGACTGGCCCATCGACCTGCTGAAGATCGACCAGTCCTTCGTGCGGGACGTTCACCTGAACCCGCGCAATGCCGCAATCGTGGACGCGATGCTGACCATCGCGGACCAGTTCGGCTTTGACGTCATCGCCGAGGGGGTCGAGCTTCCGGCGCAGGTCGAAAAGCTGCGGGCAAGCGGGTGCCGCAAGGGGCAGGGCTATCTCTTCTCGGAACCGATGAGCGCCCAGCATGCCCGCCGCACCTTCGGCCCTTTCGGTCAGGCTGTTCTTGACGGTCAGTGACCGCCCGCAGACCCGGACATCGTCAGGCGGATCGCGTTGGCAAGTCCGGTCGGGTGGATCGGTTTCTTCAGCCTCAGACCCGGCACGTCGCGGTCCGACCGATGCAGAAGGGACGGATTGCCAGACATGTAGATCACCCGCAGCCCCGGGTAGCGGGCCACGGCCTCGACCGCCAGCACGTCGCCGAATACACCGCCCGGCAGCCCGATGTCGGTCAGCAGGATGTCCGGTGCGCCATGGTCCTCCATCACCTGCATCGCCTGCGCGGCATCATGCGCCAGCAACGGCACCACGCCGAAAAGCTCCAGCGCGTTGGTCACAGCGTCAGCAAAGGATCGGTCATCCTCGACAAGCAGCACGCTGATCCCGTGCAGCCCGTCGATCATGGTATCCTCGTCCGCCTGCGGTCCGGGACCGGTGGCGCGGGGCAACACCATCTCGATCACGGTGCCCTTGCCCGGGACCGATTGGATATCCAGCCGCCCGCCCGTCCGGCGCGCAAGGCTGTCGACCATCGACAGGCCAAGCCCGGACCCCCCATATGCCCTGCGGGTGGTGAAGAACGGTTCGCGCGCCTTGCGCTGCACGTCGTCCGACATGCCGATGCCGGTGTCGCTGACCCGTATCGTGACCTCGTCCGCATCCGCCGTCATCTCGACCTCGACCCGGCCCGGCCTGTCAGAGGCTTCCACTGCGTTGCGCGCATTCAAAAGCAGGTTCAGCACCGCACTTTGCAGGTCCGCCCCCGGGACAGCGACGTACAGCTCTGGAATGGCGTCCAGCTTGGCCACCAGATCGGTTCGTTCCAGCATGGACCCGCGCGCCAGCAGCAGGGCGCTTCGCGTAATCTCGGTCACGTCGACGAGCGTGTCGGTATAGGTCGGCTCTCGGGACAGGTGCAGCAGCCGGTCCATCAGGTCCGCGCCACGGTCGCAGGCCTTGCGGATCGCTTCCAGTTGCGTGCGCATCGCCGTCATGTCGTTGCCAAGCACCGCCGTATCGCTCGTCAGGCGGATGACCCCGAGAATGTTGGCCAGCTCGTGCGAAATTCCTCCGGACAACTGACCGATGGCATCCAGTCGCTCTGTACGGTTCAGGGTTTCCTGCAACATCCAGCTTTGCGTTTCGTCGCTGACGACGATCAGGGTGACGCGATCTTCCGGCAGGTCCATCGCCGAAAACCGCAAGGCCCGCTCTGCCCCTCCCGGGCCGAACCACCCCGCGTACAGGTCGTGGCCGCCCCGTGCCGCAAGGATCTGCCGCACCGGGTGAAACGCGCCTTCCATCGGGCTGCGATCGTCCAGCGAATGGAACGCGGCGGACTGCAGCCAGTCTTCGGGCGTCGCATCGTTGCCCACCAATTGCCGCGCCGCCTTGTTCGTCATCACGACCGCGCCCTCGCTGTCGACCACGAAGACGGCTGCCGAAAGGCCATCGAAGGTGCGCGACAGCCGCGCCTGTTCTGCGGCGCCGCGCCGCCGGGCTTCGTCGTAGAACCGCGCGTTGCGCACGACCCCGGCAATGGCCAGCGCAGACAGCAGGACGGCCAGCGTGCCAAGCCGCAGGGTGGGCGTGATCAGCCCGACATCGGTGGACAGAAGCGCAAGATAACACAGGAAAATCGGCCCGCTCAGCGCCAGCGGAAGCATCGACCGCGCGGACTCGGCCGCCGGTCCCTGCGCGGTCAGCGTCGCAAGCCAGTTGTCCGTCGGGCTGGACAGCAGGATCGCGACGAACAAAAGCAGAAGCGACACCGCCGTCGGGATCGCAAGGCCAAGGAAGATTGCGATGCTGGCGACAGAGGCCGGATCGTACAGATAAAGGACCAACGCGACCGTGCACAGAAGGATGCCCGTGGTCGCGATAAGGGCGCCGTATCGTTCCGGCAGCGACCGGCGCGCCGTGGTGCACAGCCCCGAGGCCACCACCAGCAGCAGCCCGATCAGGGTGGCAAAGGCCATTCGGTCGGCCGATTCCGGCAGGCGCGCGTGCTGTTCGAAATGCAGGGCCAGCTTCACAAGCGTGAAGCCAAAAGCCCCGACGTACAGTACCCGCGCGGCGCGGACAGAGTCGTGATCGCCCCGCAGCGCCATAAGATGCGCGACACCAAGCAGCAAAAGCGCGATGGCAGTCCCCGGCACCATCGCGGGGAAGTTCGGATACAGGCGGACCACGAGGGACACATCAAAGCCCCACCCCACCACCAGAACCACAAGCGCGGTCGCCACGACGACAGCCGCGCAGATCGCCGAGGCGCGATGAGTATCAACGCGTGAGGTCAGCATCGGCCCCGCCGCCCGCGGCAGACGGCGGCGACTCGCGGCCGTTCATTCGGTCAGTCGCCTGACAAGCGAATCCAGTTCCTGAAGCGTGGCGGTCTTTTGAAGCTTGGCCTGCGCCTGCCGCATACCATCGCGAAACAGCGGCGAGTTGATCAGTTCGGGGCGTCCTGTGATCACGATCACCGGCACCTCGCTGTCGTGCTGGCGAACACTGTGCACCAAGGATATTGCCCCACCGCCCGGCATCACAACATCAAGGAATATCGCATCAAATTTAGTTTCAGAAAGTATTCTGTTTACATCTTCACTACTTGAGGCGCAAACAACATCGTGCCCCAGAACCTCCATCCCTTCACTGAAGGCCGTTAAGTAGTCGACATCATCGTCTGCAACAAGAATCCTCGCCAAAGCAAGCTCCCGTGATTGCCACTAGCTTAAACTGTGTTACCAATAATCACTGCAAAGCTGCAACGGGGACATATATTTTTGGAGGAAGACGTTCCTCTGACGTCTCTGCCAGAGACATTGCCTCTCGTATCAATAGGGGCTTCCGCGGGCGGACTTGAACCACTTGAACGGTTTTTCGAAGCTGCGCCCGCCACGGCGGGGTGGTGTTTCGTCGTGGTTCAGCACCTGTCGCCGGATTACCGATCCAAGATGGACGAACTGCTGGGGCGGAAATCCCCGATGAGGATTCGCCATATCGATGACGGCGCGGTGCTGGAGCCCGACACGATCTTTCTGAACCGGCCGAACACCATTGCCGAGATTGAGGGCGACACGTTCCGCACCCGGACCTATCAGCCCGATGACGCCCTGCCCCATATGCCCATCGACGCCTTCCTGCATTCGGTCAGCCTGCGCGATCCGAAGCGAACTGTCGCCGTGATCCTGTCAGGGTCCGGCAGCGATGGGACGCGCGGCGCCGGTGCGCTGCGTCGAAACGGCGGCGTCGTGCTGGTGCAGTCGCCGGCGGAAGCGGCCTTTGGCGCGATGCCAGAGTCGGTTCTGTCGATGGGAAACGGAAGCAGCGCGATGAACGCCGCCGACATGCCGGCCGCGCTGCGCGAGGTTTTCGCGACGGGCCGGCTTGGCGCGGATGACGGGGGCGATTTCGGCAGCAACGCCTCGAAGCGGATCCTGCGCCTGCTGGAAGATCAGCACCACGTCGACTTTTCGGCCTATAAGCCGGAAAGCGTGCAACGCCGGATCGAACGACGGCAGCAACTTCGCGGTCTGTCCACCATCGAAGACTACGTCGAACTGCTGTCAAACAGTGCCGCCGCGCTGGACGAGCTGTATCAGGACCTGCTGATCGGCGTGACCGAATTCTATCGCGACCCGGACGCGATCCGCGTCCTGCGCGAGACCGCGATTGCCGCCCTTATCCGCAAGAGCCACGAAGAGACGCCGCTGCGGATCTGGGTGCCCGGCTGCGCGAGCGGCGAAGAGGCCTATACCATTGGGATCGAGATATCCGAGACGTTGCGCGCGATGGGCCAAAGCCGGCGGTTCCGGATCATCGCGACCGATGTGCACCGCAGGTCCATCGACGTCGCCTCTGCCGGGGTCTACAGCGAAGCGGCGTTGCAGAAGGTGCCGGACGCCTTGCGGTCCCGTTACTTCCGCAAACACCGCGACCAGCGCATCGTCGATCCGGACCTGCGCCAGAAGATCATCTTTTCGGTCCACGACGTCCTGTCCGATCCGCCGTTCATGCATCTCGACCTTGTGTCGTGCCGAAACATGCTGATCTACCTGAACGACGGACCGCAGGCGCGGGTGATCTCTATGTTCCTGTTCGGGCTTCGGAAGAACGGCTACTTGTTCCTTGGCCCGTCGGAAACGCTGGGAAAATACGCCAACAAATTCGAAGTCGAAGACGCGCGCTGGCGCCTGTTCCGGAAGGTCTCTGGCCAAACGGTCGTCGACCGCTCGATGCTGGCCGCGCCGCTGCGGGGACGTCCTGCAGGCACCAGTGCCCCGATCACCGCCCCCGAAGACGCGCCCGCGCGTGTTCCGATCCTGCGCGAGGTTACCGAACTGCGCGACCGCGATCTGCTGATGCGGGGCTATGACGCGCTTCTGAAGCGCCATGCCCCGTCGTCCATCCTTCTCAGCAGCGATGGTCGGGTCCTGAGCTGGTTCGGCGCCGCGTCCACGGTCGTCGACACGATGAACAACCTTGCCGACTGGACGGTCGAGGACATCGTGCACCCGGACCTGCATTTTCCGATCAATGTCGCGATCGAACGGCAGCGGCAGGGACAGCTTGAACCCTACACGCGCAAGGTGCTGCTGGACCGCGGGACCGACGTTCCGCAGGACTGTACCGTGCGCATCGAATCCCTTGGCCGATCCTCTGGCGGCAACCTGATCCTTGTCTCGCTGGACCTGCAGACCGACGGCCCCGACCCTGCTGCCGACGGTGCGGCGCCAACGCCGGACACAGGGTCCGAGGATACGTCGCTGCTTGGCCTGCGCATTCAAGAGCTGGATCGCGACCTGCGCCTGACCGAAGAGACCCTGCAGCACGTCACCGAACGGCTGGAGATCAGCAGCGAGGAACTTCAGGCCTCGAACGAGGAGTTGCAGGCGTCGAACGAGGAACTTCAGGCCTCGAACGAAGAACTGCAAAGCGCCAACGAGGAACTGCACGCGGTCAACGAGGAACTCGTTTCGGTCAGCGCGGAACACGAGCGCAAGATCGCGATGCTGTCCGACCTGAACGAAGGCACGGAACTGGTGCTGGGCGTGCTTGGCGTCGGGGTCATCTTTCTTGACGCCGAACGCCGCATCGAACGCTACAGCGCCCTGGTCGCGCGGCGCTTCCAACTGGAAGCCCAGGACATCGCGCGCAGGCTGACGGTCATCGGGCCACGGGTTCCGTTCGCCGACCTAGGCGCCGTCGCCGACACGGTGGCCACAACCAGAGAGCAGAAGATGCTGTCGGGCGAGTTCGAGGGCAAGGACCTGTTCATCACCGTGCGCCCCGTATCCGACACCGAGGACCCGCCGGCCCGCACCGTTCTGATCTTTCGCGGGCCCGCGCTGCTTTAGGCGCCGCTCGACCGGCGCAGCATGCCGAACAGGTCGCGCGGGTCGTCCGGGTCTGCCAACAGATCGAGCCGGTCGAAATAAGGCGTCCCCTCTATCGCGTCGCGAACACAGCGCAGCGCCGAGAAATCTTCGATCGCGAAACCGACCGAGTCGAACAGCGTGATCTGCGACCTGTCACGCCGACCGGGACGCAGGCCTGCGACCACCTCCCACAGCTCTTGCACCGGGTGGTCCTCGTCCAACTGCTGGCATTCGCCCTCGATCCGGGTCTGCGGCGGATATTCGACGAAAATGTCGGACCGCAGCAGGATGTCTCGGTGCAGCTCGGTCTTGCCGGGACAATCGCCGCCGATGGCGTTCACATGGACGCCGGACCCAACCATGTTGTCGGTCAGGATCGTGGCGAACTGCTTGTCGGCGGTACAGGTGGTGATGATCTGCGCGCCTTCGACCACCTCTTCCGGGCTGGCGCAGGTCACCACCTCGAACCCTTCGGCCGTCAGGTTGCGTTCCGCCTTGAGGGTGGCGGCGGGGTCGACGTCGTACAGGCGCAGACGCCGGATGCCGCAGATCGACCGGAACGCCATCGCCTGAAACTCGCATTGGGCGCCGTTTCCGATCATCGCCATCACCTGTGATTCGGGCGGCGCGAGGTATTTTGCCGCCAAGGCCGAGGTCGCGGCGGTTCGCAACGCGGTCAACACGGTCATCTCGGTCAGCAACAGCGGATAGCCAGTGGCGACCGATGCCAGCACCCCGAACGCGGTCACGGTCTGATATCCGTCACGCATGTTCCGGGGGTGCCCGTTGACGTATTTGAAGCCGTAATTCTCGGCATCGGCGGTTGGCATCAGTTCGATCACGCCGTCGGTGGAATGGCTGGCGACGCGCGGTGTCTTGTCGAATTCAGGCCAGCGCCGAAAGTCCGCCGCGATATAGTCGGCCAGACGCGCGATGAATGCGTCGACCCCGGTTTCGGTCACCAGTCGCATCATGTTCTGCACCGACACGAACGGGACGTAGGCCAGCGCGGAGGGTTCGGGAACCATGTCAGAAACTCCGTGTCATGCGGTCCAGAACGCGGCGGCCGAACAGGCTGGCCGTCAGATCGCACAACAACTTTGCCGTGCGTCCGCGTTCATCAAGGAAGGGGTTCAGTTCGACCAGATCCAGCGAGTTCACCAGCCCGGAATCGCCGAGCGTTTCCATGATCAGATGTGCCTCGCGGAAGGTGGCGCCGCCCGGCACCGTGGTGCCGACGGCGGGTGCGATACCGGGGTCGAGGAAGTCGACATCAAGGCTGACGTGCAGCCGCCCGCCCGCAGACCGCACCTTATCCAGGAACGTGCGAAGCGGGGCCAGCACGCCGGTTTCGTCGATGGCGCGCATGTCGTGAACGGCGATGCATTCGGCCGCGATCACCCGGTGCTCCGCCGAATCAACCGACCTGATTCCCATCATGCAAAGGTTCCCGGCGGGCACCGGATGCGTCAGCGGGGGATACGCATCAAAGCCGGGTTGGCCGGAAAAATAGGCGACGGGTGTGCCGTGCAGGTTACCGCTTTGCGTGGTGTCCAGCGTGTGCAGATCCGGGTGCGCATCAAGCCACAGGACGAACTGGGCTTGTCCGGTCTCTGACGCATGCCGCGCGACACCGGCGACGGTCCCCGCAGATATCGAATGGTCGCCCCCCATGAACACCGGAAGGTCGCTGTCACGCGCGGCGGCATGTGCGGCGGTCGTCAGCACTTCGATCCAGGCCGCCGTGTCCGCCAGATTGCGGACGGCCGGATTGGCGCAAGGAACGGGGACCGTGTCCGCGATGGCGACGTCGCCGCGATCCTCGACCGTCCAGCCCAACCCCGAAAGCACATCCGCCAGCCCGGCCGTGCGCAGGCTGGCAGGGCCCATCAGGCACCCCGGCTGCGCCGCCCCGGTCTGAACCGGTGCGCCCACCAATACGGTTTTCGGCATCTTGCTCTCCTAACTGTGTCCTTAGTCTGCTTGGGGACGCTGTCATTTTCGCGCGTGAAATTGACCAGTTTGATGGTTAGATTGATCAATACGGATACCTGAACGGCAGTTTGACCAATGACCGCACCGCTGACCGCCACCGACCGAGACATCATCGCCGCCCTGCGCGAAGACGCCCGGATGTCGGTGACGGAACTTGCGCTGCGCGTCGGCGTCTCCCGGACCACGGCCAAGGCGCGGCTGGACGCGCTGATCGCGGACGGCCGCATCCGGCGCTTCACCATCGAGACGGACGCCGACACCACCGACGAGATGCGGGCGATCTCGCTGATCGAGTTGCAGGGCAGCATGTCGCGGTCGGTGATCCGCGCGCTGCGGCGGATGCCGGCGGTGACGGACGTCTACGCCACGAACGGCAGCTGGGATCTGGTGGCCGAATTGCGGTTCGACAGCCTTGCCGCGTTCGACCGCGTTCTGCGGGAAATCCGCGAGGTTCCGGGCGTCCGGAACAGCGAAAGCTGCCTGTTGCTGGCGCATGTCGCCGGGTAGGCAAAATTTCCAGTTTTGCGATAATGGTTCAAATTTTCGGAAACTGACTTGCAATCCGAAACCGCAAAGGTTTCTTGACGACAGGCAGTGTACCAAGTTTACCCTGCGTCACCACTCGTACTTCAATTGTCTGAATGCCCTGATCATGGCGCCAACCCAGCTTCACTCCAGCGAGGTTCTTGACCGTCTCTCGGGACTGTTGCGCCGTGTCCCGTGGGAGAACGAGGCGATGACCCTGTCCAAGCTGGACGGGTTCGTCGCAGGGCTTGCCGTCGGCCCGGTCGATATCGCGTCGCACGATTGGCTGCCTTGGGTCTGGGGCGATGCCTTCCTTCCGTCCTTCGAAAGCGCCGAGCTTCAGCGGACTGCGGCACAGGCCGTGGTGGCCCATCACGAACGCGTCGCTACGGCGCTGACGGACAACCCCGAGGTGTACGAAGTCGTCCTAAGCCGAGAGCCCGTTCCGGGCGAACCGGTGTGGGAGCTGTGGACCGGCGGCTTCCTTCTGTCGATGCAGCTGTGCCCCGACGATTGGACCACGCATCAGGCCCGGACGCCGGTGCGTCAGGCACTGGACCTGATCCTTGAACTCTCCAATCTGGCCGCCGGGTCCGATCCGGGTTGCCTGACCGTGATGGACCGCAACACCACTGTCGCGTCCGAACTGTCCGGTGTCGTGCGCGCGCTGAACGACGAACGGCCGGTAAAGGGGCATCCAGATCTGTCCGGCACCGTCGTTCAATTCGTCCCGACCAGCAAACAGCGCCATTCGTGATCCGGACGGCCCACCCCGCGCTTGGGGCCAGAGTCCGGTGCCGAATTATAACTGTGTGCTATTTCGCAACAATAATGTAAATATAGCCGCCATTCAGCGAGTCTTGATGACCAATAGGCTCTGGACAAGCATTCTGCGTCTGTCGTGGGACAGCGACAGTAGAAATGGACGGACGGGACATGAACGTCATCTTCTGGATTGCGGTCGCCTATATCGTAGGAGGCGCAACAGGTTTCTTTACGGCGGCTCTGGCCAACGCGGCCAGAGATACCGATCGGTGCAACCGACGAAGTCTGGACCGCGGATGACCGCGACTGTCGCTATCAGAGTCCAGCGCCGGGGGAATCACTTTCGCCCCCTCAACCGTGGCACGAATGTGGCCGAGCCGGGTCGCAGTTCAGGCGACCATATCTAATCCGTAAACAATTGCCCGACATACCTCTGGTTGTCCCGTCTTTTGGCGTATTACCGCAAGCGCATCTCCCTATACCTTTGTACAGGACGGCCCGTGTGCCTAATTTTTTTCATAATTCCCGATAACGCCTAATTTTTCTTCAAGTCATTGTTTTTAAATGATTTAAATCAGGCCTTACCGCCAACACACCGCTAGCGGCCCGGACCAAAGCGCCATCCTGCCCAACCTCTCGGACCTCGGTTCTGTTTACTCGGCAAGCACCCTGACTATGTTCCTCCTCGTGGTTAACGAGTGGTGTTGGGTACACCTTCCGCCGGATCCGGCTGCTGCACATTTGGATCCATCGGAGCTTTTTAATCACGGCTAATGCTTGCGGTAATCACCGAGGGGTGACTGTTTTGACGATCCATTTTTCTGACGCCGGCCAGTCGGCCGCACGTACCGAAGTGCGGCCGGCGGTCGACTTCCAGGCACGCGACACCAGCGCGCCCTCGAACGGCCTTTACCGCGTGTTCGGCAAGCGTCTGCTCGACGTCATGGTCGTCCTGCTCGTCGCGCCGTTCGCACTGATTCTCGTTGCTGTCGCCGCACTGCTGACTGCGATGGACGGACATAATCCCTTCTATTTCCAGCAACGCGTCGGTCGGCACGGCCTGACCTTCCGGCTGGTTAAGATCCGCACGATGGTGACGGATGCCGACGCTCAGCTGGCCGCGCACTTGGCCGCCGACCCGGAGGCCCGTCGCGAATGGAACGAAAAGCAGAAGCTGGACAACGACCCCCGCATCACGCGCGTCGGCAACTTCCTGCGCCGCAGCTCGCTGGACGAACTGCCGCAACTGTGGAACGTGCTGACCGGTGACATGTCGATCGTCGGACCGCGTCCGATGATGGTCGAACAGCAGGACATCTATCCGGGCACGGCCTATTACGCGCTGCGCCCCGGCATCACCGGCGCTTGGCAGGTCTCGGACCGCAACGAGTGCAGCTTCGCCGGTCGTGCCCGCTTTGACACCGAATACAACAGCCAGGTGTCCCTGGCCGTGGACCTCGACATCATTCTTCGTACCGCCGGCGTCGTCATGAAGTGCACCGGCAAGTAACCAGTCGTCCTGTCAAACCGGCTCTCTCTGTCCCGTGAGCACCCGTTTGACTCATCCCGGATGCAGCGGTCGCCCCCAGGCGGCCGCTGTGTTCGTTTCAGGGACAGGACATCAGGATCAGAAGTCCCAGTCGTCGTCCTCGGTCGCAACGGTCTTGCCGATGACATAGCTCGACCCCGAGCCCGAGAAGAAGTCGTGGTTCTCGTCCGATCCGGGCGACAGCGCCGCCATGATCGCCGGGTTCACGCGGGTCGCCTCGTCGGGGAACAGCGCCTCGAAGCCGAGGTTCTGCAGCGCCTTGTTGGCGTTATAGTGCAGGAAGTGCTTCACGTCCTCGGTCAGGCCCAGCGGATCGTACAGCTGCTCGGTATAGCGCGCCTCGATATCGTACAGGTCGAACAGCAGCGCGAAGGCGAAATCCTTCAGTTCGGTCCGTTCCTGTTCCGAAAGCCGTTCGGCGCCGCGCTGGAACTTGTACCCGATGTAATAGCCGTGGATCGCCTCGTCGCGGATGATCAGCCGGATCAGGTCGGCGGTGTTGGTCAGCCGCGCGCGGCTGGACCAGTGCATCGGCAGGTAGAAGCCGGAGTAGAACAGGAACGATTCAAGGAACACGCTGGCGATTTTCTTCTTCAGCGGGTTCGAGGTTGCGTCGTACTCGTCGAGGATCAGGCGCGACTTGGCCTGCAGGTGCTCGTTCTCGGCGGACCAGCGGAACGCCTCGTCGACCTCGGTGGTCTGGCACAGGGTCGAGAAGACCGACGAATAGGACCGCGCGTGCACCGCCTCCATGAAGGCGATGTTGGTCAGCACGGCTTCCTCGTGCGGCGTCACGGCGTCGGGCATCAGCGACGGCGCGCCCACGGTGTTCTGGATCGTGTCCAGCAGGGTCAGGCCGGTGAAGACGCGGATCGTCAGCTTCTGCTCTTCCTCGGTCAGCTGCGACCAGCTTTGAATGTCGTTCGACAGCGGCACCTTCTCGGGCAGCCAGAAGTTCACCGTCAGGCGGTTCCAGATCTCAAGATCCTTGTCGTCCTGCAGACGGTTCCAGTTGATCGCGCGCGGCACGGGGCGGGCGTGGGGCATGTCTTTCATCGTCTCGATCCTTCGGGTGCGAAAAGGTGCGCATGAATGCGCACCCTACGGGTGGCGACACCTTGATCCGTGTAGGGTGCGCATTCATGCGCACCGCAGCATCACAGCGTGCAGGACACGCAGCCTTCCACTTCGGTTCCTTCCAGCGCGGCTTGGCGCAGGCGGATGTAGTAGATCGTCTTGATCCCCTTCTTCCACGCGTAGATCTGCGCGCGGTTGATGTCGCGCGTGGTGGCCTCGGCGGGGAAGAACAGCGTCAGCGACAGCCCCTGATCGACGTGCTGGGTCGCGGCAGCGTAGGTGTCGATGATCGCCTCGGGCCCGATCTCGTAGGCGTCGCGGTAGTATTCGAGGTTGTCGTTCGTCATGAACGGCGCCGGGTAATAGACGCGCCCGATCTTGCCCTCTTTCCGGATCTCGACCTTCGACGTGATCGGGTGGATCGAGGAAGTGGCATAGTTGATGTAGCTGATCGAACCGGTCGGCGGCACGGCCTGAAGGTTGCGGTTATAGATCCCGTGGGTCTTCACCGCGTCCCGCAGGTCCGCCCAGTCGGCGCTGGTCGGGATCGCGATGCCCGCCTTCTCGAAAAGCTCTGCCACACGGTCCGTTTCGGGCTGCCAAGTGCCGTCGACGTACTTGTCGAAGAAGCTGCCGTCCGCATAGGCGGACGTCTCAAAGCCTTTGAACTTCTTGCCCTTTTCTTTCGCCAGCGCGTTCGATGCCCGCAGCGCGTGATACAGCACGGTGCAGAAGTAGATGTTGGTGAAATCGACACCCTCGGCGGACCCGTAATGGATGCGTTCCCGTGCGAGGTAGCCGTGCAGGTTCATCTGCCCCAGCCCGATGGCGTGGCTTTCGTCGTTGCCCTTTCGGATCGACGGGACCGAGTCGATGGCCGACATCTCGGACACCGCATTAAGCGCGCGGATCGCGGTTCCGACCGACGCGCCAAGGTCGCCGCCGTCCATCGCACGGGCGATGTTCATCGAGCCGAGGTTGCACGAGATGTCGGTGCCCATCGAGGAATAGGACAGGTCCTCGTTGAACTCGGACGCTTCGTTGACCTGCAGGATCTCGGAACACAGGTTCGACATGGCGATGCGGCCCGCGATCGGGTTCGCCTTGTTCACGGTGTCCTCGAACATGATGTAGGGATAGCCGCTTTCGAACTGGATCTCGGCGATCGTCTGGAAGAACGCGCGGGCGTTGATCTTCTTTTTGCGGATCTTCGGGTTGTCGACCATTTCGGCGTATTTCTCGGTGACCGAGATGTCCGAGAAGGGCACGCCATAGACCTTTTCGACGTCATGCGGCGAGAACAGGTACATATCCTCGTTCTTCTTCGCCAGTTCGAAGGTCACGTCGGGGATCACGACGCCGAGGCTCAGGGTCTTGATCCGGATCTTCTCGTCCGCGTTCTCGCGCTTGGTATCAAGGAACCGCAGGATGTCGGGGTGGTGCGCATTCAGATAGACCGCACCGGCCCCCTGACGCGCGCCCAGTTGGTTGGCGTAGCTGAAGGAATCCTCCAGCAGCTTCATCACCGGGATCACGCCCGAGGACTGGTTCTCGATCCCTTTGATGGGCGCGCCGTGCTCACGGATGTTGGTCAGCATCAGGGCCACGCCGCCGCCGCGCTTGGACAGCTGCAGCGCCGAGTTGATGCCGCGCCCGATGCTTTCCATGTTGTCTTCCAGCCGCAGCAGAAAGCACGACACGAACTCGCCGCGCGCCTTTTTGCCGGCGTTCAGGAAGGTCGGCGTCGCGGGCTGGAAGCGACCGTCGAGGATCTCTTCCATCAGCCGCATCGCCAGCGCCTCGTCACCCTGCGCCAGCGTCAGCGCGTTCATCACCACGCGGTCTTCGTAGCGTTCTAGGTACCGTTTTCCGTCACGCGTCTTCAGCGTGTACGAAGTGTAGTATTTGAAGGCGCCGAGGAAGGTCGGGAACCGGAACTTGCGGGCATAGGCCGCGTCCCAGATCGCGCGCTGGAAGTTCTTGGAATACTGGTCCAGCACCTCGGGCTCGTAATAGCCCTCTTCCACCAGATAGCCGAGCTTTTCGTCCAGCGAGTGGAAGAACACGGTGTTCTGGTTGACGTGCTGCAGGAAGTATTGTCGCGCCGCCATCCGGTCGGCCTCGAACTGGATGCGGCCCTCGTCGTCATAGAGGTTCAGCATCGCGTTCAGCGCGTGGTAGTCGAGCGAAGCGGTCGCGGCGGTATCCAGCATGGTCGGTCCTCGTGGAAAAACAGGCGGGCCCGGATCGCTCCGGGCCCGATTTGCTATCAGGCCTCGCCCCAGACGTCCTGGGCGACTTTCACGACCAGTTCCAGCTTGCGGCGCTGATCGTCCTCGGTGACCTTGTTGCCTTCCTCGGTGGAAGCGAATCCACACTGCGGCGCGATCCCGAGCTGGTCCATGTCCACGAATTTCGAGGCGGCTTCAAGCTGCCGCTTGATGTCGTCGACCTTTTCCAGTTCGGCGGTCTTCGTGGTGATGAAACCGGGCATGACGCGCTTGGTGCCCTTGGGCAGCAGACCCAGCGGTTCCAGCCCGCCCGCGCGCTCGCTGTCGTACTCCATGAAGTACACGTCGACGCTGGTCTGGTTGAAGATCGCGTCCGCCGCAGCGTCGTAGCCGCCGGTCGCCACGAAGGTCGACTGGAAGTTGCCGCGGCACATGTGCATGCCGATCACCATGTCGTCGGGACGGTCCTTGATCGCCTCTTCCAGCATCCATGCGTAACGCTGGATCATCCAGTCCGGGTCCTGACCCATCGAACGGCGAATCTCGCGCTGCTTCTCGTCGCCGAGGTAGGCAAAGAAGATATCGTCCAGCTGCAGGTAACGGCAGCCGACGTCATAGAAGGCGTGCACGGCCTTTTTGAAGGTCGCGGCGATCTCTGCGGTGAACAGGTCCTGATCTTCGTAGGGCGCGTGGTGGTTGTGGTCCGGCGTCACGCGGAAGTGGACCGCCGAAGGGCCGGGGATCGAGATCTTGGGGCAAACGCCGGTGTTGGCGGCCACGAATTTGAAGTGGTCCAGCATCGGGTGGTCGGCCGGGAAATCCAGCGCCTTGTCGATGGTCGGCGCAAGGCTGACGGTGGCGCCTTTGAAGCCCAGCGCGTCGCCGCCGGTCTCGACGATATCCAGCCCGGTCAGGCCATCCATGAAGTCATAGTGCCAGAAGGCGCGGCGCGCTTCGCCGTCGGTGACGACCTTCAGGCCCACATCTTCCTGCATCTTGATCAGGGCCGGGATCTCGCGGTCCTCGATCTGCTTCAGCTCGTCTCCGGTGACGCCGGCCTTGCGGGCTTGGGCGATCGGAGCAGGGCGCAGCAGGCTGCCGACATGGTCGGCACGAAACGGTGGGCGTAGATCTGTCATGATGTTCCTTGAAGGTATGCGTCGGATAGGAGGAGGAGGAGGTGCCCGCGCCGTCAGGCGGCCGAGCAGAGGGTGTCCCGCATCCGGTCAAGTCCTGACCGGATGCGGGTGACATCGGTATCGGTTCCCGCAAGCTCGAAGCGGTACAGCACGGGTACGCCGCACTTTTTCGAGATCACGTCACCCGCAAGGGCGAAGGTCGTACCGAAATTGCGATTGCCGCCCGCGATCACGCCGCGCAGCAGGGCCCGGGTCGCGGGGTCGTTCAGCAGGCGGATGACCTGCTTGGGAACCGCGCCCCGCCCCTCGCCGTCGGCGAAGGTCGGGCAGACAAGGACGAAGGGCTTGTCCACCACCGGCATGGGATCTGCCGGGCTGATCGGGACGCGGGCTGCGGGCAGCCCAAGACGTTCGACCAGCCGCGCCGTGTTCCCGGAGCGCGACGAATAGTAGACAAGCCCCGTCATGTCCTCAGGACAGCCGACCGATCATGTCGGGACGGAAGCCGGCCCAGTGATCTTCACCGGCGACGACGACGGGCGCCTGCCGATAGCCAAGACCCTGCACCATTTCCATCGCGTCGGCGTCCTCGGTCAGGTCGACGATGGCGAAATCCAGGCCACGGGCTTCAAGCGCACGAGTGGTTGCGGTGCACTGCACGCAGGCGGGTTTCGAATACACGGTGATGGTCATCTGCTCTGTCCCTTCAGGTCTGGTTGATGCGAACCGAAGGGGACACGGAAACAGGCGCTTTGCGCCTGCCCACGCATCCGGGCCCTCCGCCGCGGTCGTCGTCTTTTCGCGCTTTGGCAGGTCTCCTGACTCCGCGGCTCGGTCGCTTTGGCCCGCCTTCCCGGTGTTGCCTGACACCAGTGGTTCCGGGCCTTGGCTCGCCGCTTACAGTTGCGGGGGCAGTACCGGATTTGCACCGGTTTCCCTTTTCACCCCGAGTCACCTCGTGGGCACCAAAAGCAACACCATATTGGGCCAGCCGCCCGAGGGCTGTCAACATATAGGAGGCTGACGACGTCGAGGAAATCGACCCGAAACCGGAACCGTGGCAGAAATCACTCGCCCCCTTGCAGCCCGCTGGGATGGGTCAGGTTTCGGCCTCTAGCCGCAGCCTGGACGCGCGGCGGGTCAGAAGCAAGCGGCGCACGAAGGCCAGCAGGAACATCGACGACAAGATCAGGATGACGGTCGGTGCCGGGGCGCTGTCGAGGAAAAAACTGGCATAGGCCCCGCCCAGCATCGCGACAAGGCAGACGACGACGGCGGTGACCAGCATCCGCCCGAAACTGCGCACCAGAAGGAACGCGATGGCGCCCGGCGCGATCAGCAGCCCGACCGCAAGGATCAGGCCGGTCGAGGTCAGCGTGGCGACGATGGTCAGCGACAGGATGGTCAGCAGGCCATAGTGCAGCAGGTTCACGCGAAGCCCGCTTGCCTGCGCCTGCGCCGGATCGAAGGCGTGCAGCAGCAGGTCTTTCCACTTCAGCAGCAGCACAACCGTGACACCGGCAGAGATCAGGCCAGCCGTCCACAGATCCTGCGGCCCGACACCCAACATGTTGCCGTACAGGACGTGGTCCAGATGCTCGTTGGTGTGGATCGAGGTGTACAGGATCAGCCCGACCCCGAACATGCCCGAGAACACGACGCCCATGATGGTGTCCTGCTTCACGCGGCTGTTTTCCGACAGATAGCCGGTTGCCACCGCGCAGGTCATCCCCGCCGCGAACGCGCCGATGATCAACGGAATGCCGGTGATCCAAGCCAGCACGATACCCGGAAGAATCGCGTGGCTGATCGCGTCGCCCATCAGCGCCCAGCCTTTCAGGACAAGAAAGCACGACAGCAATGCCGTCGGCACCGCCACGATCGCCGCGATCAGAAAGGCGTTCTGCATGAACGGGAACTGGAACGGCAGCAGAAGCGTGTCGAGGTTCATTCCGCAGGCTCCGGTTTGGCCGGCATCGCGGTGGGATCGGATACAAGCGCCGCTGCGGCCAGACGGCGGGTCGCCAGCAGGCCGTGCTTCGGGGCGAGGATGAAGGCCAGAAGGAACAGCACGGTCTGCAGAGTCACGATCACGCCGCCGGTCGCGCCGTCCAAGAAGAAGCTGATGTAGGCACCGAAGAAGCTGGTCAGCGTGCCGATGGCGACCGACGTCAGGATCAGACGCGGGAAGCGGTCGCACAGCAGGTAGGCCGTCGCGCCCGGCGTCACCACCATCGCGATCACAAGGAACGCGCCGACGGTCTGCATCGCCGCGACGACAGCGGCGGACAGCAGGACGAAAAACACCGCCTTCAGCAAGCCGGGGCGCAGGCCGATGGATTTCGCGTGGTTCTCGTCGAAGAAGGTGACCATCAGGTCCTTCCACTTCGCAAGCAGGATAGCCAGCGAGACCACGCCGATGATCGCCAGCTGCAGCGTATCCTCGGGGGTGATGGCAAGGATGTTGCCCATCGTGATCGTCTGGATCGATACGGACATCGGATTGATCGAGACAAGGAACAACCCCAGACCGAAGAAGGACGTGAAGATCAGACCGATGATCACATCGACCTTCAGACCCGAGCGGTCGCTGAGGAACAGCATCGCCCCCGCCGCCAGCCCGCCCGCGATGAAGGCGCCCAGCGCGAAGGGCAGGCCAAGGATATAGGCCCCCGCCACCCCGGGCACGACCGAGTGGGACAGCGCGTCGCCGATCAGGGACCAGCCTTTCAGCATCAGATAGGCGGACAGAAAAGCGCACACGCCGCCGACTAGGGCGGACACCCACATCGCGTTGGCCATGTAGCCATAGGTAAAAGGAACCAGCAGCAGGTCCATCAGCTGTCCTCGCCCCTTATGCGCGTGCGATCGCCATAGTGAACCAGCGGCCGTTCGTCGTCGGTGAAGATCGTCAGTTCGCGCGGGTCGTCGTGGTGATCGTCATGCAGGTCGGCGCCGCCCAGCGTAAAGTGCCGCAACACCCCGCCGAACGCCTGTTCAAGGTTCTCGCGCGTAAAGGTCGTGTCGGTCGGCCCGTAGGCCAGCACCGTTCCCTTCACCAGCACGGTGCGGTCGCAGAACTCGGGGACCGAGCCAAGGTTGTGGGTCGACACCAGCATCACCCGCCCCTCGCCCTTCAACTCGCGCAGCAGGGCGACGATCTGTTCCTCGGTCTTCACGTCGACGCCGGTGAAGGGCTCGTCCAACAGGATCACCTGCCCTTCCTGCGCCAGCGCGCGGGCAAGGAACACCCGTTTGCGCTGACCGCCGGACAGCTCTCCGATCTGGCGGTCGCGGAAGTCCTGCATGTTCACCCGGCGCAGGGCCGCGTCGACGGCTTCGTGGTCGGCGGCACGCGGGCGGCGCAAGAATCCCATGTGGCCATAGCGGCCCATCATCACCACGTCCTCGACCAGCACCGGAAAGCCCCAGTCGACCTCTTCCGCTTGCGGCACATAGGCGACAAGGTTCTCGCGCAGGGCCTGCTTTACCGTGCGGCCCAGCAGCCGGATCTCGCCCGCTGCCGCCGGGACGAAACCCATGATCGCCTTGAATAGGGTCGATTTCCCAGCCCCGTTCACCCCGACCAAAGCCGTCACCGTGCCGCGCGGGATCTCGAAGCTTGCGTGGCGCAGCGCGGTATGGCCGTTGCGGTAGGTGACGGTCACGTCCCGCGCAAGGATGCCGCCGCCGGGACCGTCGTCCGCGATCCGCTCTGCCGGGGCCGGGGTGGTGTCGAGCATCGAAGTCCTTTCGGCAGGCACGCCTGCGTTTCTCTTAAATCATAGCCTCGCCCCACGGCCCGGAAAGCCGCCGGGCAGGTCCCGGTCCAGCGCCGGGGTCAGTCCGCCGCTGGCGCCAACCCGTCCGCGACGGTTTCCGACGTCACGCGCAGCAGGTCGAGATAGGTCGGAACCGCACCGTCCGCTTCGGACAGCGAGTCGACGTACAGCACGCCGCCATAGTCCGCGCCGGTTTCACGGGCGACCTGTTCCGCCGGCGCGGTGTTGACCGTACTTTCGCAGAACACGACCGGGATCTCGTTCTGTCGCACGCCGTCGATGACCGCGCGGACCTGTTGCGGTGTGCCGACCTGATCGGCGTTCATCGGCCACAGGTACAGCTCTTGCATCCCGAAATCCCGCGCAAGGTACGAGAACGCGCCTTCGCAGGTCACCAGCCAGCGCTGCCGCTCTGGTATCTGCGCGATACGCTCGCGCAGCGGGTCGATCGTGTCGCGGATCTCGGCCTTATAGGCGTCGGCGTTGGCCGCATAGGCCTCGGCGTTTTCGGGATCCTCGGCCGACAGGGCGGCGGCGATGTTGTCGACGTAGATCATCGCGTTCTCGACGCCCATCCAAGCGTGGGGGTTCGACTGTCCCTCGTACGCGCCTGCGGCGATCGGGATCGGGTCGATCCCCTCGCTTAGCGTCACCGACGGCACGTCGCCAAGGTTGGCCAGAAACTGCTCGAACCACAGTTCAAGGTTCAGGCCGTTCCAAAGAACAAGATCCGCGTCGCTGGCGCCCACTATGTCACGCGGCGTGGGTTCGTATCCGTGGATCTCGGCCCCCGGCTTGGTGATCGACACGACCTCTGCCGCATCGCCCGCGACGTTCCGCGCCATGTCGGCCAAAACGGTGAAGGTGGTCACGACCTTCAGTCGCTCGCCGTCCTGCGCGGACGCAGCGCCCGCCAGAAGCACGGCGGCGGCGGCGGAAAGGGTCGAGAGGGGGATGCGCATCGGTTTCTCCCGTTGGCGTCTGATCTTTGATCTGATGTTAATGCAAATCATTCGCAAACGTCAATCTACTTGCGAACGGCTTGCAACTTAGCCCGGACCATCAAAAGAAAAAGGCGTGCAAGCCCCGCCTGCACGCCTTTTTCGATTATCTTACAAGATCCCGAGCGATCTGTTCGGACAGCCGCGTCAGGGCTGCCGCCTGCGCCTCGGCAATGGCCGAGGGCCCGTCCCCGGCAAGCGCCACCGCGATGTCGAAGATCCCGACCCGGTCCGGCAGCGGCGCGGGCAGCGATCTGGGCACGTAATCCGGGTCTTCGAAGATGTCGTCCTGCACCGGCACCTCGGACCCGATGAAGTACTGCCCCGAGATCCGGAAGGTGCCTTGGTTGGTGGCGATGAAGTTCTCGATCCGCACGTCGACCACCCCGTCCGGCGGCGCCGGCAGCGGCCACGGTTCCGGCGCGACCTTGGCCGAGGTCATCGCGTTTAGATGCCGCGTCACCGTCAGCGTCGTCGCGCGTTCCGGATCGTCGGCCCACAGACCGGAATTCGACGTCTTCACGACGCCGTTCTTGTCCTGAAACGCGATCTCTTCATCGGCGGCGTAGGTCGGCAGCGACACGGTGCGCACCAGCAGGGTCGAAACCGCCGCGCGCACCCGCAGGTTCGACGGGGGCGAATCCACAAGGTAACGCGGCCCGCCCTCGCCACAGGCGGCAAGAGCAAGTGCCGCGATGAGGGTCGTGAGTGCTCTGATCTTCATGTCACCGTCCCAGAATGATCGAGTTCGGGTTGCGTTGCAGTGTCCGCGCAAGGTTGCGCACGGCTTCCGACGCTTCGCTGATGCTGCGCAGGGTCGAAAGGGTACTTGTCACCAGCCGCGAGCTGTCGCTGAACGTGCTCAGCGTCGCCTCGGCGCGCAGAACCAGCGTATCCAGCCGGGCGACCAGCGGCGGCAGGCCTGCCGCGGCGTCTTCCACGGACCCGGCCGCGCTGACGGTCGAGTTGAAGGCCTCTTCGACTTTCTCCGAGATGCCCGCCTCGCGGATCTCGGTCACGACCTCACGCGCTTCGGCAAGCACCGCACGGGCTTCCGCGAACGTCGCCTCAAGGCTTGGCACCGCGCCGCGCACGGTATCAAGCGTTTCATTGACCTCGGGCACGACCGAACGGATGTCCGCCAAGGTCTCGGTCACGCCCGGCAGGACGGCGCGCGTGTCTTCGGAGTTCACCAGATTGGTGACCGAATCCAGCATACGCTCGGCCGAGGCCAAAACCTCTTCGATCGGCAGTTCGTTGATCCGCTGGAACACGCCCTGCGCCGTGGCGTTCAGGTCCGCAAGGTCAGAGTCCACCGTCGGAAGTTCCGGGGGACGGCCCTGCCGGTTCACGATCCACGCGGGATCGGCGTCGGGCACCTCGATCAGTTCCACGACCAGCTGGTTCGACAAAAGGCTGGCCGACGCAAGACGCGCGCGCAGACCCTGCACCACATAATCGTCCAGCAGCGACAACGCCTCTTCCGTCGTCGCCCCTTCGCCAAGCCCCAACCGGGGCGGAGACACCGCGAGCGTCGCGTTCAGGCGTACGACTTTGCGGTCGCCAACGTCCTCGGCAACCATCGCGACACCCGTCACCTCGCCCACCGGCACGCCTTGAAACCTTACCGCCGTGCCTTCGGACAGGCCGCTGACCACGCCGTCGAACACGGCAAGCAGTTCCAGCGTCTGCGCGGTGCCGTCCGTCAGAAGGCTGGCCTGCGCCGCCTCTTCGTCGCCGAACAACTGATAGGCCTGCCCCGGCTCGATGGGGTCGCCGCCCGACACCAGCGTGTCGAAGCTGACGCCGCCCTCGACCAGCGAGGCCAGCGAAGAGAAGTCGAGCGACACACCGCCCGACCCAAGCGTGACCGATACGCCCGAAATGTCCCAAAACCGCGTGTTCGTCGACAGCAGGCGGTCATACGGGGCCTCGACGAAAGCACGGATCACGACCCCTTCGCCGTTCGGCGAAAGTTGCGGGCTTTCGACCTCGCCGACGCGGATGCCCTTGTACAGCACCGGCGCGCCGTTCGCGATCGAGTTGCCGTCGCGCGCGCGCAGTTCGATGGGCGTGCCGGGGCGGGTCGGATCGACCAGCGGCGCCTCTGCCAGCCCGGTGAACCGCGTCTGGGCCGTGCCCGCCTCGCTGTCCCACGTTCCTTCGATGTAGACACCGGACAGGACGGTATCCAAGCCGCTGATCCCGCGCACCGAAACCTCGGGCTCGACCACCCAGAACTCCGCGTCTTCGTCGAGGTAGGGAACGATCTCGCGGGTCACCCGGACCGAGACCACGACCTCTGACAGGTCGTCCGAGAACGAAACCTCTTCGACACTGCCGACAACGACATCGCGATAGCGCAGGTCCGTCTCGTCGGCGCCGATCCCCGAGGCGCTTTCAAAGCCGATCTCGATCAGCACGCCGCGTCCGGAATAGCTTTGCCACGCCACGCCAAGGGAAATGGCCAGCGCCAAAAGGGGGACAGCCCAGATGAAAGATACGCGGGACAGCAGTCCGCGCGACCGGCGCCGGACGTTTGCCTCTGCCGGACCAGCGCCGGGTGTCGGATCCGCGTTCGGATCGCTCATTCAAACTCCTCGTCCGCGTCCCAGATCAACCGCGGATCAAGGCTTTGTGCGGACAACATCGTAAACGCAACCGACAGCGCAAAACTTACCGCCGCAATGCCGGGGTTGATGATAGCCACGGATCCAAGCTGGACAAGGGCGGACAGGATCGCCACGACGAACACGTCGATCATCGACCAGCGCCCGATAAACTCTACCACCTCGAACAGCTTGTGCCGCTGATGCGCGTTCATCACAACCGATTTCCGCACGCCCAGCGCCAGATAGGCGATGGCGATGAACTTGCCGATCGGGATCATGACACTGGCGACGAAGACGACGCCGGCGACAAGGTAGGACCCTTGGTTCACCAACTCGATCGCACCGCCGACAATGGTGCTTTCTTCCCTGTGCAGCAGCGTCGACGTCCGCAGCATCGGATAAATGTTGGCCGGGATGTAAACAACGATGCCCGCGATCAGCCACGCCCAGACGCGCTGAAGCGAATGAAGGTCTCGACTGCGCACCGCACTGCCGCAGCGGCTGCATTCTTCCGTTCCGGCAGGGTGAACCAGCCCGCAGCTTTGGCAGGCGACAAGCCCCTGCCCGCGGGCGGTGCCTAAGCGCGGTTCTGTTCCAGAGATTTCCATATCGTGTACCGGCACATAGCGTTGTCCTGAAGGACGGTGACGATCACCAGTCCTGCGAAAGCCCAGAAGGCCGGGCCGAAACTGACCGTCGCCAGCCCAGCGACCTTCACCAGCGCGACAGAGACGCCGACGATGAAAATCTCGGCCATCGACCACGGCCGCAGGTGTTCGGCCAGCCGAAACGCCGCGGACGCCCCGGCGAAGGGCCTGCGGTTCCGGACCAGCGGCCAGACCGTGTACATGATCGCGGCGAAGCGGGTCACCGGGATCAGCACGATCAGCATCGCCACCGCGAAGGACAGCGGCAGCATCAGCCCGGTCGAGAAGGCAAGGATCGCGTCGATCACCGAGGTGGCGTTGTGCAACCCAGCGGCATCGAGCGAGATGAAGGGGAAGAACACGGCGCCGATCATAAGGATCATCGCCGTCAGAGCCAACGACATCACCCGCAGGTACGCGTTCGACCGCGGCGACGCCAGCACCCGCCCGCAACGGATGCAGGTAGCGGTGTGATCGTCCGGGATGTCCGGTTCGAAATGCAGCGTATCGCAGTGCGGACAGGCAATCAGGGGCCGCCCGTCAATCAAGATCTTGTCGCCATCCAGCATGTCGTGGCCGTTCCTTCGCGCGTTGCGACCCCACGCCTAAGCGGGGATCGCCAGCAATCATGCTGTCTAACTAGCGCGGTGTGCAAGCGGGTCCCGTTCGGGGGGGCACGGGGGAACGGCTGCTGTAAAAGCGGGCGGGGCCGGGGTCAGCTCAGCCTGCACACGAAATCCGCCGCGCCCGCGTCCAGCGGCGGGTCGCCGCTGTCTTGCGTCA
Organism: Psychromarinibacter halotolerans; assembly: GCF_029168315.1. Classification (NCBI taxonomy): domain Bacteria; kingdom Pseudomonadati; phylum Pseudomonadota; class Alphaproteobacteria; order Rhodobacterales; family Paracoccaceae; genus Psychromarinibacter; species Psychromarinibacter halotolerans. The sequence continues at coordinate 318,228 of NZ_JARGYD010000002.1, forward strand.
CCGCAACGCACGCGCTGTCGTCGCCAAGATCCGCCAGCTGCCAAGACACGCCGCCGCCCCATTGCAGATGGCCACGCCCGATGACGCCGATCACCAGCGCACCCTCATGCGCCGCGCGCGCCGCCCGTATCCGCGTGGCGAAGGCGCGGTCCCAGACTTCCTGCGCGCGCAAGAACCGGTCCAGCGCCGGATCTTCCGGACCGCTAACCCCACGCCCCGCGGGGCCGCCGCCAGTCAGGTCGAATATGAAGCGGCGATAGGGCATGGGCGACGGGCGCGCGGGGGTCAGCCCCTCGCGGTCCGCCTTGGGTACGCTGTCCCAGCCGCCCTTGCCGACCTCGCGCACAAGGCCCCGGCGGCAGTTCAGCCCGACCATCGGCGTTCCGGTCGCGCGGCAGAACCGGAACAGGGGCAGGTACAATTCGGGTGGAAAGCCCCAGACCTCGCCCCATTCGGCGCGTTCAAGAAACTCGGCCTCGTCCAGCTTGCCCGCGACCCAGTCGGCCAGCACCGGGTCCAGCCGGGCCGGGAACATCTCATAGCCCATGACCACCGGCCGCTGCGCCTGAAGCGCCGTCGCGACGTCCAACTGCCAGCGGTGGATGTCGGCACGGTCGTGCTGTTCGCCCAGCAGGACAACGTCGGCCTTCAGCATCCGCGACAAAACCTCGGGGTCCGCCACGGGCCCCGCCCCCGGCGCGTACCAATCGCCGCTCATTCCGCTGCGACCCGTTCGATGACAAGCCCTGTCTCGACCGTGTCGGGGCCAAGCGCGACGAACCGGTCGCCGTCTTCCCGCCAGCCGGACACGGTTCCGGCCCGCAGGTGCAGGTGGAAATCCGGGGTCATCACGTTGGCGAAGCCCATGCCGGGCTTCACCGTCTCGATCCTGCCATGCCAGCTTTGTTCGCAGCCCGGATGCGCGGCGCGGATGGTGACGGCGGTGCCCTTATCCCGCAGACGTTCCAGCAGGACCAACCCGGGGTCGTCGCTGAAATCCTTGGGCGCATCGCCAGCGGGACGGGTCCGGGGGACGGCATCGACCGCCTGCCGCGTCAGGCCGTCCAGCGCGCCGACGACCGCGTCGGCACCGTCCATCCCGACGATACGGAGAACTGACGCGCCCTCGGCGTCGGTGAAATCCAGCGACGGATAGACCTGCCCGCCCATCTCTGAACTGGTATCCAGCGTCACACCCGCAAGACGCGCCGCGTCGATCCGGGCGGTGTGAACGGCGCCGCCCAGCGCGATCCGGTCGCCATCGGCCTTTACCGTGCCGACCGCGCCGATCCGCTCGTGGGTGGCGCCGTTGCCCTTCAGCACGGCCATCACGCGCTGCATGTGCGGCAGGCGTCCGAGGATGTCGGCGGGTGTCGCGCCGCCCAGCGCCCAGCGGCCCTTTTCGATGTCCGTCATGCCGATTTCCTTTGTTCCAGAGAGGCAGCGCCGATGCGCCATATGTGCGTGGGTTCAAGTGCCGTGGGCTCGCGGTGGGCGACGCACAGGATCGCGGCGTCGGGCAGGTCCCGGCGCAGGATCGCCAGCAGGTGCGCCTCGCTTGCGGCGTCCAGCGAAGAGGTCGCCTCGTCCAGCACCACCCAGTCCGGCCGGTGCAGCAGCACCCGCGCCAGCGCCAGCCGCTGACGTTCCCCCAGCGACAGCCCTTCAAGCGACGCCTCGCCATCCGCATCCAGCGCGCCAAGCCGGTGCGACAGACCCAGCCTGTCCAGCACATCGCGCAGGCGGTCATCGGCAATGCTGTCCGGGTCGGCGGGATAGCAGGCGGCGGCGCGCAGCCCGTCGGAAAACAGGTGCGGACGCTGGGGCAGGACCATCATACGGCCCTTGGGCGTTTCGATCCGTCCCTCGCCATAGCGCCACAGGCCCGAAACGGCGGCCAGAAGCGTCGTCTTGCCCTGCCCCGAATCCCCGGCCAGCCAGACGCGGTCGCCGCGGCGCACGGTCCTGTCGGGCACCGCGTCCAGCCAGCGCCCGTCGGGGGTGGCCAACCGCAAGCCCCGGACATGCAGCGCGCCGTCGCCGCTGGGCGCCCGCTGGATGGCGCAGGGCGCGGCGGGCATCGGTTCCGGGCCGTCGGTCATGCGGAACAGGTCGTCCAGGCGATGCGCGACGGCGGCGAACTCGGCAAGGTCCCGGTACGAGAATATGAACCAGCTGAGCGACGTCGTGACCCGGCTGAACGTGGACGACAGCTGCATCAGCCCGCCAAAGGTGACGGACCCCGCGAAGTACGCCGGCAGCGCGAAGAACAGCGGCACGCGCAGGATGGTCTGCCAATAGGGACGGGTGAAGATGCCAAGAATGAACTCGCGCCCGATCAGCCTGAACCAGTTCTGCCGGATCGCCTCGAACCGCTGCGACAGGCGACGGCGTTCGGCCTCTTCACCGCCGGACTGCGCGACCTCTGTCGCGTTGTCGCGCAGTTGGACAAGGGCGTGCCGGAAGTCAGCCTCGCGCCGTTCCTGCCGGAAGAAGATGGATTTCAGCGGATAGCCCAGCCCGTGGGTGATGAAGCTGGCGACAAGCACGTACACGAAGGCCAGCCAGACCATATAGCGCGGGACGGCGACGTCGACGCCCAGCAGGCTAAAGCGCAGGACGAAGTCGGACAGCGACCACAGGATCGCGATATAGGTGACCAACCCGACGATGCGGCCGATCAGGTCCAGCGTCTCTTGCAGCAGAAGCTCGACATAGCGGTTGCAGTCCTCGGCGACGCGCTGGTCCGGGTTGTCGATGGCGTCGGGGGACAGGCCGGGACGCAGGTGCCAATAGGCCTGCCCGCCCAGCCACGCATCCAGCGTCTTGTGCGTCAGCCGCGCCCGCCAGCGGAACCGCAGCCAGTCGCGCAGGTAGGACTGCGTCAGATTGATCCCGGCCAGCGCGCCGACGATCACGGCGAAAACCCCAAGCTCGTGGACCGCGCCGGTGACGTCCATCTGTTCGACGGCATCATAAAACCGCCCGGTCCACGCGATCATCTGCACGTCGACCCAAAGCTCGACGAAGATCAGCGCAAAGACGGTGCCGAACAGAACCAGCCCGATCCACGCCTGCGGACCCGAGGCGGCCAACCACGTCAGCCGCCAGATACGTTTGAGAATGTTGGGCATCAGAACCTCGCGTCGATGCCGCCCCGCAACCGCCGCGCCAGCCCGGACAGCGGTGCCCGCGGGCGCCGTCCGTCCGGACCGTGCGATGTCAGCGGGGCGCCGCTGTCTAGAACTTATAGTCCAGCGTTAGAGACACATTTCGCCCCGGTCCGGTCTGAAGTTCCAGCGGGTTCGTGTCGACCGCGACCCCGGGTGTCGCGCTGTAATTCGCGGCAGAGGCAAGGAAGTACCGTTCGTCGAACAGGTTGTTGACGCTCAGGTTCAGCATCGCGTTCTCGGCAAATTCCCAGCTGGCGCCGACATCGACGACCGCATAGGCGGGCGGCTTGAAGTTCGCCGACGACTCCGGCTTCGCCTCGCCCACCATGATCAGGTCCATGTTCAGGTTCAGCCCGTACTGCGGGATCTCGTAGGACGCGCCGATCACGGCGGACAGCGGCGGCACGACGTGGCGGGTTTCCGGGGCTCCGTCGGTGGCCCGCTGCCGTCCGTCCTGCCATGCGACGGCGCCGGTCAACTGAAGCTGGTCCGTTGCCTGCCAGCCGGCCTCCAGCTCGATGCCCCAAGTCTCGACCGACGACAGATTCCGGTAGGAATAGTCACTGGTGCCGGGGATGTTCCAGAAGCTTTCGATGAAGTTGTCATAGCTGGCGTGATAGGCGTTCAGCGACCAGAACCCGTCGGCATATTCACCGCGCACGCCGATCTCGAAGCTTTCGACCTCTTCCGGGACAAGGTCGGGCGCGGGGACAAGCCCGAAGGTGGCGCTGCCGGACGAGGTGTACAGCTGCTGGAAGGTCGGCATCTTGAAGCCCTGCCCGTAATGCGCCCAAGCCGAGTACGTGTCGTTGAACCGCCATGTCGCGCCCAGCGACGCTAGGATGCGCTCTTCCGTCCGCGTCTCAAGCTCGTAACCGGGCAGGTCGACGACGGACTCGTTGAACTCCGGGTCCATGCGGTAGGTCGCAAAGCGCAGCCCCGGCGTGACCTCCAACTGCCCGCCCAACATCGTGATGTTATCCTGAATGAAGACGTCCGCGCGGGTGGTCGTGCCGTCGGCGAAGTTCCAGCTTGTCGGGACAGAGGACGTGTCGGTCCCGGCAGTCACGTTGACGATGCGGCGGTTGCGGAAATACGAGGTCGCGGTGTGGTCGCCGTCGAACCCGAAGGTCAGGACGTGATCGGACGCCCCGATGCTGAACCGCGACGTCGCCTGAACGTCGAGTTCAAGAAAATCCTCGTGGAAGTCGGTGTAGTCGTACTGTCGGCGGATGTCGCCAGAGGACATCTCCTCGATCCGTAGCGCGACCTGATCATAGCCCGACGGAGAATAGGACAGCGTCGCCTTCACTTCGTCGATGAAGCCGCCGAACTGGCCCTGATATTCCAGCGCATAGCGGGTGCGTTCAATGTCGCGGGTGCGCGGGTTCTCGAACAGGTAGCCCCCGGAAGAGGTCGGACCGATGGCGTACAGCGTTTCGACTTCGCTTTTGCGATCCAGATGATCGAAGACGAAGGTCAGCGTGTTGGTCGGGGTGATGTCCCAGCCCAGCTTCACCAGCGTGCGATCCGACGTCCGGTCCAACGGATTGAATTCGCCGCAAGTGATGCCGCCAAATTCGACCGGGCGGGTGCAGCCCCAGATGCCGCCGTCATCGCGGGCGTTGGACAGTTCCATCTCGTGGTCCGTGGTGCGCGACTGGGCGAACATCAGGGTCACGTTTTCGCCGAACCGCTGCGCGAAGGACGCGGCGACGTTGGTCGCGTCGGTCAGCGACTCGTAGCCAAGCGTGACCCGCCCGCCGTTCGTGCGGCCCGGTTCGATCAGGTCTTCGGCGTCGATGGTTTCCACCGCGACCACGCCCCCCAACGCGTCCGCGCCCCACAGCACGGATGCCGGCCCTCGGACCACGTCGATCTGCTTGGTGAAGTTGAAATCCGCATAGTCCCGCGACCCGTCGATGATGCGTTCCGGCACCCGCGCGCCGTCGACCAGCGTCAGCACGCGGTTGCCCGACACGCCCCGTATCTCGAACCCGGTCTGGCCACCGAACGGATCGGCCGCGGACACCTGCCGCACCGGCTCGATCCCCGGGATCAGGCGGGTGAAATCCTCGATCGACAGGACACCCCGGTCCCGGATCTCGTCGCCCTCGACAACGGTGATGTGGCTTTCGACGTCCATCAGCGAACGGCCGATGCGGTCCGCGAACAGGGTGATCCGCCCAAGGAACGCGGACAGCCCGGTGTCGCCGCCGGTTTCCGTTTCTTGGGCAACGGCGGGCCCGGATAAGGACAAGGTTGCGCATGCCGTGCTTGCAAGCAGCACCGCACGCGACTTGTGAGACAAGCGCATGAGTAAACTCCAATGTGATGGAAGTGCTAGCTTTCAGAACGGTCTGGCTGGCGATGGGTGCCAGGCAAGAGCAGCGGCACACCGTGATGTCGTCTGCCAATCCTAAGTAAATTTGTCAAGTAAGAGGGCGAAATCCTTTTCGCCGTCCGGGATGCCCGGAACGGCACGGGCCGGACATGACTGTCCGGCCCGTGGTCTTGGATAAAAGTGCGGGCGGGATGAACAGGCCAGGGGAGATATTGGGCCCGTCCGTCCCGCCCGCGTCAGTCCGGCAGACGGATCAAAGCAGATCCATCAACCGCGGGAGAAACAGGATCGTCTCCGGGACGTAGGTGATCAGCAGCAGCACCGCGATGGCCGCAAGGAAGAACGGCAGCATGTGCTTCACCATTCGCTCGATCGGGATGCCAAGCACGATAGAGCCGGTGAACAGCGCCGTCCCGTAAGGCGGCGTGATCAGGCCGATCACAAGGTTGAAGGTCGCGAAGACACCGAAGTGCACCGGGTCGATCCCCAGTTCGCCGGTCAGCGGCATCAGGATCGGCAGCACGATGAAGATCGCCGGCAGCATGTCCATGAACAGGCCCCACAAAAGCAGGAACACGTTGATGATCAGCAGCACAAGGATCGGATTCTCGGTGATCGCGAAGATGGTCCGCGCCACCAGCGCAGGCACCTGTTCCGAAGCCAGCACCCAAGAGAACACGTTCGACGCGCCCGTCAGCAGCAGCACCGCCGCCGACAACGTGGCCGACCGCAGGAAAATGCGCCACAGAAGCTTCGGGTCGGGCTTGAACTTGGTCTCTGCCAGCAGCAGCACAAAGCCCCAGCCCACCGCGGCCGCCGAGGCCTCGGTCGGGGTGAAGATACCCGACAGGATGCCGCCCAGAATGATGCCCGGCATCGCAAGGAACGGCAGCGAGGCCAGCACGATCCGCACGGCTTCCCGCGCGGTCTTGCGTCCGCTGCGTTCGATGTTCTGACGGCGCGTGGTGACGAACACCGCAACGGCCATCGCGATCGCCACCAGAAGGCCGGGCACCAGCCCGCCGATCAGCATCCCGCCGATGGACGTGCCGGTGACGGCCCCCACCAGCACGATCGGGATCGACGGCGGGATGATGGCGCCTTTGATCGACGTCGACACCGTCAGTGCCGCCGAGAACTCGCGCGTGAAACCGGACCGGGTCATCATCTCGGTCTGCATCCGGCCCAGCGCGGCGATGTCCGCGATGGACGACCCCGAACAGCCGCCGAACAGCATCGAGGCAAGGATGTTCACGTATCCGGTGCCGCCGCGCAGGCGTCCGACCAGAAGCTGCGCGAACTTCAGCAGGCGGTTGGCGGTGCCAGAGGCGACCATCAGCTCGCCCGCCAGCATGAAGAACGGGATCGCCATGATCGTGAAGAAGTCGATGCCGTTGAAGAACTGCTGCGCCACAAGGTACAGCGGTTCGCCGGCCAGCACGAAATACACGATGCAGGCAAGGATCATCGCGAAGGCCAGCGGGAAGCCGGCGATGGTCAGGAAGCCGAACGAAACCAGCATCCAGGCGAAGGCGGCGTTCATTCGGTGACCTCCTTGACGTCTTCCTGCTCGTCGACGCTGACGGCAGGGGGCAGGAACTGCTTGAACAGCAGCATGAGAAGCATCGCGCCCGCACCCAGCGGCACGGCGAGATAGATCCAGAAGTAGGGAATGCGCAGCGCGGGGGTCTTCATCCGCCCGTCGTGAAGCGCCACGTCCAGCCCCTGCCACAGCAGCACGGCCAGCGTGACCGCAAGACAGCCGGCAAGGAACCGTTCAAGCCAGACCTGCACGCCGGTCGGCAGCATCGACGTGAACACGGTCAGGCGCGGGTGCTGGTCCGACCGAAGCGCAACCGCACCGCCGATGAACGCCATGAAGATCATGGTGTAGCGCGCCAGCTCCTCGCCCCAGAAAAAGGCAACGCCGAAGGCCGATCGCCCGATGACGAGGGTCAGCACGACGATCACCATAAGCAAAAGCGCCACCACGACGATGTTGCTGAACAATAGCTGGAAGAACCGGTCCAGCCTCCGGATTGGCCCGTTCGGCCCCATGATCTTGATCCCTTTTACGCGACGATGGACGCCGCCCGCGCAGGACGCGGACGGCGTGCGATCAGAGTCAGAACCGGGCGTCGTAGTCCGCCATGTGCTCGAAGAAGCCGTTCACGAACTCTTCGCCGAACTGCTCGACCGCCCAAGCCTTCGTCGGCTCGATGGTGGCGGCGCGGAAGGCTTCAAGCTGGTCCGGCCCAAGGCTGTGCACCTCGACGCCCTCGTCGCGGATCGTCTGCACGCCCAGCAGGTCGTTCACCGCGCCGATGCCGTCATGGGCAAGGCTGGCTTCGGCGTCGGCCGCAAGGATCGCCGTGCGGTCCTCTTCGCTGAGACCCTGCCACCATTCTTCGTTGGTGATCACGGCGCCCACCGTCATGACGTGCTGCGTTTCGGTCATGTGGCCCTGCACCTGATAGAACCGCTGCAAGATGATGTTCGACGGCGGGTTTTCCTGCCCGTCGACCACGCCCGTCTGCAGCGAGGTGTACAGTTCCAGATACGGGATCGGCACCGGGGTGGCGCCAAGGGCTTCCATCATCTTCTGGTGCGGCACGACTTCCATCGTCCGCATCCGCAGACCGGCCATGTCCTCGGGCGTTTCCACCGCCGTGTCCTTGGTGGTCATGTTGCGGAAGCCGTAGGGATGCAGCGAGATGATGCGGATGCCCGTCTCGGCGGCGACGTCGTCCATCAGCTTGGCGATGAACGGGTTGTCCCGGTTCATCGACGCATTGAAGTGCGCCCGGCTTTTGAACAGGAACGGCATGTCCACGATGCCAAGCTGCGGATAGCCCAGCGAGGCCAGAACGCCCGACGCGATGTTCGCGAAATGCAGCGACCCGCGCGACACCTGCTGCACCATCGCGCGCTGGTCGCCCAGCTGGCCGTTCGGATACAGCTCGATGTCATAGGCGTCGCCGGTGTTCCGTTCGACCTGCGACTCGAGGACGTGCATATAGGCCGTCACCGGCGCAGTGGTCGGATCGTCGGGGTCGGTCCAGGTCGCCTTAAGTTGCTCTTGTGCGGCCAGCGGGGCCGCGACCAGCAGCGTCGAAGCCAGAAATGCCGTCTTCAGTCCAAGTTTCATGTTGGTCTTCCTCCCTTGGGTCCGGGTCCTATCCCGAACGGTGTGTATGTCGGCGCCGGCCGGCTCCTCTCCGGCCTGTGGCGCCCGTGGTCATCCGCCGGGCGTCTCTGCCCGTTCCGGAATGAGTTTGCCGGGGTTCATCAGTCCCAGCGGATCAAGCGCCGCCTTGATGGCGCGCATGATCTCCAGCCCCTCGCCGTGTTCCTCGGCGAGGTAGCGCATCTTGTGCAGGCCGACGCCGTGCTCGCCCGAGCAGGTGCCGCCGAACCGAAGCGCCCGGCGGCTGACCCGGTCGGCCAGCGCATCGGCGCGGGCGCGTTCGTCCGCGTCTTCGGGATCGAACACGATCCCAAGGTGGAAATTGCCGTCACCGACATGGCCCACGATGGGGGCGATCAGCCCGCTGGACTTCACGTCGGCCTGCGTTTCAAGGATCACCTCGGCCAGATGCTCGATCGGGACGCAGGCATCGGTGCCCATGTTCCGCGACCCCGGCTTCAGGGCGATGCACGCCTCGTAGCAGCTGTGCCGCGCGGTCCAGAGCGTCATGCGCTCTTCCAGTGTTTCAGCCTCGTCCCACGACACCGAACCGTTGTCCTCGGCCAGTTCACGGAACAGGCCGGCCTGTTCGCGCACCGCTTGCGGGGTGCCGTGAAACTCGACGAACAGGGTCGGCAGCGGCTGCATCTTTTCCAGCTTGGAATAGCGGATACAGGCGTCGGCCTGTACCTCGTCCAGAAGTTCCAGCCGCACCGCGCGCAGGTCCATCTGGCGCGCCAGCGTGGCAGTGCCCACCGCGGCCTCCAGCGTGGGGAACTGGCACACGGCGCACACGACGCCCTCGGGCTGGCCCGCAAGGCGCAGCCGCAGTTCGGTGATGAAGCCCAGCGTACCCTCGGACCCGACATACAGCCGGGTCAGGTCGTAACCCGTCGCGGATTTGCGGGCCCGCGTCCCGGTGCGGATGATCCGCCCGTCCGGCGTGACCACGGTCAGGCCCAGCACGACCTCTCGCATGGTGCCGTAGCCCACCGCGTTAGTGCCAGAGGCCCGCGTCGCAGCCATGCCGCCCAGCGTGGCATCGGCGCCGGGATCAAGCGGGAAGAACAGCCCGCTGTCGCGCAGGTGGCGGTTCAGCTGCATCCGGGTCACGCCCGCCTCGACATGGCAGTCCAGAGAACCGGGCGACACGTCCAGTACGCGGTTCATCCGGGTCAGATCGACGCTGACGCCGCCGCGCACCGCCGCCACCTGTCCTTCAAGCGAGGATCCGGCGCCATAAGGCACCATCGGGATGCCATGCGCCGAACAGATCGCCGCCAGCGCCGCGACCTCGTCGGTGGTTTGCGGGTAGGCCACGAAGTCGGGCATCCCGGCATCCGGCAGCCCCTCGCCGTGGCTGTGGTGGGTGCGGTCGCCGCGCGAGGTGACAAGGCGGTCGCCCAGCAGTTGCGACAGCTCTGCGCTGGCGCGGTCGGTTGCGGTCTGCGTCAGGGTGTCAGGCATCGCTGGGCTCCTTCGCGACGGTCGCGGCCAGCAGCCGGTGCAGCGCCAGCATTCCCGGATCGTCCTGTCCAACGGTACGGTCGGCGAACATCCGGGCGCGGCCGATGCGGTTCGGACGGTCGCGGAACGCGGTCAGCGTCTCGGACGCGCTGTCCATCGCCGCCTGTCCCATCCGCGCCGGGTCGTCGATCCCGCGCGTGGCCGTGACGATGGCATCCAGCATGTCCACCATCGTCTTGTCGCCCAGCTCGGCCCCGCCGCGCGCCAGCATGCGGTCGCGCACCTCTGCAAGGTAGTCGGACAGATCGGCCCACGGCAGGTCTTCGGTACCTTTCAGCGGCTTGGCCAGCGTCATCATCGCCACCGTGACCAACGTTCCAAGGCTGGACCCCGTCGCACCCGAGCAGGTCCGCGCCAGCGAGGCGAAAGCCTCGCCAAGGTCGTTGCCTTCGGGCTTCGCGGCGTCCAGCGCGTCGAACAGGCGGCGCACGGTAAACCCCGTGTCCCCGTCGCCCATCTTCGCGTCGGCCGCGTTCAGATCGGCCTCGGCGGCGCGGGCGGCGTCGGCGGCACGGCCGATGGCGGCGTTCAGTGCGGATACGGTCAGGCCCATCGGGTCACACCTTCCAATAGCGGCAGTCGGACGGCGCGCGCAGCAGCGCCTCGCGCATGTCGTCGAGGTACATCATCGACATCGACAGCCCGCCCATTTCCATCGAGGTGGCGAAGTGGCCCACCGCGGGAAGGACAACCTCGATCCCTTGCTCTTTCAGCTTGGCAGCCGCGCGGCGATAGAGGATCAGCAGTTCCTCCAGCGGCGTCGCCCCCAGCGAGTTCAGCATCAGCGCCACCCGCTTCGTCGGCGACGGAACCGGATCGTCCAGCAGACGCCCGATCATCTCGTCGGCAAGGTCGTCGGCACTGCGCAGCGTGTCGCGCCAGATGCCCGGCTCGCCGTGGATGCCCATGCCAAGTTCCATCTCGCCCTTCGCAAGTTCGAACGAGGGGCCAGCGGATCCCGGTACGATGCAGGCAGAGGTCGCCATGCCGATGCTGCGCGTGTGGGCGGCGGCATCGCGGGTGGCGGTGGCCACGGCGTCAAGGTCGTCGCCCCGGTCCGCGGCAGCGCCGGCGATCTTGTACAGCAGCACAAGCCCGGCCACGCCACGGCGCTTGGCCGCGTCCTCGGGCCCGGCGCTGGCGATGTCGTCGGTCCCCAGCACCGTTTCGCAACGGATGCCGTCCAGATCGACCATCTCTGCCGCCATGTCGAAATTCATCTTGTCGCCGCCGTAGTTGCCGTACAGCAGCAACACACCCTGACCGTTGTCCGCCGCGCGGATCGTCGCTTCGCAGGAGGCGACCGAAGGTCCGGCGAACACGTCGCCCACGGCGCAGCCGTCGATGAAACCGGGCGCGGTGTAGCCAACGAAAAGCGGGAAGTGCCCCGAGCCGCCGCCGGACACGATGGCAACGCCATCACGGCCACCGTCTTTCAGGGTCACCGCACGCCCGTCGCGTGTCAGCCGGGGGTCGGTCAGGATCAGACCGTCCAGCAGCTCGTCCACGTACGCGTCTGCGGTGTTCATTACTTTTGCCATTGCGTCCTCCCTTACGCGCAAGCGGATCTTTCAGGGGTGGTCAGGGCGCGTCCTTCTCCGGGCGCGCCCCCTTGTCGGTCAGGCCGGTTCGACGACCTTTTCGTACTTCAGCACCTCCGACAGCGCGGCCTTGATCTTGGCGGCCTGTGCGTCGCTGGTCTTCGGCATCGGCGCGCGGGGCAGACCCGAGTCGACGCCCTGAAGCGACAGCGCGTGCTTCACGTTGGCGGGCAGGTTGTCAGCCGAGATGGTGTTCCAGAAGCGCAGCAGCGCCTCGTGGATCTCGCGGCCCAGCTTGTGGTTGCCGGCCTGAACCGCATCCCAAAGCGCCACGCAGACGCCCGGAACGGCGGCCGGGTTCGCGGCGATGGTCCCGTGCGAGCCCATCGCGAAGGACGGGTACAGCAGCGCGTCGACAGCCGAGAAGATCAGCGAACCTTCGGGCGCGGTGATCATCAGGTCGGCGAACAGCTTCAGGTCGCCGGCGCTTTGCTTGACGCCCTTCACGTTCGGGATCTCGGTCATGATCTTCACCAGAAGATCCGGCGCAAGATAGTTCCACGGCACCACGTTGTAGATCAGGATCGGCAGATCCGTGGTTTCGCTGAGCGTCTTGAAATGGTTGTAGGTCGCGGTCTCGTCCGGCTTGAACACGTAGTGGACCGGCGTGATCTGCAGCGCGTCGATGGCGTATTTCGTCATCAGCTTCGCCTTGTGCGCGGCGTCGCGGGTCGAGTTGGTGATGATGCCGGCGATCACCGGGACCTGCCCCTTGGCCTCTTCCGCACAGATCTCGGCGACGCGCTCCAGCTCGTCCGAAGTCAGGGTGTGGCCTTCGCCGGTGCTGCCGCCAAAGCAGATGCCGTGCACGCCGCGCGTCAGGACAAACTGGACGTTCTGGCGCAGCGCCTTTTCGTCAATCTCGCCGTTCGCGTCGAAAGGGGTGACGATCGGCGGGATGATGCCGTAGATCTTCTTGCTCATGGGGTTCCTCCATTCCCGTATTTCGGAATGAAGGCTAGGTTTGGATCTGGAATTCCGTCAATTGGAATTTCTCACACAATCCCACAATGCGGTACCGCGTTGGCGCCAAACGTCTTATCTATCGGAAATATAACGAAATAAATTTATTAATCTTAATGCTTGCTTTCTTCGATGCTATATCGTGGGCTTAGCGCGTCCCGCAATTTGGGATATCTATGGGATCAACGCGTTTGCAGTTGCAGCATTTTGTCCCACATTCCGGTACGGAGGCTTGTGATGGAAACCAAGAACGTCAAGACGCTGGGCAAGCTGGTCGGGGTGCTTGAATGCTTTTCGACGACCGAGCGCACCCTGACCGTCACCGAGATCGCCGAACGCACGGGTCTGCCGCGGTCGACGGCGCACCGGTCGATCCTGGCGCTGAAAGAGGTCGGCTTTCTGGAACAGGAACGCGCGCGGGACGAATATCGGCTTGGCATCCGCCTGTTCCAGTTCGGCGCCACCGTGCTTAGCAACATGGATCTGCAGCGCAAGGCGCGGCCCTATTGCGAGGCGCTGAGCAGCCTGACGAGCGAATCCGTTCACCTGTGCGTCTTCGACGGCGAACGCATGGTCTTCGTCGAGCGCGCCACCGGCGGCCCCACCGGCGACCAGAACGACATGATCGTGATGGAAATCTCGCCCTGCTACTGCACCGGGGTGGGCAAGGCGACGCTGGCATTTCAGGACGAGGCGACGATCAACCGCGTGATCTCTGCCGGGCAGGACCGTTTCACGCCGCATACCATCGTCGATCCCGACGACCTGCGCCGCGATCTCGCCGACATCCGCGAGCGCGGCTACGCGCTGGACTGCGAAGAGCACAAGGTGAACGTCCGCTGCGTGTCAGCCCCGATCCGCAATTCCGCTGGAAGCGTGTTTGCGGCGATCTCTGCCAGCGGTCCGGCACGGCGGATGACCGAGGCGAACCAGCACCGGCTGGCGCCCTACGTGGTCAGCCATGCCGAGGCGATCTCGCGAAAGCTCGGCTGGGTTCCGGCCGCCCCCGACGAAGCCGCCGGGGACGCGCCTTAGGGTATTGCCGTCAGGCCGCCCGCGTCGACCGGGCCGCCGACCACAGGCCGAACACCAGCGCGCCAAGCAGGGCAAGGCTTGCCGCCTCTGCCAGCAGGCTGACAACGTTGCCGACCGGCCAGACCAGCGTGACCGTCGCCAGCGCCGCGACCAGCGTGAAGCCTGCGCGGTGCATCGCCGTCAGCGGGCGGATCATCCAGCCCGTCAGCGCGGTGCCTGCCGCGAAGGTCCCGGCGAAGGCCGCGACCGTGGCCAGCACGATGTTCACCGGCGTACCGATCAGCAGAAGCTCTGGCGCGTAGACGAACAGGAACGGCGCCACGACCTTCACAAAGCCAAGGCGGATCGATTCCATCGCCGTCTCGTTCGGTTCTGCCCCGGCAATCGACGCACCGGCATAGGCCGCCAGCGCGACCGGCGGTGTGATGGCGGACAGCAGGCCGTAGTAGAAGATGAACATATGCGCCGCGATCACCGGAAGGCCGAAGGTTTCCAGCGCCGGGGCGATCAGGATCGCCAGCAGCAGGTAAGCCGCCGAGGTCGGCATCCCAAGGCCCAGCACGAAGCTGGCGACCATCGTCAGCAGCAGCGTCAGGAACAGGCTGCCCGCACCGACGTCGAGGATCAGCGACGACATCTTCAGCGCCATGCCGGTCAGGGTCAGCACACCGATCAGCATCCCCGCGACAGCCACGGCGGCGACGACGGGAAGCACGTTGCGCACCGTTTCCATCATCACCTCGATCAGACCGATCGGGCCGATGCGGGTTTCCTTCGTGAAGACCGAAACGACCAGCGTCGCGATCAGGCACAGCACGGCCGCGGCAGACGGCGTGTAGCCGACGGCAAGGAACACGACGAGCCCGATCAGCGGGATCAACAGATGACCGCGCTTCAGCAGAACTTCCTTCAACTGCGGAATGTCGGACGGGTCGGCGCGGCCAAGGTCGAACTTGCCCGCCTCTTCCCGCACGCCGACCAGCAGCGCGAAGACGTACATCAGCGCCGGGATAAGCGCGGCGGCGGCGATGGTGGCGTAGGGGGTCTGGGTCAGCTCGGCCATCAGGAAGGCAGCCGCGCCCATGACGGGCGGCATGATCTGACCGGCAGAAGACGCGGCGGCCTCGATCGCGCCCGCGACCTTGGGGCGATAGCCGGTGCGTTTCATCAGCGGGATCGTGAAGGTCCCGGTGGTGACGACGCCCGCCACGGCGGACCCGTTGATCGACGAGAACATCGTGGACGAGATCACGGCGGTCAGCGCCGGGCCGCCCTGCACCCGCCCGGTCAGCGCGTGGGCGAGGTCGACGAAGACCTGCCCCAGCCCGGTGCGCAGCAGCAGCCCGCCCAGAAGCGAGAACAGCAAAATGTACTGCACCGCGACACCCATCGGCAGGCCGAACAGGCCCTCGGTGCGCAGGAACAGGTTCGACGTCACGCGGCCCAGCGAATAGCCCGCGTGCCCGTAAGTGCCGGGGATCACGTCACCGAAAAAGGCATAGGCCAGCGCGATGACGCCCAGCGCCACCATGACCCAGCCGATCACATAGCGCGCAAGGATCAGCACAGAGACCGTGGCGATCACGAACAAGGTAATGTCCAGCGACCCGGCGATCCCGCCAGAGCGGACGATGTTCAGGTAGTTCACCCACAGGTACGGACCGGGCACCAGAACCGCCACGGCCAGAAGGTAAAGAACGGCGCGCCAAGGCGCGAAGGTGCGGCGGGTGGCGACAGCGACAAGGCCCGCCGAGACCATCAGCGAGAAGAACGTGGCGCGCAGCACAAGCGCGGTGATGTTTCCGAACCACGCCGACCACACGACCAGCACGGTCACGAGGATGGCGAGGATGGCGAAGGCACCTGTCGCAAGGCGATGTTCCCAACGCGGCAGGTGATCATCCAGCAGGATGCTTGTGATGTTGCTCATGGTGGTCTCTTGGCTCTGACTGTCGCACGTTCTCCGGAACGTACGAGGGCGGGGCCGCTTCCGGCCCCGCCCCCTGCGTGAAGCAGGTTGTTTATTTCGACGAGAAGTAAGCCTCGGCGCCCGGATGCAGGTCGATGGGCGTGTTCGTCGCGCGGTCCATCGAGATCTGACCGGCGGCCGGGTGGACGCGGCCGAGTGTTTCGAGGTTGTCGAACAGGGTCCGGGTGATCTCTTCGACCAGTGCCGGATCGGCGTCGGCGGCGGTGAACAGGATCGCCGGATCGCCCACGGCGGCGATGGCTTCGTCCTGACCCTCGTAGGTGCCGGCAGCCACTTCGATGACCTCGTAGTACGGGTAATCCGCGATCAGCCCTTCCATGTTCGCCGCGTCGACCGGGATCATCGTCACGTCTTCGGTGGTGAACAGTTCGATGAAGGCCGAAGCCGGGGTGCCGGCAAGAATGATCGAGCCGTCAAGCTGGCCGTTGCTGATGGCCGACGTCGCCTCGCCATAGCTGAGGAACGAGACGTTGCCGATGTTGAAGGCATCCTCGTGCGTCAGAAGGCGTTCCGCGAAGATCGACGAGTTCGAGCCCGGAGGGCCGATGGAGATGTCGAGATCGGCCAGATCCGCCACGGTCGTCGCGCCGCTTGCCTCTGTCGCCGCGATCTGCAGCACCGCCGGGTAAAGGTACGCGATGGCGGCCACGTTCTGGGCGTCGCCGTCGAAGGCACCTTCGCCGGCCATCGCTTCGTACAGGACCGAGGCCGACGAGAAGCCCATGGTCATTTCGCCCGCCGACACGCGACGGATGTTCTCGATCGAGGCGCCGGTGACCTCGGCGTTGGCGGTCACGCTGTCGAGCTGGTTGTTCAGCAGGTCAGCCATGCCAGCGCCGATGGCGTAGAACACGCCGCCGGTGCCGCCGGTGCCGATCGACACGCGCTCTTGCGCGGTGGCCGGGACCACGGCGGTTGCCATCAGGACGGCGGCAAGGGAAAGTTTCTTCAGCATCGGGTGTCTCCTCCCAAAAGAAGTTTCGGAAAAGCGATAGCTTTCGCATCGTTGGGAATAGTTCATCCGGTCGCAAATCCTGCAAATTCAATTGCCGGACGCAAATTAAGTTTTCACTATACCCCCCGAAGTCCCACCGCCGTCGGACACCATGACTCTGAAGGGAAATACACGGCTGCGGCATTGGTTTTCCGGCTGGAATCCCACGCGACGGCAACTTGCGGGATCATGGGTTCCAGCAGGTGACTGTCGTCGCGGCACCCCTGTTACCGCACGGACGATGCGCCGGACCCCGACTCAGGCGATGCGGGACAGCACGCCCTCGGCCCACCTGTGCGACGCCATGCCGAAGCAGTCATGAAGGCTGTCGGCGGCAATCACGCTGCCCAGCGCCAGCCGTCCCAGCAGGCAAAGACCGGGCACGGGCCGACCGTCGCGGTCGACCAGCCGCCCATCGGCCGCCGTGCGGGCGGCAAGGTCCTCGGGCGCCGTCAGCCAGCCCGCCTCCATCAGCCCCGGCACCGGCCCGTCCACCAACTGCGCGGGGTCGGGGGACGGCAACACGGCGTCGATCATGACGTCGGCGGTCACGTCCTCGCCGTTCGCCGTCAGGCGCCAGCCCGCGTCGACTAGCGCGATGCCGGGGTCGCAGGACAGCCGCGTCGTGACGATGCCCGCCTCGATCAGCGCGTGCAGTTCGCGACACGCATCGACCGGGGGACCGTAGGAATAGCGTTTCAGACCCTCGTCGAACCCCACGATCAGCGCGGCGGTGTCCGGCGCGGTGTCCGCTGGGTTATAGCCCTGCCGCAGCTGGTCCTGCCATTTGCGCCAGACCTGCCCGACGGCATATCCAATCGACGGCGGCTTGCTGCCAGCGGCCATCGCAATCCCGTCGTTCAGCGTGTCGAGCGCGGATTGGCTGTCCTGCGAACCGGGATCCGACCATTCGGTGTCCAGCCACTCGGCCACGGCGTCGGCTCCGGTCTTCGCGCTGCTGGCCGCAAGGATGCGGTGCACCGGCGGCACAAGGCTGTCGCTGATCCGCTGGCGCGCTGTCTCGGGCGTTCCGCAGGCTGCCGTCGCGATCGCTTGCTCGAACACGGTGGTTTCATCAGGCAGAGGGTCGAAACGCGCGTCGATCTCTTCTGTCTCTGGCTTCGGGAACGGGGGCTGGCCGTCCAAGGAAAAGGGCACGATGCGGCGCGGTTCGTTGCCGGACGGCTGATACCCGGTGCTGGTGAACCGTCCGCCAAGGCCTTGGGTCAGCACGCGCAGCACGTCGAAAGACGACAGGGCAAACCCGCGCACCGCGACCGTCCTTCCGGCCCAGTCTTCCGCTTTCCGAAGCAGGTCCTTCGCCGGATAGACCTGCGCAAGCGCGCATCCCGTCCGCGACGCATGCGCCTGCCAGTCCGCCAGTTGCGGATCGGGCTTCGTCTTGGGCTGGCCCGGCACAAGCAGGACCTCGGCATAGGGGCCGTGGGCATGGTCGCCGGTCTGCACCAGCCACCCGTCGCCCTCGCGGCGCACAGCGTCGACATGTTCGGCAATCCGGGACAGCGCGACGCCCTGCGACCGGTCCAACGCATCCAGTCGATGCTGGATATACGCGCCCAGCCGCGCCCGGGGCGGAAAGTCGTCCGGCCCGATGGGCGGATCAAGCCAATCCGCCAAGGGCCGCACGTTCAAACTGTCCGGCGCGCGCAGGTCGATGTCGCGCATCGGTATGTTCAACCGGCACAGCGGGCTTTCATCGGGATCGAAGTTCGGCCCAGCGCCCGGAGCCGGAAAAGGATCGAACACATCGACCGACAGCCGCAGTCCCCGCGTTTCGGCAAGGGCCGCCAGCGCCTCAAGCGCACCAACGCCCCGCGGGCCAAGCCCGATGACGGCAATTCGCCTGTCGTCCCCAGCGTTCATTTCCGATCCTTCCCGCATACCTCAGCCCTCAGATAGCCCGGGCGTGACGCGAACCTAGGGCGCTGGAAGACCCCCTGTGCGGCACCGCCAACCGTCTGCCGCCAATGACCCTGCGGAATGAAGGCCACCTTGGAACAAAACCTCAGGAACGATGCGTGCGCTTGCATCGTTATAGTACGAGCGGACGTTGAAGATCGCCGCCATGTTAACATATGTTAGGAATAGACGTCTCAGAAGCAAGACCCGGCAGGGTGCAGAAGGATATCGATGACGGAAGACGCTTATCCCTACACGCGGCGATTCCTGCAGGGCCGGTCGCGGGAAGCCCTGTCGGAACGCGAAAAGGCAGTGCTGGAGGGTCTCGTCGAAGATGTCGAACGCTTCACGGCGCCGCACACCATCCTTGAACGCGGTACCTATCTTGAACGCAGCACGATCCTGATCGAAGGCACCCTTGCCCGCGTGATCCGCGAGGGCGACAAACGCCACATCGTCGCGCTGCACGTGCCCGGCGACTTTGTCGATCTGCACGCCTTTGCCCTGAAGCGGCTGGACCACGACATCGTGTCGATCGGGTCGGTGCAGATCGGCTATGCCCTCCACACCCGCATCCAAGAGGTTCTGGAAACCGAGCCGAACCTTGCGCGGATGCTGTGGTATTCGACCCTTCTCGATGCCGCGATGCACCGCGAATGGATCATGAAGCTGGAACACCTTAGCGCGGACGGACGCCTTGCGCATCTTGTGGCAGAGATCTGGCAGCGGCTCGATTTCGTGGACCTGGCCGGAGAAAACGGGTTTTTCCTGCCGCTGACCCAGCAGGAACTGGCAGACGCCTGCGGAACGACCAGCATCCACATGAACCGGGTCGTGCGGAAGCTGCGCGAAAGCGGGATCGTCGACATCTCTCGCGGGCAGGTCACGGTGCTCGACAAGGAGGCATTGAAGAAACTCGGCGCCTTCGACACCGCCTATCTCTACGGCCAAGGACCACTGAAGTTGACCTGACCGGTTGACACCGGAGCATGAAAGTTAACATTGGGACAGTGACCGGCGACGTTCGTCCGGCACTTTGCGTCATACCATTGCGCCCACCACGGCGCTTAGGACAGCGACCCGATGCCCTTAGAAGACGACCGTCTGAAACATGCCTTCGGCTTCGCTGGGATAGGCCGTTGGGAATTCTCCTACAAAGATCGGTCCCTGTTCCTTGATTCGGCATGCCGCGATCTGTTCGAGGTGTCGGAAGCCGAAGCCTCGTCCCAGACCGCGCTTATGGCCCGCGTCGCGGAAGAGGACCGAGAGCGCGCCTTCGGTGCACTGGACGCCTTGTCGAAGGACGGCGAAGTCTACGACGAGACATTCCGGATGAACCTGCCCTCCGGCACTGAACGGTGGCTGCGCGGTGTCGCGCGATACCGTGCGTCCGAAGACGGGGATACGATCATCGGCGTCAGCTTCGACGTGACCACCGAGCAGAAGCTTTTGGCCGACCGTGAAATGCACCTGGCCGAGATCAACCACCGCATCAAGAACCTGTTCGCTCTTGTGTCGGCCATGATTTCCAACGCGTCTCGCGAAAGCACGGATAAGGCTGCGATGGTGGACAACCTGCGCGGCCGGGTGGCTGCGCTGGACCGCGCGCATTCACTTATGCTGAAAACCGACGTGAACCAGCCGGTTCCGCTGCGCGCCCTGATCGACCAGATCCTAGCGCCCGCACGCGGCGACCAGACGATCGAGATGACCGGCGAAGAGGTTCTGATTCCGGCCAAGGCGGCTACGTCGCTGGTTCTGATCCTGCACGAGTGGGTGACCAACTCGGCAAAATACGGATCATTGCGAGAGAAGGACGGCGCCATCCGCATCCATTGGGAGCCGTATGAAAATGGCGTGCACCTTGGATGGCGAGAGCGGGTGCCGGATTATGACACGGAGTCCTCAAAGGGCTTCGGCTCCAGCCTGATCCAGGCCGCCGCAATGCAGTTGCGGGCAGAAAAGGTCCGCCGGGTCGAAGACGGCTGGCTGTCCATCGACATGAAGCTGCCCCTGGACGGGTACTGACCCGCCCCGAGTGCGAGGATGCGCCGGCGCTGTCGCTTCAGCAGGAAATCGCTTTCCGTCACGCCGGTCGCCTGATCCAGTGCGATGCGCATGTCGGCGCCGCCGTCGCCGTCGGCATCCACGAACACGATGATGTCGCTCTAGGTGTCCACGTGGGTTCGGATGCCGGGTCCCGACCCGGTGTAAGGGCCAAGGATCGACAGATCGAACGCCCCGGACAGCATACCGCTGAAGTTCAGGATGTCCGGGTTCATGCCCTCCGATCACCCCGGATCGCTTCAGCACGGAAAACCGAATCGATGGGCGGATAGTACAGCATGGTGGGTTCTGCCCGGCGCAGGTCGGGGACGACGCATCGCTGCTTGGCGACCATCGCTGGAATGACGTCCGAGTGACTGCCCGGCCACGCGAAACCGCGTGCGACGATCCCGGCGCACGAAACTCACGAAAATGATTCTGGAGGTTCAGTGGTGAGCCGTGCAGGATTCGAACCTGCGACCCACTGATTAAAAGTCAGTTGCTCTACCAACTGAGCTAACGGCCCACTCGAGGCGCCTACCTAGGGAACCGGCCAAACGCGGTCAAGGCCAAAAATCACCCCTAACGTTACGACCTCTGGATTCATATTCGATGCGGGGATATATGCGCCGCCATGCGTGACGATGGACATCATAACGGCTTGGCCTTCATGAAGATGCATGGCCTTGGAAACGACTTCGTGGTGATCGACCGCCGCGCGGGCGGCGCCCCCGTGTCCGAGGCTTTGGCCCGCGCTCTCGGAGACCGGCACATGGGCGTCGGATTCGACCAGCTGGCCGCGATCGACGCAGACGACGGATCGGACGCCCGGCTGACATTCTACAATTCCGATGGCTCGATCGCGGGCGCCTGCGGCAACGCCACCCGCTGCATCGCGCGGTTCCTGATGGACGACACCGGCCGCGACAGCCTGACCCTGCGCACCGAGCGCGGGCTGCTGGCCGCCGAAAATGCCGGGAACGGCCTGACGCGCGTGAACATGGGCGCGCCGCTGTTGGACTGGGCCGACGTCCCGCTGGTGTCCGAGATGGACACGCTGGACCTGCCGATGCCCGGCCATCCCGTGGCCACCGGCATGGGCAATCCGCACTGCACCTTCTTCGTGGACGACGCGGAAGAGATCGACCTGTCCGCACGCGGCCCCGAGATCGAACACCATCCGTTCTTCCCCGAACGCACCAACGTCCAATTTGCCCATGTCATCGGCCCCGACCACCTGCGGATGCGGGTGTGGGAACGCGGCGCGGGCGTGACGCTGGCGTCGGGTTCGTCCTCCTGCGCCACCGCCGTGGCCGCGGCGCGGCGCGGGCTGACCGGGCGCCACGTCACCATCACGCTCGATGGTGGCGACATCGACATCGACTGGCGCGACGACGGGGTCTGGATGACCGGCCCGACCGCCCATGTCTTCACCGGCCACCTGACCGCCGCCTTTCTGGATTCGCTGTAGATGGACCGCCGCGCCCCCGTTTTCGCCACCCTCGGCTGCCGGCTGAACGCCTACGAGACCGAGGCGATGAAAGACCTTGCCGCCGCGCATGGGGTCGAGGACGCCGTCGTCGTGAACACCTGCGCCGTGACCTCCGAGGCCGTGCGCAAGGCGCGGCAAGAGATCCGCCGCCTGCGCCGCGAGAACCCGAACGCCAAGGTCATCGTCACCGGCTGCGCCGCGCAGACCGACCCCGACAGCTTTGCCGCGATGGACGAGGTCGACTTGGTGGTCGGCAACGCCGAGAAGATGCAGCCGCAGACATGGGCCAACATGGCGCCCGACCTGATCGGCCAAACGGAACCCGTGCAGGTCGACGACATCATGTCGGTGACCGAAACGGCGGGCCACCTGATCGACGGGTTCGGCACGCGAAGCCGGGCCTACGTCCAGATCCAGAACGGCTGCGATCACCGCTGCACCTTCTGCATCATCCCCTTCGGGCGCGGCAACTCGCGCTCGGTTCCCGCGGGCGTCGCGGTGGACCAGATCCGGCGGCTGGTGGACCGGGGCTATAACGAGGTAGTGCTGACCGGGGTCGACATGACCTCGTGGGGGCAGGACCTGCCGGGTGCGCCGCGGCTGGGCGACCTTGTGATGCGGATCCTGAAACTGGTGCCGGACCTGCCGCGGCTGCGGATCAGCTCGATCGATTCCATCGAGGCCGACGACAACCTGATGCGCGCCATTGCCGAGGAACCCCGGCTGATGCCGCACCTGCACCTGTCGCTTCAGGCCGGGGACGACATGATCCTGAAGCGGATGAAGCGGCGCCACCTGCGCGACGACGCCATCCGCTTCTGCGAAGAGGCGCGCCGCCTGCGGCCCGACATGACCTTCGGCGCCGACATCATCGCCGGCTTCCCGACCGAGACAGAGGCGATGTTCCAGAACTCGCTGAAGCTGGTCGAGGACTGCGACCTGACGTGGCTGCATGTCTTTCCCTACTCGCCCCGCCCCGGCACCCCCGCCGCGCGGATGCCGCAGGTGAACGGCAAGGCGATCAAGGACCGTGCCGCCCGGCTGCGCGCCGCCGGGGACGCCGCCGTCGCGCGGCACCTTGCCACGCGAGTCGGATGCGACCACGCGGTGCTGATGGAAAATCCGCACATGGGCCGCACCGAACAGTTCACCGAAGTCACCTTCGCCGCGCCGCAGGTCGAGGGCAGCATCGTGCGAACCCGCATCGCAGGCGTCGACGGCACGCGTCTGATCGCGGGCTGATGCACCCGAACCCGGCCTTCCGGAAAACCGGCCGCGACCGGAACGTGGCCTTCGCCCGCGACCGCGGCTTCGGCACGCTGGCGGTGAACGGCGACGCCGCGCCGCTGCTGTCGCACATCCCCTTCGTCCTGTCCGAAGACGGTGCGACCGCCGAACTGCACCTTGTCCGCTCGAACCCGATCACGGCGGCCTGCAAGACGGCGCTGCCCGCCACGCTCGCGGTGCAGGGGCCGGACAGCTATGTCTCGCCCGACTGGTACGGCATCGACGATCAGGTGCCGACATGGAACTACGTCGCCGTCCATCTGCGCGGGCGGCTAGAGCGTCAGCCGCAGGACAGCCTGCGCCCGATGCTCGACCGTCTGTCCGCCGCCTTCGAAGACCGCTTGGCGCCAAAGCCCGCGTGGCTGGCCGACAAGATGCCGGCCGACGCGCTGGACCGGATGCTGCGGATGATCGTGCCTTTCGTGCTGCACGTCGACGGGATCGACAGCACATGGAAGCTGGGCCAGAACAAGGACGACGCTGTCCGCCTAAGGGCCGCCGACGCAGTGGAACGCGACGGGATCGGACACGAGCCGGCACAGCTTGCCGCCACGATGCGCACACCTCCAGAGGGCTGACGCTGCGTCACCTAAATATATTCAAAATGATCTATATCAAAGCAGGGCGCACCCCGCCCCGGCAGGCTTGATCGCAGAAACGCGCGGATACGGCTGCTAGGGAGGAGACCATGCGGCATACGATCCTGGTTGTTTCATTAACGGTACTCTCCACGTTCGGAGGGGCACAGGCTCAGGACGCGGGCGTAGGAGGCGCCCTGTTCGCACAGTACTGCGCCACCTGCCACGGGACCGACGCCATGGGCGACGGTCCGCTCAACGACCTGATGACCACCAAGGCGCCGGACCTCACCGGCCTGAGCGCCCGGAACGACGGGTCCTACCCGATGCTCGAGGTGATCCATATCATCGACGGCCGGACCGGACTGCGTGGTCATGGCGGGCCGATGCCAACCTATGGCAGCGTGTTCGACGACGAGCACGGCCAGTCCGGGTCGGGCGACTACAGCGCGATCCTCGAAACCCGAGGCCGGATCCTCTCGCTGGCGATGTTCCTCGAATCGATCCAGCAATGACCCGGTCGCCGGGCCCGTCACTCCGGGCCCGGCGACACCATCGTCCTGCCATTGGACAGTCGGTCGCCACGGCCCTAAGACGTCGGTCACCACAACCGGAGCCCCGACCGTCATGATGAAGCTTTTCGACAGCCCCCCGTCGCCTTTCTGCCGCAAGGTCCGCGTGCTTCTGCACGAATCCGGCCAGACCGGATCGGTCACGATGGTCCCGACCACCGGCAACCCTGTCGCGGACGAGGCGCCGTTCACCGAAAACCCGCTGGGCAAGATCCCCTGCCTCGCACGCGACGACGGCGGCCCGATGTTCGACAGCCGCGTGATCTGCCGCTACCTCGACACCCGTTTCGACGCCGGCCTTTACCCGCAGGACCGCATCTGGGACGTGCTGACGCTCGAGGCGCTGGCCGACGGCCTGATGGATGCGGCGATCCTCGTGGTTTACGAATCGCGCTGGCGCCCGGAACAGGAACGGTCGGCGACATGGGTGGACGGCCAGTGGTTCAAGGTCACCCGCGCGCTCGACGCCCTGAACGACGGCTGGATGCCCCACCTCGGCGGGCCGGTGGACATGGGGCAGATCGCTGTTGCCTGTGCGCTCGGCTACCTCGATTTCCGCCACGACGACCGCGCATGGCGCACCGGACGAGAGGCGCTGGCCGGCTGGTACGAAACCTTCTCCGCCCGCGCGTCGATGCAGGCGACCCGCCCGGACGCCTAGGCGCCGGGCCCCGGTCGGGCCATTTCTTCTCTTGGAAAATACCTCGGGGGAGTCGCGCAGCGACGGGGGCAGAGCCCCCTCCCCGATCCGGATCCGCGAACGCGATGCTCGTCACATCGGCGCGGCCCGCTCGGGCCTCAGAAGCTGAACGAGACGCCGATGTTGATCGCGTTGGTCACCACGTCGGTTTTCAGCGTGCCGCCGCTGGCAAGGTCCGCCTCGTTCATCGAGTAGGTGCCCTTGTATTCGCCGAACACGGCCCAACGGTCGTTGAAGCTGTACTTGATCCCGGCCACCGCCTGCACCGCCGCGCCGGTCAGCTGGTACTCGAACGTCTTGCCGCCCGCCGTCTCGACGTCGACATGGGGAATCGCCAGACCGGCCCCGGCGCCGACATAGGGCGTCAGACGGCCGTTCATCCACTGGCCCGGCCAGCGGTACCAGACATTCGCCGTGATCGTGTTCAGACCGTCGGTGAACTCCAGCCGGTCGAACCCGTTGGTCGCCAGCGTCTCGTCGTCCGCGTAGACCTTGTTGTGCGAGAAATCGAGACCGAAGCCCAGGTTCGGGTTCCGCTGCAGCCAGTAGGTGGCGCGGAAACCGTAGTAAGGCGGCATTTCGAACGGACGGCCTTCCCAGGTCGACAGAAAGCTGAAATCGCCGACGCCGCCGGGGTCATTGCCCTCGACGCGGCTGTGCGGCGCAGCCTGATAGCCGGTGTAGAAGCTCAGTTCGGTCTCGGCCAGGGCCGGGCCCGCAAGCGCCGCACCGAAACCCGCGGCGACAAGGGCCGCACCGATGATTTTGCCGACAGCTTTCATGGACTGGATGCTCCTGTGTCCCGGCAGCGCGGCCGGTGAAACGGTCGCGCCCCTTGGTTTGCCGTGCATGTGACTCTTCATGCACCGGAATTCAAACCCTTTCCGATACAAAACTCCGCGATATGGCGCAGGAGGGGCAGTTTTGCCGCCAAACACCAGGATTTCGCGGGGTACCGCGACAACGCGCCCCAGGCATAGGCGAATGCCCGCTTTACGCGTCAAGGGCTTCCGCCTATTACGGCGAGGCATGCAGGTGCGGTCCGTCCGCGCCTCTATCGATAATGCAGGCCGGCCAGCCGGCTCAGGAATGGAGAACGCTCGTGTCCCACGCAGATGACCACGAAGGCACGCGTCGCGACTTTCTATATTACGCGACGGCGGGCGCAGGGGTGGTGACGGCCGGTGCGGCTGTATGGCCGCTCGTCAACCAGATGAACCCCTCCGCCGACGTCCAGGCGCTCAGCTCGATCCGGGTGGACATCAGCGGCGTCGCGGAAGGCACGCAGCTGACCGTGAAGTGGCTCGGCAAGCCGGTCTTCATCCGGCACCGCACCGCGGACGAGATCGAAAGCGCGAACTCGGTCGACGTGTCGTCGCTGCCGGACTCGAACGCACGCAACGCGAACCTCGCCGCCGACGCCGACGCGACCGACGCGAACCGCGCGCTGGACGGCGAAGAGAAATGGCTTGTCATGATGGGCGTGTGCACGCACCTCGGCTGCGTGCCGCTGGGCGACGGCGCCGGTGACTTCGGCGGCTGGTTCTGCCCCTGCCACGGCTCTCACTACGACGCCGCCGGCCGCATCCGCCGCGGCCCTGCGCCTGAAAACCTGCCGGTCCCGGTCGCCGCCTTCGACGGCGAGACGACCATCGTGCTCGGATAAGGGAGGAATAGAATGTCCGGAATTCCCCACGACCATTACGAGCCGAAGTCCGGCTTCGAGAAATGGCTCGACAAGCGCCTGAAAGTCGTCGCGCTGGTCTATGACACCCTGATGATCCCCACGCCCAAGAACCTGAACTGGATGTGGATCTGGGGCATCGTCCTTGCCTTCTGCCTTGCCCTGCAGATCGGCACCGGCATCGTTCTGGCGATGCACTATACCCCGCATGTCGACAACGCCTTCGCGTCGATCGAACACATCATGCGCAACGTGAACGGCGGACACATGATCCGCTACGTCCACATGAACGGCGCCTCGCTGTTCTTCTTCGCCGTCTATCTCCACATCTTCCGCGGTCTCTACTACGGGTCCTACAAGGCCCCTCGCGAGATCACGTGGATCGTCGGCATGCTGATCTACCTGCTGATGATGGGCACCGCCTTCATGGGCTACGTGCTGCCGTGGGGCCAGATGTCGTTCTGGGGCGCCACCGTCATCACCGGCCTGTTCGGCGCGATCCCGTTCATCGGCGAATCGATCCAGACCTGGCTGCTGGGCGGACCCGCCGTGGACAACGCCACGCTGAACCGCTTCTTCTCGCTGCACTACCTGCTGCCCTTCGTCATCGCGGGGCTGGTGATCGTGCACATCTGGGCCTTCCACTCGACCGGCAACAACAACCCCACCGGCGTTGAGGTCCGCCGCACCTCGAAGGCCGAGGCGCAGAAGGACACGCTGCCGTTCTGGCCCTACTTCGTGCTGAAGGACCTGTTCGCCCTGGCGCTGGTCCTGGTGGTCTTCTTCGCGATCGTCGGCTTCATGCCCAACTACCTGGGCCACCCCGACAACTACATCGAGGCGAACCCGCTCGCGACGCCCGCCCACATCGTGCCCGAATGGTACTTCCTGCCGTTCTACGCGATCCTGCGCGCCTTCACCGGCGACGTCTGGGTGGTGATGTTCGCAAGCTGGATCACCGGCGGCATCGTCGACGCCAAGTTCTTCGGCGTACTGGCGATGTTCGGCGCGATCGCGGTCATGGCGCTGGCGCCGTGGCTCGACACCTCGTCGGTCCGCTCGGGCAAGTACCGCCCGATGTTCAAGTGGTGGTTCTGGCTGCTGGCCATCGACTTCGTCGTCCTGATGTGGGCGGGCGCGATGCCGGCGGAACCGCCCTACTCGACCATCTCGCTGATCGGGGCCACCTACTGGTTCGCCTACTTCCTGGTGATCCTGCCCCTGCTCGGCGTGATCGAGAAACCGGTGGCGCGTCCCGCGACCATCGAAGAAGACTTCGCCGCGCACTATCCCAAGGCAGACGCCTCGGGTGACGTGAAACCGGCCGAGTGAGAAAGGCGATGAAGATGATCCAAGCCAAGACCCTTTCCGCCGCCGCGCTCGCCGCGCTTCTGGGCCTGTCGCCGCTTGCCGGCTGGGCCCAGGAGGACCACGGGGAAGAGGAAGCGCACGCCGCCGAGGAAGAGCATGCCGCCGATGCGGCCCATGCCGAAGGCCACGTGACGGACTACGCCTTCTCGTTCGAAGGACCGTTCGGCGCCTACGACCAGTTCCAGCTGCAGCGCGGCCTCCAAGTCTACACCGAGGTTTGCTCTGCCTGCCACGGGCTACAGTACGTGCCGCTGCGCACCCTGCACGACGAAGGCGGCGTCGGGCTCCCCGAGGATCAGGTCCGCGCCTACGCGGCGCAGTACGAGGTCTTCGACCCCGAGCTCGACGATTACCGTCCCGCGACCCCGACCGACCACTTCCCGGCGAACACCTCGGTCGGCGCGCCCGACCTGTCGCTGATGGCCAAAGGCCGCGCGGGCTTCCACGGCCCCTACGGCACCGGCCTCAGCCAGCTGTTCAACGGCATGGGCGGCGCCGAGTACATCGCCTCGCTTCTGACCGGCTACACCGGTGAGGAAAAAGTCGAAGCTGGCGTGACCCTGTACGAGAACACCGCCTTCCCGGGCGGCTGGATCGGCATGGCCCCGCCGCTGTACGGCGAGGACGTCGATTTCGAGGACGGCGCCCCCAACGACATCGCAGCCGAGGCGCAGGACGTCGCGGCCTTCCTGATGTGGACGGCGGAACCCAAGATGATGGCGCGCAAGCAGGCCGGCTTCACCGCCGTGATCTTCCTGATCCTGCTGACCTCGCTGCTGTACCTGACGAACAAGCGCATCTGGAAACCGGTCAAAAAGGGCGGCACCACGCCCGCCGAGTGATCTGGTCAGACCACCGCAACGGAACGCCCGCCCTCACCGGCGGGCGTTTCGCGTATCAGGCCCCCCGAACCTTCAACCCCTGCCTGCTTCTTCTCTTTAAAAATACCTCGGGGGGGTCGCACCCTCGGTGCGACGGGGGCAGCGCCCCCTGCCACCTCTCGAACCTTCGCAACGTCGGGTCGACAGGTTCGACGTCGCGCCACTGGCACCGCCGAAGCACGGGGGCGCTGCAAATAACGGCAAAGCTGGGCCCCCTCACGCCTCTCCGAGATAGGCGCGCAGCGTCTTCGGCGGTGCGGCGAACAGGTCGGCGGTGTCTTCCGGCGGCTGCGCAACACCCTCGGCCACCAACACCGTCTCGCCCCCCAGCCGCTGTGCGTCGCGCGGATCGTGGGTGACCATCAGAACCGTCGCGCCCGTCTCGGCGGCGACCTCGCGGACAAGGTCCAGCATCTCGGCCCGCAGCGCGGGGCCCAGCGCGGCGAAGGGCTCGTCCAGCAACATCAAAGGCCGCGACCGCAGCAACACCCGCGCCAGCGCCACGCGGCTTTGCTGGCCGCCCGACAGCGCGGCGGGCTTGCGCGCACCCAGTCCGTCCAACCCGACGCGCCGCAGGCTTTCGTCCACCCGCGACCAACCGGCGCGGTCCAGCTTCAGCCCCGGCGACAGGCCCAGTCCGACGTTCTGCGCCACGGTCAGATGCGGGAACAGGTTGTTGTCCTGAAACACGATCGACAGTGGCCGCGCGCCGGGGTCCAGCGGCGCCAGATCGCGGTCGTCCCACAACACCCGCCCCGCCGTCGGGGCAAGAAAGCCTGCGATCAGCGACAGCAGCGTCGACTTCCCCGCCCCCGACGGACCGACCACCGCGACCATGCGCCCGGGCGCGGCCGACCAGTCCGCCGCCAGCCGGAAATCGCCCTGTTCGAACACCAGTTCCTCAAGCGTCAGCACGCATCCGCCCTCCGCGGTCGAAGATCCAGAACAGCCCAAGGCTGCACACCAGCAGCACCAGCGCCGCCGCCGCCGCCTGTTCCATCCGGTAACTGCCCATCAGCGCGTACAGCTGCATCGGCAACGTGACCTGCCCCGGATCGGCGAACAGCGCGATCACGCCAAGGTCGCCCATCGACAGCGCCGCCGCCAGCCCCCCTGCAAAGCCCACTGGCCGGGCCAGCGCCGGCAGCACCATGTACCGCATCCGCGCCCATCCCCGCAGACCCAACGAGTCGGCCAACGGGCCGCGCACCGCTTCGACCTCGGCAAGGGCCGGGGCAAGGGCGCGGTACGCGAAGGGCAGACTCATCAGCGCGTTGACCAAAGCGGTGATCGGCAACGCCAGCGCCACCGGGTCCGCAACCGGGTAGACCAGCAGGAACAGCCCCGTGCCGATCACAAGCGGCGACACCGCGATCGCCAGCGAGGCCAACGCCTCGGCCCCGCCGCGCACCCATCCCCGCGACCACTGCGCCAGCAGCGCCAGCGACAGGGCCAGCCACAGCGCCAGCGCGGTCGAACTCAGCGCGACGGCCAGCGACCGCACCGTCGCCTGCACAACCGACGACGGCAGCGTGGCAAGGCCCGGCAGGCCCCGCAGCACGATCAGCGCAAGCGGCGTCAGCAGGAACAGCGTGGCCAGCAGGATCGCCGCCGCATCCAGCAACCGCATGCCCGCCGACGAGATCCCCCACCGTTCCACGACCCGGCCCAGCCCGCCGCCAAGGCCGGACGGCAGGCTGACCTTCCAGACAGCCAGCGCGGCAACGGCGCAGATCGCGAACTGGATCAGCGACAGGATCGCGGCGCGGCCAAGGTCGAACTCGAACCGGAACGCCTGATAGATCGCCAGCTCCACTGTCGTACCGCGCGGACCGCCGCCCAGCGTCAACGCCACCGCGAAGCTGGTGGTGCAGACAAGGAAGATCACCAAAAGCGCGCCCGGCGCCACGGCCCGCAGCATCGGCCATTCCAGCCGCCGGAACACATCGCGCGGACCCATGCCCAGCGCGGCCGCCAGCCGGAAGCGTTCGGCGGGGATCGCTAGCCATCCCTGCAGGATCAGCCGCACCGCCAACGGCATGTTGAAGAAGACGTGGGCCAGCACGACGCCGTGCAGCCCGTAAATGTGGATCGGCCCCAGCCCGACCCAGCCCAGTGCCGTGCTCAGGATGCCGCTGCGGCCGAACACCGCCAGCAGACCCAGCACCGCCACGATGGTCGGCAGGATGAACGGCGCGCCCAGAAGCGTCACCAGCAACGTCCGTCCCGGGAACCGCCGCCGGGCCAGTGCCCGCGCCACCGGCACCGCCAGCGCCACGCTGAAGACCGCCGACAGAACCGCCTGCACCAGCGTGAACCGGATCGCCGCCCAGTCCGCCGGCCCCAGCCGGGGGGCGTCCTCCGACCGCAGCGCCACCGCCGCCAGCGTGCCAAGGATCAGCGCCGCGACGATTGCCGCCGCGACGCCCCCCGACAGGCGGATCACCGGGTGTTTCACCGGGCCAGCGCGGCCAGCCACTTCTGCATCGCCGCCTCGCGCACGGCGTCGGCCTCGTCCGCCGGGTACAGCAGCGCCGTGTCCGGCGTCACCAGCCCGTCGAACCCATCGGCCAGCCCGCCTTCGGGCAGCACCGCCGGGTACATCCAGTTGGTTTCCGGGATCACCGACTGGAAGCCTTCGGACAGCATGAAGGCAAGGAACGCGTCAGCCAACTCGGGCTGATCGGTGTTCGCCAGCTTGCCCGCGACCTCGACCTGCAGATAGTGCCCTTCTTCGAACGGCGCTGCGGCCTTGGTGTCGTCGCCTTCCGCGATGACGTGGTAGGCCGGCGACGTCGTATAGCTCAGCACCATGTCCGCTTCGCCGTCCAGAAACAGCCCGTAAGCCTCGGACCAGCCGGCGGTGACGGTCAGGATATTGGCGGACAGGTCCTCCCACCACGCTTCGGCCGCGTCACCGAACGCCGCTTCGGCCCACATCAGCAAGCCAAGACCGGGGGTCGAGGTGCGCGGATCCTGGATGATCACGGTCAGGTCGCTGTCGGCCAGCGCCCGCAGGCTGGCGGGCGGGCTGTCCAGCCGGGTCGTGTCGTAGACAAAGGCGAAGTAGCCCCAGTCATAGGGCAGGAACAGCGGATCGTCCCACGCCACCGGCAGGTCCAGCGCATCGGTCGCGACCCCGTGCTCGGCGAACAGCCCCGTCGCGGCCGCATCGGCGGTCAGGTTGGTGTCCAGCCCAAGGATCACATCGGCATCCGACCGGTCGCCTTCCAGCTTCAGCCGCGCCAGAAGCGACGCGCCGTCCCCCGACGCGATCAGTTGCAGATCGCAGCCGCAGGTTTCCTCGAACGCGGCCTCGATCTGCGGGCCGGGGCCCCACTCGGTGACGAAGCTGTCATAGGTCAGCACACGCAGCACGGGCGTGTCCTGCGCGACGGCAGGATGGGCAAGAACCGCAAGCGCGGCAATGGTGGGAAATCTCATGGCTGGTCCTCCTGTGTTGACGGTCGGGTCAGGCTGGAGGCGTTCCATTCACCTTCCCTCCGCCGGTATGAGCCGGTTCAGGTTCAACGGGTCCGCATTCGCGTCTCAGCCCGACAGGGCACCCCGAGGTACCGTCTGACGTAGGGCCTGCCGCCCCGCTTGGCAAGCAGCCCGTCGCACCCGGCTCCCCCTGCGCCCGCCACGATGACGCGGCGTTGCGGTGCCATGCGGTGGACGCATGGCCGAATATATTACATGATGCTGTCATGTATTTCGCGTGGACAACGCCCGCGCAGCCATGCAATACGCGCGTCCTCCCGTCCGACCGACCCACCACAGAAAGCCGCCTTATGGATCTCCTCCGCGACCCGCGCGCGATCGCCCTGCTGCTTGCCGCATCGATCACGATCATGTCCAACGCGACGATCAGCCCGTCGCTGCCGGGGATCGAGGCGCTGTATTCCGACACGCCCAACGCCGGGCTGCTGACCCGGCTGCTGGTCACCGCCCCCGCGCTGCTGATCGCCATCGCCGCGCCCTTCGCCGGGATGGCCGCCGACCGGTTCGGCCGCAAACGGCAGCTGCTGGCCGGTGTGATCCTGTTCGCCCTCGCCGGCAGCGCCGGGCTGTGGCTGGACAACCTGTACGCCCTGCTGGCCAGCCGCCTGATCCTCGGCCTTGCGGTCGCGGCCGTCATGACCGCGCAGGCCGCGATGCTGGGCGACATCTATTCCGGCCCCGACCGGGGCCGATTCATGGGGCTTCAGATGTCGGCGGTGAACTTCGGCGGCTTCATCTTCATCGGCCTTGCCGGCTGGCTTGCGGGCATCGGCGCGCTGCTGCCCTTCGCCCTGTACGCGGTGGCCGCGCTGTACCTGCCGCTGCTGTGGAAGGCCCTGCCCGACACCCACGGCGGCGCCCCGGCCGACCACGGTCCCGCCTCTGCCGACGGAGAAGCCAACTGGTTCGCGGTCCTGTGCTTCGTGATCTTCCTGTGCGGGCTGGCCTTCATCCTGTTCTACGTGATGCCCACGCAGATGCCGTACTACCTTGCCGCCAACGGCCATACCGATCCGAAGATGGCCGGGCTGGTGATGGCCTGCGTCGTGCTGGCCGCCGGCGTCGCGTCGCTGTTCTTCGGCCCGATCCGGATGCGGCTGGGCCGCGGCGGCACTCCCGCACTGGGCTTCGCGATCATGGCGGTCGGGTTCTTCGTGCTGCAGGCGGTGCACGCGCTGCCGGTCTACTGCGCGGGCGCGCTGCTGGTCGGAACCGGCGTCGGGCTGGTCATGCCAAACTTCGTCGCCATCGCGCTGGACGTCGCGCCCCCCAACCACCGCGGGGCGGTCAGCGGCGCGATCACCACGGCGATCTTCCTCGGGCAGTTCATCTCGCCGCTTGTCAGCCAGCCGCTGATCGACGCCTTCGGCTATGACATCATGTTCGAGGCGACAGCGGTGGTCCTGCTGATCATTGTTCCGGCGGTGTTCTTCGGCCTGCGCCCGCCGCGCCGCGAACTGGCAGGGGCCTAGGCTTCTTCTCTTCGAAAATACCTCGGGGGAGTCACGCGACAGCGTGACGGGGGCGGCGCCCCCTTTCTGCCCCCCTGCGGGGGGCTTCCAATCCCTTCGTACCGCGTCTAAACCGCGCTAACGCGGAGGGACGCACATGAGCTTCAACACGTTCGGACACCTGTTCCGGGTCACCACATGGGGTGAAAGCCACGGCCCCGCGCTGGGCGCGACGGTCGACGGCTGCCCGCCCGGCGTCCCGCTCGAGGCGTCGATGCTGCAGCACTGGCTCGACAGGCGCAAACCCGGCCAGAACAAGTACACCACCCAGCGGCGCGAGGCCGACGAGGTGGAAATCCTGTCCGGCGTGTTCGAGGGAAAGACCACCGGCACCCCGATCCAGCTGATGATCCGCAACACGGACCAGCGGTCGAAGGACTACGGCGACATCGCGCAGAAATTCCGCCCCGGCCACGCCGACATCTCCTATTGGCAGAAATACGGGATTCGCGACTATCGTGGCGGCGGCCGGTCCTCTGCCCGCGAAACCGCCGCCCGTGTCGCTGCGGGCGGTGTCGCGCGCGAGGCGATCCGCGCCCTGCTGCCGGGGGCCGAGATCCGCGGCTACATGACCCGCATGGGCACCCATGAAATCGACCGCGCGAAGTTCGACGCCGCCGAGATCGACAACAACCCCTTCTGGGTGCCCGACGCCACCGCGGCCGAGACATGGGCAGGCTACCTTGACGCGCTGCGCAAGTCGGGCAGTTCGGTCGGCGCGGTGATCGAGGTGTCCGCCACCGGCTTTCCCGCGGGGCTGGGCGCGCCGGTCTATGGCAAGCTGGACACCGAACTTGCCGCCGCGATGATGTCGATCAACGCGGTGAAGGGCGTCGAGATCGGCGAAGGCATGGCCGCCGCCGAACTGACGGGCGAGGCGAACGCCGACGAGATCTACATGGGCAACGACGGCCAGCCCCGGTTCAGCTCGAACCACGCGGGCGGCATTCTTGGCGGCATTTCGACCGGACAAGAGATCGTCGTGCGCTTCGCGGTGAAGCCGACCAGTTCGATCCTGACCACCCGCAAGACCATCGACCTTGACGGCAACGAGACCGAGATCATCACCAAGGGCCGCCACGACCCCTGCGTCGGCATCCGCGCCGTCCCGGTGGGCGAGGCGATGATGGCCTGCGTTCTGCTTGACCATATCCTTCTGGATCGCGGCCAGACCGGCGGCGTCCGTGGTCCCATTGGCTGAATGCTGAACGTCCTCGGGATCACCTTTCCGATCTTCGCGGTGATTGCCGTCGGCTACGCGACCACCGCGCGCGGGCTGTTCAAGCCCGGCGACATGCGGGTGCTGGGCGCTTACGTCCTGAACATCGCGATGCCCGCGCTGATGTTCTCGGCCGTTGCCACGCGCGACCTGTCTCAGATCATCGTCCCCGGCTACCTTGGCGCCTACGCGCTGGCGACGCTGACGACGATGGCCATCGGCTATGTCGTGACGGCGGCCCTTGGCGGTAGCTTCGGCGGCGGACCTGCGCGGCGGGCGCTGGGATCGCTGGGGATGGCGATGCCGAACTCGGCCTTCGTCGGCTATCCCGTGCTGTTGCTGTCCTTCCCGGACATCGCGGGCTCGATCCTTGCGATGAATTTTCTGGTCGAGAACTTTCTTGCGCTGCCCGTGGCGCTGGCGGTGGCGGAACTGTCACGCCCGACCGAGGGGAAAAGTATCTTTCGCATCCTTGGCGGCATCCTGTGGCAGGTTCTGACCCGGCCCTTCATCGTGGCGTTGTTGCTGGGGCTGCTGGTGTCGGTGTCCGGCATCCCGCTGCCCGAACCGGTGACCCGGGGCCTGTCGCTTGTGGCCGGATCGGCGGCCGCCGTCGCGCTGGTGGTGATCGGCGGAACCCTGTTCGGACTGCCGATGCAGGGCAACAAGGGGCTGGCCGGTCTGGTCGCGGCGGGCAAGCTGCTGCTGCATCCGGCCATCGCCGCGCTTGTGGTGCTACTTTTGCCGCTGGGTCTGGGTCCCGATCTGGGAACTGCGCTGATCCTGACCTGTGCGATGCCGATGGTCGCGATCTACGCCATCCTTGCGCAGCCGTTCGGACACGACGGTATGGCGTCAATCGCACTGCTGCTGGCGACGACCGCATCCTTCGTGACGATCACCGCGCTGCTGGCCATCCTTCTTTAATCACTGCTCGCACAGCTGGCGGGGGCGGTTGCCGTAGGGCTGGAACGTGCAATCCGACGCGCGGAAAGACCGATACGCCTGACTGCAGGCTTGTACGTTGCAGGTCCCGCCAATCGTCTCTGATATGCTGTTCAGGGACAGTTCTTCGGTCGCGGGGGCGCCGGTCAGGAATTTGGCCCAGATCTGCGCCGGCAGCCCGCCGCCGGTGACACCCTCCATCGGAGAGTTGTCGTCGTTGCCGACCCAGACACCAACGGTATAGCGGTCGTCCCACCCGACAAACAGCGCGTCGCGGGATTCCTGGCTGGTGCCAGTCTTGCCGACCGCGCCCGGCACGCCCGCCACCGCGCGGCCGGTTCCCGAGGTGACGACATCCCGCAGCAGCCGCGTCATCTCGGGCGCGTGGGCCAACAGTCTGCGGGCTTCGTCGGTGCTTTCGGGCTGGGGATGGGCGATGTCCTGTTCGGTGCCGTCCGGCAGGGTCATCGAGGTCAGCCCCCAAGCCTCGACCGGGCCTTCGCCTTCCGCAATCGCGGCGTAGGCTTCGGTCAGGTCCAGAAGCGTAACGCCAGACGCGCCCAGCGCCAGCGAAGGCGTTTCCATCAGCTCTGCCTCGATCCCCAACGCGCGGGCGGCCTGCGCGGGTTTTTCGAACCCGATATAGTGCGCAAGCGTGACCGTGGCGGCGTTCAGCGATCGCACAAAGGACTGCCGCATCGTGACGATGCCGCTGAAACCGCCGCCGTAGTTCTCGGGGCGGTATCCATCCAGATTGATCGGCTGGTCGGTGATGGTGCGGTCCGGCGTGACCCCTTCGGCCAGCGCGGCAAGGTAGACGAAGGTCTTGAAGGTCGACCCCGGCTGACGCACGGCGCTGACGGCCCGGTTGAACTGACTTTCGGAATAGTCCCGTCCGCCGACCATCGCGGCGACGCTGCCATCGGGCCGCAGCGCAACCAGTGCCGCCTGCATCGGGCGATCGCCAAGCACATCGGCGATGGCAGCCTCGGCCTGAATCTGCAGCTCCGGGTCCAGCGTGGTGTGCACCGTCGCGGCGCGTCCTCCGGCGTGTTCCTCCGCCTCGTCCGCGACCCAGTCCGCGAACCATCCGCCATAGGCCGGGGCGCTGCGGCTGAATTCCCGCGTCTCGATCTCGGTCCGGGCGGCGTCGGCATCCTCTTCGCTGATGTCGCCCACCCACTGCATGTTCTCGATGGCCTGCAACGCCCGTGGCCGCAGACGGTCGGTGTCGCCATAGGGGTTCACCACCGACGGGATCTGGATCGACGCCGCCAAAAGCGCGCTTTCGGCCAGCGACAGGTCCTGCACCGGTTTGCCGAAATACACCCGCGACGCGGCCCCAACGCCCTGCGCGCCGCTTCCCAGGTACACCCGGTTCAGATAGCGTTCTAGGATCTCGTCCTTGGAATAACGCGCCTCGATCTCACGCGCCAAAAGCGCCTCGTGGATCTTGCGGGTATAGGTGCGTTCCGGCGTCAGATAGCTGATCTTGACCAACTGCTGGGTGATGGTGCTGCCGCCTTCGACGATGCCACCCGCCCGCATGTTAGAGACGAAAGCCCGCCCGATCGACCGCAGGTCCAGCCCGCCGTGGTCGCGGAACCGGACATCTTCCAGCGAGATCACGGCCTGCGTGAGGGTTTCGGGAAGCTCGGCATAGGGCACGTACTCCGAGGTGGTGCCACCCGCCATCACAAGCGCGGCGCCGTCCTGCGTCTGCATGAACGGAGAGGCCTGTGCCTCCATCTCGTCGAGATCGGGCAGTTTCGTCAGCCACAGCAGGCCCGCGCCGCTTCCGGCTGCGCCAACCATAAGCACAAGGGCGAACAAGCCCACCCACAGCTTCCAGCGGCGTCGCGGTCGTTTCCTGTCTGAATCGAGTTTCGTCCGGTCGGCCAGCGTGCCTTGATCGCCCATCGCGCGCGGTCTCCTTTGGAGCGTGAACGTGCGAACAGCGCTCGGGGTTCCGCCCCGGCATGTAAAATCGGCCACTTGTGCTGCATCGACCGGGTCCGCATCGCGGCAGGCGTCAGGCCGTGCGCCGCCGCGACACCTGTACCGCCCAGATCCCCAGCATCACCACCGCGACCCCCAGAAGGTCCAGAACGCCCGGCCGTTCGCCCAACAGCAGCGCCGCGATGGTCACGCCGAAGAACGGCGACAGGAAATGGAACGTCGCCGCGCGCACCGCCCCGATCCGGTTGACCAGCCAGAACCAGACGAAAGTCGCCGCCAGCCCCGGCACCAGCGCGGTATACCAGAAGGCCAGCACCATCTTCAGCGACCACGTCACCTGCCAGTCCTCCAGGATCACCGCCCCCACCGCCAGCCCCGCGCTGCCCACCAGCATCTGAAGGCCGACGATCATTATCACGTTCCCGCCCGAGATCGCGCCGCGCACGGCCATCGTCGCTACGGTCAGCGACAGGACCCCAAGGACCGCCAGACCGACGCCGACAAGGTCCACCCCGCCGGACAGGCGGGCGCCCATGATGATCGCCACTCCAAGAATGCCCGTCACCAGCCCAGCCAGCCCCAGCGCCGAAATCCGTTCGCCGAACACCAGCAGCCCGCCCAGCGCGACCAGCAGCGGCATGGTCGAGGCGATGATCGCGGCCAGCGATGCCTCGATCGTCTGAACCGCGGTGAAGGTCAGGCCAAGGTAAAGCGCGTTCTGGCAGATCCCCAGCACCACGGTCGCACGCCATTGCGACCGCGACAGCCGCATGGTCTGGCCCAGCCATGCGCCGATCCCCACGCCGATCAGTCCCGAACACAGGAACCTTAGCGCCAGCGCGGTCAGCGGCGGCGCGTCGGCCACGATGATCCGCGCCGAGCTGAAGGCCGACCCCCACATCGCCGCGAAGGCCACGCCCATCACGATGCTCCGAAGGTCCGTCATGACTGCGATTCCGCCCCCATCTGCGCAAGATAGTCCCTAAGTAGGGATGCGCGGCGCGGCCTAAAGCTGTGCCCGGTCACCGATGCCTGCGTGATCCGGTGCACGACGAACTTGCGAAACTCCTGCCGCAAACAGCACCACGCAAGGATCATCTGGGCATGGTCGACGAACACGGTCGCAAGCGGCCAGATCCGCCGCCCTGTCTCGTTGCCCGCGCCGTCGACATAGGTGATGTCGACCGCAAGTTCGTCCCATGACGCGCGGCGCAGCAGGTCAAGGTGCCTTGGCGCGCGGGTGGTCTCCCAGCGGCGGACCATCGACACCGCATGCGCCGCCTGCTGCGCGACACGGTCCGGCAAACGGGCGACGATCTTGTCCATCGCGGCGGCGGCTGCATCGGCCAGTGCCGGATCGGCCTTGGCCTGCACCTCGGCCAATCCCAGCACCAGCGCCTCGACCTCTAGCCGGTCGAACATCTGCGGCGGCAGCGCCGGGTCCTCGGTCAGGCGATATCCATAGCCCGCCTCGCCGTCGATCAGCGCGCCCGCCGCGCGCAACGCGTCGATGTCGCGATACAGGGTGCGTTCCGACACGCCCGTTTCCGCCGCAAGCCGCATGGCCGTCACCGGCGGCGGCAACCGTCGCAGAAGGTCCAGCAGGCGAAACAGACGGTCGGTTCTGGGCATTGCTCTGCTGACGGATTCTGACAGGATGGCTGGACCATAATACGTTCAGCACAAGCCGCCAAGGAGACCCGGAATGCTGACACTGTACCACGCCCCCCGCAGCCGCTCGACCCGCATCGTCGCCCTGATCGAGGATCTCGGCGCACAGGACAAGGTCACCATCGACCCGGTTTCGGTGCCCCGTCAGGACGGCAGCGGCAGCCGCGACGCCCGCAATCCGCATCCCGAAGGGAAGGTGCCCCTGCTGGTTCACGGCGACGCGGTGATCTGGGAATCGACCGCCATCGCCCTGTACCTGACCGAACTGTTCCCCGACGCCGGGTTGGGCCGACCCATTGGCGCGCCCGACCGGGGCGTGCTGCTGTCGTGGCTGGCGTGGTACGGCGACGTCTTGGAACCCGTTATCGTGATGGAATTCGCCGAGATCCGTCATCCCGTGGTCCAATCGACCTTCCGCGGCATGGCCGAGGTAACCGACCGCCTGTCGCACGCCCTGAAGGATCGGCCCTACCTGTTGGGCGACGATTACTCTGTAGCGGACGCAATCTGTTCATCGGCCTTCCAGTTCGCGGCGGGCTTCACCCCGGACGTTCCGCATATCCAAGACTGGGTGGCCCGTTGCGGCGATCGGCCTGCGCTGAAGAACGCCATCGCCTTCGACACCCGCCTGATCGAGACCGCCGGCGCGCATTGACCTTGGCCCGACCGGCGGCGACAGTGCGGCCATGGGGGAAAAATGCCCGTGATCTCATTGCCCTATTGGCTGGTTGTCCTGCACGTTCTGGTGCAGGCCGGGTTCATCGTGCGCGCGCTTCTACGGCCCCATCGCGGGCCGTCGTCGCGGCTGGCGTGGGTGCTTGTGATCCTGACCGCACCGGTGGTCGGGATCGTCGCCTATCTGCTGTTCGGAGAGACAAATATCGGCACCGACCGCGCGGAACGCTACCGCGAGACGGCGGGCAAGGCGGACCGGCTGTTCGACCCCGCGCCGGACTCCGCCTTCGAACACGTTACGCCACGCCACAGGCACATCTTCCGCGCTGGCGAGTCGATCAGCGGCCATGCCCCCGTGACCGGCAACACGGGCCGGTTGCTGGGAGAGGGCAGCGCCCCGACCGAGGCGATGATCGCCGACATCGACGCGGCGACGGATCATGTCCACCTGTTGTTCTACATCTGGCTTGGCGACTCTGCCGGCACCCGCGTGGCCGAGGCGGCGATGCGCGCGGCCCGGCGCGGGGTCACCGTGCGCGCGATGGCCGACGATCTTGGTTCGCGCCGTATCATCCGGTCGCCGCTTTGGGCCGAGATGGAAAAGGCCGGTGTCCGGCTGGCCCGCGCGCTGCCGCTGGACAACCTGCTTCTGCACACGCTGAAAGGCCGGGTGGACCTGCGCAATCACCGCAAGATCGTAGTGATCGACAACCACATCACCTATTGCGGCAGCCAGAACTGCGCCGATCCCGAATTTCGGGTGAAACAGAAGTTCGCGCCTTGGGTCGACCTGATGGTGCGGTTCGAAGGGCCGGTCGCACGGCAGAACCAATGGTTGTTCGTGCAGGACTGGATGGCCCATGTCGACGAGGATCTGCACCCGCTGCTGTCCGTCGATCCCGAGCCTTTTGACGGGCCCGTCGTGGCACAGGTCAACGGCAGCGGCCCCACCGTGCGCGACAGCGCCATGCCCGAGATGTTCGAGACCCTGCTGCACGCCGCGCGGCGCGACTTGACCCTGACCACCCCGTATTACGTCCCGACGGAATCCATGCAGGCCGCGTTGTGTGCAGCCGCGCATCGGGGCGTCCGCACCCGCATGATCGTGCCAGAGCGCAACGACTCGTGGATCGTGGCCGCCGCCAGCCACAGCTATTACCCGGAACTTCTTTCCGCCGGGGTCCAGATCTTCGAGTACGCGCCGGGACTGCTGCACGCCAAGTCGCTGACGCTGGACGGCGAGATCGCGATGATCGGCTCGGCCAACCTCGACCGGCGGAGCTTTGAACTGAACTACGAGAACAACATCCTGCTGCAGGACCACGCGCTGACGGCCGAGCTTGTGGCCCGGCAGGAAAGCTACATCGCCCAGTCCACAGAGATCACGGCGTCAGACGTTGCCGCTTGGACGCTGCCGCGCCGGCTATGGAACAACACCGTCGCCATGATGGGCCCCATTCTCTGATCCGCGCATCAGAGACGAAGATGGCGTGCCAAGGTGCGCCGAACCGCGGTCGCTTATCGCAGGTATTGCGCTGGCCGGGACCCGCCGACAGCGCGTCAGGGGTTGCGCAACACCGCGATCTGACGATGATCGGCACATGAAAGTATCAGATTCCCAAACCCACATTAAGACCTGGGCCGAGGCCGCACCAAGACTGGTTGCCGTCGCCGCCGGTCGCGAGCCTGCCGACCGCGTGATCCGCGGTGGCCGGATCGTCAATGTCCACACCCGCGAGATTATCGACGGCTGGCAGGTCGCCATCGCCGATGGCCGGTTCGCCTATGTCGGTCC
This sequence comes from Psychromarinibacter halotolerans, assembly GCF_029168315.1. Classification (NCBI taxonomy): domain Bacteria; kingdom Pseudomonadati; phylum Pseudomonadota; class Alphaproteobacteria; order Rhodobacterales; family Paracoccaceae; genus Psychromarinibacter; species Psychromarinibacter halotolerans. The sequence goes on from NZ_JARGYD010000002.1 coordinate 360,852, forward strand.
CGACGCCTCTCACTGCATCGGCGATACGACCGACGTGATCGAGGCAGAGGGCCGCTATCTTGTCCCCGGCCTGTGCGACGCGCACATGCACATCGAAAGCGGGATGCTGACCCCCGCCGAGTTCGCCCGCGCGGTGACCCCGCACGGCACGACGACGATGTTCACCGACCCGCACGAGATCGCCAACGTCATGGGGCTGGAAGGTGTCCGGCTGATGCATGACGAGGCGCTGCTTCAGCCGGTCAACATCTATACCCAGATGCCGTCCTGCGCCCCATCCGCACCGGGGCTCGAGACCACCGGCTACGAGATCGGGCCAGAAGACGTCGCAGAGGCGATGACATGGCCCGGCATCATCGGGCTGGGCGAGATGATGAACTATCCCGGCGTCGTCGCCGGCGACCCGCAGATGCTGGCCGAGATCGCCGAGACCCAGAAAGCCGGCAAGACCGTGGGCGGGCACTATGCCTCGCCCGATCTTGCGAACTTTCACGCCTATGCCGCAGGCGGCCCCGCCGACGACCACGAAGGCACGCAAGAGGCCGACGCGATCATGCGCGTCCGGCAGGGCATGGGCGCGATGATGCGGCTGGGCTCGGCGTGGTACGACGTAAAGGCGCAGATCACCGCCGTAACCGAAAAGGGGCTGGACCCGCGCGGGTTCATCCTGTGCACCGACGACTGCCATTCCGGCACGTTGGTCCACGACGGCCACATGAACCGCGTAGTGCGCCACGCCATCGAGTGTGGGTGCGATCCGCTCATCGCGATCCAGATGGCGACGATCAACACCGCTACGCATTTCGGGCTTCAGCGGGAACTAGGCTCGATCGCGCCGGGACGCCGCGCCGACCTGATCCTGACCCCCGATCTGACGACGCTGCCGATTGACGCGGTGTACGCTCGCGGCGAACTTGTGGCGCAGGACGGCAAGGTCACGGTCGACTTCCCGCACGGGGACTGGCCATCGCATGCCAGGACCTCGGTCAACATGGGGGCCGACAAGGTGGCGTCCGACTTCATCGTCGCCGCCCCCGACGGCGCGAACCGTGTGAAGGCGAAAGTCATCGGCGTGGTCGAAAACCAGGCCCCGACCAAGGCGCTGACCGCCGAGTTGCAGGTCACCGACGGCACGGTCGAGGGCGATCCGGATCAGGATGTCTGCCAGATCGCGCTGGTCGAACGGCACCGCGCCACCGGCAAGGTGGTGAACGGGTTCGTTTCGGGCTTTGGCTATACCGGCGACATGGCGATCGCGTCGACCGTCGCGCATGACAGCCACCACATGATCGTGGTCGGCACCTCGCGCGAGAACATGGCGCAGGCGGCGAACCGGCTGGCAGAGGTCGGCGGCGGTGTCACCGTCTGGAAGGACGGACAGGAACTCGCGCTGGTCGAACTGCCCATCGCCGGGCTGATGTCCGACAGCCCCGCCGAGGATGTCGCCCGCACCGCGCAGGCGATGGTCGAGGCGATGTCCGCCTGCGGCTGCACCCTGAACAACGCGTACATGCAGCATTCGCTATTGGCGCTGGTTGTCATCCCCGAGTTGCGCATTTCCGATATGGGGCTGGTCGACGTAACCACCTTCACCACCACAGACGTTTTCGAGGCCACCACGTGACGATTTCCCACCGACAGATGCCCGTTCAGACCCCCGACCTTTCCGGCCCCGAACGCTTTGACGACGCGGTCGCCGCCGTGGACCGGCTGACCGAGCTTTACCAAGCCTCGGTCCTGTTCCTGCGCGACAAGTTCTCGGCCACCATCGGCGGCGGAATGCCCGAAAGCCGGTTCCGCGCCTATTACCCCGAGGTCCGGTTTACGACCTCTAGCTATGCCCAGATCGACAGCCGCCTGTCCTTCGGCCATGTCGCGGAACCCGGCACCTATGTCACCACGATCACCCGGCCCGATCTGTTCCGGAATTACCTGATCCAGCAGATCGGCCTTCTGATCGAGAACCACGGCCTGCCAGTCGCCGTCGGCCCTTCGGCCACGCCGATCCCGGTGCACTTCGCGATGGACGGGGCGTCCGGCGTGACGGTGCCGCAGGACGGGGTGATGGATTTCAGCCTGCGCGATGTGTTCGACGTGCCGGATCTTGGCACCACCAACGACGACATCGTCAACGGCTATGGCTTTCCCTATGACGGCGCCGCCCCGCTGGCGCCGTTCACCGCCCAGCGTATCGACTATTCGCTGGCACGGCTGGCGCACTATACCGCGACGGACCCCGAGCATTTCCAGAACCACGTTCTGTTCACGAACTACCAGTTCTACATCGAAGAGTTCGAAACGGTTGCGCGCCGGATGCTGGACGACCCCGACAGCGGCTACACCTCGTTCGTCGGCCCCGGCAACCAAGAGATCACGGCAGGCGATCAGCCGCTGGAGGTTCCGGCCAAGCTGCCGCAGATGCCGACCTATCACCTGAAACGCGAAGGCAGCGCGGGCATCACGTTGGTCAACATCGGCGTCGGCCCGTCCAACGCCAAGACCGCGACCGACCACATCGCGGTGCTGCGCCCGCATGCGTGGCTGATGGTCGGGCACTGCGCCGGTCTGCGGAATTCGCAGCGGCTGGGCGACTTTGTGCTGGCCCACGCCTATCTGCGCGAAGACCACGTTCTGGACGACGATCTGCCGGTCTGGACCCCGATCCCGCCGCTGGCGGAAATCCAGACCTCGCTAGAGCAGGCGGTCGAGGACGTGACAAAGCTGGAAGGCTACGAGTTGAAGCGCATCATGCGCACCGGCACCGTCGCCACCATCGACAACCGCAACTGGGAACTGCGCGACCAGTCGGGCCCGGTGCAGCGGCTGTCGCAATCCCGCGCGGTGGCGCTGGACATGGAAAGCGCGACCATCGCCGCGAACGGTTTCCGGTTCCGCGTTCCCTATGGCACCCTGCTGTGCGTGTCGGACAAACCCCTGCACGGAGAGCTGAAGCTGCCCGGCATGGCGACCGATTTCTACCGCACTCAGGTGGCGTCTCACCTGCTGATCGGCATCCGCGCGATGGAGCTGATACGCGAAATGCCGCTGGAACGGATCCACTCCAGAAAGCTGCGAAGCTTCGAAGAGACCGCCTTCCTTTAGGAAAACCGGCAAAAAAGTACCACAAAATGCAGGAAAACATGGGGGAAGCGCGCACAAAAGGTTGTGCGCCTCCCATATATTCCGATAAATTCTGCCGAGAACCCGCTAGGACGGGGAAGTTTGAGGAGACCATACATGGCCAAACCTATGACCAAGACCCAGCTCGTCGCCGCCCTCGCGGAAGAGATGGACACCGACAAGAAATCGGCGACCGCTGCTCTGGACGCGATCACCTCGGTGATCACCAAAGAAGTCGCCGCTGGCGGCGCAGTGACCCTGCCGGGCGTCGGCAAGATCTATTGCCGCGAGCGCCCCGAGCGCATGGTCCGCAACCCGGCCACCGGCGAGCAGATCAAGAAGGAAGCCGACAAGGTGGTCAAGATGACCATCGCGAAGGCCCTGAAGGACAGCGTCAACGGCTGATCCCGGCCGCAGGCAGGGCCGCTTCGCCGGCCCTCTCGCGCCACATATGAAACGCCCGCCACCGCGGGCGTTTTTCTTTTTTGGGGGGACGCTAGCCCAACCGCAGCTCTCGCGTGATCCCCACGTTGTCCAAAAACGGACGGTCGTGGCTGACCACCAGCAGCGCGCCGTCATACCCGCGCACCACGGACTCCAAGGCCTCGATCGCGTCCAGGTCCAGATGGTTCGTCGGCTCGTCCAGGATCAACAGCTCTGGCGGCTTGCCGCCCAACGCGCAGGCCAGACCCGCGCGCAGCATCTGGCCACCGCTCAGCCGACCGGCCGGAACAAGGGCGGCATCGCCCCGGAACAGGAACCGGGCCAGCACGGCGCGCGCCGCGTTCACGTCGTCGCCGGGATTGCGCGCGCGGTAGTTGTCCAGCACCGACATCCCGGGATCCAGCACGCCAAGCGACTGGTCCAGCAACGCGAAAGGCACGTGAACCGCCGCCGTCCCCGACATCGCGGGCAACTCGCCGGTCAGAACCTTGAGAAGCGTGCTTTTGCCAACCCCGTTCGGCCCGGTCAGTGCAATGCGTTCGGGCCCGACGACGGCCAGTGACAGGGCGCGCACCACCGGGGCACCATAGCCTGCGTGCAGATCGGTCACGGTCAGCACCTGTCGCCCGGCGGGCAGGCCACTGGACGGCAAGTCCATCTTCGCCTGTTCCAGAACCTCGATCCGGGACCGCGCCTTGTCCAGAGACTCCTCGGCGTCTGTAAGGCGCGCTTCTGCCAGCCGGGCGCTTGCACCGCCCGAGGCTTCACTGCGCTCTTTCGCCTTGTCCATCAGCATCTTGCCTTGGCTGCCGCTGGCCCGCAGCCGCCGCCCGGCGCTGTCGGTGCGCGCTTTCCGCTCGGCCCGCGCCTGCGCCGCGCGGCGCACCTCGTCACGCTGGCGTTCTGCCGTCGCCATATCATGCGCGGCGGCGGCCAGTTCCAGGTCCTTTTGCGCGCGGTACAGATCGTACCCGCCGCCATACCGCGTCGCCCCAAGCGTGGTCAGCTCGACGATGGCATCCACCGCACGCAGCACGTCGCGGTCGTGGCTGACCACCACCGCCGCGCCGCGCCAGCCCGCAAGCAGGTCCAGCACCGCCGCACGACCGTCCCGGTCAAGGTTGTTGGTCGGCTCGTCCAGCAGCAGGATGTCCGGGGCGTCGAAGATCAAGGCCGCCAAACCGGCGCGCGTCCGCTGTCCGCCCGACAGCGATGCCAGCGGCGTCGCGGCATCGGCATCCAGCCCGACCTGCCCCAACGCGGCGGCGATCCGGTCTTCCAGCGTCCAGTCGGCGATGGACAGATCCTCGACCGTTGCTGTCCCTTCTTCTGCCCGCGCCAGCACCACCAGCGCGTCGGACACGCCGAACAGGTCGGCCACGGTTTCACCGGGCGTTGGCCGCACCTCTTGCCGCAGGACACCGATGCGCCCGGTCACGGACACGGTGCCAGCGGACGGCGGCGTCTGTGCCGCGATCAGGCGCAGCAGCGTGCTTTTCCCCACACCGTTCCGACCGACCAGCCCGGTGCGTTCCGGGCCAAGCGTCAGTGTCAGGCCGTTGAAAAGGGAATGTCCGTCAGGCGTGGACCACGAAAGATTGGAAAGAGTGATGGAATTCGGCATGGAGTTTCTCCGCAAGGCAGTTCGGCTGGGCGACGGCGGTGCGGTAGTTGTCCATGTCGTGCATACTCCATTGGGTGCCCCAGCGGCACGACGCTGACCTAAACAACCGGCTGGACCGTTTCAACCCCGCAGTTCCCGCCCAAAGGACCGCCCGACGGCGTGCCCTTTCGCCTTGCGGCCTCTGCCGGTAGGTTCGCGCCGAATAGGAAAGGAAACCCAATGGACACCGCCCGCATCCCGAACATCGACCACTGGACAGAGCGTTGCGATCTGGCCGCCGCCTTTCGCTGGACCGCACGGCTGAATATGCACGAGGGCGTCGCGAACCACTTCTCGCTGGCCGTGAACGACGATGGCACGCAATTCCTGATGAACCCCAACCAGAAGCATTTCAGCCGCGTCCGCGCGTCGGACATGCTGATGATCGACGCCAACAACCCCGAGACGCTGAAAGGGCCGGACGCGCCCGATCCCACCGCGTGGGGGCTGCACGGCGCGATCCACCGCCACTGCCCGCATGCGCGGTGCGCGATGCACGTCCACTCGATCCACGCGACGGTGCTGGCGATCCTGAAGGATTCGATCCTGCCGCCGGTGGACCAGAACGCCGCGATGTTCTTCGACCGGCAGGTCGTCGATACCGAGTATGGCGGGCTGGCCTTCGAGGAAGAGGGCGAGCGGTGCGCGCAACTGTTCGCGGACCCGAAGAAATCGGTGATGATCATGGGCAACCACGGCATCATGGTGATCGGCCAGACCGTCGCCGAGACGTTCACCCGGCTGTATTACTTCGAGCGCGCGGCGGAGACCTATGTGCGGGCGCTTCAGACCGGCAAGGAACTGCGGGTTCTGTCCGACGAGATCGCGGCCAAGACCGCCGACGAGATCGAACAATACCCCGAGCAGAACGAACGGCACCTGTCGGAACTGCGCGCGGTTCTGGACGAAGAAGGGTCGAACTACGCGACATGACCGGCACGCTTCTGTCCATCGGCCACGGCTATTCCGCCCGCGCGCTGGCCCGCCTGCTGATCCCGCAGGGCTGGACCGTCATCGGAACCACCCGGTCGGCCGACAAGGCCGCCGGGCCGGACGAGGTGACCGAAACGCTGGTCTGGCCGGACGCGGATCTTGCCCCGGCGTTCGACCGCGCCACGCACCTGCTGATGTCGGCCGCGCCCGGTGAGGATGGCGACCCCCTGCTGGCCGCGCACCGTGACCTTGTGGCGGATGCCGCGCCGCGTCTTCAGTGGGCGGGCTACCTGTCGACCACCGGCGTCTACGGCGACCACGACGGCGGCTGGGTGGACGAGGACACGCCGCTGACCCCGTCGACCCGGCGCGGGCGGATGCGGGTGGAGGCGGAAACGGCGTGGCGCGCGCTGGCCGCCGATACCGGGTTGCCGCTGCACATATTCCGGCTCGCGGGGATCTACGGGCCCGGGCGCGGGCCGTTCGCCAAGGTGCGGGCAGGCACGGCGCGGCGGATCATCAAGAAGGGTCAGGTGTTCAGCCGCATTCACGTCGAGGACATCGCGCAGGTGCTTGCCGCGTCCATCGCGCAGCCGAACCCCGGCGCGGCCTATAACCTGTGCGACGACGACCCGGCGCCGCCCGAGGACGTGATCGGCCACGCTGCCAAGTTGCTGGGTCTGCCGCTGCCGCCTGCCGAGGATTTCGAAACAGCCGAAATGACACCGATGGCCCGCAGCTTTTACGCGGAATCGAAGCGCGTGCGGAACGACCGGATCAAGGACGAGTTGGGCGTCGCCCTGAAGTACCCGGATTACCGGGCCGGTCTTGCGGATCTGCTGCGTCTCGAAGAGGCCGATTAGGGACGTCTTTACAGAGAAGATAGGGCAGCGACCGACCCGAGGGTGGCGCAATAGCGCCGCCCTGGGGGGCGGGTCGGCGCTGCCCGGCGTTGCCGCCGGGCGGTACGGATTTCATGGGTTGGTACTTTGGTGACGAAAGCCCTCAGGCCCGCTTCGTATCCAACTGCGCGACGCCCATCACTTCTAGCACCTTCGCCTCGATGTCCGACGCGTTCATCTTCGCCTCGGCGTACATCGCGGCGGGGCTTGCCTGATCGATGAACGTGTCGGGCAGCACCATCGAACGATAGGCCAGCCCACGGTCGAACACGCCTTCCTCGGCCAGAAGCTGCGCGACGTGGCTGCCGAAGCCACCGACGGCGCCTTCCTCGATCGTGATCAGCGCCGAATGATCCTCGGCCAGCTTCAGGATCAGATCGCGGTCAAGCGGTTTGGCGAAGCGGGCGTCGGCCACGGTGGGCGTGATGCCACGCGCGGCCAGAGCGTCGGCGGCGTCCTGTACTTCCTTCAGCCGCGTGCCGAAGGACAGGATGGCGACGCCCTTGCCCTCGCGGACGATACGGCCTTTGCCGATCTCCAGCACCTCGCCGCGCTCCGGCATCTCGACGCCCACGCCTTCGCCACGAGGGAAGCGGAAGGCGATCGGCCCGTCGTCATGCGCGACGGCGGTGGCGACCATGTGCTTCAGCTCTGCCTCGTCGGCGGCGGCCATCACCACGAAGCCCGGCAGGTTCGCAAGGAAGGCGATGTCGAAAGATCCCGCGTGCGTCGCGCCGTCGGCGCCGACCAGCCCCGCCCGGTCGATGGCGAAGCGCACCGGCAGCCGCTGGATCGCGACGTCGTGCACCACCTGATCGTACCCGCGCTGCAGGAAGGTCGAGTACATCGCGCAGAACGGTTTCATCCCGCCGGCGGCCAGCGCCGCCGAGAAGGTGACACCATGTTGTTCCGCAATACCGACGTCGAAACAGCGGCGCGGGAAGCGTTCGGCGAACAGGTTCAGCCCGGTGCCGTCCGGCATCGCGGCGGTCACGGCGCAGACCTTGGAGTCGCGCTCTGCCTCGTCCATCAGCGCCTGCGCAAAGACCTTGGTGTAGGACGGCGCGTTCGACACGGCCTTCTTCTGCTTGCCGGTCACCATGTCGAAGGTCGACACGCCATGCCCCTTGTCGGCGGCATCCTCGGCGGGGGCATAGCCCTTGCCCTTCTTGGTGATGACGTGGATCAGGACCGGCCCGGTGGACCGCGCCTTGACCGTCCGCAGCACCGGCAGCAACTGGTCAAGGTCATGGCCGTCGATCGGCCCGATGTAGCTGAAGCCCAGTTCCTCGAACAGGGTACCGCCCACGGCCATGCCCTTCAGCATCTCTTTCGCGCGGCGCGCGCCTTCCTGGAACGGTTCGGGCAGGAAGCCCACCGCGCCCTTGGCGACGGCCTTCAGCTCCTGGAACGGCCCTTCGGTATACAGGCGCGTCAGATAGGACGACATGGCACCCACCGGGGGCGCGATGCTCATTTCGTTGTCGTTCAGGATCACGAACAGCCGCTTGCCCAGATGGCCCGCATTGTTCATCGCCTCATAGGCCATGCCCGCGCTCATCGCGCCGTCGCCGATCACCGCGATGGCGTCGCCCAGCGACGGCTCGGGCGCGCCGCCCAGATCGCGCGCGACGGCAAAGCCCAGCGCGGCGGAAATCGAGGTGGAAGAATGCGCGGCGCCGAAGGGGTCGTAGGGGGATTCCGACCGTTTGGTGAAGCCCGACAGGCCGTCCTTCTGGCGCAGCGTGCGGATGCGGTCGCGACGCCCGGTCAGGATCTTGTGCGGATAGCACTGGTGCGACACGTCCCAGATCAGCCGGTCGCGCGGCGTGTCGAACACCGAATGGATCGCGACGGTCAGTTCCACCACGCCCAGACCCGCGCCAAGATGCCCGCCGGTCTCGGACACGGCCGAGATCGTTTCCTGCCGCAACTCGTCGGCGACGCGGTGCAGCTCGGCATCGCTAAGCGCCTTCAGGTCCGAAGGCAGGTGCACGCGGTCCAGCGTCGGGGTCTCGGGTCGGTTCGACATCAGTCACTGGCCCTCCGGGGCCACTCGCCTAGTTCTGGCGGGCGATAACGAAACGGGCCGCCTGCCGCAAGTTCTCTGCCGCCGCACCGTAGGGTTCAAGCGCGGCCTCGCCGTCTTCGATCAACGCCTTCGCGCGGGCTTTCGCCCCCTCGAGCCCCAGAAGCGAGACGAACGTGGCCTTCCCGGCGTCCGCATCCTTGCCGACGCGCTTGCCGGTGGCGGCGGCATCTCCCTCGACATCCAAGATGTCGTCCGCGATCTGGAAAGCAAGGCCGATGGCGCGCGCATAGCGTCGCAGCGGCGCGGGGTCGGCCTGCCCTAGGATGGCGCCCGCCTCGCACGACCATTCGATCAGCGCACCGGTCTTGTTGCCCTGCAACTCGATGATCTGGTCCAGCGTCAGCGGGGTCTCGGCAGTCTCGGCGGCGATGTCCTGCGCCTGTCCCAGCACCATGCCACGCGCCCCGGCGGCCCGCGCCAGCGTACCGGTCAGCGAGATGCGCACGTCCGCCCCGCCCAGCGCGTCGCGGGCCAGCAGTTCGAACGCCAGCGATTGCAGCGCGTCCCCCACCAGCACGGCGGTCGCCTCGTCCCACTTGACGTGAACGGTCGGCTGGCCGCGCCGCAGGTCGTCGTCGTCCATGCAGGGCAGGTCATCGTGAACAAGGCTGTAGGCGTGCAGCGCCTCGATCGCGGCGGCGGCGTGGACCGATTGCGCATCGGGGATGCCGAACAGCGAGGCGGTTTCCATCACAAGAAAACCGCGCAGGCCCTTTCCGCCGCCGACCGTGTAGCGCATTCCATGCACGACGGGCAGATCCGCCCAGCCGTCCATCACAGTGCCGAGACAGGCGTTCACCTGCCGCGCGCACTCTTTCAGCCTGTCGTCAAAGCTCATTGCGGGTCGAACGGAGCCGTCCCCTTCGGCGCGCCGGTCTCGTCGAGTGTGATGGCCGCGACCTTCTCCTCGGCGTCCTTCAGCTTTTCTTCGCACCGCTTCTTCAGCGCCGCGCCGCGTTCGTACAGCGCGATGGATTTCTCAAGCTCGACGTCGCCGGATTCCAGCTGGCCGACCACGCCTTCCAATTCGCGCATGGCTTCTTCGAAACTCATCTCGGAAACGGGCTTGTCGGTCACTGCGAAAACTCCATCAGGCCATCCACATGCGCCGCCACCCCGGCGGCCAGCGCCTGAAGATCATATCCCCCTTCCAAAGTCGAGACCACGCGCCCCCCGCATACCTCTGCCGCGACGGTGCAGATGGCCTGCGTGACCCACGCGAAATCGTCAGTGTTCCATTCCAGCTGCGCCAGCGGGTCGGCGGCATCGGCATCGAACCCGGCCGAGATGATGATCAGTTCGGGCGCGAAATCGCGGACGGCGGGCAAGATGATGTCGCCCCATGCGCGGCGCATCTCGGCCCCGCCGGTTCCCGGCGCCAGCGGCACGTTCATCACGTTGCCGGACGCCCCGGTCTCGGACGCATCGCCGGTGCCGGGGTACAGGGGCACCTGATGGCTGGACGCGAAGAACGCGCGCGGTTCCGCCCACAGCAGATCCTGCGTGCCATTGCCGTGGTGCACGTCGAAATCCAGCACCGCGACCCGGGTCAGCGCGTGGTGATCCAGCGCCCGCTTTGCCCCGATGGCCGCGTTGCCGAACAGGCAAAAGCCCATCGACCGCGCGGTTTCGGCGTGGTGGCCGGGCGGGCGCATGGCGACGAAGGCATTGCCGGCCTCGCCCGCCAGCACCGCGTCGACGGCGGCGCAAATGCCGCCCACGCCGCGCAATGCAGGCTCTAAAGAGCCCGCAGAGACATGCGTATCCGGGTCCAGCGACCGGAGGCCCTTGGCTGGTATCGCCGCCTCGATCCCCGCGATGTAGTCCTCGGGATGACAGCGCAGGATCTCGGCCCGGTCGCCCACGGGCGCATCGCGCCGATCCAGCGCATCGAACCGGGCGGCCGACAGGGCCTCTGTCACGGCCTCGTACCGCGCGACGCGTTCGGGGTGTCCCGGCGGCGTGACGTGATCAAGGGATGACGCGTGCGTGAAAAGCGCGGTAACCATGCTGTGCCCCCAAGCGAAAGTGGTCCCCCGATGAAAACCAGAATTGCCGCCGTCCTTCTAGCCCTTGCCTGCGCAGCCCCCGCCGATGCGCAGAACGTGGTCGACGGCGCCTTGTCCGACCTGAACGGCGACGGGCTGAGGGAACGTTTCACGCTGCTGCACTATCCCGGCGCCGACACCGCCGACCTGATCATCGAGGATACCGGAACCGGGCGCATCACGGCGCATGATTTCGTGCAGTCCCCGGACGTGCCGGGGCGCATCGCGTCGGTCGATGTGGCGCCGAACGGGTCGATCCGCGTGCATTCGTTGAACGAAAGCATCGGCCGCGGGCGGTGGCGGCAGACGCTGACCATCGCGTTCCGCGACGGGGCCTATCGCGTCGCGGGGCTGACCTATGAATATTACGACACGCTGGACCTTGCGGCCTTCGGGGGCTGCGACCTGAACTTTCTGAACGGCAAGGGCTTTGCATGGCACGGGACCCGCGCCCGCACCGCAGTGACCCACGACTACGCCGCGGTGCCCATGGTCGATTGGTCCGACAGCACGCCGCTTCCTGCGGTCTGCATCGCGCCCTAACGGGCGTGCCGCCCAAATTCTGTGCACCCGCACCGCGACGCATCCCCGTGACAACGCGTTGATAATCCCCGCGTTGTAAAACGCGGATACAGACCGCAACGTGACCGAAAACGCGGGGGACACTTTATGCCAAACGTCGACATGCTGGTGATCGGCTCGGGACCGGCCGGGCGCCGCGCCGCCGTCCAGTCCGCCAAGCTTGGGAAATCCGTGCTGGTGGTGGATCGCGGGCGCCGTCTGGGTGGCGTGTCCGTCCACACCGGAACGATCCCCTCGAAAACCCTTCGCGAAACCGTGCTGAACCTGTCCGGCTGGCGCGAACGCGGGTTCTATGGCCGGGGCTATCGCGTGAAGCAGGACATCACGGCCAGCGACCTGATGCAGCGGTTGCACAAGACGCTGGATCACGAGGTCGAGGTGCTTCAGCACCAGTTCATGCGCAACATGGTCCAGTCCGCCAGCGGAGAGGCGCGGTTCGTCGACCAGAACCATGTCGAACTGACGGAAGACGACGGCGACACCGTGCACGTCACCTTCGACAAGGCCCTGATCGCCACCGGCACGCGGCCTTTCCGGCCAGATCATGTGCCGTTCGACGACACGCGCGTATTCGACAGCGACTCGATCCTTGAAATCCCCGCCCTGCCGCGCAGCATGACGGTGATCGGCGGCGGGGTCATCGGGGTGGAATACGCGACCATCTTCTCGGCGCTCGACGTGCCGGTCACGCTGATTGAATCGCGCGAGTCGATCCTGAACTTCGTCGATACCGAGATCGTGGACGACTTCATCCACCAGATGCGCGACCGGGGCATCGTGATCCGGCTGGGCGCCACCGTAGACACGATCGAAAAGGCGGATACCGGCATCACCGTCGCGCTGACCGACGGCCGCAAGGTCCGGTCAGAGGTTCTGCTGTTCGCCGCGGGCCGGTCCGGCAGCGTCGAGGCTTTGAACCTGCCAGCCATCGGTGTCGAACCCGACAAGCGCGGGCGCATCAAGGTGGACCCGAAGACGTTCCAGACCTCGGCCCCGAACATCTATGCCGCCGGCGACATCATCGGCTTTCCGTCGCTGGCCTCGACCTCGATGGAACAGGGCCGTGTTGCCGCCTGCCACGCCTTCGACATGCCGCCCCCTCCGGCACCGGCCACGTTTCCTTATGGCATCTACGCGGTCCCCGAGATTTCCACCGTCGGCCAGTCAGAGGACGAGGTGCGCGCATCCGGCGTGCCATATGAATGCGGCATCGCCCGCTTCCGCGAGACGTCGCGGGGACACATCATGGGGGTCGACGCCGGTTTCCTGAAGCTGATCTTCGCGCTGGACGATCGGCGCCTGCTGGGCGCGCACATCGTTGGCGAAGGCGCGACCGAACTGATCCACATCGGACAGGCGGTCATCAACCTTGGCGGCGGTGTGGATTTCTTCGTCGAGAACACGTTCAACTATCCGACCCTTGCCGAAGCCTACAAGGTCGCGGGTCTGGATGCGTGGAACCGGATGGGTCAGCCCGAACCGGGCCAGTGATAAGGTCAGTGACCGGGCGCCCCTCAAGGCACCCGGTCTGGGTATCTTAGGCGAACGCGACTTCGGCGCCGTCCAGCCCGATACGCGCACGCACCGAGGCCGGCAGCAAACGGGCCGACGCAACGCGCGGCAGGTCGAGTTCGGCAATCGCCGGCTCGTCACCGTACAGCGCAAGGTATTCGCCGTAGTTGTCGAACGACCGGCGGGCGACGTGGTCGACGTAGCTTTCGGTTTCCGCACCTTCGGCGATCAGGATCTCCTGACGGTCCAGCTCGATGTGGTAGAACGTGGTGCGTTCTTCCATCTCGGCCAGCGGCACGAAGTCGATGTCGGCCCCGTTCACCAGCGCCGAGGCATTGCACAGCGCGCCGTCCAGCAGCATCGCGTGATCGGCGGTGACGGTCAGGTCGCGCGCGGGAATGTTGTCGCCCAGCGAACCGGCACGGAACCGGACCGGGGTCAGACGCTCGGCCGGGGCGAAGGTTTTGTGGATGGTGGTGTGACCGACCCACTTCACGGCAACGTCGCGGCCATCCGCCGTGCGCACCATGTCGCCGGTCTTCAGGTCCTCGACCGCACAGGTGCCGTCCGGCGTCGCGATCAGCGTGCCAGCAGCAAAGCAAGTGACGTCGTAGGTGTAGGGCGTGGTGGTGTCGACGGTAAGAACGGTGGTGTCGGCGACCGACTGGATTTCAGTGAAAAGGTAATCGTTGCCTTCCACTTCGATCACCACGCCAAGGTCGGTGACTGTGCCTTTGAAGACATTGCTGGTGTCGCCCGAACTGGCGATGCGGACATTGTCGCCAACTGCAGTTTCTTCGTCGAACGTGCCGTCGGCGAGGTCATCGAACGTGATGGGGAGGTTCGTGTATGCGCCAGAAACCGTGAAATCGGTGCCATCGAAAGTACCCGAGTAGAACCCGGAAAAAGTCTGAGGCATTTAAGTGCTCCTTGTGCTTCTGCGGTGGAGCTAGCGCAATGTTTGGAAAGGGAAAAGAAATTAATATGTTCTTAGGAAATCGTGATTGACCCTTGGGTTGAAAAGCGATTCGCGCGATGGTTGAGGGCGTTTCGTCACCAAGAGTCCCCCCTTTGACACCACGGGCCACAGCAACTTCGGCTTGGTCCGGCCAACGGCAATCGCGGACCCACGCTGCCAGCGGCCAGACGGTCTAAACTTCGATCCCGATTGCCAGATCACCGGCGGGCGACGTCAATCCGGCGCCAGCATGTATCCTGCCCCGCGCACCGTCTGCAAATAGCGCGGCTGCTTTGGATCCGCCTCCAGCTTGCGGCGCAGACGGGTGATCTGGACGTCGACCGCGCGCTCTTGCGCCTGACCGCGGTCGCGGCCAAGATCCTCGACCAGCTTAGCGCGGCTGACCGGCTCTCCCGGCTGGGTCGAGAAGATCTTCATAAGCTGCGCCTCTGTCGCGGTCAGACGGATCGGCTCGTCGCCGTGCCACATCTCGCCCCGGTCCACGTCGTACCGGATTTCGCCCAGCTTCAGATATTTCGGCCCCTCGCTATTCTCGGTGGGGGCCGAGGGGATGCGCCGCAGGATCGCGTTGATCCGCAACAGCAGTTCCTTCGGCTCGAACGGCTTGGCAAGATAGTCGTCGGCCCCGGCCTCCAGCCCGGCGATCCTGTCCTCTGTCTCGCCCTTGGCGGTCAGCAGCAGGATCGGCGTCGCCAGCGCCTCGCGCAGGGACCGGGTCAGCGATACGCCATCCTCGCCGGGCATCATGACGTCCAGCACCAGCATGTCGAATTCCAGTCCCGACAGCAGGCGGCGGGCCTGCGCCGCGTCGCGCGCGGCGGACACGAGAAAGCCGTGGCGGATCAGAAATTTCTGCAAAAGGTTCCGGATCCGCTCGTCATCGTCGACGATCAGCAGATGGGCGTCCGGCGCCGTCATGTGCCGGACTCTTTCAGCCGGTTGAAGTGTCGCCGCATCTCGGGATCCATCATCGCCTCCAGCACCGTGCGGAACCCGGCGACGGCCTCCGGCCCCGCGTGCCGGAAGGCGTCGCGCATCCGCGCCCTCTGCGCCGTCGACAATTCCGCCTCCAGCGCCTCGCCCTTCTCGGTGAGGTACAGGTGCCGCTCGCGCTTGTCACGCGCGCCGATCCTGCTTTCGACCAGCCCGTCCTCGATCAGGGTGCGCAGAACCCGGTTCAGGGACTGTTTCGTCACGCCAAGGATGTGAAGCAGGTTGTTGACCGTGGTCCCCGGCGCGCGATGAATGAAGTGGACCGCCCGGTGATGCGCCCGGCCATATTCAAGATCGCCAAGGATGCGGTCGGGATCCGCCGTAAAGCCGCGATAGGCGAAATACATCGCCTCGATCGCCTTGCGAAGCTGTTCGTCCGTCAGGAAAAGGAGACTTTCGCCCCCCGGCGCAGCCGCGCCACCGCCTTCTGCCATAGATCCGTCCGTCGTTCACAATCTGCTTTCAGACTAGGCATTTTATGTCAGCCTTGTTGACATTCCAAGAGCCGACTGGTACCGAATCGCAGATTTTGCGCAACTTTATGTCCGATGCGGACATATCCCACGCAATTTCCGAACCGACAGCGCAATGGAAGGATAGAACAATGGCTGGCGCTTATGATGACCGCGATGGCTACATTTGGATGGACGGGAAGCTTGTGCCGTGGCGCGACGCGAACGTACACGTCCTGACCCATGCCCTTCACTATGCGTCGTCGGTGTTCGAGGGCGAGCGCTGCTACAACGGCAAGATCTTCCTTGGCCGCAAGCATTCCGAGCGACTTCTTTTCTCGGGCCGCGAGCTGGACATGGAAATCCCCTATACGGTCGACCAGATCGAGGAAGCGAAATACGCGACGCTGAAGGCCAACAACCTGACCGACGCCTACGTTCGGGCCGTCGCATGGCGCGGCGCGGGCGAAGACATGGGCGTCAGCTCGGCCAAGAACCCCGTCCGCATGGCCGTGGCCTGCTGGGAATGGGGCGCGTACTACGGCGACTCGAAGTTCAAGGGCGCGAAGCTGGACATCTCGAAGTGGAAGCGTCCGTCGCCCGAAACGATCCCGGTCCACGCGAAGGCTGCGGGCCTTTACATGATCTGCACCGCGTCCAAGCATGTGGCTGAGTCCAAGGGCTGCTCGGATTCGCTGTTCATGGACTATCGCGGCTACGTGGCCGAGGCGACCGGCGCGAACATCTTCTTCGTCAAGGATGGCGAGGTTCACACCCCTCTGGCCGACTGCTTCCTGAACGGCCTGACCCGTCAGACCGTGATCGGCATGCTGAAGGACAAGGGCATCACCGTCCACGAGCGTCACATCGAACCCGGCGAGATGGAAAGCTTCCAGCAGTGCTGGCTGACCGGCACCGCCGCCGAGGTCACTCCCGTCGGCCAGATCGGCGACTACACCTTCGAAGTCGGTGAACTGACGAAAGAGATCGCGACGGATTACGAAAAGCTCGTCCGCTCGTAAGCGTCAGGACACGGTTTTTTGGAAAGGGGCGCCGCGGGCGCCCCTTTTTCGTTGTGCCCTATCGCCCCTAAATCATGCTGCGCGGGTCAGATTGCTGCCCGAAAGCGCGGCTAGCCATGGGACAACAGCCCATGACCCGAAAGGCCGGCCATGTCTCCTGTCCAGCTCTTCCTGGCATTCGCCGCCATGTGCGGCGCAGTCGTGTTCTTGTCGTTGATGCCAGAAGAAAGCGGCGGTTCGGACGGCGTTGTCGACCTGATGGCGGAAGACGGGATCGCGTCCCAGATCTTCGGCGGCGGCCTGTCCGCAGCCACGCCCAGCGACGATACCGAGAACGAGACCGACCCGAACAAGTTGCGCAGCGCCGACTTCTACGGGTGGAAAGCGAAGGACTACGGCGTCGCGGCCTACGGCGATTCCATCCTGCATCTGAACACCATCGTCGCCGACTACCCGCGCGACATCCAGTACCCCGCCAGCTACCGCATCGCCGCCTTCGACCCGTCCTGCACCCCGCGCCCCCCGCGCGAGGACGAGGCGATCGCCAATGTCAGCGTCGGGTTCGGCGACCGGCCCTCGGGGCTGCTGGCCTTCGACACGTCCGAGCTGGTGAAGGCCCAAATGACGTGGCTGGGACGCAAGTTCGGCGGCACGAGCGTCACGCAATCGCAGTTGGTGCCCGACCGCGACGGCATGGCGATCATCGACGTGATCGTTACAGACACCAGCGCGCCGCAGTACCTTGTCCTGCAACACTGGATGTCCGACGTGCTGTGGAACGTGATGCTCGCGCCGGGCGTCGAGGTCTCGCACATAGCCGTGGTCGGTCCGGGCGGCGCACTGAACCCCCCGTGGGGCGATTACGACATCCAGTTCCTGTCGACCCGCGGCATCGACTGCGTGCCGCGCGTCGCCCGCATCCCGCGCCCCAGCTGGGGCATGACGTCCCAACCCGGCGCGGAAACTCTGGCACAGGACTACATGGACGAGTCGCGGACGGCCTACGACCACTACGCGGCGTGGTTCCTGACGCATTTCAACAGCCTGCCCGAGTTCAACGTCGTGGGCTTCTACGTCACCAAGCACGCGCTTGTCGGCCCGGTGCCCGACACGCCGATCCCCTATCGCCCGCTCGCCGGGGCCGAGGTTCTGGTGACCGAGAAGGATTACATATTCGTCTCTGAACCGCAGGTTCGGGACGCATTCCTGCTGGACGTGCAGATTGGCCTGCTGACCGACGCGGCGGGCGGCGACCTTGCCGCCCTGTCGCCCGAGCCGATGCTGAGCGCCGATACCGCGACGGAGGTGGTGCAATGAGCACGCGGATCCTTGGCCTTGCCATCGGACTGGTCATGCTGATCCCGGTCGCGGGCATCAGCCTGTACGCGCTGGGCGCCTACGAACGTTTCTCGCGCTTCACCGAGTCGATCGCCGGTATCTCCGGCCCCGGCGCGACCCCGGCCGACAGCGGCCCGCCCGAACCGCTGGGAAGCATGGGCCTGTCCTTCCTCGAGATGATCGAGGGGCACCGCGACCGGCGCAAGGCCGACGCAATCTTCGACCCCGATACCCCCACGCGGCACCGGCGGGTGACGTGGAACGTCCACCTGCCCGTCGACGACGTGCTTCGGCCCGGCGAGCCGCGCCCCGAACCCATGATGGAACCGCTGTACATTCTGGCGCGCGCGCCCGCGCTGGCGATGGACCTGTGCGCCGACATGCTGGCCGACATGGCCAAGGGCTGCGGCTTTGCCAGAGCCGAGGTCGACGCCGACCGCTCGGGGATGCACAAGCTGGAACTCAGGGTCGGCTTCCTGCCGGCCGACCCGGTCGGCGACACCACCGACCTCGCCACCGCCACGCTCGAGACCGAGATCGTGCCGCTCGACGATCCCGACACCTTCGGCCGGCGCGTCGCGCCCGAGGCCCGCGCCGCCCTGCGCGAGGACTACCGCCAGCGCGCCCGCGACTACTGCGACGCGCTGCGCCAGCGGGTGGGAAGCTGCGTGATCACGTCGATCCGGGTCAACGAAACGCCGGTGCCCGACGGCGACGGCACATGGTACGTGAACGCGACCGCCACCTTCGCATGGCTCAAGTCCGACCCGGCTGCCGAGGCCGACCTTGCGGCGCTCGACTCCGAATCCTCGGGCCTTGCCGGGCTGCTCAATAGCATCACCGGCGGCGGCGCCGTGGCGGCCGGTCCGGCCGAAGACTCTGCGCCCGTGGTGCTGAATGGCGGCGGCGCCTTCAAGAACGCCAGTGGCAACAGCCGGTTCCAGAAAGTGGGCGAATAAGACCGCGCCCTAGCGGTCCTTCATCATGCTGCGCAGCTTGCCTTCGGACGCGGCACCGCGCCCAAGCTGCCGTTCGCGGAACACGATGGCCACGCCCGCCGCGATCACCAGCGCGGACCCGATCAGCATCCCGACCGTCGGCAGTTCATCGAAGATGAAAAAGCCGATGACCAGCGCCCAGATCATCGAAAGATAGGTAAAGGGCGCAAGCGTCCCCGCGTCGGCAAAGCGGTAGCTGGATGTCAGAAAAATCTGCCCCGCTCCGCCGATCAGCCCTGCCCCGATCAGCCAGAACCACTCGATCCCCATCGGCATCACCCATCCGAACGGGATCGTCGTCAACGCCAGAAGGCTGGCCGTGGCCGAGAACCAGAATACGATCGCCTCTGTCCGCTCGGTACCCGCCATCGCCTTGATCAGGATCTGCGCGCAAGAGGCCAGTGCCGCCGACGCGAGCGTGACCAGCGCGCCCAGCCGGACCGCCCCGCCGCCTTCGAAGGTCAGTTGCGGCCACATGATGATGCTGACGCCGACCAGCCCCACCGCGACTGCCGTGATGCGGAACATGCGCACCCGCTCGCGCAGAAAGATCGCCGCGAAGATAACGATGAGGATCGGCGTGATGAACCGGATCGCGGTGGCTTCGGGCAGCGGAATGTACTTCAGCCCAAGAAACCCAAGCCCCATCGCCAGCGACCCGGCGATGCCCCGCACAAGGTGCCCGGGCACCGAATTCACCCGCAGCCCGGACGGCAGCTCTCCCTTCAGGGCAAGCCACATCGCGATGACGGGAAGCGCGCAGAATGCACGGAAAAACACAGTCTCTCCGGCAGGGATACGGCCCGCGGCTTTCACGAAAGCGGTCATCACGGCAAAACACGAGATTGCCAGGACCATCAGTAGAATGCCGCGAAGGGGTTGCATAGGCGCCGGAATTTCCAAATCCCGGTTTAGCTAGCAGACCCCTTCAGAAATGCCCATAGCGACCCGCCCGGTCACAGCCCGGACGGGGGCGCGGCGCGTGTCAGGCCAGATAGCCGCGGTCGATCCGCAGGAACTGCTTCACGATGGACGCGTCGGTGCGCCCCTTGCGGCCGCGGCGCGACAGCATCCGGATATTCGGGTGCGATGCCTCCCCGGCGCGGATGCGGTCAAGACGGGTGAAAGCCTTCATACGGCCCGGCGTCTGGATGCGTTCGTGGTCGAGTTGTTTCCTGGACATGCGAGTCTCCTCCTTTTCGCCTTGCCCATCATGTAAGGTCTCATGACCTTAGGAAAACCACCCCGCGCGGCGCAAACTCAAACTTTGTGCAAACGCTCAATTGCCCAGCGCGCAGCCTCGCGGACCGTCTCGTCGGCGTCGTCGGTCAAGCCACGCGCGGCGGGGATCAACCGGGGCAGACCGGAATTCCCGATCGCATACAACACGTTGCGCACGAAGCGGTCGCGCCCGATCCGCTTGATCGGCGATCCGGAAAACCGCTCGCGAAAACCGGCATCGTCCAGGTTCACCAGCGTTTCCAGGTCGGGCGCCACAAGATCCGGCCGCGCGGACAGCTTCGCATCGCGCCCCGTCTGCGCGAACTTGTTCCAAGGACAGATCGCAAGACAGTCGTCGCAGCCGTAGATCCGGTTGCCCATCCGCTCGCGCAATTCCACCGGAACCGGCCCCTGGTGCTCGATCGTCAGGTAGGAAATGCAGCGCCGCGCATCCAGCTGGAACGGCGCCGGGAAGGCATCCGTGGGGCAGATGTCCAGACAGGCGGTGCAAGATCCGCATTTCTGCGCTTCCGGGGCATCGGGCGGCAACGCGGCGGTGGTGAAGATGGCGCCAAGAAAGAACCAGTTGCCCAGATCGCGCGACAGAAGGTTCGTGTGCTTACCCTGCCAGCCCAGCCCCGCCGCCTGCCCCAGCGGCTTCTCCATCACCGGCGCGGTGTCGACGAAAACCTTGATCTCGGGGGTGCCGCCACCGGCCTCGATCAGCCAGCGGCCCAGCCGCTTCAGCCGCTTCTTGACCACGTCGTGATAATCGCGCCCCTGCGCATAGACCGACACCGCGCCACGATCCGGTTGGTCGAGAACCTCCAGCGGATCGGTCTCGGGCGTGTAGGGTTCGGCCAGCATGATGATCGACCGCGCCTCGGGCCACAGGGCCGCCGGATCGCCGCGCCAGTTCATGCGCTCGGCCATCCATGCCATCTGGCCGTGGTACCCGGCATCGACGAACTCCGCGAGACGCCCGGCGATCTCGGGCACCGCGTCCGGCGTCGTGATCCGGCACTTGGCGAAGCCCTCGGACCGCGCCTGCGCCACCAGCCGCGCTTTCAGATCGGGGGACACGCCTGCGCTTCTTCTCTTTCCAAATACCTCGGGGGAGTCGCCCAAGGGGCGACGGGGGCAGAGCCCCCGCGACCGACCTTATCAGAAATCGAGATCGGCGTAATGCTGCGGCGGCGGAAAGCCCGGGACCTGATCCGCAAGGATCGACCGGAAGGCAGGGCGCGACTTGATCTTGGCGTACCAGTCCTTGACGCTTGCGTTCCGGTTCCAGTCGACGTCGCGGATGTAATCCAGCGAAGACAGGTGCGCGGCGGCGGCGAAATCGGCCAGCGTCATGGAATCCCCGGCCAGCCAGCGCCGCTGGTCCAGCAGCCATTCCATGTAGTCGAGGTGATACTTGATCTTCTGGGCGCCCATCTTGACGTTCTTCGATTCAGGATAGCCCAGCCCCATCACCTTCTTGTTCACCCGCTCGTACAAGAGCTTCGAAGTGACCTCGTGGTGGAACTTGTCGTCGAACCACATCACCAGCCGCCGCACCTCGTGCCGCTGACGGGGATCGCGCGGCATCAGCGGCGGCTCGGGATGGGTTTCCTCGATGTATTCACAGATCGGGCCGCTTTCGGCCAGCGTCAGCCCGCCCATCTTCAGCACCGGAACCTTGCCCGCCGGGTTGCGCCGCAAAAAGTCGGGCTCTTGCTCCCAGTATCGTTCCTCGACCAGCTCGACCTCGATCTTCTTCTCGGCAAGCGACAGCCGCACCTTGCGGCAGAAGGGCGACAGGGGCACGTGGAACAGGCGGTTCATGGGGCTATCGGTCCGGGTAGGGGCACCGGCATGAATGCCGTGTTAACGCTCCGATTTCAACTCTCGAAACAGTCGTCCCGCCCATCTGCGCGGATGGTCGCGGCCCCGGACCGGATCGCGGCGGCCCGGCGCTGGACAAAGGCGGACGGGTTCGAGGCGGACCTGTCCTTGGGATCGGGCAGGATCGCGGCCAGCAACGCCGCCTGCTGATCCGACAGATCCGCCGCCGAAACCCCGAAATAGTGACGCGCGGCAGCCTCGACCCCGAAGACGCCCGCGTCGAACTCGACCATGTTCAGGTAGATCTCCAGCAGGCGGCGCTTGGACCAGACCGCTTCGACCGCCGGGGTGATGCCGGCCTCCAGCGCCTTTCGCAGCCAAGACCGCCCGTGCCACAGGAACACGTTCTTCACGACCTGCTGGCTGATGGTGGACGCGCCCCGGTTGCTGCCCGCTTCGATCGCGGCGCGGATCGCCGACATGTCGAAGCCCCAGTGCAGGCAATAGTTGGCATCCTCTGCCGCGACCACCGACCGCGCCATCACCGGCGCGATCTGGTCCATGTCGACCCATTCCCGGTCGACACCGCCAAGGCGCCGACCTTCCGAGACGATGTAGGGCGTCGTCGGCGGATTGACGAAGGCATAAAGCGAGATGATCACGACCAGCAGCACGACGATCCCCCCAAGGACGACCCCGGCACGGCGCAGAAGCCAACGGCCTGGCCGGATTGGCTTGTTCTTCTTTTTCGCCGCCGGTTTGCGCTTTGCCATGTCTGTCCAAAAGCACGGGGCGCGGAACCGGTCAAGCCGCCGCGCGGATGACGTCGGCGGCCTGTGTCGGGCACGTCCCGACCCCCGAAAATGAAAGACCCCGCCGCGATCTCTCGTGGCGGGGTCTTTGCTGGATGCGGGGCGGGCTTACTCGGCCGGGACGCGCACGTCCTCGTTGCCAAGCGGGTGCTTCAGCTTGTTCAGCATTTCCCTCGGCACCACCTGCACGAAGTGTCCGCGCGCGGTTTCCCAGTGCTGAAGGATATCTTCCGCCTTCTGGCTCATCGTTTCGGCGGCGTGCCGCCCGATCAGGTTCAGAAGCTGCTCTTCCCAATGCTCGCCTTCGACCGGGCAGGTCACGAGGGTCTCCATGTTCATGAAGTTCTTCGCGACGCCGTCCGGGTCGTACAGATAGGCCATGCCACCGGTCATACCGGCGCCGAAGTTGGCACCGATGGACCCAAGGATGACCGCGACACCGCCGGTCATGTACTCGCACCCGTTCGAGCCGCAGCCCTCGATCACGACCTGCGCGCCCGAGTTCCGCACCGCGAACCGCTCGCCCGCGCGGCCAGCCGCGAACAGGTAGCCATCGGTCGCGCCGTACAGCACCGTGTTGCCGATGATCGTGTTCTCGGACGCGATCAGCGGGCTCGCCATCGTCGGCCGCACCACGATGGTGCCGCCGGACAGGCCCTTGCCGACATAGTCGTTGGCGTCGCCCGCGACTTCCAGCTTCAGGCCCGGCGCCGCGAAGGCGCCCAGCGACTGACCGGCGGACCCCGCCAGCTTCACCGTCAGGTGATCCGACTGCAGGTCGTTGCGCATGCCGAACCGCTTCACGATGTGGCTCGACGTGCGGGTGCCGATCGTGCGGTGGGTGTTCCGCACGGCATAAGACAGCTGCATCTTCTCGCCTTCCTCCAGGAAGCGCGCGGCGTCCGCGACGATCTCGGCGTCCAGCGTGTCCGGCACCACGTTACGCGGGCGGGTCCGGTCGTACTTGATGTCCTCGGCCCCATCCACCGTGATGAGCAGCGGGTTGAGGTCCAGATCGTCCAGATGCGCGGCACCCCGGCTGACCTGGCTTAGCAGGTCGGCGCGGCCGATCACCTCGTCCAGCGACCGGGCCCCGATCTTGGCAAGGATCTCGCGGACTTCCTGCGCGTAGAAGGTGATGAGGTTCACCACCTTGTCCGCGTTGCCGGTGAACTTGTCCCGCAGCGCCGGGTCCTGCGTGCAGACGCCCACCGGACAGGTGTTCGACTGGCACTGGCGGACCATGATGCAGCCCATCGCGATCAGCGCGGCGGTGCCGATGCCGTATTCCTCGGCACCCAGCATCGCGGCCATGACGATGTCACGCCCGGTCCGCAGACCGCCGTCGGTCCGCAGGGTGACGCGGCCGCGCAGGTTGTTCATCGACAAGACCTGATGCGCCTCGGTCAGGCCCATCTCCCACGGCAGACCCGCGTATTTGATGGACGTGGCCGGCGAGGCGCCGGTGCCGCCGTTGTGACCCGAGATCAGGATGACGTCGGCCTTCGCCTTCGCCACGCCCGCCGCGATGGTGCCGACGCCCGAGGACGCCACCAGCTTCACCGTGACCTTGGCCCGCGGGTTGATCTGCTTGAGGTCGTAGATCAGCTGCGCGAGGTCCTCGATCGAGTAGATGTCGTGGTGCGGCGGCGGCGAGATCAGCGTCACGCCGGGCGTCGAGTGACGCAGGCGCGCGATTAGCTCGGTCACCTTCATGCCGGGCAGCTGGCCGCCTTCGCCGGGCTTGGCGCCCTGCGCGACCTTGATCTCAAGCTCTTCGCACTGGTTCAGGTACTCGGCGGTGACGCCAAAGCGGCCCGATGCGACCTGCTTGATCTTGGCCGACGGGTTGTCGCCGTTGGGTTCCGGCACGAAATGCGCCGGATCTTCGCCGCCCTCGCCGGAATCCGACTTGGCGCCGATCCGGTTCATCGCGACGTTCAGCGTCTTGTGCGCCTCGGGCGACAGCGCGCCCAGCGACATGCCCGGCGTCACGAACCGCTTGCGGATCGAGGTGATGCTTTCCACCTCTTCCAGCGGGATCGCCTTGCCCAGCGGCTTGATGTCCAAGAGGTCGCGCAGATGGATCGGCGGCATCGCCTTCATCTTGTTCGAGTACTGCTTCCACAGTTCATACGACGCGCGGTTGCAGGCGGCCTGCAGCATGTGCATCGCCTGCGCTTCCCATGCGTGGGTCTCGCCCGATTTCCGCGCCTTGTAGAAGCCGCCGATCGGCAGCACGTCGCGGCCGCCCATCCAGCCGGCCTTGTGCACTTCGATCAGCTTCTTCTGGATGCCAGAGACGCCGATGCCCGAGATGCGGCTGTGCATCCCCGGGAAGAACTCGGCCACCATCGCGCGGGACAGGCCCACCGCCTCGAAGTTGAGACCGCCGCGATAGGACGAGATCACCGAGATGCCCATCTTGGACATGATCTTCAGCAGGCCCGCATCCACGGCGGCGCGATAGTTCGACATCGCCTCGGTCAGCGACATGTCGAACAGGCCGCGTTCGATGCGATCGGCGATGCTGTCTTCGGCGAGATAGGCGTTCACCACGGTGGCGCCACAGCCGATCAGCACGGCAAAGTAATGCGGGTCGACGCATTCCGCCGAGCGCACGTTCAGCGAGCAGAAGGTCCGCAGGCCCTTGCGGGTCAGCCACGAATGCACCGCGCTGGTCGCAAGGATCATCGGCATCGCGACCTTGTCCTCGTTCTGGTGCATATCGCTCAGAACAAGGTGGCCGGCGCCGGAACGCACGGCGTCTTCGGCCTCGGCGCGGATGCGCGTCAGTTCGGCACGCAGCGCGTTCTCGTCACCGTCCTTCGGGAAGGTACAGTCGATCTCGACCATCGGCGCGTTGAAGTTTTCGACAAGGATGTCGAACTGCGCGTTGGCGACGAAGGGGCTGTCCAGAACGATGATCTCGGTCTGGCTGCTGTCCTCGTCCAGCACGTTCTTGAGGTTCCCGAACCGCGTCTTCAGAGACATCACGCGGTATTCCCGCAGGCTGTCGATCGGCGGGTTGGTCACCTGGCTGAAGTTCTGACGGAAGAAGTGCGACAGGGGCCGGTACTTTTCCGAAAGCACGGCGGACGGCGTGTCGTCGCCCATCGACGCGATCAGCTCTTTGCCGTCGTCGACCATCGGCGACAGCACGGTTTCCATCTCTTCAAGGCTGAAGCCCGCAGCGATTTGGCGCTTGCGCAGTTCGCCGCCGGTGTACAGCGGCGCTTCGGTCGCCTGCGACAGCTCTGCGTCAAGCTCGTTGATCTTTCCGACCCAGTCGCCGAACGGCTGGCTGTTGGCCAGACGGTCCTTGATCTCGGAATCGTGGAACAGCTTGCCTTCCTGCATGTCCACGGCCAGCAGCTGGCCCGGACCAAGCGCGCCCTTCTCGATCACGGTGCTTTCGTCGACGGGCACCATGCCAGCCTCGGACCCTGCGATCACAAGGTTGTCGCCGGTCACGACATAGCGCATCGGGCGCAGGCCGTTCCGGTCGAGACCGGCGCAGACCCAGCGGCCATCCGTCATCGCCAGAGCGGCGGGGCCGTCCCACGGCTCCATCACCGAGTTGCAGTAGCTGTACATATCGCGCCACGCCTGCGGCAGCTCGATCGCCTGCTGCGACCAGCTTTCGGGCACCAGCATGGTCTTCGCCATCGGCGCCGACCGACCGGCCCGCACCAGCACCTCGAACACGGAATCAAGCGCGGCCGAGTCCGACGACCCCTGCGGGATGATCGGCTTGATGTCCTCGGCCAGATCTCCGAAGGCGCCGGACGCCATGCGGATCTCGTGGCTTTTCATCCAGTTGGAGTTGCCCTTGATCGTGTTGATCTCGCCGTTGTGGGCCAGCATCCGGAACGGCTGAGCCAGCCACCACTGCGGGAAGGTGTTGGTCGAATACCGCTGGTGATAGATCGCGAAGGCGCTTTCGAAACGGTCGTCCTTGAGGTCCGGGTAGAACTCGGCGACCTGCTCGGCCAGCATCATGCCCTTGTAGATGATCGACCGGCACGACAGCGACGCGATGTAAAGCTGACCGACACCAGCCGCGGCTGAGGCTTTCTCGATCCGGCGACGGATGACGTACAGTTCGCGTTCGAAGGTTTCCTCGTCGACGCCCTTCGAGTTCGCGATCAGGATCTGTTCGATCTCGGGACGGGTGGCGTTGGCCTTTTCGCCAAGCACAGAGACATCCACCGGAACGTGGCGCCAGCCGTAGATGTAATAGCCCATCCGCAGCACTTCGGTCTCGACGATCGTGCGGCAGGTCTCCTGCGCCCCGAAGTCGGTGCGCGGCAGGAACACCTGACCGACCGCGATCAGCTGGTCTTCCTTCGGCTTGTGGCCGGTCCGCTCGATCTGTTCGAAGAAGAACGCCGGCGGGATCTGAACGTGAATGCCCGCGCCGTCGCCGGTCTTGCCGTCGGCGTCGACAGCGCCACGGTGCCAGATCGCTTTCAGCGCATCGATGCCCGCCTCGACGACCTTCCGGCTTTTCTTGCCGTCGACCGACACGACGAGACCAACGCCGCACGACGACTTCTCGTCATCATCGCGGTACAGGCTGTTCTCGGCCATCCACGCCCGACGCGCTTCTTCGCGCGCCACCCAGGCTTCATCATAGGTCGTCATCTGGCGTCCTCCTTACTGGCTGCCACCGCCGGGCCTGCCCGGTGGGGTCGCTCCGCCCGCGGCGCCCCGCGTGCGGCTGTAGATCCAATGTCCGTCCCGAACACTGGCAGGTTGCTTCACCCTGCCTGATTCTCGGGGCCCGTGTTCAGTGCGCCGAACCGCGCGATGCAGTCCTGGCGTGTCATCAGTGTCCGGTCGCTGCCTTCGAAGGCATAACTGTCCGGTTTGTGGTCGATGAATATCTCGTTCACCAACCGAAAGCCGTTCGCGTCGTCGAACAGCCCAAGCGGCATTTCCGTGTTCGTCTGGTCGTCCGCCGTCATCCGGTAGAACAGGTTCGACCCGCATTCATCGCACCACGCGCGTTCCGCCCAGCCGCTGGTCTGCGCCCGCCGGATGTGCGCGGTGCCGGTCCAGTCGATGTTCGCCGTCGGGACCGTGACCGCGATCATCGCCGAGCCGGTCCAGCGGCGGCAGGTCTCGCAATGGCAGATCCCGGCCTTGTCCTGAACATCGCGTGCAACGAAGCGAACCGCCCCGCACACGCAACCACCGGCGCGCGTGCTCATGCCGCACACGGGACAGCCGCCCCGAAGGGCGACCGGCCAGCCAGCGTAAGTCCCGCGACCATCCGCCCCGATTACTCGGCTGCGACCTGCGCCGGCGCGTTCAGGAAGTCGAGGATCGACTCCGCCGCTTCGCGCCCGTCGCGGATTGCCCAGACCACCAGCGACGCGCCACGCACGATGTCCCCGACGGCATAGACGCCTTCAAGGTTCGTGGCGTGGGTGCGGAAGTCGGCCTTGACCGTGCCCCAGCGGGTCACTTCCAGCCCATCCACGCCCCACAGCTTCGGCAGGTCTTCGGGTTCGAAGCCCAGCGCCATCACGACAAGGTCGGCGTCTTCCAGATAGTCGGCGCCCTCGATCACTTCGGGGCTGCGGCGGCCGGACGCATCCGGTGCGCCAAGACGCATCTTCTGGATCATCACGCCTTCGACCGTCTCGCCGCTGAAGCCCTTCGGCGCCGTCAGCCAGACGAACTCGACACCCTCTTCCTCGGCGTTCGCCACCTCGCGCTGCGAGCCGGGCATGTTGGCCCTGTCGCGGCGATAGAGACACTTCACGCTTTCGGCGCCCTGCCGGATCGCGGTGCGCACGCAGTCCATCGCGGTATCGCCACCGCCGACCACGACAACACGCTTGCCCGCGGCGTTCAGCTCGCCCGAGTTATATTCCTCGACATCGTCGCCGAAGCTGACCTTGTTCGAGCAGGTGAGATAGTCGATCGCCCGCACGATGCCCTGCGCGCCAACGCCGGGGGCCTGAAGGCCACGGCTTTTGTAGACGCCGGTCGCGATCAGGACCGCGTCGTGCTTGCCGCGGATCGCTTCGAACGAGATGTCTTCGCCCACGTCGCAGTTCAGCACGAACTCGACGCCGGATTCCTCAAGCTGGGCGACGCGGGCCATGACCACGTCCTTCTCCAGCTTGAAGCCGGGGATGCCATAGGTCAGCAGGCCGCCAGCGCGGTCATAGCGGTCGTAGACCGTGACCTGAACGCCCTGACGGCGCAGCGCGTCGGCAGCGGCAAGCCCGCCCGGACCGGCGCCGATGATGCCGACGGATTCGGGACGATCCTCGGCCGGCTTGATCGGCTTGACCCAACCCATCTCCCACGCGGTGTCGGTGATGTACTTCTCGATCGACCCGATCGTGACGGTGCCGTGGCCCGACTGTTCGATCACGCAGTTGCCTTCGCACAGACGGTCCTGCGGGCAGATGCGGCCGCAGATCTCGGGGAAGGTGTTGGTGGCCTGAGAGACCTCGTAGGCTTCCTGCAGGCGGCCCTCGGCCGTCAGCTTCAGCCAGTCGGGAATGTTGTTGTGCAACGGGCAGTGCGACTGGCAGTAGGGCACGCCGCATTGGCTGCACCGGCTCGACTGCTGCTGTGCCTTTTCGTGCGCGTATTCCGCGTAGATTTCCTGAAAGTCCTGACGGCGCAGATCGGGGGCACGCTTCTCTGGCATGTCCCGATCGACCGACGTGAACTTCAGCATCATCTGTTTCGCCATCTAGGCAGACCTCCACGAATAGGTGTTGGCGGTGCTATAAAAGAGGTTGGATCGGAAATAAAGTCAAAAGAGCTGACCTTTTTTCGCTGTTCGGATGCGGAAACGGTCGATTTCTGCGCGAACGGCGTATTTTTAGGTCAGCACGATTTACCTTTATTGTTCCTTTCAATTGGAGGACAAGCGGATAGCTTCAAGCTCACGAATCATGAACGTGTAATCCATGCCCCTTCTCCACATACTTCTTGTTGCATTGATACAGGGCCTGACCGAATTTCTTCCGGTTTCTTCCTCTGGGCACCTGATTCTCTTACCGAATCTTACCGGACTCCAGGACCAAGGACAGGTCATAGACGTGGCCGTACACGTCGGCACGCTTGGCGCGGTGATCCTGTATTTCTGGCAGGACGTGAAGCTGACGCTGGCCGGCATCCCCCATCTTCTGCGCGGCCGCATCAATTTCCCGGGCGCGGGACTGGCGCTTTGCCTTGTCCTTGCGACGATCCCGGTGGTGATTGTCGGTCTGATCCTGAACCTGACGGGTCTGGACGACATGATGCGGTCCACCGCAGTGATCGGCTGGACCATGCTGATCTTCGGGATCGTGCTGTACTGGGCGGACAAATACAGCCCCGAACGGCGCCCGGCAGAGTTCTGGAACATCCGCGACGCCGCGATCATGGGCCTGTGGCAAGCCATCGCGCTGATCCCCGGAACCTCGCGGTCGGGGATCACGATCACCGCTGCGCGCCGGCTGGGCTATAACCGGCGCGGCGCCGCGAAGCTGGCGATGCTGATGTCGATCCCGACGATCCTTGCGTCCGGCGTGCTGCTGGGCGCCGAGGTCGCGGTCACCGCAGACGCCGCCGCCGCGCGGGACGGGGCGATTGCCGCCGTCTTCGCCTTCGGCGCGGCGCTGTTCGCGCTGTGGTTCATGATGAAGCTGCTGAAATCGGTCAGCTTCACGCCCTACGTGATCTATCGCGTCGTTCTGGGCGTCATCCTGCTGGTCATCGCCTATAGCTAGGCGACGACCTCAGGCCTTCAGGTTGCGCGCCGATTCCTTGATCGCGGCGTACTGGCCAGACGGGCGATAGGCCCACAGGTATTCCGGCAGCACCGCTTCCATCGAGGTCGGAGAGATCCCGAGATCGGCAAAGCCCTTCGCGTCTTTCGCGACGACATTGTCGGTCTTCAGCTGCTTCACCTGGTCGCTGGTCAGCGGCGCCTTCACCAGCCCGCCGGTCATCGCCGAACCGAAGCCGGACACGCCCGCGATCAGCTTAGCGGCCCAGAACGGCAGGTTCAGCACCAACCGGCGGCGCCGGATCATGACCAGCATCTGCTGCATCAGGTCCGAGAAGCTTGCGACCTCGGGCCCGCCAAGTTCGTAGATCCCCGGAGCCGCCTGTCCCAGAACGCCCTTCACCGCCGCCTGCGCGACATCATCGACATAGACCGGCTGGAACTTCGTGTCGCCGCCCACCACGGGCAGGACCGGACCCATCCGGGCCATCTTGCCGAAGCGGTTGAAGAAGTCATCCTCGGGCCCGAAAATGACAGACGGGCGCAAGATCACGGCCTGCGGCTGGTGTTCCAGCACCGCGGCCTCTCCGTCGGCCTTGGACCGCGCATAGGCGCTGTCGCCCTCGGCATCGGCGCCGATCGCCGAAAGATGGACCATGCGGTCGATCCCCTCGGCCCGCGACAGGCGCGCGATCCGCTCGGCGCCCTCGACCTGAACCGCAGAGAAATTGTTCTTACCCTTCGCGTCGAAGGTTCCCACGCAGTTCACCACCACGTCGGCAGAGTGCAGCGCGGCGCGGACGCTCGCGTCGTCGCGAATATTGCACAGGATCGGCTCGACCTGTCCGACGACGCCATAGGGCCGCACGAATCCCGCAAGCTCGGGCCGGCGGCAGGCAACGCGCACCCGCCATCCCTCCTTGGCCATTCGCCGCGCGATATAGCGCCCCACGAACCCAGATCCGCCAAAGATTGTCACGAGTTTCGACATGGCCAGCCTCCGCTTTAGCTGTGTTTTTCCTTAGCCTTGGCGCTTCGGCATAACAACCCGGCATTGCGTCGCGTTTTATCTGACGATCCCGTGTTGACACCCGCGCACACCCTCTATAAATCCGCCTCTCACGACACCTGCCCAGGTGGCGGAATTGGTAGACGCGCTAGCTTCAGGTGCTAGTGTCCGTATGGACGTGGAGGTTCGAGTCCTCTCCTGGGCACCATAGAAAGCCCCTGCGAATCATAGGCTTATGGTTCTCGGGGGCTTTCTTGTTTTCAGGCTTCCGATCTGCATCCCTGACGGGACCCGCGCTTGGTTTCGATGGCGTCGCCGCGCATCGTCGTGACCCCGGCGGCTGACGTGAACGTGACCTGAATCGGCCTCGCAACATGGGTTCGAATTGCCCTCGACGTCAGGCGTCGCGCGTTGCCGTTTGGGCGCCCGCAAGCCCGATCTTGCACCGCGAAAATTCACCACTGGTGCCGCTCTCTTGGTACACTCGCAAGTATTGAAGGCCGCTTGCAGGCAGACAACAATGAGGGAGCGAGACATGAGGGCAATTCTTGCAGCACTGATACTGGTTTTTTACTCACAAACTTATGCACACGCGACGACGATCGACTTTCGAAACTATCCAACCGGTTGGCCGCCGATCATAACGCAGCAGTCTGGGTTCCAAGTCGAGGTTAACGCAATTGTATCCACAGACGTGGGCGTGCATCTCGACCAGCCCGACACAGTTCGGATCTCGCGCGCAGGCATGTTCAATGTCACGCAAATCGTTGTCTACGGAATCGAAACATACTTTGGTTACTATGGAAACGATTGGTTTTCCGAGTACGAGAACAAGACATTCGGTCGGATCGACTTCCCGAACGTGCGGATCGTCGGTTACCGCGCCGGGTCCATGATCGCGGACCTCGCCTATGCCGCTGGCCTTGGCCCGAAGACGATCAATGTCGGGCTGGAGGGTGTCGACGAGATCCACATCATGACCAAGGGACCAGATTACCCGAGCTACCCCGGCGCCAACTGCGTCATCTTGACGTTCAACAACGACTGCGAGCACTTCAACCTGACCGAGGTCTCGGTCGAGGCCGTGCCGGTGCCTGCGTCGCTGGTGTTGCTTGGCACCGGGCTGTTCGGGCTGTTTGGGCGGCGCAAGATCGCGGCTTTGGCCCGTCGCTGACGCAGTCGAAGGGTCAGCTGTCGCGGTCGACCGGGCCGCGCAGCGCCTTCACTTCGCCGCGCTGCTTCTTCGCCGCCAGACGGCGGCGTTTCGACCCCAGCGTGGGCCGGGTGGGAATACGGCGTCGCGGCCGTTCCAGCGCCTTGGTGATCAACTCTGCCAGACGGTCGCGGGCGATCTCGCGGTTGCGGGACTGGTGCCGCGTCTCGTCGACCTTCAGCACGATGGCGCCATCCGTGGTCCAGCGCCGTCCGGCCAGCCGCTTCAGGCGCGACTTCACGGCGTCGGGCAGGTTCGGCGACCGCTGCGCCTCGAACCGCAGTTCGACCGCAGTCGCGACCTTGTTGACGTTCTGCCCGCCGGGACCGCCAGAGCGGACGAACTGTTCGGTCAGTTCCCAGTCCTCGATGGTGATAGAGTCGTTGATCCTGATCATGGTGGGCCAACTGATGCCGCAGAACGGCGCGTCAAGCAACGCCGTGCCCGTTCGGGCAATATAGGGCGGACACGAAAAGGGCCGCCCTTGCGGCGGCCCCTCGAGTCCTTTGGAGATTAGTTCGGTTAGGACCTTCCGCGGCCCAATCGAAAGGAGGATTCCCCTGCGGGGCTGCCCTCAGACGGAATTCCCTCCGACTGTTCCGACACCTCTCTCCAACATCGCTCTAGACACTGGATCACCTCCTTTCACTGGGTTTCGATAAGGTCAGCGTTGCACAGATTTTGTGTATGTCAAAAACTTTTCCTCAAGCACTGGCGTTTTTCGCCAGCACTTGGGGAAGTGTTCCAAATCTGCCCTTAATTTGATCGAAGCCCGTTTCAGAGCGTCCCGCGGCTATGCAGGCTGGCGTCCCATCAGGCCGGATACCACCAGCCGGAACGGGATCAGCGCGATCAGCGCCAGCGCCAGCTTCACGCCCCAGTCGGCGACGGCCAGCGACACCCACAGCGGCACGACCGGGCCAGCGCCCAGAAGCGGCACCGCCTCGTTCGCCCAGGACACGTCGTTGCCGGGTTCGATGAAGGTCAGCCCGGTCGAGAAGGCGATGGTGAAGAACAGCGCGGTGTCGACCGACGACCCGACCAGCGTCGACGCCAGCGGCGCGCGCCACCAGTTGCCTTCGCGCAGACGGTCGAAGACGGCCACGTCCAACAGTTGGGCCGTCAGGAACGCAAGGCCCGAGCCGATCGCAACACGCAGCGTGACGGCGGGGTAGGTGTATCCGTCGCCCTGCAGCATGATCTGCGTGCCGATCATCGAGCAGACGACGCCGACCACAAAGCCGGCAACAACCACCTTGCGGGCGGTGGCCGCGCCATAGACGCGGTTCATCACGTCGGTGACGAGGAAGGCGATGGGATAGGTAAAGGCACCCCAGGTCAGCCAGTCGCCCAGAAGGAACTGTACCAGGATGTTAGAGGCCACTACGACGATGGCCATGGCGATAACGCCAGGAAGAAGACGGGTCATGTGTATGGTCCGTTTTGACAAGGTAGCGGAGACTTGGCCCCCGACCGTCGGGGACGCGGCGCACTACCGCCGCGCGCGCGGTCCGTCAAGCCCGTTGGACAGGCGATACTCGACGATCTCTGTCACCTGGAAGAACCGGAAATTGTCGTCCGAGACCATCGTCAGGCGGATGAACCCGTTCGCATCCCGCCACGCGGCGATGCCTTCTAGGTTGTCGTGCTTGCCGGCAGAGGTCTCTATCTCTATGCGCTCGTCGGTCAGCGACTGGCCGTCGAAGGCAAAGCTGCGGACACGGGTCTGAAAACCGAAAATACCGGCAAAGTGCCGTTCCAGCAGATAAAACCGGCCGTCCGGACCAATGTCGGCGCCGACGACAAGATAGTTGTCGCGCCGGGGCACCGAGAACGGTTGCGACCATGCGCCGTCTTTCCAGCGATACACCGGGAACGGGCGCGTCAGACGCCCGGATCGTTCCGGCATCGTGTACAGCGCGCCGTCACCGTCGATGGCCAACGCCTCGAGTGACGAATTCAGCTGCATGCCGGGAAAGTCGGGATGCTGCGGCAGGGCCTCGGGCGTTTCGCTGGGGAAGCGGTAGGTCAGGACCTCGTGCCGGTTCTCGAACGACACGAAGATCCGCCCGTCGGGCGCAATCGCCAGCCCCTCGGCGTCGGTCATGTAGGTGCCCAGCGGCGCACCGTCGGTGTCGCGCAGCATAAAGACCGGTGCGGCCTCGACCCCGACGATCGTCCCGCGTGCGTCGCGGGTCAGGCTGCCCTGCACGATGCCGCCGCGGTCCGACACGGTGACGAAGGACGCGCCATCGTCATAGACCTCTAGCCCCGAGAAGCCCCCGAAGGCGGCCTGCGGCATTTTCCATGTGTATTCGCCCACAAGCTCGGCCGCGCCCGTCGGCCCGTACGAGCCGGGACCGCACGCCGCCAGAGCCAGAAGGGCTACTGCGACGCGATGACGGAAGCGCATTGAGCGGGCAGATCGGCCAGAACGGTTTCACGCTTCGGAATGGGCGGCGGCGCGTTGGGGTCGGGCGGCGGCGGGTTCTGGATGTTGCGCACCCACTGTTCCGCCTCGGCACAGCCATCACCGGCGGGCGGCGGGGCTTGGTCGACGCAACCGCTGGCGCCCTTGGGGCAATTCAGGCGGACGTGGAAATGATAGTGATGCCCGTACCACGGGCGGATCTTGCGCAGCCAGTCGCGGTCGCCGGTGGCATCCTTGCACATCTGCACCTTCGCCCCCGCGAACACGAAGATCCGTGCGACCGCCGGATCACTGGCGGCGGCCTTCAGCACCGCCATGTGCTGCGGCGTCCAGCTGGAGTTCACCGCGGCGCCCGCGTTCCGCTGCATCGAGATAGAGGACAGGTTCTCGCGTTCCGCCACCGACAGGTTCAGACGGCTGGGCGGCAGCATCCAGATGTCGGCGTCCAGCCCGATCTGGTGGCTGGAATGCCCGGTCAGCATCGGCCCGCCGCGCGGCTGCGACATGTCGCCGACGTACAGCCCCTTCCACCCGGGTAGGGTGGCGGCAAAACTGGACAGGCGCTTGACGAAGACAATGGTTTCCGGCTGGGCCCAGTTGCGGTTGCGGCTTAGCCGCATCGCCTGCCAAGTCGGACCCGTTTCGGGCAGTTGCACGCCCCCGGCCATGCAGCCCTTGGCGTAGCTTCCGAACGGCGCGGGCGACTGGGCGGACGCCACCTTGGCCGCACCGAACACCCGCTTGGCGATGGCGTTCGGGTCAAGGTTCGCCGCCGCGAATGTCATCGTGGCGTCGGCGGCGTTGCCTTCGTTACTGTCGACGCGACCGCCACAGGCGGCAAGCGACAGGATCAGGCCAGCGAGGGCGAGCTTTCGGACCATTCGGCGCGGTCTCCATCCGGTTTGACCCATGCTAGCAGGACAAGTCCCGCCAGAAAAAGGCCAATGAGCGGGGTCACGCCAAGTTGCTGACTGCCTGTCACGTCGGTGACGATGGCGATCAGCGCAGGCGCGACGAAGGTGGTTGCCCGCCCGGCCAGTGCATACAGGCCGAAGGCTTCGGTCATCCGCTCGGGGTTGGCCTGCCGGACCATCATGGTGCGGCTGGCGGATTGCAGCGCGCCCCCGGCGGCACCGATCAGGGCACCGCAGATATAATAGGCGATGTCAGGCAGGCTCGACCCCGGCGCGATGGCGATGCCCAGCACCGCCTCGCGCGAGATGGTGGCGATGGTGATGGCGACCAGCAGCAGCACGACGATACAGACCCTGATGACCGGTTTAGGGCCGAATGCGCGGTCCGCGCGGCCACCCAGCCATGCGAAGACAGCGCCGGTGATCGCGGCCACGATGCCGAACACGCCGATGTCGACCACCGTCCACCCCAGCACGCCCAGCGCATAGACGCCGCCAAAGGTGTACATGCCGTTCAGCGCGTCACGGTACAGCATGGACGATCCAAGATACGAGGTCAGCGATGGGTTGCCCGGCAGCCGGCGCACGGTGCCGACAAGGTCGCGCAGCGCGGTGCTGACGGGTCCCTTCAAGCCAAGAACCTTTCCGGTCTCTCGCACCCACAGGAAGAACGGGATCATGAACACCACGTACCACACCGCCACGAAGGGGCCGACAAAGCGGGTTCCTTCCCGCGCCTCGGGATCAAGGCCCAGCGCGGGCGACAGGCCGATGAAGGTCACGCCCGCCGCGTTCTCGGCGAACAGCAACAGGATGATGGCCAGCGCGACCACCCCGCCGACATAGCCCCACGCCCAGCCAGAGCCGGAAATCGCACCGATCTGCTCGCGCGGGCCAAGGTCGGGCAGCATGGCGTTGGTGAAGATCGTCGCAAACTCGGACCCCACAAGGCCGATACCGAAGAACAGCAGCAGCAGCGGGATGCTGAACGTCGCCGGGTCGGCCAGCCACAGACCCGCGGCGCCGATCACGTACAGAACCGAGAACAGCCAGATGTACGGAAGCCGCCGACCGCGGCTGTCGGCCAGCGCGCCAAGGATCGGGGCGAGGATGGCGATAGCGATGCCCGCAATGGTCAGCCCGTATCCCCAGATCGCCTGCGCCTCGGCGCGGGCCGCCGTTTCGGCAAGGCCACCGTCGATCAGGCGGTTCGCGGTAATCTCGGCGAAATAGGGACCGAAAACAAAGGTAAGCAGAAGCGTGTTGTACGGCTGGCTTGCCCAGTCGAACATCATCCAGCCCCAGATCCGCTTGCGCGCACTGACGTTCTTCATTCTCGCAGTCCCCACTGTCGGGGCGATATGACAGCGATTGCGCACCACGCGCAATAGGTCAGTCCCGAAGAATTCAACCCATGATCGGCGCTTCAACGGAACCGAAGTTCTTGTCAGATATGCCCGAAAGCCATAACTAGCCTGCGTACCCGAGCACAAAGAGTGGACCTAGATGACCTCGATCTTTCAAATCATGCTTCTGATCCTCGACGTGGTCTGGTTCATCATGATCCTGCACATCATCATGTCGTGGCTTCTGAGCTTCGAGGTTCTGAACCGCCGCCAGCCCATCGTCGACCAGATCTGGATCGGCCTGAACCGGCTGCTGGAACCGATCTATGGCCCGATCCGCCGCATCATGCCCGACACCCGCCCGCTGGACCTTGCACCGCTGGTGGCACTGATCGCGATATATGCCCTGCGGATCATCATTCGGAACAACATGTACGCGTTCTGACCCCGCTTCCGGGTTGTTAAGCCGATTTTCATCTGCGATGTTTCTGGTGAAACGAGCAGTTTGAAGAAAAAATCGGCACACACATGGACCGCGCGGCACAGCTTCTCGGCACCGTTTTCGGATTCGACGATTTCCGGCCCGGACAGGCAGAGATCGTGCAAGCGGTCACCGAGGGCCGCAATGTTCTTGCCATCATGCCCACCGGCGGCGGCAAGTCGCTGTGCTACCAGCTTCCCGCGTTGTGCCGCGATGGCGTGACTGTCGTCATCTCTCCGCTGATCGCGCTGATGCGCGACCAAGTCCGCGCGCTGCGCGAAGCGGGGGTCGAGGCCGGCGCGCTGACCTCGGGCAACACCCAGGACGAGAACGACGAGGTGTTCCGCGCCCTCGACGAAGGGCGGTTGAAGCTGCTGTATATGGCGCCGGAACGGCTGGCCTCGGGCGGAACGCAGTCACTACTCCGGCGGATCGGCACCTCGATGATCGCGGTGGACGAGGCGCACTGCGTCAGCCAATGGGGCCACGATTTCCGCCCCGACTACCTTGCCATCGGCGACCTGCGCCGCAGTCTTGATGTGCCGCTTGCCGCCTTCACCGCCACCGCGGACGAGGAAACGCGCACCGAGATCGTCGCGCGCCTGTTCGATGGCGAGGCGCCGCAAAGCTTTTTGCGCGGCTTCGACCGGCCCAACATCCACCTTGCCTTCACGCCCAAGAACGGCCCCCGGCAGCAGATCCTGTCCTTTGCCGGGGCGCGGAAGGGGCAGTCGGGCATCGTCTATTGCGGCACCCGCGCCAAGACGGAAACCCTATCCAGCGCGCTGAACGGCGCCGGGCACACTGCCTGTCACTATCACGGCGGTATGGACCCCGACGCCCGGCGCGCCGTCGAAACCCGGTTCAGCCGCGAGGACGGGCTGATCGTCGTGGCGACCGTTGCTTTCGGGATGGGCATCGACAAGCCGGACATCCGCTGGGTCGCCCACGCCGACCTGCCCAAGTCGATCGAGGCCTATTATCAGGAGATCGGCCGCGCCGGTCGCGACGGCGCCCCTGCCGAGACGCTGACGCTGTATGGCGCCGACGACATCCGCCTGCGCCGCGCCCAGATCGACGAAAGCCTTGCGCCGGAAGACCGCAAGGCCGCCGACCACGCCCGGCTGAACGCGCTTCTGGGTCTGGCAGAGGCGCTGAAATGTCGGCGACAGCAACTGCTGGGCTATTTCGGGGAAACCGCCGACCGCTGTGGCTATTGCGACCTGTGCGACACCCCGCCCGAGGTGTTCGACGGGACCGAATCCGTGCGCAAGGCGCTGTCCGCCATGCTGCGCACCGGCGAAAGTTTCGGCGCGGGGCACCTGATCGACATTCTCACCGGGAACGAGACCGAGAAGGTGCGCCAGCGCGGCCATCAGGACCTGCCGACCTTCGGCGTCGGGCGCGAGATGTCCAAGGGCCAGTGGCAGGCCGTGTACCGGCAGATGATGGGGCGCGACCTTGTCCGCCCCGATCCCACCCGCCACGGCGCCTTCCGCATGACCGAAGCCGCGCGCCCGATCCTGCGGGGCGAAGCCTCCATCGAACTGCGCCGCGATACGATCCAGACCGCAACCACGCGCCCCGCCGTGAAGACCTTGGTCAGCGAGGAAGACGCGCCGCTGTTGTCGGCGCTGAAGGCCAAGCGCCGCGCGCTGGCCGAAGAGGCGCGCGTGCCCGCCTATGTCATCTTTACCGACCGCACCCTGATCGAAATGGCCGAGACGCGGCCCGAAACGCTGGACCAGATGGCCCGCGTCAGCGGTGTGGGCGCAAAGAAGCTGGACCGTTACGGCAACGATTTCCTGCAAATCATCGCCGGAGAGGCCGCCGCCCCCGTCCACCCCGCCCGCATGAAGCTTGCTGGCCGGGCCGAGGGCGAGGTGTACGACCGCCTGCTGCAGGTGCAGGCAGAGCTTGCCTATGGCGAGGCCGGCACCGACAAGCCGATGAGCTGCTCCGCCTCGCTGCTGGCGAAGGTTGCAGCGCTGCGCTCGCCCGACCTGCGCGCGCTGGAAGGTCTGCTGGGCGAACGCCGCGCGGAACGCTTCGGGCCGGCCTTCCTGACCGTGCTGCAGGACGCCTGAGCCGCGATTGCAAGGCCCTGACGCTGGCGATAGAGACAGTTCAAACGAAAGGATCCGCCATGCTCGCCGTCATTTCCCCCGCAAAGCGTCTGGACGAAACGCCGATGGACCTGACCGTCGCGACCGATCCGATGTTCGCGAAGGAAGCCGCGACGCTGGCCGGTCACATGCGGCAGCTGTCGCTGGGCGGGCTCAAGGATCTGATGGACCTGTCCGACGACCTTGCGCGTCTGAACCGCGACCGCTTTCGGGACTTTGCCGCCTCGCCCGAACCGCAGGTGACCAAGCCTGCGGTGTTCCTTTATTCCGGCGATACCTACACCGGGCTGGAGGCCGCGACGCTGGATGCCGATGCGCTGGACTATGCCCAGCGCCACCTGCGTATCCTCAGCGGTCTGTACGGCCTGCTGCGCCCGCTTGACGCGATCCAGCCGCACCGGCTGGAAATGGGCAGCCGCCTGAAGACCCGGCGCGGCGGCAACCTGTACGACTATTGGCGCGACCTGCCCGCCAAGGCCCTGAACGCCGCCGCCGAAGAGGCCGGGACCGACGTGCTGGTGAACTGCGCCAGTCAGGAATATTTCGGCGCCGTCGACCGCAAGGCGCTGAAGCTGCAGGTGGTGACGCCGACGTTCTATGAACTGAAAAAGGGCGAGCCGAAGATCGTCAGCTTCTTCGCCAAGAAGGCGCGCGGCGCGATGGCCCGGTTCGTGATGGAACGCCGGATCGACCGGGTCGAGGGGCTGGCCGATTTCGACACGGGTGGTTACCGCTTCGACGCCGACCGCAGCACGCCGGATCAGCCGGTGTTCATCCGTGCCGAGGCGGACGCGACCGACCGCGCCGCCTGATCACCCGGAATCACTCGGACGTATCGCGCGCGCCAAGGTGTTCTTCGCCGCGGGCGCGGGCCAGTGCGATCTGCTTTTGACGCTCGCGGAACCGCGCGCGGTCCGCGTCGCTGATTTCCGCCAGACACCTGTGGCAAGACACTCCCGGCTCGTACTCGGGCCGCTGCGTGTCCTCGGGCACCAGCGGGCGGCGGCAGGCGTGGCACAGGACATGCCCGCCCTCGCGCAGCCCGTGTTCGAGACTGACACGCTGGTCGAAGACGAAGCAGGCGCCTTGCCACTTGCTGTCCTGTTCCGGCACCTCTTCGAGGTATTTCAGGATGCCGCCCTTCAGGTGATAGACCTCGTCCACGCCTTGTTCGACCAGCCAGCTTGTCGCCTTCTCGCACCGGATGCCGCCGGTGCAGAACATCGCCAGCCGCTTGTTGTGGAACCGGTGCTTGTTCGCCTCCCACCACGCGGGAAACTCACCAAAGCTGGCCGTCTCGGGGTCGACGGCGCCTTCGAAGGTGCCGATCTCGATCTCGTAGTCGTTGCGCGTGTCGATGACCGCGACGTCCGGCGCCGAGATCAGTTCGTTCCACTCGGCCGGATCGACGTACCGCCCGACCGACGCCGTCGGATCGACATCGGGCTGGCCCATCGTCACGATCTCTTTCTTCAGCCGCACCTTCATGCGGCCGAACGGCATCTCGTCCGCCGTGCTTTCCTTCCAATCAAGGTCGGCACAGCCGGGAAGGGCACGGATGTGGTCCAGCACCGCATCGATCCCGTCGCGCGTGCCCGCGATGGTGCCGTTGATCCCCTCGCGCGCCAGCAGAAGCGAGCCGCGCACGCCCTGCGAGCAGCACAGCTTGGCCAGCCCCGGTTTCAGGGCGGCGGGGTCCGGGAAGACGGTGAACTTGTACAGTGCGGCGACGATCAGCATGGTGCCGATTAAGGGCGGACGCGGGGCGGGCACAAGGGGCGAAACCGCCGCGCCCTGACGCGACGATCACCGCCGTCTGCCGAAAAGAAGGGATTTCAGACCTTTGCCCTTGATTGATTCTTGCCCGGGCATCGCTACTGTGCAGCCGAAATTACGGAGATTTGCATGACCAAGGCCCTGATCGTCATCGACGTGCAGAACGACTTTTGCCCCGGCGGCGCGCTGGCGGTGGCGGGCGGCGACGAGATCGTGCCCGGCATCAACACCCTGATGACCGAGTTCGACGCGGTGATCCTGACGCAGGACTGGCACCCGGCGGGGCATTCGTCCTTCGCATCTCAGCACGAAGGCCGCGCGCCGATGGAACTGATCGAGATGCCCTATGGCCCGCAGGTCCTGTGGCCCGACCATTGCATCCAAGGCAGCCCCGGCGCCGCATTCCATCCCGACCTTGAAACCGACCGCGCCGACCTGATCATCCGCAAGGGCTATAACCCGGCGATCGACAGCTATTCCGCCTTGTTCGAGAATGATCACACCACGCCCACGGGCCTTGAAGGCTATCTGCGGACCCGAGGCATCCGGACACTGACGATGGTCGGGCTTGCGACCGATTTCTGCGTCAACTTCTCTGCCGTGGATGCCGCGCGGCTGGGCTTCGACGTCACCGTCCGGCTGGATCTGTGCCGCGCCATCGACCATGCCGGGTCGCTTGCCACCGCGTGCGACGGCATGACCGACGCGGGCGTGACGCTGGCCTGACCGCGCAGGGCCTGCCTTTGGGGGCTGTCCCCGGGCGGGCGGCGGGCTAGTTTTTGACAACCATGATCCCGCTTGCTCTAACGGGATGCCGAACAGGGAGCCGGACATGGTCGACATTGCCACGCGGGTCTACAATCACAAATGGAAGATCGACCCGATCGTCCGTTCGCTGATCGATACCGATTTCTACAAACTTCTCATGTGCCAGTCCGTGTTCCGCAACAAGCCGGACACAGAGGTCACGTTCTCGCTGATCAACCGCAGCAAGGACATCCGGCTGGCCGAGTTGATCGACGAGGACGTGCTGCGCCAGCAGTTGGATCACATCCGGTCGCTGTCGCTGACCCGTGGTGAAAGCACATGGCTGCGCGGTAACACGTTCTATGGCAAGCGCCAGATGTTCCGCCCGGACTTCATGGAATGGTTCGAGAACCTGCGCCTGCCGCCCTACGAGCTGGAAAAGAAGGACGGCCAGTACGAACTGACGTTCCGTGGCAAATGGCCCGAGGTCATGCTGTGGGAGATCCCGGCGCTTGCGGTGCTGATGGAACTGCGCGGCCGGGCTGTTCTGGCGCAGATGAAGCGGTTCGAGCTGGAAGTGCTGTACGCCCGCGCGATGGCCAAGCTGTGGGAAAAGATCGAGCGCCTGCAAAAGATCGAGGGCCTGAAGATCGCCGATTTCGGCACGCGCCGCCGCCACAGCTTTTTGTGGCAGGACTGGTGCGTGCAGGCGATGCTGGAAGGGCTGGGCGACAGCTTTACGGGCACCTCCAACTGCCTGATCGCCATGCGCCGCGATCTGGAAGCCGTGGGCACCAACGCCCACGAACTGCCGATGGTCTATTCCGCGCTGGCCGACACCGACGAGGACCTGCGCCGCGCGCCCTA
Organism: Psychromarinibacter halotolerans; assembly: GCF_029168315.1. Lineage (NCBI taxonomy): Bacteria > Pseudomonadati > Pseudomonadota > Alphaproteobacteria > Rhodobacterales > Paracoccaceae > Psychromarinibacter > Psychromarinibacter halotolerans. The sequence continues at coordinate 404,447 of NZ_JARGYD010000002.1, forward strand.
CCGCGTGCTGGAGGACTGGCAGGAAGAGCACGAAGGCAACCTGCTGATCATCCTTCCCGACACCTACGGCACCAAGGGCTTCTTGCAGAATGCGCCCGACTGGCTGGCGACATGGACCGGCATCCGCATCGATTCCGGCGACCCCGCCGAAGGTGCAGAGACGGCCATCGCGTGGTGGGAATCGCGCGGCGAAGATCCCCGCAAGAAGCTGGTGATTTTCTCGGACGGGCTGGACGAACAGAAGATCGAGGAACTGCACGCCCGTTTCGTAGGCCGCGTGCGCGTGTCCTTCGGGTGGGGCACCCTACTGACGAACGACTTCCGCGGTCTGGTGCCAGACGATGCGCTGGCGCCGTTCTCGCTGGTCTGCAAGGCGACCTCTGCCGACGGGCGCCCGACGGTTAAACTGTCGGACAACCCGCGCAAGGCGATGGGACCGGCGGAAGAGATCGACCGCTACAAGCGCGTGTTCGGCGTTGGCCAGCAGCAGTCGATGGACGTGTTCGTCTGACGGCGCAAGCGTCCCTGATCTAGGCTTTAGGGCCTATTTTCGTGGTCACCGCGCCCAGCCCTTCGATGCTGACGGTGCAGCTGTCGCCAACCTGAAGCGCACCGACGCCAGCGGGCGTGCCGGTCATGATCAGATCGCCGGGGCGGATCTCGATCGAGCGGGTGAGATAGGCGATGATCTCGGGCACCGCCCAGATCATGTCGGACAGGTCGGCATCCTGACGGATCTCTCCATTCACCTCGGTTCGGATGAAGCCTTTCGACGGGTGGCCGACCTCGGTCGCCGGATACAGCGCGCCGATCACGGCGGCGCGGTCGAAGCCTTTCGACCAGTCCCACGGTCTGCCCGCCTTCTTCGCGGCCCATTGCAGGTCGCGGCGGGTCAGGTCGTTGCCGGTGCCATAGCCCCAAACGTAATCCAGCGCGTCCGCCTCCGAGACGTTGAAGCCGGCCTTGCCGATGGCGACGATGAACTCTCCCTCGAAATGCAGGTCCTCGGTTTCGGGCGGATAGGGCACGGTCGCGCCATCCTCGACGACCGAGTCCGGGGCCTTGGTAAAGAAGAACGGCGGCTCGCGGTCGGGATCGTTCCCCATCTCACGCGCGTGTTCGGCATAGTTGCGCCCCACGCAGAAGATGCGGCGCACCGGAAAGCGGTCGTCGGTGCCGGCCACTGCGGCCGAAGGTGTGGGGGCGGGATCGAACACGAAAGCCATACCGGGGTCTCCTTGGTTGCGGCGTGCCGACACTCTGACAAACGCGCGGCAATGACCAGTCCCGAACCGTGTGCTCTGGCCCGGTGCCGGGTTCGGCCTATTTATAGCGTCAGGAGAGGGGTGGTGCCGGTCGTGCGCCGCCCTTCGTTGTTAGGTACGGGTCCACGGTCCATGAACGATGACAAAGAAGAACTGGCCGAAGAGAAGGCCGACAAGATTGCCGTAGAGGAAGCGACGCCGCTGGCGCCGCGCCTGATTTACGAAGTGATCCGCCGGGATGGCGAGGAAGAGCTTGAGCGTCCGAAAAGCTCGTTGATCTGGTCCGGGCTGGCCGCCGGGGCTCTGATCAGCTTCTCGCTGATCGCGGAGGCCGTCCTGCGAAGCGAACTGCGCGGGTTTCAGGGGCGCTTCCTGATCGAGAACTTCGGCTATTCCTTCGGGTTTCTCGTGGTGATCATGGGCAAGATGCAGCTGTTCACCGAGAACACCATCACCACCGTCCTTCCCATCCTGTCCAAACCGACCCGCTTCAAATTCCGCCGCACGGGGACATTGTGGTCTATCGTGCTGGCCGCGAACGTGGTGGGCGCCTTGGCCGCCGCGCTGTTCTTCACCTTTACCAGCGCCTTGCCCGATCAGGTTCTGAGCGCCGCGCTGGAAATCTCTGAACACGCCATGAGCTTCGAACCGTGGGAGGCGTTCGCCCGCGCCATTCCGGCGGGGATTCTCGTGGCGGCCATCGTCTGGATGCTGCCCCAGGCCGAGAAGCAGAGTTTTCTGCTGATCTTCGCCTTCACTTGGCTGATCGCGGCGGGCGACTTCACCCACATCATCGTCGGGTCTGTCGAGATGTGGATGGTGCTGCTGGCCGGTGGAATCACCCCCGGCGAGGCGCTGACCAACTTCTTCATTCCCGTCCTTGCCGGGAACGTTTTCGGCGGAACCGCGATCTTCTCGGCGCTGGCATGGGGACAGGTGAAAGAGGAACTTGCCCCGAACGGTCACGCCACGGACGTCGGTGACTGATCATCACCGCCGCAACTTTGCGCAGGTGATGATCTTTTCGCCGAAGTTCGGCCGCTGATCCGACCGTTACGGAAGGTCAAGCTGTATACAGTTGCTGCGCCACATAAGGCGCAGCCATTTCATTTGACCGGAAACAGTATACCGGATAACCATTCCTGACCGTTAGCTTTGGGAGGGGCAATGGGTGATTCTGGCAAAATCCAACTGGTCGAGCTTGCGGTACGCGAGCTGCGTGCCCGCATTCTGGCGGGCGAGTTGAAGCCGGATTGCCATGTCTCTGAAGCCGCCGCCGGCGAGATGACCGGGGTGTCCCGCACCCCGGCCCGCGAGGCGCTGGCGATCCTTGTCGAAGAAGGGCTGATGTACCGGTCCGCTTCGGGCCGTTGCACCGTCCGGCTGTTCACCCGCGACAACGCCCGCGACGCCATCGAACTGCGCGGCGTGCTGGAAGGCACGGTGCTTCGGCTGGCTGTCGAGCGCGGACCCGACACGACGGTGCTGGACCGCTGCGAAACAATCCTGTGCCGGATCGACACCGCGCTGAACAGCACGGACACGACGCTGGTCTTCGAAGACTACGCCCGCTTGAACAAGGAATTCCACGTCGAGCTTTCCCGCGTCGCCGGGTCGGACACGCTGCAACGGGAATTGCACCGCGCGATCCGCCTGCCGTTCGCGTCGCCCGACGCGTTCCCCTCGCACCGCTACAACACCCCGAAGGTCCGCAACACGTTCCACCGGGCGCAGGAACAACACCGCGCGATGATCGGTGCCGTCCGCGATGGCGAAGGAACCCGGGTCGAGGCGCTGGCGCGGGAACACGCCCGGCTGGCCTGGGAAGACTACGAAGCCGTGATGTTCGAAGAACCCGCGTCCGTTGTAAACGCGCCGGGTTTTGCCATGATTGCCGCTGCAGAGGCTACTCCGGCGGTTTAGCTCTGTCTCATAAAGGGAGGATTACCATGAGACTCAAGACGTTGCTTACCACGATTGCGGTCGGGGCCGTGTCGGTCGCGATGGCCGGTTCGGTTGCGGCACAGGAATACACCTTCAAGCTGCACCACATGCTGCCGGCCACGTCGCCCGCGCAGAAATCCATGCTGGAACCTTGGGCCGCACAGGTCGAAGAGAACTCTGGCGGTCGCGTGAAGATCGAGATGTTCCCCGCGATGACCCTTGGCGGCACCCCGCCCGAACTGGTCCAGCAGGCCCGTGACGGCGTCGTCGACATCATCTGGACGGTCAACGGCTACACCCCCGGCCAGTTCCCGCGCACCGAGGTGTTCGAGCTGCCCGGCGTCTACCTGAACGACATCTCGGCAGCCAACAAGGCGATGTACGACATGTTCGACGAGTACCTCGCCGACGACTACAAAGGTCTCGAGGTGATGTGGCTGCACGTGCACGCCGGTCAGGCGATCATGTCGGTCGACACCGAGATCCGTTCGCCCGAGGACATGTCCGGCCTGAAAATCCGCATCCCGTCGCGGACCGGCGGCTGGGTCATCGAGGCTCTGGGCGCCTCGCCGATCGCCATGCCGGTCCCCGAGGTTCCCGCCGCGCTGTCGAAGAAGGTCGTCGACGCCACCTTCCTGCCGTGGGAAATCATCCCGGTGATCAAGGCGCAGGACCAGATCCAGTACTTCATCGAGGGCGCCAACGAGACCCGTTTCGGCACCACCACCTTCCAGGTTTCGATGAACCAAGGGAAATGGGACAGCCTGCCTGACGACATCAAGGCCGCGTTCAAGGACGCTTCTGGCCGCGAGTGGTGGGACGAGGTCGGCAACGTGTGGCGTGCCGGCGATGACTTCGGCATCAAGATGGCTGAAGACTCTGGCCGCGAGCACATCATGCTGAGCGAGGAAGAGACCAACGCGTTCATCACGGCGCTTGAGCCGGTGCAGGACCGCTGGATCGAAGAAGTCACCGCAAAAGGCATGGACGGTGCGGCCCTTGTCGAGATGGCTAAAGAAACCATCGCAGAGAACACCGACAAGTAATGGCGGACGCATACGCATCCGGGACGAGGCTTCACGGCCTCGTCCTTCGCATCACGACCGGCTGGGCGATCCTGGGCGGTCTGGTGCTTATGGCCGTGGTGGCGGTGAACGTCGCTTCGGTGGTCGGGGCCGCCGTGTTCAACGCGGCCGTCCCCGGCGATTTCGAACTGACCGAGGTTGGCGTCGCCGTCGCCGCCTTCTCTTTCCTTCCCTACTGCCAGATTGCCGGGCTGAACGTGTCGGCCGACATCTTCACCGCCCGCGCGTCGAAGTTCTGGCTGTCTCTATTCTCGCTGCTTGGCGCGCTTGTGGCGCTGGGCTTTGGCGCGATCCTGCTGTGGCGCATGTACTATGGCATGCTCGACAAGCAGACCTACGGGGAAACCACCGCAATCCTGTCGATCCCGACCTGGTACGGCTATCTGCTGGTACTGCCTTCGCTGGCGCTGCTGGTGCTGGCGTCCGTCGCGTCCGTCGTCGACTCGGTCTCTAACATGGCCAAAAGGTAACGCTACATGGACCCGATTACTCTGGGCATCCTCAGCCTCGTCGTCCTTGTCGCGCTGATCGCGATCCGGATTCCCATCGGCTATTCGATGATCCTCGTGGGCGGCTTCGGCATCATGTACATGAACGGCCCCGCCCTGCTGTTTAACCAGCTGAAGACGCTGGGCTGGGGCGTGTTCTCGGGCTACAGCCTGTCGGTCGTGCCGATGTTCATCCTGATGGGCGCGCTGGCGTCCCGCGCGGGCCTGTCGCAGGCTCTGTTCAGAGGCGCGAATGCGTGGCTGGGCTGGATGCGCGGCGGCACCGCGATGGCCGCGATCGCCGGCTGCGCCGGGTTCGGCGCCGTGTGCGGGTCCTCGCTTGCGACCGCCTCGACGATGGGCAAGGTCGCCCTTCCGGAACTCAAGCGGTACAACTATTCGGGCGCGCTGGCGACCGGATCGCTGGCAGCGGGCGGCGTGCTGGGCATCCTGATCCCGCCGTCGGTCGTGCTGATCATCTACGCGATCCTCGTCGAGGCGAACATCGTCACCATGTTCGCAGCCGCGATGCTGCCCGGCCTGCTGGCCGTTGTGTTGTTCATCCTGACCATCGCGATCTACGTCTGGTTCAAGCCCGAAGCCGGGCCGCGCCACAGCGGCGTCGACTTCCAAGAATGGCGCGATGCGACCATCGGCATGATCCCGGTCGTCGTGATCTTCGGCCTTGTGCTTGGCGGCATCTACGGCGGGTTCTTCAACCCGACCCCCGCCGCTGCCGTCGGCGCGGCGCTGGTCTGGATCTACGGCACCGCCAAGGGGCGCCTGAATCTGCCGGCGATCTTCGACTCGCTGAAGGAAACCGCAGGCACCACCGGCATGATCTACCTGATCCTCATCGGCGCAGAGCTGATGAAGATCTTCATGTCGCGGATCGGCCTGCCGCAGGCCACCGCCGAATGGATCGCCGGATCGGGCCTTGCCCCGTTCGTGGTCATGGCGATCCTGCTGGTCGCGCTGATCCTGCTGGGCTGCCTGATGGACTCGCTTTCGATGATCCTGCTGGTGATCCCGTTCTTCTGGCCGGTTCTGGTCGAGATCAACGGCGGTCTCTACGTGGGCGCCGAAGGATCCGGGTTCGGCATGTCCACCGAGGACCTGAAGATCTGGTTCGGGATCTTAGCCCTGATCGTCGTGGAACTCGGGCTGATCACGCCACCCGTGGGGATGAACGTGTTCGTCATCTCGGCGCTGGCGAAGGACACCCCGATGACCGAGACGTTCAAGGGCGTACTGCCCTTCTTCGGAGCGGAACTGGTTCGCGTGGCGATCCTTTTCGCGTTCCCCGCCGTCACGTTGTGGCTGCCGCAGATCATCGGCAGTTGGTGACACGATCATCGGCGGCGCGCGATCCGCGTGCCGCCGGACCCTTGCGCCTGTGTCTCTGAATACGGGTGCAAAGACTGTGCCGCACCCGGCACGCACCGAAACGGAGCCATTGAATGACAGATCTTAAACCACCCTTCCGCGCAGACCACGTCGGCAGCCTGCTGCGTCCCGCGTCCATCGTGGAAGCACGCAAGAAATTCTATCAGAACAAGTCGATCGACGCGGCCGAGCTGAAGGCGGTCGAGGATGCCGCCATCCCCGAACTGATCAAGATGCAGGAAGACGTGGGGCTGAAGGCCGTCACCGACGGCGAGGCGCGCCGGTCGTTCTGGCACTATGACTTCATGGGTATGCTGACCGGGCTGGATCTGGACGAACGCGATGAAGGCGTTCAGTTCGCGGGCGTCAAGCTGCGCCCGATCTACCCGACCATCACCAGCAAGCTCGACTTCCCCGAAGACCACCCGATGATCGAACACTTCAAGTTCGTCGCCGAGAACACCAAGGTGGTCCCCAAGATCTCGATCCCCGGCCCGTCCTGCTGCCACTTCCGCACCGCGCCGGAAGACATCCATGTGCCCGAGTACAAGGAAGACCCGCAGGCGCTGTTCGCCGATCTGGCAGCGACGTACAAGAAGGCCGTCGATACCTTCTATAAGGCCGGTTGCCGCTATCTGCAGATGGACGACATCTTCTTCGCCTATCTCTGCGATCCCAAGCACCGCGCCGAAAAGGTCGCCAACGGACAAGACCCCGACTGGCTGATCGAACGCTATTCTTGGATGCTGCGCGAGGCGATCAAGGACCGTCCGTCCGACATGTACATCGGGATGCACATGTGCCGCGGCAACTTCCGGTCGACCCACGCCGCCGAGGGCGCCTATGACCTTGCGGCCGAGTCGATCTTCTCGACCGGCGTCGACATCTTCTTCATGGAATACGACACCGACCGCGCTGGCGGGCTAGAGCCGCTGAAGCTGCTGCCCAAGGGCAACCAGATCGTTCTGCCGGGCTTCATCACCACCAAGTCGGCTGAGCTGGAAGACATCGACTGGCTGAAGTCCAAGTTCGACGAGGCGTCGAAATACGTCGACATCAACCAGCTGGGCATCGCACCCCAGTGCGGCTTTGCCTCGACCGAGGAAGGCAACTCGATCACGCCCGACGACCAGAAGCGCAAGCTGGAACTTGTCGTGAAGACCGCCGAGGCGATCTGGGGCGGCGTCTGATCGCATCCACGACCCCTGCCTGCCGGGCGGGGGTCACCCCTTTGTCAGCGGAACCCCGTTGACCTTCCCCCTGCTGGAACCCTTACGCCCTGTCGGACCCGTCACCGACCAGAGGCCCCGATGTCCGGCAAACTTCTTCGTACCTTTACCCTCGCCCTGATCTGCGCCCCGCTCGCGGGCCATGCGCAAGCGCCCCGGATGCCCGACGACGCCGACCCGGCGCGCGGCGAAACGCTGTACGCCGAGAACTGCGCCAGCTGCCACGGCGCCGATCTTGAAGGCGAAGCCGCCGACTGGCGCACCGCCAAGGAAGACGGCACCCTGCCCGCCCCGCCCCATGACGAAACCGGACACACGTGGCACCACGGTGATATCCACCTGTTCGCCTACACGCTTCTGGGCGGCGAGGAGTCCTTGCGCCGCATGGGCATCGAAGGCGTACCCAGCGCGATGCCGGCGTTCCAAGAGACGCTGACCGAGGCCGAGATCTGGGACATTCTCGCCTTCATCAAATCCACATGGCCGCGCCGCATCCGGAATGCGCAAACGGAACGGTCAGACGCGGAACGCATGTCGATAGAGTGATCGAGGTCTTTCTGCAAATGGCCCCTTGACCTTCCAGTGACTGGAAACCTTATGTCCCTAGCCGAACCAGAAAACGGCAGGGTGCCATGACCGATCTCACACTGAATATCCAAGGTATGCACTGCGCATCATGCGTCGGCCGCGTCGAGAAGACGCTGCGCGGCGTACCCGGTGTGCGCGAAGCGAACGTGAACCTTGCGACCGAACAGGGGCGCGTCAGCTTCGACGACCCCGCCACGACGGACGACATCCTTGCCGCCCTGCTCAAGACGGGGAACCCCGCCTCGGTCGAAGAGGTGACGCTGGACATCGACGGGATGCACTGCGCGTCCTGCGTCGGCCGGGTCGAAAAGGCCCTGCGCGCCGCCCCCGGCGTGGTCGAGGCCAACGTGAACCTTGCCACCGAATCCGCGCTGGTGCGCTATCTGCCCGGCGCGGTGACGCCGCAGGCGCTGGCGGGCTATGGGTCGGACAGCGGATACAAGACGAAACTCCGGTCTAGTGACGATCATTCGCACCACGACCACATGGCCCACACCAAGGCCGAGGATGCCGCGCGCCTTAAACGCGCGACGCTGCTGGCTGCCATTCTGGCCCTGCCGGTGTTCGTGATCGAGATGGGCAGCCACGTCATCCCCGGGATGCACGAGCTGGTGATGAACACCATCGGGATGCAGACCAGCCGCATCCTGCAATTCGCGCTGACCACAATCATCCTCGTCGGGCCCGGCCGCGAATTCTATCGCATCGGCATCCCCGCCCTGCTGCGCGCCGCGCCCGAGATGAACTCGCTGGTCGCGCTGGGGACGGCGGCGGCCTATCTGTATTCCGTCGTCGCGACCTTCGCGCCGGGTGTGCTGCCCGAAGGGGCCGCCAACGTCTATTTCGAATCCGCCGCCGTCATCGTGGTGCTGATCCTGCTGGGCCGTTGGCTTGAAGCCCGCGCCAAGGGCCGCACCGGCGCGGCGATCCGCAAACTGATCGCGCTGCAGCCCGACACCGCGCGGGTCGAGCGTGACGGCAAGACCATCGACCGCCCCATCGCCGAGATCGTGAAGGGCGACATGATCCACGTCCGCCCCGGCGAACGCATCGCTGTTGATGGCGCGGTCGTGTCCGGCGACAGCCATGTCGACGAAAGCATGATCAGCGGCGAACCCCTTCCCGTGCACAAGACCGAGGGCGACGCGGTCACCGGCGGGACCGTCAACGGCGCCGGGGCGCTGGTGTTCCGCGCCACCCATGTCGGCGCCGAGACGACGCTGTCGCGTATCGTCGCGATGGTCGAACAGGCGCAGGGCGCCAAGCTTCCGATCCAAAGCGTCGTCGATCGCATCACCGCGTGGTTCGTCCCCGCCGTCATCGCTGCCGCGCTGCTGACGCTGGCCGCGTGGCTGGTGTTCGGCCCCGGCGGCGGCCACGCGATCGTTGTGGCGGTCGCGGTTCTGATCATCGCCTGTCCCTGCGCGATGGGTCTTGCCGTGCCCACCTCGATCATGGTCGGCACCGGCCGCGCCGCCGAACTGGGCGTGCTGTTCCGTAAGGGCGACGCCCTGCAGGCGCTGCAAGGCGTGGGCGTCGTCGCGTTGGACAAGACCGGCACCGTGACCGAGGGCCGGCCCGAACTGACCGACATCGTCGTGACCGGTGACCTGTCCGAAGACGAAGTGCTGCGCTTTGCCGCCGCCGTCGAAGGCCAGTCCGAACACCCCGTCGCGCATGCCCTGCTGCGCGCGGCCGAGGCGAAGGGTCTGGAGCTTCCCGCGGTCGAGGGGTTCCGCTCGATCACCGGCTACGGCGTGGAAGCCAGCGTCGAGGGCCGCAAGGTCACGGTCGGCGCACGTCGTCTGATGGAGCGCGAGGGCATCGACACCACCGCCGCCGTGATCGAAGGCGCCGGCAAGACGCCACTGTACGTCGCCGTCGATGGCACCCTTGCCGCCGCCGTTGCAGTCTCTGACCCGGTGAAATCCACCAGCCGCGCCGCCATCGCCGCGCTGCACGACATGGGTCTGAAAGTCGCGATGATCACCGGCGACGCACAGTCCACCGCCGAGGCGATCGCCGCCGAGGTCGGCATCGACAAGGTCGTGGCCGAGGTGCTGCCCGACGGCAAGGTCGCCGCAGTCGAGGCGCTGCGCAAGGACGGCGCCAAGCTCGCCTTCGTCGGCGACGGTATCAACGACGCTCCGGCGCTGGCGGCGGCGGACGTGGGCATTGCCATCGGCACCGGCACCGACGTCGCCATCGAGACGGCGGACGTGGTCCTGATGTCCGGTGACCTCGGCGGCGTGGCGCGGGCCTTCGGCCTGTCCCGCGCGGTGATGCGCAACATCCACCAGAATCTTGCGTGGGCCTTCGGCTATAACGTGGCGCTGATCCCCGTGGCGGCGGGCGTGCTGTACCCCGCCTTCGGTCTGCAACTGTCGCCGATGCTGGCGGCAGGCGCGATGGCGCTGTCCAGCGTGTTCGTCCTGTCCAACGCCCTGCGCCTGCGCCGGGCCAACCCGGGAGAAACCGCATGAACATCTCGGACGCCGCCGACCGCAGTGGCCTGCCCGCGAAGACCATCCGCTATTACGAGGACATCGGGCTGGTGCGCCCGGACCGCAGCGACAACGGCTATCGCGACTTCGCCGACCGCGACCTTCACAAGCTGATCTTCCTTGGCCGCGCGCGGGCGCTGGGCTTTACGATCGAAGACTGCCGCGCCCTGCTGGCGCTGTACGAGGACGACGCCCGCGCCAGCGGCGACGTCAAGCGGATCGCCGAAGGCCACCTTGACCAGATCGGGCAGAAGATCGCGGATCTCGAGGCGATGCGCGCGACGCTGTCGCACCTTGTGGCCTGCTGCCACGGTGACGACCGGCCCGACTGCCCGATCCTCGAGGGGCTGGGCGGCCCGGCGCAGACTTGATCTTGGCCCCGTTCCGGGGTGTGTTTCCCGGCAGGGAACGCCCCTTTCGGGCGGGGAGGAGACATCATGAAGATCGGAACCGCGCTGTTCGACCTGACCGGCCAGCGCGCGCTTGTCACTGGATCAAGCCAAGGCATCGGCTTTGCGCTGGCCCGCGGGCTGGCCGAGGCGGGCGCCGAGGTCGTGCTGAACGGCCGCGACCCGAACAAGCTGGGCGATGCCGCCGAAACGCTGCGGAACGACGGCCACGCCCCGCACGAACTGCCCTTCGACGTCACCGACCACGACGCGGTCCGCCGCGCCATAGACGGCTTCGAATCCCACACCGGACCCATCGACATCCTTGTGAACAACGCAGGAATGCAGCACCGCGGTCCGCTTGAAGAGTTCCCTTCCGACCGGTTCGAGGCCCTGCTGCAGACCAACGTCGCCAGCGTCTTCCATGCCGGTCAGGCCGCCGCGCGCCATATGATCGCCCGCGGACGCGGCCGCATCATCAACATCGCCAGCGTCCAGTCGGCGCTGGCCCGCCCCGGTATCGCACCCTACACGGCGACCAAGGGCGCGGTCGCCAACCTGACCAAGGGCATGGCCACCGACTGGGCCCGGCACGGCCTGACCTGCAACGCCATCGCGCCGGGCTATTTCGACACCCCTCTGAACGCCGCGCTGGTGGCCGACCCCGACTTCAGCGCGTGGCTGGAGAAGCGCACGCCCGCCGGGCGCTGGGGCCGGGTCGAGGAACTGACCGGCGCCTGCATCTTCCTTGCCTCGGACGCGGCCAGCTTCGTCAACGGTCACGTCCTGTATGTCGACGGCGGGATCACGGCATCGTTGTAGGGGGCTCTGCCCCCGTCACGCCATGCGTGACTCCCCCGGGATATTTCCGGACCAAAGAAGTCGGGAGCGCCATCTGCTTCTTTGGTCCGAAAATATCCCGGGGAGCGCGAGGGGCTGGCCCCTCGCCGCGCGGCGGCAGCGATGTGCGACACGTTTACAGCCCGCTCGGAAAGGCCTATTCGCCTTGCGAAACGCCAGCGAGACGCGCGGAGCCATTGATGACGAACCACCTGTATCAGAACGACCTGCCCGACGGGCTGGACCTTGGCCCCGTCGTGGCCATCGATTGCGAGACGATGGGTCTGAACCCGCATCGGGACCGGCTGTGCGTGGTCCAGATGTCGAGCGGCGACGGGGACGCGCATCTGGTGCAGGTCGAGAAGGGCCAGACCAGCGCGCCGAACCTTGCGCGGATGCTGGAAGATCCGAACGTCCTGAAGCTGTTCCATTTCGGCCGTTTCGACATCGCCGCGATGTACAACGCCTTCGGGGCGCTGGCGGCGCCGGTCTATTGCACCAAGATCGCCAGCAAGCTGATCCGCACCTACACCGACCGGCACGGGCTGAAGAACCTGCTGCAGGAATTGCTGGACGTCGACATCTCGAAGCACCAGCAGATGAGCGACTGGGGCGCGGCCGAGTTGACCAAGGCGCAGCTGGACTATGCCGCGTCGGACGTACTGTACCTGCATGCCCTGCGCGAGAAGCTGAACGGTCGGCTGGAGCGCGAGGGGCGGATGGACATGGCGCAGGCCTGTTTCGACTTTCTGCCCACCCGCGCGCGGCTGGATCTTGCCGGGTGGCCTGAAATCGACATCTTCGCGCACTAGATAGGGCGGATGCCGCACCGCATGGACAAGACCACCTTCCTGAGCACCGGACGCCGGGTGATCGGCCGCGAAGCCGACGCGCTTCGGTTGCTGTCCGATGCGCTGGACGACGGGTTTGCCGACGCGGTCGAGACGATCCTGACCGCGCCGGGACGGGTGATCGTGTCCGGCATGGGCAAGTCCGGCCACGTCGCCCGCAAGATCGCCGCGACCTTCGCGTCGACCGGCACCCCGGCGCAGTTCGTGCACCCGGCCGAGGCCAGCCACGGCGACCTTGGCATGATCGCGCGGGGCGACGTCGTGCTGGTTCTGTCGAACTCGGGCGAAACGCCGGAACTGGCCGATCTGATCGCCTATACCCGCCGGTTCGGGATCGCGCTGATCGGCGTGGCCAGCCGCGCCGACAGCACGCTGATGCGGCAGTGCGACGTGCAACTGGTGTTGCCACCCGCCGAGGAAGCCTGCGAGACCGGCGTGGTTCCCACGACCTCGACCACCATGACGCTTGCGCTGGGCGACGCGCTGGCCATCGCGCTGATGCAGCACCGGCGCTTCACGCCCGAGAACTTTCGCGAGTTCCACCCGGGCGGCAAGCTGGGCGCACGGCTGACGAAGGTCCGCGACCTGATGCACGCGGACATGCCGCTTGTCGCGGGCGACACCGCGATGGGCGAGGCGCTGATCGAGATGAGCCGCAAGGGCTTTGGCGTCATCGGTGTGACCGACGCGGACGGCGCGCTGGCCGGGATCATCACCGACGGCGACCTTCGCCGCCACATGGCCGGGCTGCTGGACCACGTCGCGTCGGACGTGATGACGGTGGGGCCCCGCACCATCGCGCCGGATGCGCTGGCCGAAACGGCTGTGGCCGAGATGAACGGCGCGCGCATCACCTCGTTGTTCGTGGTTGAGCCCGAAGGCAGCCCGAACGCGGTCGGGCTGCTGCACCTGCACGACTGCCTGCGTGCGGGCGTGGGCTGAGCCATGCGCGCCTACGACAACGCCTATTCCCGTATTGTATCGTGGCTGAAGGTGCTGCTGCCGCTTCTGGCGCTGGCGATCCTGTCGACCCTGTTCCTTGTCGCCCGCACCATCGACCCGGCGCAGGACATCCCGTTTTCCGACATCGACATCGACGAGTTGATGAACGAGCCGCGCATCGGCGGGCCGACCTTTTCCGGCATGACCGAAGGCGGCGCCGCGTTCAGCCTGTCGGCCGACCGGGCGGTGCCGGACCCCCAGAACACCGGGCGGCTGTCGGGCAGCGACGTGCGCGCCGCCATCGATCTGCCCGAAGGCATCCGGGTCGACGTCGTTTCGGACACCGCAGAGATCGACAACGACGCCCGAACCGCCGGGATGACCGGGGACGTGAAGATCGAATCCTCGAACGGGCTGACGCTCGAATCCGGCGACCTGACCATCGACTTCGACGCCTTGCGCTTGTGGACCGACAGCGCCGTGACTCTGACCGCGCCGGACATGACGCTGGACGCCGGTCATGCCGAACTGGTGAGCGAAGGTGACGGATCGGGCCCTTACGTGCTGGTTTTCAAGGGTGGCGTGAAGCTGCTATACGATCCGAAACAATGAGGCCCAGATGATTTCGGCACAGCGACTTATTGCAGCCCTCTGGGCGGTCACCCTTCTTGCGGCCGCGCCCGCGTTCGGTCAGGCCACGGTGCGCCTTGGGGTCGAAAACCACGACAGCGCGCAGCCGGTCGAGATCACCTCGGAAGAACTGTCGCTGAACCAGCAGGGCGGCACGGCCACCTTCACCGGCGGTGTCATCGTCGGGCAGGGCGACGTCGTGATGACCTGCGAGCGGATGGTCGTGGAATACGGGTCCGGTGACGAGGGCGGGAACGAAATCCGCGTGATCCGCATGTTCGGCGGTGTGACCTTCGCGGGCCCGACCGAAGCCGCCGAAGCGGAAGAGGCCGTCTATACGCTGTCGGAAGACACCATCGTGCTGACGGGGAACGTGCTGGTCACGCAGGGGGCCACGGCGCTGTCGTCGGACCGCCTGACCTATAATCTGGCGTCCGGCGCCGGGCAGATGGAAGGCCGGGTGAAGACGATCCTGAACCCGGGCAACAACTGATGGATTCGGTGTCCCCGTTCAGCGTGACGGAAGGTGCGCCCGGTCTGCGGGTGGTGAACCTGCGCAAAAGCTATCGCAAGAAGACGGTGATCCGCGACGTCAGTCTGGAGCTTGGACGGGGCGAGGTTGTCGCGCTGCTTGGGCCGAACGGGTCGGGCAAGACCACCAGCTTCTACGCCATCGCGGGCCTGATCAGCCCCGAGGGCGGGCAGGTTCTGATCGACGGGCGCGACGTCACCTATCTGCCGATGTACCGCCGCGCCAAGCTGGGCATCGGCTATCTTCCGCAGGAAGTTTCGATCTTCCGCGGCCTGACGGTCGAAGACAACATTCTGGCGATTCTCGAGATTTCGATACCCAACCGGAAACGCAGACAGGACCGGCTGGAAGAGCTTCTGTCCGAATTCTCGATCACACATATCCGCCGCGCCAGCGCCCTTTCTCTATCAGGAGGCGAGCGGCGGCGGGTCGAGATCGCGCGATGTTTGGCCGCTGATCCGAAGTATCTGCTGTTGGACGAGCCTTTCGCAGGGGTCGATCCGATCGCCGTGGGCGAGATTCGCGGGCTGGTGGCCGACCTGAAAACGCGCGGTATCGGCGTGCTGATCACCGACCACAACGTGCGGGAAACGCTGGAAATCGTGGACCGCGCCTATATCCTGCACGACGGCAAGGTCCTGATGAGCGGCACCACCGACGAGGTCGTGCGGGACGAAAACGTGCGCCGCGTCTACCTTGGCCAATCCTTCCGCATCACCTGACCGAATGCGTCGAAATGTCCGTTCATTTCGCGCATTTCCCGCGCTCGGCGCATTCTGGCCTGTTGACTTGAAGGCCGATGCGGGCGCCAATAGATGTAATGCGTGACTCAGGATTTCCCCTTCTTGCAGGGGCTTACGCGCCCCGCACGGAAGACGCCCGGCTTCGCCGGAAGCGACGGACGATGCAATTCGCACATCATCCCTGCCATCTGGAACCGCGCGCGACTGGCGCGTGCGGTCTGATGGCCATTTAGTCGAGGAGGTACCATGCGTTACCAGATCACCGGAAAACAGATCGACATCGGCGAGGCGCTGCAGACACACGTGCAGAACGAGCTGGGCACGATCGTCGACAAGTATTCGCAGCGACCGACCGACGCGCAGGTGATTTTCTCGAAAAGCGGGCACGAATACGTCTGCGAAACCGTGGTGCATCTTTCGACCGGCCTGACCGCTCAGGCTAGCGACCGGGCGAACGAGATTTACGCTGCGTTCGAGGGGTGCGCTGAAAAGATGGACAAGCAGCTGCGCCGTTACAAGCGCCGGTTGAAAGACCATCACAAGGACCGCGCACAGCCTGTTGAACTATTTGAGGCAAGTTCGTATATCCTCGCCGCAACGGAAGACGAGCACAGCGAAGAGCCCGAAAGCCTGCAACCGATCATCGTCGCCGAGATGCAGACGAAGATCCCCTCGCTCTCTGTCGGGGAAGCGGTGATGCAGATGGAACTGGCAGGCGCACCGGTGCTGGTGTTCAAGAACGAAGGGAACTCCGGGGTCAACGTCGTTTACCGCCGGGATGATGGGAACATAGGCTGGATCGATCCTGCCAACGCAAAGTAGCGACGGATCGGCGCGACGGCCTGCAACAGGCAATCTAGAGGTTCATGGAACTTTCGAGCATTCTGCAGCCGGAAGCGGTTCGGGTTTTGAACAGCCTGACCAGCAAAAAGCGCCTGTTCCATGAACTGGGCGAGATTGCTGCGTCGGTCTATCACCTGCCGCAATCCGGGACCGTCGAAAGCCTGATGGAGCGCGAGTCGCTTGGACCTACCGGCGTGGGGCACGGCATTGCCTTGCCCCATGCCCGCCTTGAAGGTCTGGATCAGGTGCGTGGCGTGTTCCTGCGGATCGAGAAGCCGTTGGATTTCGATTCCGTCGACCGTCAGCCGGTCGACTTGGTGTTCGCACTGCTGGCGCCGTCCGCATCGGGCGTCGACCACCTGCGCGCGCTGGCTTTGGTGTCGCGCACCCTGCGTGACCCGGACATCTGCGCCAAGCTGCGCGCGAACGAGGACCCCGCGACCCTGCACGCGGTCCTGACCGAGCTTCCGACCAGCGAAGCCGCCTGACGCCTTACGGGGCTGTTCAGCCCCGCTGCCAGGCGCGAAACCCGTACATCATGTAATCCCGCTGATAGGCCGCGCGCACTTCAGCCTCGATCTCGTCGTCGTAATAGGCGGCAAGGGGGACTGGCGCGTCGTCGAAGAAGGGCGGGGGCGCGGGGGCGTCGAGGCCGACCTGTGCCGCAAGCTGGGCCAAACCCTCGGGCAGGGTGTCTTCGCGCAGGATCATGTCGGGCAGCTGCACCTCTGCCATGCCGCGCAGGATCTCGAACTGCGAGGCCCACGCCTCGTCCACCCGGATGCTGGTCTGACCGCCAAGGTTGCCCGCGATGAACTGAGCAAAGCCAAGGAAGGCAGCGTGCTGCGCCTTCGCGTCGTAATCCCGGCCCGGGCCATCCTTCGGCAACGGGACGCCGTAGTGGGTGCGCAGCGTCTCGCGGATCTCGTGGAAGACACGGGGGCCCTCCACCGGCAGGATATGGCGCGCGAAGGCGGCGTGCAGGCGCAGCACCGGGTGGCGCAGCACGGTGAACACGCGGTGGCCCTTGTGCTGCCGTTTCCACTGCCGAAGCGATTTCTGGAAGAAGCCGGTCAGCAGTTGCTCGGGCTCTGCCCCGTCCAGCGCGGCCAGCCACGGCAGCACCTGCGCCTCGGGGCCGCTGGGGATCGGCTGGTACATCAGCGGCGCCTTCACGGCGGCGACGTAAGACGGCACCGCGCGGCTGCGGCGCGGTTCGAAGTTTGGCGTGCGATTCAGGTCGAACCTGTCCAGCCGCGCCAGCGCCGCCTGCATGTCGTCAAAGTTGGCGACCTTGTCCTGCAGGGGCTGCGGGTTTTGCACCTTGGTCGCCTTCGACGTCCGCCGTTTCTGATGATCGACGCCAAGGAACCGCGCGAGACCGTCGAGCACGTCAAGATCCTGCAGATCCTCGTAGGCGATGTAGAACGCCGTTTGCCCACTGGTCTGTAGCCCGTGCAGCAGGGTCAGCTGGAACGCCTGCAACCGCTCGACATGGGCGACGAAATCCTCGGTGTCGAACTGGGCCTGCGCGGTCTTGGCCTTCTTCATGTCGCCCAGCCGCCACTGTCCGGTGGCCTGCGCGATCTTGTAGGACACATAGCTGTCGACCGGGTTGCGGGTCAGGATCACCTTGGCGCAGCGCGGGTCGGCCAGCGCGTGGGACAGAATGCGCGGGTCGTGGTCGTGGAAGAAACGGAATCCGGCCAGACCCTCTGTCCGCTCGCGGATGCGGGTCAGCAGGCGCAGCGGGTCTTCTTCGCGCTCGGCCATGGACACGTCCATGTACGAGAACCGGTCCGCCTTGCCGATGAAATGCGGATTGAACAGCTCTCCGTGGCAGGTCAGGCCGGGATAGTCGTTGATGTTCTCTTCAAGAAAGTTCGAGCCGGTCCGCATTTCGGCGAACACGATGAAATAGTCGAACTGCGCCATCGGGTCACTTCTTCACAAGGTAGGGTTTGCGCGGACTGGCCTGTGCCTGCCCCTGCCGGTCGCTGGCGGGGAAGTCGCCCATCAGGTGCGGCTGCATCCCTTGGTTCTTCAGGTTCTGCAGGAAGTGGCCAAAGCCCTGCAGGTCGACCATGCGCGGCGCTTCGGTCAGGCGGCGCGGGTGTCGCACGCCGATTTCGTCGATGATGGTCTGCAGCGGCTCCATCGGGCTTTCGACGAAATCCGCCATCGACCAGATCCGCACACGTGCCTTGGTGTGAGGCGAGCGCAGGACATGCAGGTGTTCCGCCTCGATCTTCTGAAGGCGTGCGGCCTCGCGCCGGATGTCCTTGAAGTTCAGGTTCGAGTGGAACAACGGCACCGCCCACGCCCCGGTGATCACCGAGATCTGCGCGTTGCTGTCCGTCGCCATGAACCATGCGGGTTCCTGATTGTCGCGGGGGCCGAACTGGAAGCACTGCCGCTCGCCGCGCGTGTTCCAGATCAGGTTGGTCAGGAAGGCCACCGGGTTGTAATCCCGCAGCGCGGCGCTGTCGGATAGCGCGCCCGCATAGATCCGCTGCCGCGAGGAAAAATGCACCCGCCCCGGCGCGAACAACGGCCCGTGGACCCGGGCGCCGACCATCTTGCCCAGCCACCCCTCGAAATCGTCGAACAGGTCGGCGAAGCCTTCGAACACGGAAAAGGGCGCGCAGGTCTTGCCGTTCTCCCAGTCCGGATTGGGAAAGCGCGACTGCATGTACAGCCCGGCGCGTCCCCGCGTCCGGCGTTCCACCGCCTTGGCGAAGATACGGTCGATCTTGCCAGGGTTGGGTTCCGCCAGCGACGGCGCATCTTCGCCGGTGGCAAGGAACGCATCGTACAGCCGGTTCGCCCGGGGCCAGATCTTGCGCGCGACAAAGCAGTTGGACCGCCGCAAAAGCTGCAGATGGTCGTCGTAGAAGATGTGCGGCTTGCCCTGAAAATCGAACTTGGACAGCGTGAGCGACCGGCTTTCCACCATGTTCGAATACAGGCGGACAAGCGTCTGGTAATAGCTTTCGTCCGGAATCCATACGCGCTTGAAGTATCGCTCGTACACGGCGCGGTCCGGGTCTTCCAGAATTGCGGACAGCGTCTGACGGGTCAGGCACCACCACTGGCTGCCAAGGTGCGGTTCCAGCCCCTGCGGCACGCGGCGGCGATAGCCGAACCGGCGCTGTAGCCGGACGTAGCTGTCGAACAGCTTGCGCTGCTTCTTCCAAGAGAACGGAAACCGAAGGGTAAACCGTTCAAGGCTGAGGCCGCCGACCGTCCACGGCACGTCCTCGGTCGTGACGGACTCGATGAAATTGGTGTGCGGGCGATCCGCAAGGTATCGCTGCAATTCCTCGATCGGGCGCAGCGGCAGGCAAGACCCCGAGGCAAGGTAGACATGCGTCACGTCCGGAAATTCCGCCAGCATCTGTTCCGATGCGGTCTGTGACGCGGCCACCAAGGACCACGTCCCCCACTCGCACCGGTGCCGTTTCGAGAACCGGACATTGTCCAGCTTCGACAGCGCCTTCACGAACGCTTGGTAGGCTGGCTGCGGCACCTTGCGGTCGACGTGGATCACCACCGGACAGCCGCCCGCGGACCAATGCCGCGCGACCTGTTCGGCACGGTCGAACGCGTTGTGGACCAGCATGACGACGCCGACCGTCATGCCCAGTTCCCCTTGGACATCAGTCCCAGAATCTCTAGCTGGCGCCAGTTGATGTAGCGTTCGGACCACTTGCACCACAGGTCCGGGTTGTCCTGCAGCCTGTCGTGATAGGCGCGGTATTCGTGGCTGTTGGCATAGTGCTGCCGGCGTTTCAGTTCCTCGGCCGACTTCTGGCTGAAGGTGTCCAGAAACTTCGCATGCAGCAGGATGCCTGACGCCTTCTCGCCGCCCCACTCGTCATAGACGGCATTCAGCCCGCGCGGCAGCAGCATGTGGGTCGAGCTGACGTAGGCATAGTGCCGGTGCCACTTGACCAGCGGGATCTTGTTCAGCGCGGGTGCCCGTTCGGGTTTATCGGGGAAGAACGCCCGCGCACGCGGGCCGCCCTGTATCCAGAGGTTGCCGAACCTGTGGTTGCGCATCGTCGTGTAGTTGCCGCTGTCGAACCAGTTCGCGATCTCGAACGGGTCCTGCCCCGAGTTGTAGGGGAAAGCGTCGATCGGGCCCTTGGGGTACATATCCAGCAGCATGGCCGAGAACGACCGGATCGACGACGCGTCCAGCCAGTCGGTCAGCGCGCGGATCGGGCGGGTGTCGCAGAACGGATAGACAAGGAATTCGTCCGGATCGACCGTCAGACACCAGTGGCCGTGCCCGTACTGCCATTGCAGCCAGTTCAGCCAATCGACCCCGAAACGCGACCGCTTGTAGCTGGCGCCGGTGCTCCACAACGACACGTCGGGCTGGTCGGCCAGGTATTCGCGGCTGCCGTCGTCGGACCCGTTGTCGACCATCACGAAGTGATCGACGCCAAGCCGGCGGTAATACTTCAGGAAGTATTCCAGCCGTACCTTTTCATTGCGAAGCGTGGTGAAGGCGACGATGTCGTCGGGCCGGATGTCGGACGTGCGCTTTGCCACCTCTGACAGCTCGCGCCGTTTACGGAACGCGCGGATCCGCCAGCGTTTGCGCTGCAGCCGCAGTCGATATGACATCCAGGCGCCCACTCAAATCCCTCCGACAGGATCTTGGCCCGATCATATCCCCGGTATCACGAGACGTTTAATATTCGATTGAAATGCGCATCCCATGCGGGAAGCTTCAATGCCGCGTCTGCCTTGTCGTGATCCGCCCGACCGTGCCCTGCCAGTTCTATTACTGTTTTTTTCCACAGATACACATCGTCGGGTGGCAGGTAAACGACCTTATCCCCAAGCAGCTCGCGGATCACGGGCAGGTCACTACAGACGACCGGCACGCCCAACGCCGCGGCTTCCAGCGGCGGAAGGCCGTAACCCTCTGCCATACTTGGGAAAAGCAAGCCATTGGACTGTTTTAGCAGCGCAGCGACCGCGGCGTCGTCAAGGTCCGGCCGTTCTATGACACGACCGTTCACCGCGGCAATCTTGTCCAGCCGACTGAACACTTGTTCACTCCGCCAGCCACGGCGTCCCGCGATCAGAAGATAGGGCGCGTCCGGGCCAAGCGCGTCCCAGACATCCAGCAGCAGAGCGTGGTTCTTGCGCGGCTCGATCGTGCCCAGCGCGACGAAGAACGGCTTGGTTAGGGACAGGTCCGCCGGGATATGCGCCGGATCCGGCCGGGCGGCGTCGATCCCCAAGGGCGCGACCAGCGTTCGCGGCGCACCGCCCAGCGCCGCCATCCAGCGTGCTACATCGGCCTTCGTCGCCTCTGCCGTGCAGATCACCACGTCGGCATGGGCGGCGGTGCGGGCCAGTTTTTCGCGGAAGCTGAAGACGGTGCCGGGACGCTGGAACTGCGGATGGTCCAGCGGGATCGTGTCATGTATCAGCACGGCAATCCGCGCATCGGGCAGCGCCCGCCATGCCGCCAACGTGTCATCGGCAAGATTGGAATGCCCGGTGTTGAAATAGACTGTGCCCGGCGGCAGCTCTGCCAGCAGCGCCCGCCCCAGCGCACCGTGCCGACAGCGGGCAACGGCCCGGCGGCGCAGGTCGGCTTCGGCCCGACGCTTCATCGGGTGGGCCCGCAGCGACAGTCGGCCCAGCAGATCAGACTTGCCCCATTGCGCGCGCCCCTCGAACCGGTCCAGCGCAGCCCGCGCGCCGTCTTCATCCAGCAGCAGAAACCCGAACCGCGTTCGGACCAACGCATACAGCGGCTGTGGCGCGCGCAGCAGGTGGCGCAGATAGGCCAGTTCGACCCGGTCGATGCCGGTCAGCGGGCCGCGCCCCTGTCGGGATACAAGTCTGGTCAGGTCAAGACAGCGGGCGGGCGGCGGCATGGCGGCTACTTCGGATGGCGATGCGAAAGCCTAGCGCAGCGGCACCGGTCCGGGAATGCCGCGCAGGCTACTTGTCGTAATGGCCGTTCTGGTGCCAACGCCATGCATCGGTGATCATGGTTTTCAGCGTCGAACGGTGCGGCGTCCAGCCCAGTTCGGCCTTGGCGCGGGTGCTGCCCGACACCAGCTTTACGCAGTCGCCGGGACGCCGGTCGCCGGTTTCATAGGGCACGTCCCGGTTGGTCACCTCGCGGCTGTGGTCGATCACCTCCAGCACGGAAAACCCCGAGCCGGTGCCAAGGTTGAACACGCGCGATCCCTTGCCGTCTTCCAGCCATTTCAGACCCGAAACGTGGGCATCGACCAGATCCATGACGTGCACATAGTCTCTGACACAGGTTCCGTCGGGCGTGTCGTAATCGGTGCCGAACACGGTCAGCGCGGGACGCTTGCCGTCGATGGCATCCAGCATCAGCGGGATCAGGTGGGTTTCGGGCTGGTGGAACTCGCCCACCTCGCCGTCGGGGTCGGCACCCGCGACGTTGAAGTAACGGAAGATCACCGAACGCAAACCGTGGCTTTCGCCGAAGTTGGCAAGGATATCCTCGACCGCGCGCTTCGAGGCGCCATAGGCGTTGATCGGGTGCTGCGGCGTCGTCTCGTCCAGCAACACGCCGTCCTGATCGCCATAGGTGGCGCAAGTCGATGAGAACACGAAATCAAGACACCCGGCGGCGACTGCGGCCTCGACCAGCGTCAGCGAGCCCAGGACGTTGTTACGCCAGTACATCCCCGGCTCGCGCATGGACTCGCCGACCTGGCTGAGGGCGGCGAAGTGCATGACGGCGATGGGTTGATACTGGGCGAAGACTCGATCCAGCGCGGCGCGGTCTGTCAGGTCGCCCTGTTCCAGCGGGCCGAACTTCACGGCGTCCGACCAGCCGGTACAGAGATTGTCGAACGTGACGGGTACATAGCCAGCGGCGGCCAGCGCCTTGCAGGCATGAGAGCCGATATAGCCGGCACCGCCCGTGACAAGAACATGCTTCATCGGGCGGTGTCCGTCTTTGGTTTACTGGGCTGCCTTGGGCAGGGCGACCATGTGCTTCAGGTACTCGCCGAATTCGTCCTTCAGCTCGTCCCGGGCAAGGCCGAAGGCGACGGTGGCCTGCAGGAAACCGGCCTTGGACCCGCAGTCGAACCGCTGGCCGCGGAAGCGGTAGCCATAGACGCCCGGATCGGAATCGATCTGCGCCGCGATGGCATCGGTCAGCTGGATCTCGCCGCCAGCACCCTTCTGCTTCATCGACAGGTTGTTCAGAACCTTGTTGTTCAGGATGTAGCGGCCGATCACAGCAAGGTTCGACGGCGCTTTGCCGTCTTCGGGCTTCTCGACCATGCCCTTCACCTTGACCATCGAGCCCATATCTTCCTGAACGTCCAGCACGCCGTAGGCTTTCGCCTTCTCGGGCGGAACCTCCATCGCGGCGACCATGCAGCCACCGGTTTCCTCGTAGGCTTCGGTCATCTGCTGAAGACAGGGCTTCTCGGCGGCGATGACGTCATCGGGCAGCAGAACCGCGAAGGGCTCGTCGGGCGCGATCAGGCGGTTGGCGCACCACACGGCGTGGCCAAGGCCCAGCGCCTTGTGCTGCCGGACATAGGCGATGGCGCCGGAATCCATGTTGGTCGTTTCCAGCACGTCCAGAAGGTCGGTCTTGCCCTTCTTCTTCAGCGAGGACTCGAGCTCGGGCGCGTGGTCGAAGTAATCCTCAAGCGCGTTCTTGCCGCGCGAGGTTACGAAGATGAACTCTTTGATGCCGGCGGCCCGGGCCTCGTCGATCGCATATTGGATCAGCGGGCGGTCCACCAACGTCATGATTTCCTTGGGAATCGATTTCGTCGCGGGGAGAAAGCGGGTCCCCATGCCTGCGACCGGAAATACGGCCTTGGTTACTTTGCGAGACATAACCTCACCTCGAATTGTTGTAGTGGTTGCCTAGCACGGGTGTGCCGGGATGTCTTGGCACATGATGGCGCGGCAACGCCGGATTTCGAGCGCCAAAGCGGAAAATGACGCGCGTCCGCAAAAAAATGCCAGCATCAGGCCACAATCCGAACATCAGCGGTTCGATCACGCTCTCTCTGCAGGCGATTCGTGAAATTTATTGGTCGAAAGTTGGGATCGGACCGTTTCGATTTTCCGAACAATCCACCGGACTGTTCCCAAAATCCCTCATCGCGGAAACGCACACGATGACGTAGAGTCGTAAGCCCGAACAGGTACAGAGTCGTCCGCGCGCCGTCGCGGACCGATTCCATCGCGGCACGGCGACGG
Source organism: Psychromarinibacter halotolerans (assembly GCF_029168315.1). Taxonomy (NCBI): domain Bacteria; kingdom Pseudomonadati; phylum Pseudomonadota; class Alphaproteobacteria; order Rhodobacterales; family Paracoccaceae; genus Psychromarinibacter; species Psychromarinibacter halotolerans. The sequence goes on from NZ_JARGYD010000002.1 coordinate 428,950, forward strand.
GCGGCGGCGGACCACGGTCGGCCCGACAGCGTTCTGGTCTCGGTAAAGCGTGTTCGCGGCGCGAGCGCTGTGAAAGCGCGCGTGGGATGCGGAAGCGGCGAAAGCACAGGCAACGGTCTGGCGCGACCCTCGGCAAAGCCCGCTTCAAGCGTCTTCAGCAGCCGGGCCACGTCGCGCGGCTCGCAGGTTCCGGCCACCATGTGCCGCAGCAGTCGGGCGCGCTGGTCGCGGCGCATTTCGTCCAGCACCGGATCATGGGCAAGGTCCGGCGCGTGGCGGCGCAGGAACACCATCTGGCTGGCACCGATTTCGGTCAGGCTGCGCGGCATCCGGTCGGCCCGGCGATAGGCCGAGGGCGCGACGCCGTGGTGAACCTGAGCCAGCGGAACGATCGCGGTGCGATGACCCAGCGCAGCAAGGCGCAGGTTCACGTCGGTCTCGTCGAGATAGAAACGGTAGGACGGATCGAAACCGCCGATCCGGCGCAGCACCTCGGCGCGGAAGGCGCAGTTTGTGCCTTCCGTCTTGATCCCCTGCCCCGGAGATCCGGCAAAAACCTGTGGCGCGGTTCCAGACAGCGGCAGCGGCGCGTGCGCGCCGGTCCGGTCCACCCGCCGCCCAAGCTGCTGGAAGGTGATGCCATTGCGCCCGATGACGTACCCGCCAGCGGCCATGACGGTGGGGTCCGAAAACGCAGCGGTCAGGTGATCCAGCCACGTCGGTTCCGGCACCGCGTCATCGTCGATGAAGGCAACAAGGTCTCCGGCCGCAAGGCCAAGCCCGACGTTGCGCGCGGCGGAGATATTGGGCGTGTCGAATTCTGCCATGACGACACGTTGGCCAAACCCGGCGTCGCGAAGGGCGGACAGCCCGACGGAATCGGCGACGACGATGACCTCGAACGCGGGATGAGACAGCTGTTCGATGCCGGTCAGGCAGCGAGTCAGGAAATCGGGACGGTTGCGGCTGACGACGATGACACTCGCCGTCGCCGTCATTCCACGCCCATCGCCTTCAGCATGGCCTCGATCCGCGCGACGTCGCTGGGGTTGTTCAACTCCCAGAACTTGTGACCGCGCGCCTCGACCTGAACGCACAGCATCGGGTGTTCGTGTTCAAGGAACCGAAGCTGTTCCAGCCCTTCAAGCTGTTCCAGCGGACCCATCTTCAGCAGCGGATAGGACGCCAGCGCGGACGGCTTGTAGGCATAGACACCGACGTGGTGGAACACAGGGGTCGGATCGTCATCGCCGTAGTCTTCGGACGTGTAGGGGATGACCTCTTTCGAGAAGTACAGCGCCCGGCGGTCGCGCGTGAACACGGCGGTGGTGCCACCGACGCGGCCTTCCTTGCGGTCGGACAGGAAATCCTTCAGCGCGCGGCCATCGCACCGCAGAACCGGAGTCGCGACCTCGGCCGTGGGATGCTTGTCGAGCTGGCTGACCAGCTCTTCGATGAACCAAGGCGGCGTCAGCGGCGCGTCGCCCTGCAGGTTCACGATGATGTCGTAGCCACCGCCCAGCACCGACAGCGCCTCGGAACAGCGTTCGGTGCCATTGCGCGCCTTGTCGGACGTCAGCACCACCTCGGCGCCAAAGCCCTCGGCGGCTTCGCGCACGCGGTCGTCATCGGTGGCCACGACCACGCGGTCCGCGCTTTTGACCGCCATGCCGGCTTCCCACGTCCGCTGGATCAGGCTGCGGGACTGACCCGTGGCGCCGCGCAGGCCGACCAGCGGCTTGCCGGGGTAGCGCGTCGAGGGATAGCGCGCGGGGATGACGATCAGGACCTTCATTCAGCCGCCTTCAGGTCGACGCCGGGAGCGTAAGCAATGAAGAACGGGTTGGCGAAACCGTCCTTGCCGTAGGTGAACACGCTGTGGTCGTCGAACCGCACCACCTTGCCGCCCGCGCCGCGCAGAACGGCGTCGCCAGCGGCGGTGTCCCATTCCATCGTGCGGCCCAGACGCGGGTACAGGTCGGCCTCGCCGGTGGCGACAAGGCAGAACTTCAGCGACGAGCCAGCCGAGGTCATGTCCTTCACGCCGTACTTGCCGATGTAATCGTCGGTCGCCTGATCGCGGTGCGACTTCGAGGCGACGACCATCAGGGCCGAATTGTCCGGGTTAGAGACGTTCAGCGGCGTCACCGGACCCGGCGTTTCCTTGTCGAACGCGCCGGTTTCTTCCACGGTGGTGCCGTCGGCGAGGGTGTAGAACAGCCGCTCTTTCGCGGGGGCATAGACGACGCCCCGCACCGGCACGCCGTCTTCGACGAAGGCGATATTGACGGTGAAATCGCCCCGGCGCTGGACGAATTCCTTGGTGCCGTCTAGCGGGTCGACGATCAGGAAGGTCGAAACGTTCTGTCCGTGCGACGCCGCCTGTTCTTCCGTCACCAGCGCCACGTCGGGAAACGCCGCGCGCAGCCCGGCCGAGATCAGCGCGTCGGCTTTTTCGTCCGCCTCGGTGACCGGGCTTTCGTCGGATTTCGACCGCACCTCGAAGTCGTCGGAATGGTAGATCTCGAGGATGGCATCCCCGGCCTCAAGCGCCAGGCGCCGGATCAGGGGTACGAGCTTGTCGAAGTCCAAGGGCCTCTCCTTCGCTGCACTGCCGGCAGCTTGCGATTGATAAACAACTCGGCGCCTCTTATGCTTCTCCAACAACGGAACGGCAACAATTCCCTGCAAAAATGACCGGGAAAGCGCCGTCAGGCAGGCAGCGGAAGGCCGGGATGTTCCAGCAGCGACCAAGGCAGACGACGCTTCAGTCGGCGATCGCCATTGTCGAGCTGATCTATCACGCCACCGTCCGCAACATCCGCAAAAGCCACGGCAACGCGGTGGTCGGCCTGCTGATGTCGATCATGCAGACGGTGATCTTGGTCGCGGTGTTTTGGGTGATGTTCGCCATCCTCGGCCTGCGTGGCAACGCGATCCGGGGCGATTTCCTGCTGTATATCATGTCGGGGATCTTCCTGTTCCTGACCCACAACAAGGCGGTCAGCGCGGTTCTGGGGTCCGAAGGGCCCACATCCCCGATGATGCAGCATGGGCCGATGAACACGACCATCGCCATCGCGTCGGCGGCGATCGGGACGCTGTACATCCAGACGCTTGCGCTGGTGGTGGTGCTGTTCGTCTACCACGTTGCCTTTACCCGCATCGACATCCTGCATCCCGTCGCCGCTTACGGCATGGTGCTGTTGTCGTGGTTCTCGGGGTGCGCCGTGGGGCTGGTGTTTCTGGCGATGAAGCCGTGGGCGCCGAACTTCGTGAACATCGGGTCGCAGATCTATACCCGCGCCAACATGGTGGCGTCGGGCAAGATGTTCGTCGCCAACACGATGCCGACCTACATGCTGGCGATGTTCGACTGGAACCCGCTGTTTCACTGCATCGATCAGGCGCGGGGGTTCGTTTTCCTGAACTACAACCCGCACTACAGCAGCGTGACCTATCCGATCATCCTGTCGCTGGTCCTGATCATGATCGGCATGATGGGCGAGTTCTATACACGCAAACACGCATCCCGTAGCTGGGGCGCCGGCAAGTAACCGCGCGCCTTTTCCTGCATCCAAGCTACACGTTTACGGGCGCGCTGGGCGGGGAATACAGTCTCTGTTATTCGGGTTGGCCCTCGGGAGATGGGCGATGTTCACGGAATACCGTATCGACCGGAGTTCCCGCATCACCTGGGTCTGCCGGAACTGGGATGAAAGCACGACGCGCAACGGCGCGACGCGGCTGACCTCGGCCAGCGTGATCGGGCGGCGTCTGTGGGACTTCGTGTCCGGACGGGACACGCGCGAGTATCTCGAGGCGCTTTTCCACTGGTCGCGTGGGCACGATGTTCCGCTGCACATCGCTTACCGATGCGACATGCCCGACGAAGAACGGTACTATCGCATGTCGGTTTGCAGCACCGGGCCGGACGAGGTTGGGGTATCGCACCGGCTGCTGCAACGGATCGCCGCGCCGGACCCGCCGCAGTTCAGCTCTCATGATGGACAGGAAAGTTCGGCCCGCTGCTCTGTCTGTTGCCGCTACAAGATCGGCGATACGTGGGTCGACCCGTATCGCACCGGCCAGCACATGCGGATGTCCGGGCCCTTCACCGTGTGTGGCGAGTGTCGAAACACCGCGCTGGAAACGATCCGTCTTAGCCTGTCCGCCGATATATCGAAGCGGCAAGGACCGCACAGTCCCTGACCGCGTGCAAATCGGTCGTTGGGTTCAGTCGACGACGCGAAGTGTCAGGTTCAGCCGCCCTTCCGCGTCCAGCAGAGTAGAGGTCCCCGGCCGGATGCGATCGACGCCGTGATAGGTCAGCCGCGCCGCGTCCCCCATCACCACGACATCGCCGGACCCAAGCCAGATGGATTCCGTCTTGCCGCCACGGCTGTCGTTGCCGATCCGGAACAGCCCGTCATCGCCCAAAGAGATCGACACGACGGGGAACGAAAAGTCGGCCTCGTCCTTGTCCTGATGCATCCCCATGCGCGCGCCGGGCGGGTAGAAATTGACCAAGCAGCAGTCCGGCTGGCGCTCCAGCCCCGTCACTTTGCGCCACAAATCCAGCACGCTTTCGGGGATCGCGGGCCATGCCACGCCGGACGGATGCTGCGGCACGTACCGGTATCCTTTCCGGTCCGAGAACCAGCCGTATTTGCCGGCAGAGGTCATGCGAACCGACATCGGTTTTCCATAGGGCGTCATGGGCGAAAACAGCGGTGCGGCAGCCACCACGCGGCGGATGTCCGTCGCCATGCCGGATTGCGCGGGGCCGTCGAGAAACCCCTTGAAAATCCTGAATCCCCGAACTGTCAGCGGTGTATCGGTCACTTCATCACGTAACTGTCAAAAACCGTCATTTTAAAGCGGCGGACTCGCTTGCAGCGTATTTCCCCCCTCCCTATATACGCCGAGAAGCCGCAACGGGTAGGCCAAACACTCTTTGCAATTCATGGGATAGGGGCACGGTGCCTCATAGGGCCGAGCCCCGCAACATCGCCGAAAGAGAGGATCTTGAGCATGGCTAAAGTCATCGGTATCGACCTCGGGACGACCAACAGCTGCGTCGCCATCATGGACGGTTCGCAACCCCGAGTGATCGAAAACGCCGAAGGCGCACGGACGACGCCGTCCATTGTCGGTTTCACCGACGACGAGCGCCTTGTCGGTCAGTCCGCCAAACGGCAGGCTGTCACGAACCCCACCAACACCGTCTTCGCGGTCAAGCGCCTTGTGGGCCGCCGCGTAAGCGACGCCGAAGTCGAGAAAGACAAAAATCTCGTACCGTACAACATCGTTGACGGCGGCAACGGCGACGCGTGGGTCCAGGTGAAGGGCGAGAACTACTCGCCGTCGCAGATCTCTGCCTTCATCCTTGGGAAAATGAAAGAAACCGCCGAGAACTATCTTGGCGAGGAAGTGACGCAGGCGGTCATCACCGTTCCCGCGTACTTCAACGACCAACAGCGTCAGGCCACGAAAGACGCCGGCAAGATCGCCGGTCTCGAAGTGCTGCGCATCATCAACGAGCCGACCGCGGCCGCGCTGGCCTATGGCCTCGACAAGAAAGAGTCGAAGACGATCGCCGTCTACGACCTTGGCGGCGGTACGTTCGACATCACCATTCTGGAAATCGACGACGGCCTGTTCGAGGTGAAGTCCACGAACGGCGACACGTTCCTGGGCGGTGAAGACTTCGACATGCGCATCGTGAACTACCTCGCCGAGGAGTTCAAAAAAGAGAACGGCGTCGATCTGACCAAGGACAAGATGGCCCTGCAGCGTCTGAAGGAAGCTGCCGAGAAGGCCAAGATCGAACTGTCCTCCGCCAGCCAGACCGAGATCAACCAGCCGTTCATCTCGATGGGCTCGGACGGTGCGCCGCTGCACATGGTCATGAAGCTGACCCGCGCCAAGCTGGAAAGCCTTGTCAACGACCTGATCAAGAACTCGATCAAGCCGTGCCAAGCCGCGCTGAAAGATGCCGGTCTGACAACGTCGGACATCGACGAGGTCGTGCTGGTCGGCGGTCAGACCCGGATGCCGAAAGTCATCGAGGAAGTGACCAAGTTCTTCGGGAAAGAGCCCCACAAGGGCGTGAACCCGGACGAGGTCGTCGCGATGGGTGCCGCCATTCAGGCCGGCGTGCTGCAGGGTGACGTGAAAGACGTCGTGCTGCTGGACGTGACCCCGCTGTCGCTGGGCATCGAGACGCTGGGTGGCGTGTTCACCCGCCTGATCGACCGCAACACCACGATCCCGACCAAGAAGTCGCAGATCTTCTCGACCGCCGAGGACAACCAGAACGCGGTGACCATCCGCGTGTTCCAAGGCGAACGGGAAATGGCGGCGGACAACAAGCTTCTGGGTCAGTTCAACCTTGAAGACATCCCGCCCGCTCCGCGTGGCCTGCCCCAGATCGAGGTGACCTTCGACATCGATGCCAACGGCATCGTCCACGTCGGTGCCAAGGACAAAGGCACCAACAAAGAGCAGAAGATCACGATCCAGGCGTCGGGCGGTCTGTCGGACGACGAGATCGAGAACATGGTCCGCGACGCCGAGGCGAATGCCGAGGCGGACAAAGGTCGCCGCGAGCTGGTCGAAGCCAAGAACCAGGCCGAAAGCCTTATCCACTCGACCGAGAAGTCGATGGAAGAGCATTCGGACAAGGTGGATCCGACCACGATCGAAGCCATCGAACTGGCCATCGCCAACCTCAAGGAACAGCTTGAGACGGAAGATGCCGGCAAGATCAAAGGCGGCATCCAGAACGTCACCGAGGCCGCGATGAAGCTGGGCGAGGCCATCTACAAGGCCGAGCAAGCGAAGGCCGAAGGCGGTGACGCCGGTTCCGATGAAGGCGAAGAGCCGCGCGGCGTCGACGACGACATCGTCGATGCGGACTTCGAGGACCTCGACGACAACAAGCGCGCTTCGTAAGCGTCGCCAGATGCGCTTGGACCGGCCTCGACAAAACCGGGGCCGGTCTTTGCGTTAGGAGAGAACATCTAAATGGCAAAACGTGACTTTTACGATGTTCTCGGCGTCCAGAAGGGTGCGACGGCTGAAGAGCTGAAGAAAGCCTATCGCAAGAAGGCCAAGGAACTTCACCCCGACCGTAACCACGACAATCCGGATGCCGAGTCCCAGTTCAAAGAAGTGAACGAGGCGTACGACGCCCTGAAGGATCCGCAGAAGAAAGCAGCCTATGACCGCTTCGGTCACGCGGCTTTCGATGGCGGCATGGGTGGCGGGCCTCGTCCCGGCGGCGGTGCCGGGCAGGGCGACTTCGCCAGCGCCTTCTCGGATGTGTTCGACGATCTGTTCGGCGACTTCATGGGCGGCCGCGGCGGCGGTGCGGGCGGACGTCAGCGCGCCACGCGCGGCTCTGACCTGCGGTACAACCTGCGCGTCACGCTCGAAGAGGCGCATCAGGGCCTGCAAAAGACCATCAAGGTCCCGACCTCTGTGCAGTGTTCGACCTGCACCGGCACCGGGGCCGAAGGTGGCGCCGAACCCACAGCCTGTCCGACCTGTTCGGGCATGGGCAAGGTCCGCGCGCAGCAGGGCTTTTTCACCGTGGAACGGACCTGTCCGACCTGCGGCGGCATCGGCCAGATCATCAAGAACCCCTGCCGTGCCTGCGGCGGGTCCGGCCGGGTCGAGAAAGACCGTTCGCTGTCGGTCAACATCCCGGCGGGAGTCGAAACCGGCACCCGCATCCGTCTTGCCGGCGAAGGCGAGGCGGGTCTGCGCGGCGGGCCGACGGGCGATCTGTACATCTTCATCGAGGTGGAAGAGCACGCGCTGTTCCAACGCGACGGACAAAGCCTGTTCTGCCTTGTCCCGGTGTCGATGACGGCCGCCGCGCTGGGCGGTGACATCGAGGTTCCGACGATAGACGGTGGCCGCAGCCGGGTGAAGATCCCGGCGGGGTCGCAATCGGGTCGCCAAATGCGTCTGCGCGGCAAGGGTATGCCCGCGCTGCGCGGCGGTGGCGTCGGCGATATGTTCATCGAACTGGCCGTCGAGACGCCGGTGAACCTGACCTCGCGCCAGAAAGAGCTTTTGAAAGAGTTCGAGAAACTGGGCGAGGACAACAACCCCGAGTCCTCGAGCTTCTTCACCAAGGTGAAAAGCTTTTGGGACAGCATGAAAAGCTGACCTTGCGTCGAACGGAACAGCGAAACGTCGCCCCGGGTTGATCCCCGGGGCGATTTTGTTTTCGGGAGAAACACTTGTTCGATTGGATCACTGGCATAATCGACGCGATGGGCGGCTTTGGCGTGGGGCTTTTGATGTTCCTCGAGAACGTGTTCCCGCCGATCCCCTCTGAACTGATCATGCCGCTGGCCGGGTTCAACGCGGCGCGGGGCGACATGTCGTTGCCCATCGTGATCTTCTGGGGCACGGTCGGCACCCTTGCAGGCGCATGGATGTGGTACTGGATCGGTCGGACCTATGGCAAAAGTCGCCTGCGTCGCCTGACCGAACGCCACGGCCGCTGGCTTTCGATCGCACCCGAGGAACTTGACCGCGCCGGCGACTGGTTCAGCCGCCACGAAGGCCGCGCCGTGATTATCGGGCGGCTGATCCCCGCGATCCGAACGCTGATCTCGGTACCTGCCGGGATCGAACGGATGTCGCAGGGCCGGTTCCTGTTGCTCAGCGCCATCGGCAGCTTCTTATGGACCACCCTGCTGGCGATGCTGGGGTACTGGCTGGAAAGCGGCTATGACCTTGTCGCGGCGTGGCTCGACCCGGTTTCGACCGGCGTCGTCATCGGGCTGATCGCGGTCTACGTCTGGCGGGTCGCCACCTTCGACCGGCGGCAGGCGAAGCGGGACTAGGTCTTGCAGACCGAATTGCCGCCGTCGGCGTATAGCGACGTGCCGGTGACGAAAGACCCGCGATCCGAGATCAGGAACAGAGCGGCTTCCGCGATCTCTTCCGGCGCAGCCATCCGTTTCAGCGCATGCAAGCCCCGGACGAACTCGTGAAAGCCTGCATCGTCGCCGGCCATCTCGGTCAGTGTGCCGCCCGGCATCAGCGTGTTCGCTCGCAGACCCTGCGCGCCGTGCTCGACAGCCAGAACCTGCGCCAGCCCGACCAACCCTGCCTTGGCGGCTGCATAGGCGCCCATGCCCGGCAGGCCGACGGTCTGCCCGACGAAGGACGACGTGAATACAACCGAGCCACCACCGCTTTCGAGGATCGCAGGAACCTGATGCCGGGCACCGTAGAAGGCGCTTGTCAGGTTCGTTTCCATCACCGCGTTCCAGTCCTCGACCGAAAGCTTGGGGATTGGCAGCGCCGGGCCGGTGATGCCAGCGTTGTTCAGCGCGCCGTGAAGGGCGCCGAAACGGTCCATGGCAAGGTCCACCAGCGCATGGGCGAAAGCTTCGTCGCGGACGTCGCCCGCAAGATGGGCGACGTTGCCACCGCTGGCGGCGATCTCGGCGGCGATGTCGCGCAGGCGGGTTTCCCGGCGCGCGCCGATGACGACGTTCGCGCCTTCGCGCGCAAAGAGACGAGCACATGCCGCGCCAATGCCCGAGGAGGCGCCGGTGACGATAACGGTCTTGTTGGATAGGGTCATGGGAAGGCTCCGTGGTTGATGGACCTTCTGTGCCGGGCATGACCCCGCCGGGCGATCCGTTTCCTGCGCCATGCGGACGACGGTGGCCCGGATGCGCAGGAAACGGATCGCGCACCTTAACCTGCCATTAACCGAAGCGAGGCAACGCTGCGGTCATGAGCAACGACATGGCCGAAGCCCCCCTGCCCTTGTTCGCCGGTGCCGAGGATGAGGCCCCGGAAACACCCGTGCGGCCCGGGCGGCTGCCGTCATACATCAAGGACCACCGCAAACGCCTGCGCGCCCGGTTCATGGAGGGCGGCGCAGCGGCGATGCCGGATTATGAATTGTTGGAACTGATCCTGTTCCGCGCCATCGAACGGCAGGACGTCAAACCGCTGGCGCGGCAACTGATCGACACCTTCGGCGACTTCAACCGCGTGCTGTCCGCCGATCCTGCCCGACTGACCGCCGTCAGCGGCGTTGGCGACGCGGTGGTGCGGGAACTGAAACTGGTCGAAGCGGCGGCGCACCGGCTGGCGCGGTCGAAGGTGCTGCAGCGGCCCGTCATTTCCAGTTGGGACGCGGTTCTGGACTATTGTCACACCACGATGGCGCACCGGGAAACGGAACAGTTCCGCGTGCTGTACCTTGACCGCAAGAACGTGCTGATCGCGGACGAGGCGCAGGCGCAGGGCACCGTCGATCACGTCCCCGTCTACCCGCGAGAGGTGGTGAAGCGCGCGCTGGAGCTGAATGCCAGCGCGCTGATCCTTGTGCACAACCACCCGTCCGGCGATCCCAGCCCGTCGCAGCAGGACATCGACATGACCCGCCAGATCGAGGCTGCGGCGCAGGCGCTGGGGCTGACCCTGCACGACCACCTGATCGTCGGCAAATCGGCCGAGCTTAGCTTTCGCGCCGAAGGCTATCTTTGAGCCGTCCAGACCTCGACCCGGCGGTTGACCTGCCGCCCCCATTCCTCGTCGTCGCATGCCATCGGCATCGCCTCTCCGAAGCCCTCGACCGAGATCGTAAGCCGGTCGCGGTCGGCGGTCGGCGCGGCCTTCAGCACGGCATCGCGCACCCCTTCCGCCCGCCGCGTGGCAAGGCGCACGTTGCCGTCGGCCGGTCCTTCGCTGTCAGAGAAGCCAACAAAGATCAGCGGGCGGTCGTCGAACGCCCCGGATTCGATCTGCTGGGCAAGGATCTCGACGTTCGACCGCGACTGCGGGTCAAGCTGCGCGCCGCCCGGCTCGAACCGGAACCCAAGCGTCAGCCGTTCGGTCCCGTCCATCGCCATCACCAACCGCTGCAATTCCTCCAGCGGCACTTCGTCCCCGGCCTCGGCTATGGCGTTCACCAGCCGCAGCCCCTGCTCGGCCACCGGCACGTTGTACAGACGCAGATCGACGAAGCCCGAGCGCGCGACGACAAGCTGCGCGGCGGGGGAACGGACGAAGGCGAGGAACTCGCGCGTCAAAAGCGGCATCCGGCGCACCGGGGTGTACAGGAACAGGGGCAGCGTCAGGGGATAATCCTCGGTCTTGACCGTCAGGTCGTCGAGGACAGAGACCATGCCGCATTTGCCATACAGCTCCAGCACCTGCGCGTTGCCGGTCTGGGAATAGGGCGCGACACCAATGGCCAGCGGATCACCAGCGACGGCATCGGCCAGCGCGGCGTTGTCGGTGTGGCGGATCGTGGCCGCCGCGGGCGACAGGTCGCGCGGGGTCAGCAGCCGGTCGGCGAACGCCTGCGACAGGCCCGAGCGTTCGCCGCGCATGTGCACGAAGATCGGCGCGTCGGGTCCGCCCAGCGCCGACCAGTTGGTCAGTTCTCCGGCGAAGATGCGGGCGATCTGGTCCAGCGTCAGACCCTTCATCGGGTTGTCCGCCGACACGATCACGGCCATCGCATCCAGCGCAAGGATGCGGCTGCGGCGCGGGTCCGACAGGTCGCCCAACCCGGCCTCTTGCGCCAGCGTGATCTCTGTCTCGTTCGCGGGGCGGGTGGACAGGACAAGGTCCGTTTCGTTCGCCAGAAGGTCGGCAAAGCCTTCTTCCGTCGAAGTCACGCGAAACCCGATCTCGGCGGCCAAGGCGCCGGTGCCAAGGTCGGTCAGAACATAATCGAAATGGGTGTCGTCCACGATGCGCCGTTCGACGCCATAGCCCGAGCGCGCGGCGAAGGCTTCGACCAGCGAAGGCATCAGAACCTCGCCCATCGTGCGAGCGCCAGAGAAGGTGAACCGCGCGACGAAGGCCGTCAGGTCGGGACAGCCCGGACCTTCGCAGACCACGCCGCTGCCATCGAGCGTCAGGACGCCGTAAACAGTGTCTACGCGGTAGAATTCGCCGTCATACCCCAGCAGGTCGCCGGTCACCTCGACGCTGCCATCGCGGGACGTCAGGGTAACGTCATCGGCGCGTGCGGCACCGCCAAGACTCCATAGAAACAGTGCGGCAAGGACTGCCGCACGTCGATAGCTCATGTCCGATTACCGCGACTGCCTCAGTATGCGGCGATCTTCAGGTCTCGAAGGAGGTTTTTCAACACCAGAAACTCTCCGGTGGCGTCGCAGTTCGGCATCGATAGCGTCAGGGACACAGGGCGCATTCCACCGGCGGCGGTGCGCTGGATCGTCTGGCCCGCGATGTCGTGGTCGCAGTTGGTGGCGGTCACTTCGGCCTCGACGCTCAGGCGGACCACGCCGTCCTGTCCGCGCGCATCCTCGGGCAGCGAGTAGACCTCGGCCAGGAACGCATCGGGCTGCGACCGGTCGCCCAGCAACGTCAGGAACCCGCCGCCGGTCCGCGTCGCGACCTCGACCGAGCCGGGATTTCCCGACCAGATGTGGCCCGCATCGCCATAGTCGGCACCGAATTCCAGCGCGTGGATCTGAAGCCCGTTGTCGCCGTTGTACTGCAGCACGACACGTTCGTTGCGCAGGGCGGCGGGCACATCAACGGCCGTTTCAGCAACCGCGCCGCTGGCCAGCGTGACCGAGAAGGTCGCATCCATGTCCAGCGCGGGAACATCGACCGCGTAGGTGCCCAGCGCGTCGGTCTGGTCCGAGAAGATCAGCCCCTCGTGGCGGACGGTCAGCCGTTCTTCTGCGGCGCAGGGCGCGACCAGCATCAGGTGCACCATCCCGGCGGGACGGGCGGACGCCGACAGGATCACGTCGCAGGCAAGGCCGTACTCGTTATGACCGGCCGGGCTGATCGGGTCGGCGGGCAGATCCTCGGGCGCGGCTTCCTGAACCGGGGGCATCCGGTCCAAGGGCGTGGGCTGTTTCAGTTCCAGCGGTTCGGGGATCGCGCTGTCAGAGGGCATTTCCGGGATCTCGACCACCACGGCTTCGGGCGTATCGCCGTCCGGCAGCGCGTCGAGGCTTGCAAGGTCAACAACGTCCGGGGGAGTGACGTCGGCGTCAGCGGGGTCTTCGGCGTCAAGCTCGGCGAGAATTTCCAGCTTGGACGGCGCATCCGCCGGTTCCGATTCCGCCGTTTCGGCAACGGGCAGCAGACCTTCCGAGGTATCGTCCGCATCGGCCACGATCACAGCCGGCTCGGGGGTTGGTTCCGGTGCTGACTCGGGCGTTGGCGCGGGCAGGACGCCTGCGACCATCGGCTCGGCTGCGGTGTCGACCGTAATGTCGGCGGCAATTTCGGGGTCAGGGATGCTGTCGCGGGCGTTGGCGTCGCCGTTCCGCTGCATCAGGTGCGCGGTGACCAAGACGGCGGCGACGGTCGCGCCGTTTGTCAGGTACTTCCGGTACTTCTGTAAGAATGCCAACTGCATGGTGCCGCCCCTGCCCAATCAATTTTGTGGATAAGTGGCACAGAAATGAGGAAACAGTAAGGCGAAGAGCCTAAATTGTGTTGTAATTCGGAAACAAAAACAGGTTGCCGTGGCCGGAGCCCGACCTCGGCAACCTGTGGATAACCAAGCGTCCATGCGCCTGGCGCGTCAGATCAAAGCGCGCCGTGGCAGTGCTTGAACTTCTTCCCGGACCCACAGGGACACAGGGCATTGCGCCCCGGATTGCCCCAGGTCGAGGGGTCGTTCTCGTCGAACCCTTCAAGCTGCGCGACAGGTTCCGCGCCCGCCGGGGCTGCCGGAGTCTCGGTCGGGGCGGCGGCAGTATCACCAGCGCCGACAGGCTCTGGCTGCTTGGCTGTCGCGGACTCGGCGGCCTTCTGCAGCGACTGCTGCTGCGCCATGATGTCCTTCATCATCTGCTCGCGCTCTTCCTCGCTGAGCGGGCGGATCTGCGACAGCTTCTGGGTCACCTCGGTGCGCAGCGAGTCCAGCATCCCGTGGAACAGTTCGAAGGATTCCGTTTTGTATTCGTTCAGCGGGTCGCGCTGCGCATAGCCCCGGAAGCCGACAACCGACCGCAGGTGTTCCAGCGTCAGCAGGTGCTCGCGCCACTTGCCGTCGATGGTCTGCAGCAGGATCTGCTTTTCGATCGAGCGCATGTTCTCCGGGCCGAATTGGGCGGCTTTCGACGCCATCAGCTCGTCCGAGGCGGCGGCAAGGCGTTCCTTGAACACCTCGGAATCCACGCCTTCCTCTTCACCCCAAGCGATGACCTTTTCGTTCACGCCCAGTTTTTCCAACGCGGCGGCATACAGCCCCTCGGTGTCCCACTGGTCCGAGTAGGTCTTCGGCGGGATGTATTCGTCGACCAGATCGTCGACCACCTGATGCCGCATGTCCTGCACGATCTCGTGCAGATCTTCGGCTTCCATGATCTCGCGGCGCTGGCCGAAGATGGCCTTCCGCTGGTCGTTCATCACGTCGTCGAACTTCAATAGCTGCTTGCGGATGTCGAAGTTGCGGCCTTCGACCTTCGCCTGCGCCCGCTCAAGCGACTTGTTGACCCAAGGGTGAACGATGGCCTCGCCTTCCTTCATCCCCAGCTTTTTCAGCATGTTGTCCAGACGCTCGGACCCGAAGATGCGCATCAGGTCGTCTTCCAGCGACAGGAAGAACGCCGACCGGCCCGGGTCGCCCTGACGGCCGGACCGACCGCGCAGCTGGTTGTCGATGCGGCGGCTTTCGTGACGCTCGGTGGCAAGGACGAACAGACCGCCCGCCTTCTTCACCGCCTCTTCGGCGGCGGCGTGGCTGGTCTCTAACTCTTGCCGGATCTCTTCGGGGTCGCGGTCCGGGCTGGCGGCGATGGCCTCCATCACCTGGAATTCGAAGTTGCCGCCCAGTTTGATGTCGGTGCCGCGACCGGCCATGTTCGTCGCGATGGTCACCGCACCCAGCTTGCCGGCGTCAGCGACGATCTGCGCCTCTTGCTCGTGCTGGCGGGCGTTCAGGACGTTGTGCGGGATCTTCGCGGACGTCAGAAGCTGCGACAGGAACTCCGACTTTTCGATCGAGGTGGTGCCGACAAGGACGGGTTGCCCGGCCTCGTGCGCGGCTTTGATTTCCTCGACGATGGCTTCGAATTTTTCCTTCGCGGTGCGGTAGACGGCGTCGTGTTCGTCCTTCCGCGCGATGGGCAGGTTGGTCGGAACCTCGACCACGCCCAGCTTGTAGATCTCGGCGAATTCCTCGGCCTCGGTCGACGCGGTGCCGGTCATGCCGGACAGCTTGTCGTAAAGGCGGAAATAGTTCTGGAAGGTGACCGACGCCAAGGTGACGTTCTCGGGCTGGATTTTGCAGCCTTCCTTCGCCTCGATCGCCTGATGCAGACCGTCCGACAGGCGGCGCCCGGACATCATGCGGCCGGTGAACTCGTCGATCAGCACGATCTCGCCGTTGCGGACGATGTAATCCTTGTCCTTCGTGAACAGCTTGTGGGCCCGCAGACCCTGGTTCACGTGGTGGACGATCGTGGTCGATTCCGGGTCATACAGCGTGTGTTCCTCGGGCAGGATGCCCGCGGCGTGCAGACGCTGTTCGAGGAATTCGTTGCCTTCCTCGGTGTAGGTCACGTTCCGCGACTTTTCATCGATGTTGTAGTGTTCCTCGGTCAGTTCCGGGATCACCTTGTCGATGGTCATGTACAGCTCGGACCGGTCCTGCGACGGGCCGGAGATGATCAGCGGCGTCCGCGCTTCGTCGATCAGGATCGAGTCGACCTCGTCCACGATGGCGAAGTAGTGGTCGCGCTGGTTCATGTCCGACAGCTCGGATTTCATGTTGTCGCGCAGGTAGTCGAAGCCAAGCTCGTTGTTGGTGGCATAGGTGATGTCGCAGGCGTACGCCTCTTTCTTTTCACCTTCGGGCTGCTGCGGATAAACGACGCCGCAGGTCATGCCCAGCGCGTTGTAAACCTTGCTCATCCACTCAGAGTCGCGCTTGGCGAGATAGTCGTTCACGGTGACGACATGCACGCCGCGCTTCGTCAGAGCGTTCAGATAGGCCGGGAAGGTGGCGACCAGCGTTTTGCCTTCGCCCGTCTTCATTTCGGCGATGTTGCCCTGATGCAGGAAGATCCCGCCCATCAGCTGCACGTCGAAGGCCCGAAGCCCAAGTGCGCGCTTGGCGGCTTCGCGACAGTTCGCGAAGGCTTCCGGCAGGATCTTGTCCAGGCTTTCGCCGCCCGCGACCCGTTCGACAAGCTCTGCCGTCTTTTCGATAAGGCCGTCGTCGGACAGCGCCTCGAACTCGGGTTCCAGAGCGTTGATCTTTTCGACGATCGGTCGGGTCGCCTTTACTTTGCGGTCATTTGGCGTGCCAAAGACCTTCTTGGCGATTGTTCCGATACCCAGCATGTCTACTCCGCCTGGAAGCCTGTTTTCAAACCAACGTGTAAGAGGAGTGCTTGCCCGCCCTCTCCCGAACCCATAGGAAATGCGGTGAGAAAGCGGTCCTGCGCGCCTTTTGGCGATGTAAGGGCCGGTTGGTATGGTGTCAACGTCGCGAGCTTTCGCGGCCAAGTTCAAAAAGGATCACCTTATGGCTTATTCGAAGACCCTCCTGGCCTCGGCAGCGATTGCGCTGAGCCTTGCGGCCCCCGTTGTCGCACAGGATGCCGAGACGCCAGCGGAGGTCACCGCTGACACCGTTGTCGCCACCGTCGGCGGCACCGATATCACGATCGGCCACATGATCATCATGCGCGAAGCCCTGTCCGACCAGAACAAGTCGCTGCCCGATGACGTTATTTTCGAGGGTCTGCTTGAACGTCTGATCCAGCAACGCGCCGTGGGCGGATCGGTGACCGAGCCGAACCGCGCCGCCGAACTGGCGATCGAGAACGAGGAAAGCGCGATCCTGGCCAGCACGAAGGTCACGGAAATCGCCGAAGCGATCGAGATCAGCGACGAGGATCTCGAGGCTGCCTATGCGTCGAAATACGCCGACTTCGAGCCGGTGAAGGAATTCAACGCCAGCCACATTCTTGTCGCGACGGAGGAAGAAGCAGCCGCACTGGTCGAGGAACTGAACGGCGGCGCCGACTTCGCCGAACTGGCGAAAGAGAACTCGACCGGCCCGACCGGCCCGAACGGCGGCAACCTTGGCTGGTTTGGCGCTGGCATGATGGTGCCCGAATTCGAAGAGGCCGTGATGGCGCTGGAAGTCGGCGATGTGTCCGAGCCGGTGCAGACGCAGTTCGGCTGGCATGTCATCACGCTGAACGAGACCCGTCTGCCGGAAGCCCCAGCGCTGGACGAGGTGCGCGACACCATCCAGGCCGAGCTGTGGGAAACCCGCTTGCGCGAAGAGATCGAAGAACTTGTCGAAGCCGCCGAGATCGAGCGCCCGGACCTGTCGGGGATCGACCCCGCCGTGCTTAAAGACACCACTCTCGTCACTGAATAAGAAGGTCCTGGGGCAATGGCCGGGAAGAAGAAAAAGATCCGCAAGCTCAAGCAGAAGCTAAAAGAGCTTCGGGCGCATCTAGAGACCTCGGGCGCAACGCCCGAGGCCGAACCGCGGACGAAGAAGCCGCTTCCCGTCTCGCCTCTTGCCCCGGTTGGCGGGTTTCCGAACCTGCCGGAAATCGCCGGCGTGCGCTTTGCCACTGTCGCGGCAGGGGTACGCTATGCGGGCCGGACCGACGTGATGCTGGCAGAACTTGCGCCGGGGTCCGAGATCGCCGGCGTGTTCACGCGCTCGGCCACGCGATCGGCGCCTGTACTGGACTGTCAGGACAAAATCGGGGGCAGCGCCGACGGCGGTGCCGCCATCGTGGTGAACTCGGGCAACGCCAACGCCTTCACCGGCAGCCACGGCATGGCGTCGGTGCGGGAACTGGTGTCCGGCGTGTCGCGCATCGTGGGCGTGCCGGAACACCGCGTGTTCACCTCGTCTACCGGCGTGATCGGCGAACCGTTGCCGCATGACCGGATCATCGCCAAGATCGAAGACCTGAAAGCCGGCCTGTCCGCCGATGGCATCGCCGCCGCGGCGCGGGCGATCATGACCACCGACACCTATCCCAAGGGCGCCTCGGCGACGGTCAAGATCGACGGCAAGCCGGTCAAGATCGCTGGCATCGCCAAGGGGTCGGGCATGATCGCGCCCGACATGGCGACCATGTTGGTCTATATCTTCACCGACGCGAAGATCGCGCAGGCGGATCTGCAGGGAATGCTGTCGCAACTGACGGATCGCAGCTTCAACTGCATCACCGTGGACAGCGACACCTCGACCTCGGACACGCTGCTGCTGGCCGCAACAGGCGCTTCGGGCGTCGAGATCACGGGCGACGGCATCGCCCCGTTCCGCGAGGCGCTGTCGGGCGTCATGCTGGACCTTGCGCATCAGGTCGTCCGCGACGGCGAAGGCGCGACGAAGTTCGTCGAGATCCGGGTGACCGGCGCCGCCGACGATGCCGACGCCAAGACGGCGGGCATGGCGATCGCGAACTCGCCGCTGGTCAAGACCGCCCTTGCCGGCGAAGACCCGAACTGGGGCCGCATCGTCATGGCGATCGGCAAGTCCGGCGCGCAGGCCGACCGCGACAAGCTGGCGATCCGGTTCGGCGACACTCAGGTCGCCCGCGACGGTTGGGTCGACCCAGACTACAAGGAAGAGGCGGGCGCGACTTACATGAAGCAGTCCGACCTGATCATCGGCATCGACATGGGGCTGGGCGATGGCGCCGCCACCGTGTGGACCTGCGACCTGACCCACGCCTACATCTCGATCAACGCCGACTATCGTTCATGAGCGACAGCAAGATCGTACTGGTATCGGCCGTCGCGCTGATTGATGCGGACGGCCGCGTGCTTTTGGCCCAGCGCCCCGAGGGCAAGTCGATGGCCGGGCTTTGGGAATTTCCCGGCGGCAAGGTGGAACCGGGGGAATCCCCGGAAACGGCCCTGATTCGCGAGCTTCAGGAAGAACTTGGCATCGATACGTGGGAAAGCTGCCTTGCGCCGCTGACCTTCGCCAGCCACGCGTACGAGACATTTCACTTGCTAATGCCTTTGTTTGCTTGCCGAAAATGGCAGGGCATTCCGCAATCGCGCGAGGGTCAGGCCCTGAAATGGGTCGCGGCGCACAACCTGCGCGAGTATCCGATGCCCCCAGCGGACGTTCCGCTGATTCCGATTCTGCGTGATTGGCTTTAGACAACTTCACCCTATTGTTGACAAATTTCAGCCCAGAAACCGCCGATTTCTGCTTTATCTGCGTAATTTGAGCGCAAAAGTCTGATTTTTTTGCTCACTTTGTTAGTGATTTGAAAACAGGGATCACTTAATGTGTCGGTAGGATGACACAGGGGATGGTGAGCATGCTTCGGACAATCGTAATCGGAAGTTGCGTATCGGTTCAGGGCTTCTTTGTCGGCGTTCTGCCGAACGGACAGATTTCCGTTCGGGTCGGCGACAAGATCTTTTCGGGAAGCCCGGTCGACGCACTGGCGGCGTGATCCGCTAAACGGACTTCACTCGCGGAAATTAAAAAGGGGAGGGCTTTGCCTTCCCCTTTTGCTTTTCGGGCATCCACGCTGGCCCGCAGGTCTTTACGACGTAACGAACGCGTTCATCAAAAACGCGCCGTGCAACCCCAGATCAGTATTGCATCACGAAAGCACAACGAAGGTCCGGCACTTAGTGAACGCCATAAAGGACTTAGCGTAACCATTGACAACCTCAGGATGCTACCACAACTTGTCGTTGAGACGGCAAGCACGGCCTCTCGCCGTTAACCAAAGGCGGGGAAGTTCGTGTGCCATCAGGAAGAGTGCGGCGCGGTCCGCCACTGGTAACGCTTGCTGAGGCAGCGGTGCGACCGAGGAACGTGTCACATGTTCGAAGACAATCCCTTCGAAATCATCCCGGACTACGAGGCGTGCGACAAGGAACTCTCTGCCATTGCACCGTCGGGCTATTGCCTTGTCCTTCATGCGCACGTCTGGAAGACCAAGTTCGTCTACAGCACCTACCCCGAAGCTTGGCGCGACCATTACGACACCAACAACCTTGTCGTGCTGGATCCCGTGGTTCTTTGGGGCATGGTGAATACCGGCACGACACGCTGGAGCGGACTGGACACGGTACAGCGCGTCACTGCCGACTATGTCATGCGGCGCGCGAAAGACTTCGGCTTGGCCTACGGCGCGGTCGCGGTGACGCGCAGCAAGCATCTTCGAAACAAGAAGTGCCTTCTTGCCGTGTCGCGCCCCGACCGTGAATTGACGGACGACGAGATCGCGCGGGTTGCCGAGATCCTCGACCATATCGTCGCGGTCCATGACGGGCGGCTGGGCCTGACGGACGTGGATATCGCGACGATCCAGACCCTTGCGCTTGGATATTCTCAGGACGAGATCGCCAAGCAGATGCACACGACTCGAGACACCGTGAAGAAACGGATCGAGCGCATTCGCAGGAAGATTGGGGCGCGAAACGCCACACATGTGGTGTCGATCGCGCTTTCTCATAGCCTAGTTTAGGCAGTTTGAGGCTTCTTCAAGGCACCGGTCCCCTATTGGGTAAAACGATCAAAATATCAGTAGCTGGGCAGGATTCCGCCGGGTAACGATCAAGTGTCTCCGGTCAGAGACGCTGGGAAACACTTTAATATCTACATTAGAAACGGCGGCTGTCCGTCCGGATCAATACCTTCCCGGTTACACGAGGAACTACAGCGTCTTGAATGCTGTGTTTCCTGAATGAAGAAGGATTGCTGTCCAATGCAGCTTGCCGATCTGACACTCTCTCGCCATTCGGACCTTGATGCCGCGACTGGGGAAGGCATCCTTCACATCGGTCCCCTGCACCGGCACGCTGCCCGGTCGCTGTCCACGATCCTTGGTGACCTTGGTCTGACGACAGGCGCCGACGACGCGCTGCGGTTCACCGCCCATGGGACAGACATGGTGACACTGACCGTCACCGGCTTCGACGTCACCGGCTATCTGCTGGAAGACTTCGGGATCGAGGCCGAAACCGAAACGCTGGACGCGTTCGTGCTGCGGGCCTGCCCTGCCGGAACGCCGATCACGTTGCGCGGTCACTATCACCCGGACGATCAGACGCGCATCACGTCGTTCATGACCGCGCTTCACGACGGTCGCCGCGTGACGTGGACCAGCATGCGTCTTCGGATGCGTGACGGCGAGACGTTGCGCCTGTCCGGCACCGTTGGCGGCTTCCCGATGCTTCAGGGCTTTGCCGCACCCGCGTCCGACACCCCTGCCGAACGCGCCTTTGCCTGACGCGGGCGTTCAGCCCGCGACTGGCGCTTCTCCTTCCAGGGCATAGCCTTTGCCGGTGTAGGTCCGGATCATGCTGGCGCCGTCGCCGGAATGCGCCTCGATCTTCTTGCGAAGCTTGCAGATGTGGACGTCCAGCGCCTTCATATACGGTTGATAGTCCGCCAGCGCGTACAGCGCATCGAACAGCGCGTCGCGGCGAACGACCTTCCCAGAGTTCAGCGCAAGAATCCGAAGGATCGTGTTCTCGCTCGACGACAGCCGGATCGGGTGGCCGTCGAATTCGGGGTGCCGTCCGTCTAGGTAGACCGTCAGCGCACCGGACCGGACCTCTTGCGACCGCAATCCGTGATGGCGGCGCGTCACCGACCGCAGCCGCGCCGCGATCTCGACCGCCGCGAAGGGTGCGCCGACAACGTCGTCCGCACCGGCATCCAGAATTCGCGCAACCTCGTCGGGGTCCAGGTCGTCCTGTAGCACCAACAGGGGATTCGCCACTCCAGCGGCGCGCATCCGGCGCACCTGTCCGGCGGCGTCGCGTTCGGGCATCAGCCCCAGAAGCACCGGAAGCAGAACGGCGGCGCCTTCGTCCAGCCCGGCCATCCCTGATTCGATTGCCGCCTTGGGCAGATCTTCGACCGTAAGTCCTTGGCGCGGCAGGGCAGAAAACAGCCCTTCTGCGCGGGCGTGGTCGTAATCATGCAAAATTACCCGCATGGGTGCTCCCGAGAAACTTGCGAAAAACTAAAAGTAGGGTACATTGCCGTCGTTAGCCGGTTCAACGAAAAACCTTCCATTCGGATAAGGAATTTCACGAAGCGGCGCAGGAACAGGCCACGGCCACCGTTTGGTGGATATGCGAATAACGTAAATTCCCGCCCGCGCGGGTTTCAGATTGGATGCCTTGCGATGCTTAAACGCGTTCTTCTTGCCCTGACGCTTGCCGTCGTCCTGCCGGCGGCCGCCGCGCAGGCGCAGGTTCGTCTCAAGGACATCGTGAACTTCGAAGGCGTGCGGTCGAACCAGCTGATCGGTTACGGCCTTGTCGTCGGCCTTGATGGCACCGGCGACAGCATGAGGAACTCTCCGTTCACGCGCAAATCCATCGAGGGCATGTTGTCGCGGCTGGGCGTCGGCAACCTGACGGGCGAAGGGCTGAACACCAAGAACACCGCCGCGGTGATGGTCACGGCGAAACTACCGCCCTACGCGCGGCGCGGCAGCGAGATCGACATCGAGGTGTCGTCGCTAGGCGATGCCACCTCGTTGCGGGGCGGAACGCTTCTGGTGACGCCATTGTCGGGCGCCGACGGGCAGATCTATGCCGTCGGACAGGGGCCCGTTGCCGTGGGCGGCTTCAGTTTCGAAGGCGCCGCCGCCGACCTGACGCGTGGCGTGCCTACCGTGGCGCGGATCGAGAACGGCGCGACCGTCGAACAAGAGATCGATTTCGACCTGCGGCGGATGACCAGCATTCGGCTGGCTTTGCGAAATCCCGACTTCACCACCGCGTCGCGCATTGCCGAGGCGATCAACGCCCATGTCGGCATCGCCCGCGCCGAGCCGCTTGATCCCGGCACGGTCGAGGTGCGCGTGATCGAGAAGGGCGACGTGATGGAGGCGCTTTCGACGATCGAGAACCTGCAAGTCGAACCCGATACCCCCGCGAAGGTGGTGATCGACGCAAAGTCCGGCACCATCGTAATCGGGGCCGACGTGCGGATCGACGAGGTCGCGATCAGCCAAGGCGGTCTGACCGTCAGCATCAGCGAAAGCGCCCAGGTCAGCCAGCCGGAACCGTTCAGCATCGGCGAGACGGTGATCGTCCCGCAGACGGACATCGAAGTCTACGAGCGCGACTCTGGCTTCGCCGTCGTCGGCGGGCAGGTCAGCCTGCGCGAGCTGGTGGACGGGCTGAACGCCATCGGCATCGGTGCACAGGAAATCATTTCGATCCTGCAGGCCATCAAGGCCGCGGGTGCCCTTCACGCAGATCTGGAGATCATCTGATGGATATCGAGTCCAAGCCCATTCTGCATCCGCTGTCCGGCCCGCACCCCGCGAACCAGCCGACAAGCATCGAAGAGGCCGCGATGGATTTCGAGGCCTCGTTCCTTGAGATCGCCTTTTCCACGATGATGGAAGACGCGATCCCCGCGCCCGCCGGCGGCTTCGGCGAAGAGATGTTCCGCAGCCAGCTGACCAAAGCCTTCGCACGCGAAGTCGCGGAAGCCGGCGGCGTTGGTATCGCCCGCTCTGTCGCGGCGCAGTTGAAGGAATACATGGAATGATCGGCGTTCCGAAGACGTCCGCCCTGTCGCGGCTTGGTATGCGGCTCGGCGAACGCAAGGCCCGTGACGGCGAAGAGGGCGCCGGGCTGACCGACGAAGACGAAGGCAACATCGCCGAGTTCGAAAAGATCCTGTCGTCGACGCTGGATTTCCTGCGCAAAGAGAACGGCGCGCTGGAAGATCGCGACGTCGATCGGGTGGCGTCGTATTTCGATGAGAAGGCACGGCTTCTGGAAACGCTGGAACGGCGGCAGCCTGCGGTCGAACCCTTCCTGTCCGTCGACGTCCCTGCTGTGGGCCAGTTGCGAAAACTGATTCGGGACCTGGCCGATCAGCTGGAAACCAACGAACGGCTTCTGCGCGGCATGGCGGATGCCTCGCGCACGATTCTGGCCGAAGTCGAACACCTTCGCACGCGTCAAAGCCTGAAGGGCGTCTACGACAAGACCGGTCAGCTGCGCGGCGACGTGGCGCCGAAACCGGTCAAAAAGGGCTTCGAGAAAGATTTTTAGAAATTTGCGAAAACGGAAACCTTTCGGAAACCTTCCTGCCGCTTTCCCTTGATGTCGGGCGAAGACCCGACCGTCCCGCCAGAAGGAGGGACGTGCAGCAAGAAAGCAAAAGGAACTAGCCCCCATGACTTCCATCATCACCAACACCTCCGCGATGAACGCCCTTCAGGCCCTGCGGTCGGTGAACAACAACCTCGCCACCACTCAGGACCGCATTTCGACCGGCCTGAAAGTTGGCTCGGCCAAGGACAACGCGGCCTACTTCCAGATCTCCGAGACGATGAAAGGCGATAGCTCGTCCTATGCGTCGATCAACGAAGGTCTGACCCTGACCAAGAACTCGGTCGCCACGGCCCGCCTCGGCGCCGAGACGATCCAAGACCTGGCTCAGCAGTTCATCGATAAGGTCGCATTCGCTCAGGGCGCCACCGGCGGCCAAGGCGAAATCGAAAACGACCTGAATGAACTGGTCAAACAGATGGAAACGACGCTCAGCCAGTCGACCTTCAACGGCGACGACATGCTGGGTGCCGGCTCTTACGCTGCGGGCTCGGTGGCCGGCTCTGCCATCGACGGTGCGACCGGCGCACTGACCCGGGGCGTCAACGGCGACGCAACTGTCGGCGTTGACCGCAACGTGGTTACCGGCATCACCCGTGCTGGCGGCACTTTCGCCACCACCGACATCGTTGTGAAGACGCACGACATGGCCGAACTGGTCAGCGACTTCAAAGCGATCGCAACGGGCTTTGCCACCAACGCCGAAGTCGTCGCCACCGGCGAAGCCTTCCTGGCAGGGGCTCTTGCCTCGGTCGAGACGGTGCTGACCGACGTGACCGATGTCGCCACCCAGCTGGGCCAGGCGGAAAGCTCGATCGAAGGCCAGCAGGAGTTCCTGAACCAGATGGTCGACAACATCGACAGCGGCGTGTCCTCGATGATCGACGCGGACATGGAAGAAGAAGCTGCCCGTCTTCAGGCGCTTCAGACCCAGCAGCAGCTGGCCACTCAGTCGCTCGCGATCGCGAACCGCGGTCCGTCCAGCGTTATGAGCCTGTTCCAGTAATGCTTGCCAGTGTTCACGTAATGATTGTCAGCAGTCGCTGAAGCGTATCGCCCGGCCTCGGATGACCGAGGTCGGGCTTCGTTTTTCAAGCCCCCGGGCCCGCACCAGAAGGTGACATCAGATGAGCCTCGACGCCTATAAGAAATCCCTCAAGACCACCGAGACACCGCGCGCGATGGAGCGCCGGGTCCTGACCCAGATCACGTCGCGCCTTGACGCGCACCAAGCCGAGTATGACGCCGCCGCCGAAGGCCCGTCCCGTCTTGGCATCCTTGCCGGTCCGCTGCGGTCGGCCGTCCACGACAATGTCCGCCTTTGGCTTGGCTTCAAAGCCGACCTGCTGACGCCGGGCAACGCGCTTCCCGCCGAAACCCGCGCCGGACTTCTGTCGCTGGCCGGTTTCGTCGAACGCCAAAGCGGCCAGATCATGAACGGCCGCGGCACCATCGAATCCCTGATCGCCGTCAACAAGCCGATCATCGCGGCCCTTCAGGGCCACACCGTCGAGGCCGCGTAATGGGCCTGATTCTCAAAGTCAAAACCGGAGACCGCATCGTCATCAACGGCGCCGTGCTGCGCAACGCGGGCAAGGGCCAGATGTTCGTCGAGGTCGAGAACCGGTCCGACGTCCTGCGCGGCGAAGAGATCCTTGCCGAGGACAAGGCCCAGACCCCCGTGCGCCGGTTGTGCCAGCTGATCCAGGTCGCGATGGTCAGCCGTGAATCGCGGGGCGAGATCCTGCCGCGCATTCACGACGGGATCACCGAGCTGATGCAGGTCATGCAGAAAAGCCACGGCAAGGTTCTGGACCGCGTCCGCAGCCACGTCGAGCAGGACAACCTGTACGGCGCGTACCGCGTCCTTGGCCCCGTTATCCGTTACGAAGACAAGCTTCTGGCGATCTCAGCCGGGCTTGCCGATACCCCGAAGGAATCGCACGCATGATCTCGACCGCCGGTCTGTCCCCCTTCGTCGGCATCACGCTGGTCCGCGAGAACCGCGAGATGTTCGAAGCCGACGTGCAGCGCGACCCGATGGCCAAGCGCGAGATCGACGCGTTTCGGGAGCGGATCGGCGGCATGGAAACCGTCGAGGACCTTGTGAACGATTACGAGGTCTTCAGCTTCGTCATGAAATCCTTCGGCATGGAGAAAGAGATCTATGCCAAGGCCATGATGAAAGAGATCTTCACAGCCGATCCGGACGACGACAAGTCGCTGATCAACCGCCTGACCGACGACAAGTACACGCTGGCCAACGAAGAACTGGGCTTCAACGCCGACGGCACCGCCGACGCCAATTTCACTGACCCCGACTGGGTCGAGGAGATGGTGGAACGCTACACCGAGCAACGGCTGATCGACACGCAGTCCGACGTGAACGAAAGCGTCGGCACGGCGCTTGCGTTCGAGCAGAAGGTGTCCGGCCTGACCAGCTGGTACAAGGTGCTGGCGGACACCGAGATGAAAGAGTTCATCATGACGGCGTTCGGGATGCCCGAAAGCTCTGCTAACGCCAGCGTCGATTCCCTGAAGAAGATGCTGGAAAAGCGGATGGACATCGAGGATCTGCAAGACCCCGAGGTTCAGGAAAAGCTGATCCGCCAGTTTTCCGCCTTCGCCGCCGTGACGCAAAGCCAAACCACCGAGAACGCAGCCGTCACCCTGCTGTCGCAGGGCAATTCTTACAACATGGTGACGATCGACATCGACTCGATCCAAGGGTTCTCGGGCTACGGCACCCGCTGAATAACAGACACTAAAAGGCCGCGGCGCGATTATTCGGGCCGCGGCTTTTTTGCGTTCTGCGGTCTGGCTCAGACCATCTCGTCTTCGGTGCTGGGCAGACGGATGATGTCCTGCCGAACAAGGTCGTTGGTGATGTCGATCAGCGTCGCCTGCGCCTCGCGGCTTTCGCGCGCGCGGACCGGGCCCATTTCCTTCATCTCCATTTCCAGCATCTCGCGCATCCGCTGGGTCAGGGCCGACATGAAGGCGCTGCGGATCTCGGACTTTGCGCCGCGCAGGGCCAGCGCCAGCGTGTTGCCCTCTGCCATCCGCATGATCCGCTGAAGCGATGCGCTTTCCAGCTTCACCATGTCGTCGAAGGTGAACATCTTCTTGCGGATCTGGTCCAGTTCCTGCGGTACGCGGTCTTCCAGATCGCTGGACAGGCTTTCGAACACGCTGCCGTCCATCTTGTTGAACATGTCCGCCATCCGCTGCTGCGGATCGACCGTCGACTTGCGGGTCGCCGCGCTGAGGAAATCGCTGACGATGACCTGTTCGAGGTTGTCGATGACATGCCGCGACAGGGTGCCAAGGCCGATCATCCGCGTCGCGATCTCGGCCATGCGCTCGGCCCCGAACAACGGCAGGACGCGGGCCGATACGGTGGGTTTCATCCGCGACAGGATCGCGGCGACGGTCTGGTCGTGTTCGCCCATCAGCCAGTTGGCGATGGTCTGCTCGTTCACCGCCGCGAAGGCGTCCCAGACGTTCTGGCCGTGGGTGGGCGCGCGCAGGTCGCCCATGATGTCGGAAATCGCGTCGTCGGACATGAAGCCCGACAGCATCCGCTCGGCGATCTGAACCGACCCTTCGACACCGGCGCCGCCAGACACGGTCCGCGAGAATTCGCGGATCACATTCTCGACCGTGCTGGCCGGGATCGTGCCCAGCCGAGACATCGCCTGGATCACGGCCTGAATCTCGGACCGCGCCATCTTCTTCATCATCACCGATCCGCGTTCCTCGCCGATGCACAGGAACAGGACAGCCGCCTTTTCGACCCCGGTCAGCGGGATCTCTTCCGCGGCAAGCTGCAGCGGGAAACTGGTGGCGTGGGGATTGAGTGCGTTCACGAGACTATCCTCCGGCGTAGGATTGGATCAGGGACCCCGCGAGACGGTACCAGCCGTCGATCGCGACGAAGAAGATGACCTTGAAAGGCAGCGAAATCATGACCGGCGACAGCATCATCATGCCGGCCCCCATCAGGATCGCGGACACGATCAGGTCGATGGCAAGGAAGGGGACGAAGATCAGGAACCCGATGGTGAAGGCGCGCTGAAGTTCGGAAATCATGAAGGCGGGCACCAGAACCGACCACGCGATCTGGGTGCGGTCCTCGGGAAGCGCGTCAACGCCGCCTTCGGTCACGCCCTCGACGGTCTCGTCGGGCACGACGGCGTCGGCCTGCGCGGCAAACCCCTGAAACAGGGCCAGATCCTTGTCGCGGGTGTTGTTCGCCATGAAGGCATGAAACGGCTCGGCGATGCGTTCGACAGCCTGTTCCTCGGTGATGGCGCCGTCGATCAGCGGCGCAAGACCGTTGTCCCAGCTGTCCTGAAGCACCGGCTGCATGACGTAGAACGTCAGGAACAGCGCCAGCGAGGTGATCACCATGTTCGGCGGCGACTGGTTCAGGCCCAGCGCCATGCGCATGATCGACAGGACGACGACGAACCGGGTGAACGAGGTCATCACGATCAGCAGGCCCGGCGCGATAGACAGCAGGGTCAGCAGGCCGAACATCTGTATCAGGCGGCCGGACAGCTCTCCGCTGCCCTCACCTTCGGGGTCGAGCACCTCTGACAGCCCGCCGATCAGTTCCCCCAGCCCCGATTGCTGGGCCCATGCCGTCGCGGCGCCAGCCACAAGGATGAGACCCGCAAGCAGGGCGGCAAGGGCGAACCGGCCCGGACCGCGCAGAAGGGTGCCCGTGGGCATCAGTGCGTGCCCATCACGTAGTCTTTGACGATCTCGGTCAGGGTGATGCCCAGGCCGTCTTCGCCGACCTTCACAAGGTCGCCGCGCGCCACCAGCCGGTCGTTGATCATCACGTCCAGCGGCTGTCCGATGCGGCGGTCCAGCTCGACCACGGACCCGCGCGACAGCGACAGAAGCTGCGACACCGGCATCCGGGCCTCGCCCAGAACGACCTGCACCGACAGCGACACGTTCAGCATGGCATTGACGCCCTGCCCGTTGCTTTGCACGTCGGCCTTCTTGATTTCCTCTGCGGCGATGTCCTTGAGGAGGCTATTGGAATCGTCCGTCATGTCACATTTCCCGGCTGTCTGTTGAACGAGAGATTGGGGGCCCTGAACAGCGAAAGGATGTCCCCGCACAGGGCGTCGAAGTCATAGGCGGAACGACCGTTCTGCCAGTTTGCGCTGACCGCGCAGGCCAGAAGATCGGGGTCTTCGGTCACCCGAAGCTCTGTGCCCTCGCCTTCGGGGCGGGCCAGTTCGCGGGCAAGCGCGCCGTAGCCTTCGGGCACCTTCACCTCCAGCCACGGGCTGCCCAGCGCGCGCCGCGCGATCTGGCGCAGTTCGGTGGCCAACTGCTCGCGGCCGTATTCCCCGACCATTTCAGGGAAAAGTTTTTCGCAAAAGTCCCGCATGAAAGCGATCATTTCCAGCTCTAGCCCGTCGCAGTACACCTGCTGACCGGCCAAAAGCTCGTCGATGCGCGGCAGCAGCGTTTCCAGCGTCGCCGCCTGTTTCTGCGCAATGCTGTCGCGCATCGCGGTTTCGCCGGCGGTGTAGCCTTCGGCATAGGCCTCGGCCCGCGCGGCTTCGACGGCGCTGGCAATGGCCGCGTCCATCTCGGCCCGGGTGAAACTGGTGGCCCTCACCTGCGCGCGCTCTGCCTCGACGCGGTCTTCCACGTCGAAATCCGGGGGGCTGAGGATGCTCTTGCTCGCCATCTATCAGCTCTTCTGGTTGATCCAGCTGCGGATGATCCGCAGCGAGCCTTCGGGCTCGACCTCGATCAGCTTGGTCAGTTCGTCGATGTGCCGACGCATGACATTGCCCGAGACCGAGGCAAGCGAAACGAATTCTTCCTCTTCCTCGACGATAACAGGCTCTGCCATCGGCTTGGGCCGCGGCTGTTCGCCGGGGGCGCCGGGCGTGCCTGCGGCAGCGGGCGTTTCGGCGTCGGGGGTCTCGATGGCCACGGCATCGGCGGTCGCATCGCCTTCCGCGGCGGCTTCGGTCGAGGCCGCGAACGACCGCATCAGCGGGCGCACCCCGAAGAACAGCAGCAGCGCCACGACGACCACGGCGGCAAGGGCACGGACGATGGCGCCGAAGTTCATCGCGACCACGTCCATGAAACCGCTGCGCTCGCGGGCTGTCGCGGTGGGATCACCGGCGACGAAGCTCAGGTTCTCGACGGTGACGACGTCGCCGCGTTCCTCGTCGATCCCGGCGGCCGAGTGCACCAGCGCCGTCAGCCGTTCCAGATCTTCGGGGGTACGGGGGGTATAGGCGCCGTTCTCGTCCCATGTGCCGTTCACGACGACCGCAACGGACAGCCGGGTTATGGCGCCGGGCTCGCGGATCAGCTCGGACCGGGTGTTGCCGATCTCGAACACCGATTCGTCCCGGCTGGACGTGTTCGTCTCGGACCGGCCAACGCCGCCGCCGCCGTTGTCGATGCCGGGCAGGTTGTTGGCCACGTCGACGGTGCTGCTGGAACTGTCGGCGCTGTCGTTCTGCTCGGTCACCGAAACGATGGACCGCGGCACCTGCTGGTCGGGGTCGAAGCTTTCCTGAACGACAACCTCGCGCGAGGTGTCGAGATCGGCGGTCACGCGCACCCGGACGTTGCCGGTGCCAACGTGGGCGGCAAGGATGCTTTCGACGTTCTGGCGCAGCCGTTCTTCGATCTCGGCACGGGCCGAGTTCAGGCCGTTCCCCTCGGACAGATCCTCTTCGCTGAGGATCGCCTGCCCGGCGCCGTCAAGGATGGTGATCCGGTCCGGCGACAGGCGCGGCACGGCGGCGGCGACAAGGCTGCGGATGGCCAGCGCCTGACTGCGTTCCAGCGGTGCGGTGCGTCGGGTGTGGATAACGACCGAGGCCGAGGGTTCCGGCCGTTCCTGCGAGAACGTCTCGCGGTCCGGCAGCACAAGGTGGACCCGCGCGGTATCGACGTTGTCGATGGTCTCGATCGACCGGGCCAGTTCGCCTTCAAGCGCGCGCAGGCGGTTGATCTGTTGCAGAAAGCTGTTCATCCCCAGACCAGAGTTCTGGTCGAACAGTTCCCAGCCCGCGTTGCCCTCGGCGGGCAGTCCGGCCTCGGCCAGTGCCATGCGGGCGCGGGCGACCTCGTCTTCCGGCAGGCTAAGCATGGTGCCATCGGCCGAGATGCGCGGCGAGAAACCCGCCTGCTCTAGCTCGGTCATCATGCGCGATGCGTCAGAGGCGGGAATGTCCATCGCAAGCGGCCGGTACTTCGGCGACATCGCGACCGACAGCCCGACGACAAGCGCAAGGACCAGGCCGACCGCTGTCAGCCCCATCAGCATAAGACGCCGGCGGCCCAGCCCCTTCAGGTTCTCGATGAGTTCGTTCACTTGCTTGCCGACTTACCGGGTATGGAAATTTGCGAATTTAAGACGACCGTAGATGCTTGCCTCGCGACTCACAAGAAAATTTTTCGCAAACTTCGGGCGACTGTGTTCTTCCCTTTGAATGGAAGGTCGGCTAGCATGAATGCGAAAAATTGACGTCTGAGGATTCATTCATGGCTGACGAGGCTCCGGCCCCCAAGAAAAGCGGCCCAAAGATCAAACTTCTGGTGATTCTGGTTTTGGTGTCGTTCCTGGGCGGCGCCGGTGCGGGCGTCCTGGCATGGACGAACATGGGCCTGAATGCGGCGTCCGAGGCCGATGATGCGAAAAATCATACGCCGGAAGTTGCAGAATCGCATCACGTTCAGATCGACGTCGGCCGCATCACGCTGGTCCTGCAAACCGGCGAGACGACGGACACCCGCCACCTGCTGGTGAATCCGGTCGTCGTTCTTGACCTTGGATCGGAAGACTCGGGGTCGCACGATGCCCCGACCAGCAACTCGGACACGGTCGCGGTTCTGCGCGACGTCTTCATCGAATACCTGTCGCAGCTTTCGGTACGCGACGTGACCGGCAGCGCGGGCATGAGCCTTGTCCGCGGCGAACTGAAACGCCGCGCCACCGCAAGCCTGTCTGACCAAACCGTTTCCGAGGTCCTGTTTCAGGACTTCGTGGTCCAGTAATCCGGGGACACCGACATGGAAGCCACCACATCCCAATCGCCCCAATCGGCCCAACCGCATGGCATGACCCGCACGGTCGAGGAAGAGCTGATCTCGCAGGCGTCCGCCGGCATCACGCAATTGCCGATGCTGGACATCATCTTTTCACGCATGGCGGTGTCGCTGGTATCGACCTTCAAGACCAAGGCCGCGTTCCTGTGCGACATCGGCTTTTCGTCGGTCGAGTACATGGCGTGGGAAGACGTCGTGGCGGACGTGGACAAGTTCGGGATCTGCGCGGCGGTCGAAGCCCGGTCGTGGGGCGGCACGATGGCCGTGGTCCTGGACAGCGAGATGATCTTCTCGGCGCTTGAAACCCAACTTGGCGGGCGCCCCCGTCCCGGCACCGCCCCAAAGCGGGCCGCTTCGGTCATCGAACGCCAGATCTCGCGGGATCTGATCGACCTGATCCTTGACGAACTGTCCGACAACGTATCGCGGCTGACAGAGGCGACCTTCATCGTCGACACGATGGAGGTCCCGCAGCAGATGCCCGCGCTTCAGGGCGGCAAGACCCCCTGCGCCGTCGCCCGGATGTCCGTGACCATCGGCGACTGCAGCGGCGCCATCATGGTCATCATTCCGATGGCCACGCTGGAACCGGCGCAGGACAAGCTGTCGAAAATGTTCCTTGGCGAGAAGCTGGGCGGCGACCTGTCGTGGCGCGAGCATATCCTGAGCAACATCAACGGCTCGTCGGTCAAGGTCACCGCCCGCGTGCACCAGCTTGAGGTGCCGCTGCTGGACATCCTTGCGTGGGAGCCGGGGACGACGATCGACCTTGGTATCGCCGACGACAAGGAAATCTCGCTGATGTGCGAAGGCATCCCGGTGTTCTTCGGCTATGCCGGCCAGCGCAAGGGCGGCCGCTTCGGGTTCCGCGTCGAGCGCGAGGTGAATGCCGAGGACCTGGCAGAGGAAGAAACAGAGGCCGCGGAAGACCCTGAGTCGGCCGAGACCGACAAGACCACGCAGGAGGCAACGGAATGATCGCAGAGATCCTGAATACCGGCCTGCTGGACACCGGCGCCATCGTCGACGTAGCCATCGTTGTACTGCTGGTCGCGGTCGGCGTTTATATCGTGCGGCTGAACCGCCGGATCGACCGTCTGCGCGCGGCGCTGGTCGAGGCTGGCCCCATGTTCGAGACTTATGAGAACGCGATCCGCGCGCATCGTGACAGCATGGCGGCCTTCAACGCGCAGATGGAAACGAAGCGCGCCGAACCCGTCGTGGCCCCCGCGTCCGAACCGGTCGCCGACCCCGTGATCGAGTTCCGCCGCGAACGGGTGGCCGAAACCACGCCCGAACCCGCTGCGGATGCCGTGCCCGAACCGGCAGAGGAAGACCTGTCGGCGGTGTTCTACCGCAAGTTCGTGAAGGAGGCCGTCTGATGGCCCGGATCATGACCGTCGCCGTCCTTGGCCTTGCCGGGCTGGCTGCCGTCAAAGGCGCATCGGTCGTCGCGCCGGTTGCCTCGCTGCTGGCGCCGCCCGCCTTTGCGGCGTCCGATCCCACGCCCCCCTGCGAGGACGGCGCAGAGGACTGCGTCGCCGAAGCGCCCGAGACCGCGTCCGAAGAGACGGAAACCGAAACGGTCGATGTCCTGCCCGAGCTGCTGGTTGCCCTTCAGGCAGAGCGCGACGCGCTGGAGGACTGGCGCGAAAAGCTGGAACAGAAAGAAGCAGAGATCCTGTTCGCCAAAAGCGCGCTGGACGCGAAGCACGCCGAACTGGCTGCGCTGAAGGCAGAGCTGGAACACCTTCTGGAACGCGCCGACCGCGAGAACACCTCCGACGTCGGTCGCCTTGTCGAGATCTACAAGGCCATGAAGCCGGTGCAGGCCGCCGCGATCATGAACGAGGCCGACATCGAGGTTTCGGTTCTGGTGCTGGCGGCGATGCAGCCGCGCAATTCGGGCCCGATCCTTGCGCTGATGCAACCCGTCCGCGCCCGCGCGATCTCGAAGATCATACTGGAACGCTCGCGACTGCCGGGCGACCAGAACCTCGTGAACATAAGGCTCGACTAGCGGGTCACGCACCGAGGGACAGGGAAAGCCGGACCATCCACGATGGCCCGGCTTTTTCCTTTGCCGCATCGCGTCCCTCGGCGGGCCGCTATTCCTCGTCCTCCTGCCGCCGCAAGCTGGCGCCCGTCGGAAGCTGGCGGCGGATCTTGTTGCGCAGGTCGAAGACGAAGGCGACCAGCTCTGCCACCTCGGCCCAGTGCGCCTTGGGGATCGGGTGGTCGATTTCACAAGTGGCGTGCAGCGCGCGGGCCAGCGCCCGGCTTTCGATCACGGGGATTTCGTTCTCGTGCGCGAGGTGGCGGATGCGGCCCGCGATCTGGTCGGTGCCTTTCGCGACGCAGACCGGGGCGGCATCGCGGCCCCTGTCGTATCGCAGCGCAACGGCAAAATGCGTCGGGTTAGTGACGACCAGCGTCGCCGTGGGCACGGCCTGCTGCATTCGCTGCCGCGCCCGCGCGCGACGCAGCTGATCCCGCTTGCCCTTGATCTGCGGGTCGCCTTCGGAATCCTTGTGCTCGTCGCGCAGTTCTTTCAGCGTCATGCGCTGTTTCTTGTGATGGCTGTAACGTTTCCACGCGATGTCGGCGCCGGTGATCGGGATCATCAACAGCACGATCCACGCTAGCAACTGCACCGCGTTCTGCCCGATCATCCCCGGCAGGAATTCCGGAAGCATGATCGTACCCGGAAGCAGCGTGCGGATCGCCGACCATGACACCCACGACGCCAACGCACCGAACAGCATCAGCTTCACGAAGCTCTTGGCGAATTCGACAAGGTTGTTGGCCGACGCGATCCGCTTGATGCCCTTGGCCGGAGAAATCTTTTCAAGCTTGGGCGTGATCCGTTGCTTCGACACGACGAACGGCCCCTGCAACGCGCCCGAGACAATCGCGGCCACCAGCAGGATGCCCAGCGACCCGGCGACGATGCTACCGACCTGGAACACCTGCGGCGCAAGGATGCCGCGCAGGTCGTCCAGCCCGGCCTGCCCCGTGCCGATGTCCACGGCACCCGCGATGTCGAACAAGGCCCCCAGCGAACTGGCACCGGTCGCGATCTTCAGCGGCAGGTACAATCCCACGAAGGCCAGCAGCCCACCGTAGATGAACAGATGGCCCACCTCTTTCGAGGTCGCGACATCCCCCTTGTCGCGGGCTTTTCGAAGCTTTCGCTCTGTCGGCTCTTCGGTCTTCGAGCTGTCATCGGTATCGGTCTGCGACATCGTCTAGCGCACCAAGGTCTCGAACCAGTTCGCCAGTTCGGCGTTGTGGTAGGTCAGGATCGCCGGCACCGCGAAGGCCAGCAACAGCAGCCCCGCGACGATCAGGCCTGGCGCAGCGACGAAGAACACCTGCATCGCGGGCATCACCCGGTTCGCCAGACCCATGCCAAGGTTCAGCAGCAGGCTAAGAACGTAAAACGGCGCCCCGACCGCAGCGGCGATGTAGAAGGCCGCGCCGCCCAGCCGCGCAATCTGCTGTGCCAGGTCGCCCGGCATGATCTGGCCCGGCGGCAGGATCGCGTAGGACCGCATCAGCCCCATCAGGATGACGTGGTGCGTGTTGCTGAGGAAGATCGCGGCAATCGCGCCCATCGTCAGCAGGCTTGCGATGGCCGACGCGCTTTCGGCGTTCGCCTGGTTCGGGGTCAACGAATTGCTAAGCCCCGAGGCAAAGCCGACCTGCGCGCCAAGGATGTGCAGTGCCGCCATCAACGCCCGCGCGCCCAGCCCGATGAAGGCGCCGATCGTCGCCTCGATCCCGATCATCAGGAACAACAGGCTGGTGTTGTCGGGCACCTGCGGTTCCGGCAGCGCGGGCATCAAACCGATGGCCAGCGCCAGACCGCAGGTGATCTTGGCGCGCGGCGGCACGCTTTGATCGCCGAACCCAGGCAGCAGGATCGTCGCCGTGCCGATCCGCGCGAAGATCAGCGCGACGGCATAGATCCACTGCTCGGCCAGCTGCGCAAGGATGCCGCCACCCATCCGTCAGTCTCCGATCGTGGCGACGGTCTTCATCTTGGTCTTCCAGTGGATTTCCGAGAACGACAGGATCGGCGTCATCGGCGCGACGCGTTCCAGCATCGACCGGATCACCGGCCGGTACTCGGGGCTGACCACCAGCGCGGGCCATTCGTCCTTGGCGGCATAGCCCTGAAGCACCGCGCGGGCGGCGCGGCCGAATTCCTGCACCTTGGCCGGGGGCATGGTGCACAGGGTATCGTCGCCCTGCACCTTCACCGCGCTGGCGAATTCCTGTTCCCACGTCCCGCCCAGCGTCACCGACTGGATGAAGCCGTCGTCGCCTTCCAGCGACTTGCAGATCTGCGCCGACAACGCCTTGCGCACATGCTCGGCCACCAACGAGGCGTTGGTCGAGATCACCGAAGCCTCGGCGATGGATTCCGCAATCAGCGACATGTTTCGGATCGAGATCCGTTCCGCCAGCAGCTTGCGCAACACGTTGCGCAGCAGGATCACCGGCGACGGGCAGTTCAGATCCTGAATCAGCTTGCGATAGGCCGGATCCAGCGTGTTCATCTGCGCCCGCGCCGCGCCATAGGTCATCATCTCGGGCAGGTTTTCCTTCAGCGCCTCGGTCATGTGGGTGACGATCACGCTTTCGGGGTCGACCACGGTGAAGCCTGCCGCCTCGGCTGCGGCGGCGGCGCCGTTCTCGATCCAGACGGCGTTCAGCCCGAAGGTCGGCTCTTTCACGCGTTCGCCCACCAGCATCGTCGCCTCGCCCGCCGGGTCGATCACAAGCCGTCCGCTGGGGCGAAGCTCTCCCGTCGCGACCTCGACGCCCTGCACAAGCACGCGATACGCCTTGGCGTTGTCGAAGTCGCCGTCCTTGATCCGCACCGGCGGCAAGGCGAACCCGTATTCCGTCTGGAACATGTCGCGCAGGCTTTTGATCTTGCCCGGCAGCGCGGCATCGTCCTTGTTCAGCATCACGATCAGGCTGCGGCCCATTTCCAGCAAAACAGTGTCTACACCGCCCGTATCGGCCGGTTCTTCGGTTTTCTTCTTCTCGGCCTGCACCTGTTCCTCGACCGCTTTGCGTTCCTCGGCCTTCTGCGCATCGCGCGAATAGACACCGATCCCGGCCAGAACGGCGGCGACGGCGGTGAACAGCAGGAACGGAAAGCCCGGAAGCAGGCCCATAACGAACACCAGACCGGCCGCCACGAAGATCGCCTTGGGGCTGGCCGACAACTGAGACGTCACAGCCTCGTTCGCGGCGCCCTCGTTCGAGCCCTTGGTGACGATGATGCCCGCCGCGATCGACACGATCAGCGCGGGGATCTGGGTGACAAGCCCGTCGCCGATGGTCAGGACGGTGAAGTTGTGCATCGCATCCGCCACGCCCATCCCGTGCCGGGCGATGCCGATCAGGATGCCGCCGACCACGTTGATCAGCGTGATGATGATGCCCGCGACGGCATCGCCCCGCACGAACTTGGCGGCACCGTCCATCGCGCCGAAGAAGCTGCTTTCATCCTCGACGGTCTTGCGGCGGCGTCGCGCCTCGTGCTCGTCGATCATGCCTGCGCCAAGGTCGGCGTCGATAGCCATCTGCTTGCCCGGCATCGCGTCCAGCGAGAAACGCGCCGACACCTCGGCGATGCGGGTCGAGCCCTTGGTGATGACGATGAAGTTGATCGCGACAAGGATGATGAACATCACGGTGCCGATCACATAGTCGCCGCCGATCACGAAATCCGCGATGCCTTGGATGACATTGCCCGCCGCGTCGGTGCCGGTCTGGCCATCCGACAGGATCAGCCGCGACGAGGCGACGTTCAGCGACAGCCGCATCATGGTGACGACCAGCAGAAGCGTCGGGAAGCTGCTGAACTCCAGCGGCTGCCGGACCCACAGCGCGACCATCAGCACAAGAACCGACACCGCCATCGACAGGGCAAGGCCGATGTCCAGCAGCACGGCCGGCAACGGCACGAACAGGATCGCAAGCACGGCGCAGATCGCCAGCGCGAAGACCACGTCGCGGTTGCGGGTCATAAGATCCAGCCGCTGAGAAAGCGGGGTGACGGCTGTCGGCTTCTGCCGAGCGGCTTGTGCCATGTGTCAGGGCTCCTGCAGCAAACCGCTGCGGTCTGGATTGAGGGTGTAGCCGGGAATCAGCGGCTCGGGTTTGCCAAGCGCGAAGGGATTGGCCGACATCACCGGGGCGGGCGGCGCCACGGCGGTCTCTACTGGGGTGTCGGCGGGAATTGGCTTCGGTGCGGGTGTTGGCGCGGGCGTGGGGCGGGTGAAAGTACGGGTGAACGGTCGCCCTGCCCCGTTGATCCGGACCGGCGCGTGCAGCGGGTGGAACACCCGCGTCGTCTGGGGCGGGGCCGACGCGGTGTCCGGGCCGGTGACATAGCTCGGCGGCACGGTGGCGCTGGGCGGCGCCACGCTGGTGGGGGGCGGCGCCGACGGCGGCCCCGCAGGCATCTCGGCATTGCCGTCCATCCGGGCAAGCTCTTCGAGGCTGGGCAGTTGATAGCCATAGGGACCGTCCAGCGCCGGAATCTCTGTCAGGTGCGGCTGCACCGGTTCCGCCTGTACGGGCGCCGATACGGACGGTGTTTCGGACGCCGTGGCGTCGGGGAAGCTGTAGAGCCCGCCGAAGCCCTGAGCGCCCGCCGTTGCAGGCAAACCGAGGAGCAGGGATGAAAGAATCATTTTTCGCATATCCATCACCTGCCGTTGCTGATGATAAGGTCGAAAGACTGGTCGGACAGCGCGGTCAGCGCGGTGTACATAAGCGGCAGCGACAGGGCGATGGCGACGAAGATTGCGGCCACCTTCGGCACGAAGGTCAGCGTGATCTCCTGCACCGAGGTCAGCGCCTGAAACAGCGCGATGGCCAGCCCGACAATCATCGCAACCGCCAGCGCGGGCCCCGAGGCTATGAGGATCGTCCAGATCGTATCGGTAATGATCTGGTGGATGTCCTCTGCGCCCATGTCAGACGGCCATCCTCAGAACTTCCTGATAGGCCGAGACGACCTTGTCCCTAACCGCCACCGCAGTGTCGATTGCGGCTTCCATCGCCATCGTCGCCTCGACCACCTGCTGGGTCGAAATCTCGCCTTTCAGACCGGCGATTGCGGCGCGGTCGCCGTCGCGGACCGTTGCGATGGTGTCGCGGGCGGTGCGTTCCAGCACGTCGGAAAAGCTGGGCCCGTCGGTCGAGAACTCGCCCGCGGTTTCACCGATTGCCGCGGATTGCGCGGCCTTGTAGGCGCGCAGCGCGCCGGCGGAAGTCAGGGAATCCATCGTGTCAGCCTTTCGATCAGCCGAGAATGTCGATCATCATCCGGCGCATGTCGCGACCGGCTGACAGCATGTTCAGGTTCGCCTCGTAGCTGCGCGCGGCCTCGCGCATGTTCACCATCTCGACCAGCGGCTCGACGTTCGACCGCGCGACGAAGCCTTCTTCGTTCGCCGACGGGTGCGACGGGTCATAGTGCAGCCGCATCGGCGCCGGATCTTCCGACACGGACGACACCCGAACCATGTGCGCGCCGCTGTCGCGGTCCAGCATCTCGGAAAAGGTGACGACCTTGCGGCGATACGGATCGGTGCCCGGCAGGCCGGTCGAATCGGCGTTCGCCATGTTCTCGGAAATGATCCGCAGGCGTTCGGACTGGGCTTGAAGGGCCGAGCCGGCGGTGCGGGAAACTGCGCTGAGGTTGTCCATCTTGGGATCCTTACTTGCCGTTGACCGTGGCGATCATCTGGTGCGCCTTGCCGTACAGGCGTGACGCAAGGCGGTACTGGCCCGAGGTCTCGGCCGCGAGGATCGACTGTTCCTCCAGCACGACCCCGTTGCCGTCGAACGAGGTGCCCCATTCACTTTTCGCATTTCGAATCTCGACCGAACGCCCGGCGGGGCGGGTCAGAAAGTCTCCGAAGTCCTCGACATCCCGCGCGGTATAGCTGGGGGTGTCGGCATTCGCGATGTTTTCCGAGATGACCTTCTGCCGCTCGGCAAGCCAGCTCATCTTCTGGCTGGCGGTCCGCAGCCAGGAAGTCGAAGCATTATCCATGATTCACCTTGCGAAAAACTCAATCTTACGTTGTTATACTACGGAAGTTTCGCGGAATTGGAAGCCCGAGCATGGACCGACCACAAAAATTTTCGCAACTGCGCAGCGCAATGCGCAAGCTTCCGGGCCCAATCGTGTCCGGAAAGGTCACAACTGTGGGCGGTCTGGGGCTTGTGGCGTCCGGTTTGGGCGAAAGTGCGAAAATCGGAGACCGCGCCTGCGTCGCTGGCCGAATCCCCGCCGAGGTGGTCGCGACCAGCCCGGAAGGCGTGCGCCTGCTGCCGTTCGGCACATGGGACGGGATCGGGCGCGGCGACAAGGTCGACCTGCGCGCGGGCGCCGCCGATATCTTTCCGGGCCCTGAATGGGTGGGCCGTGTCGTGGATGCGTTCGGCGATCCGCTGGATGGCATCGAACTGCCCGACGGCCCCTGCGCCTATCCGCTGCGCAGCGCGCCGCCCGACGCGTTCGACCGCCGCGTGATGGGCGAGAAGCTGGAAACCGGCATCCGCTCCATCGATCTGTTCACCCCGATCTGCCGCGGGCAGCGGCTTGGGATCTTCGCGGGGTCCGGCGTCGGCAAATCGACCCTGATGGCGATGCTGGCGCGGCAGACCAACGCCGACGTCATCGTCATGGGCCTTGTCGGGGAACGCGGGCGCGAGGTGCAGGATTTCATCACCCGCGATCTTGGCCCCGAGGGCATGGCCCGGTCCGCCGTCGTCGTCGCGACCTCGGACCAGCCGCCGCTGGTACGACGTCAGGCCGCCTATACCGCGACCGCGATTGCAGAATACTACCGCGATCAGGGCAAGCAGGTGCTGCTGATGATCGACAGCGTCACCCGTTTCGCCACCGCCCAGCGCGAGATCGGCCTTGCCGCCGGCGAACCGCCCGCCACGCGCGGCTATACCCCCACGGTGTTCACCGAGCTTCCGCGCCTGCTAGAACGTTCTGGTCCCGGCTCTGCCAATTCGAAAAGCGGTGATATCACCGCGCTGTACACGGTGCTGGTCGACGGCGACAACATGTCGGAACCGATTGCCGACACGGTGCGCGGTATTCTGGACGGGCATATCGTGCTGGACCGCAAGATCGCGGAATCAGGACGTTTTCCGGCGATCGACATCGGCCGTTCGGTGTCGCGGGCGCTGCCCGACTGCCACATCCAGCTGGAACAGGCGATTATGAACGCGGCCCGCCGTGCGCTGGCCCGGCACTCGGATATCGAGGACCTTGCCCGCATTGGCGCGTACCGCCACGGCACCGACCGGGACACCGACGCGGCGATCCGGTTCGCCAAGCTGGCTTACGGGTTCCTCAGCCAAGGCAAGCGGGACCCGCACACCAGCGAGGAAGCCTTCGCCACGATGTATGGTTTGCTGGCAGAGGCGGGCGTCGACGTGGACCTGCCGCAGCAGGTGCCGCAGCCCGCCTGAAGCGCGCGGGCGGCTAGCCGTTGCCCGCGATCCGGCGCAAAAGCACCATCTCATCGGCCTCGGCCTGCGCGGCTTCTTGCGCCGTGAACTGGGCGACTGTGCGCGCCTCTTCACCCAGAAGCTCTGCGGACCGTGCGTCGCGGTAGCATTCCAGCACCTTGTCGCGCTGCGCCTCGATCCGTTTCTCGATGTCGTTCAACTGATTCGAAATTCGCAGATTCTCGCGACGCACTGTCATCAGGAACTGGCCGCGATAGGGCATTGCCTCGATCATCGTGACCGAAGCCCCGGCGCGGCGGCTTTCCTCCAGCGCGGCGCGTTCGGCCTCTAGCTGCGCGGCAGTGCCCTGGAGCGACACCAGTTGGCCTGCCTGAGCCTCCATCTGCTGATTATGCAGGCGGGCAAGCAGCGCGTAGGTCTTGTCGCGCCGCGTCATGCCGCGGCCCGCGAGATGTTGCGCTGTTGTTCGTCGATCTGGTCGAAGCTGGGGCGCAGACGTTCGGGAATGTTCCCGCGACCGATCTCGACGCAGATGTTGGGCGGGTGCTGCTGGGTCATCGCGACCAACGTGTCGCGGATCACCTTGGAAAAACTGTAATCCAGTTCTTCGATCGACCGGGCCCGTTCCGCGATGGGCTGGACCACGCAATAGGCAAGGAACACGCCAAGGAAGGTGCCGACCAGCGCGCCGCCGATCATCACGCCAAGGATTTCGGGCGGTTGATCGACCGACGACATCGTCTTGATCACGCCAAGAACGGCCGCGACGATGCCGATGGCAGGCAGGCCGTCGGCCATGACGGTCAGCGAATGGCCTGCAATCATGCGTTCTTCCAACGTCGTCTCGATTCGCTTTTCGATCACGTCTTCCATCTGATGCGGGTTGTCGAAGTTCAGCATGACCATGCGAAAGCTGTCGGCGATCAGGTTGACCGTCGACTTGTCCTTCATGATTCGCGGGTACTTCGTGAAGATGTCGGAATCTTCCGGGCTTTCGATGTGCTGTTCCATCTCGACCGGGGTCGAGTTTCGCTGAAGCCGCGTCAATTCGTACAGCAGCAGCAGAAGGTCGCTGTAGTCCGCCGCCTTCCAGCGCGGCCCGGCCATCGCACGTTTCAACCCGCCAAGCGTCAGCTTCAGGCGGGACATATCGCTTGCGATGATCAGCGCGCCGATGGACGCACCGGCGATCATCATGCCTTCGAACGGAAGGGCGTGAAGCAGCACGTCGAACTTGCCGCCCGACAGGGTGAAGCCGCCGAACACCAGCCCCATTACGACAAGCAGCCCCAAGGGGATCATCATGGTGAACTCTCCGAAATCTCCATTTCTCGATCACCCTACATCAATACATTTTTTCGCAAAAGTGGGAGTTGCGATTCTTCGCAAATTTTTATACTTTTTCGCATAGCTGCTCTATGGCTCGGAGGCCTGGGATGACACAACGCCTGACTGGATCGTTCGTAAGACTGTTCGCACGGTCCGAATTCATAGCGAATTCCGACTGGCCGGACGATATCGGGCTGGCGTTCGTCGTCGCCGACGGGGTCCCGCAACAGATCCATCCGTTCCACGAAAACGAATCGTCCACCGCCGTGCTGGACCGGATCGAGCAGCAGACCGGCGATCTGACGGATTACGGAATCCATTCGGTCAACGCCGAGGACCGCTATGGCCGTCACGCGTTCTCTTTCGACCGCGACCTGCTGCGTCTTCTCGAGGATCGGATCGCCGAGGACGAACAACTGCTGGAAGACGCAGAGACGCTGGCGATCAACGTGCGGTTCGCGCAGGACATGGGGATGGACTATACCCCGGCCCCGGTTGCCGCGCGCCTGATGCAAAGCCCCGTGCAGCCTGTCGCCGCAGAGCCCGCCGATCTTCCGGATCCCGCGCAGCCCGCCGAGGCCGAGCTTGCACAGGAACAGCCGCCGCAAGAGTCGACCCAGACCTATGCTTTCCTCGGGTATCACTATTACTCGCC
This sequence comes from Psychromarinibacter halotolerans, assembly GCF_029168315.1. NCBI lineage: Bacteria > Pseudomonadati > Pseudomonadota > Alphaproteobacteria > Rhodobacterales > Paracoccaceae > Psychromarinibacter > Psychromarinibacter halotolerans. Next base: position 472,670 of record NZ_JARGYD010000002.1, read on the forward strand.
GTCGGACCCGACCCTGCCGCTTTTGGAAACGGCAACGCTAGAGACGAAAGCCTCGGGCGAGGTGGTGTTGAGGTTCGATACCGATGGCCCCCGGATCGCCTGCAATCCCGACGAACTTTTGGTGCGCTGGGACCGAACCGGATTCGCGCTGCCCGCCTATTCCTGCGTCGTGGACAACAAGCTTGCGTCGTGCGTGGAACTGCCCGCCGGGCTTGTTCCCGCCCCGATCGCGCGGCGCCGCAGCAGCACGCGGCCCATCGTGTCGATGGTCGATGACATGCTTCAGGTTTCCTACACCGCGACCCCGTCAAAGGCCCCCCGTCCACGCAGCCGACTGGCCGCCGCGCTGGGCATCACCGCCTTCGTCGCGGCATCGCTGGCCGTGACCGCGCTGTTCGTGATGGAGCGGTTCGAATCCGTGGCCCATGCGACCACCCCGGTCGAGGCGCTGCGGTCCGAGATGTTCCGCTAGCGCCCGCTTCAAGTTTCTCTCTCTCTCTCTCTCTCTAAAACAAGAAAACGCCCCGCAGACCGCGGGGCGTTTTCACATCCTGCCGACGCTTGTCACAGGTAGTCGAGCAGGGTCATTCCAGAAATGCGGGCGGTGATCTGATAGCTGACTTCCAGCTGGTTCATCACCTGATTCAGACGAAGCGCGGTTTCCTCGGGTTCCGCGGTTTCGATGTCCGATACGGCCGCGTTGTAGATGCCCAGCTTCGAATACTGGTCGTCGATCTTCTGATCCAGCACCGCCTGGTTGTTGCCAAGCCGCGCGTTCAGCGACGTCAGCTTGGTCAGGCCGTCGTTCATCAGCGTGGTCACCGTGTCGCGCATCGCTTCGAACCCGGCATCGTCCAGCGCCGCAAGATTGGTGGTCAGCACGATCTCAAGCGCGTCGAACACGTCCTGAAACGCCGGATCGTCGGCGCGGATGCCGTAATTCATCTGGGTCGTGTCGTCGATTTTCATCGACAGGTTGCCGGTCACGTCGCCAAGGTAGTTGACCGCGTTCCCGGTGCCGTCGATCTCGACCGGGGCGGTGTCGGTGGCAAGGCCCGAGAACAGGAACTCGCCGCCGTAGGTGGTGTTCAGCATCGACACCATGCCCTGCAACGTGATCTCGGCCTGCTGGCGGTATTCGTCCCGGTTCTGCGAGGTCAGGCCGCCCGCCAGCGACATGTCCTGAAACTCGCGCGCGGCGCGGCTGATCTCGGACAGCGAGTCGGACATGTTTTCCAGCTTGCCGGCCAGTAGTTCGTTCGACGTCTTGTAGGATTCCGTGGCCGACATGCGGGTGCGGATCTGCATCGCCTTGGTCGCGGCGCCGGGGTTGTCGGCATAGACGTCCTGTTTGACGCCCGACGCGGCCTCTTGCGCCAGCTTCGCCTTCTCGGCGTTGTTGCGGGCGATGACCAGCCGCATGTCCAGCGACTGCTGCGAGGTCGAAATGGTAGAGATGGTAGGCATTCTGACTGTCCCTCTTATCCGAACGCCCGCATGAGCGTGTCGAGCATTTCATTCACCGACGTCATGACGCGGGCGTTGGCGGCATAGCTTTGTTCGATCACCAGAAGCTTCTGCATCTCGTCATCGATGCTGACGCCCTCGTAATTCTCGCGCGAGGCAGAGATCGTCTCGCCTGCGGTCTGGGTCGCCAGCGTGTCCGCCTCTGCGCCTGCGCGCGCGGATTGCTGGTAGGTGACCATCGTCGGCGCGAAGTCGATCAGGGTCAGGCCCGCACCAAGCCCGGCGGTGCCGACCGTGACGGGCTGGGTGAAGGCGGTCAGCATTCCGTCGATGAAGGATGAATCACCCGCCGGCGTCGTGGCGATGCCGCCGCTTTGCAGCAGGGCCGGGTCGCCGCCGACGGTGTTGTCGGCTTCGGCGTTCACACGGATGCGCCCGGCAAGCCCGTCGATCGCCGCCGGGTCGAACACCGCGCCCGCATCGGTGAATAGGCCGGTGCCTGTGGTCCCGAAGGGGTTCGCCGCCTCCATGCTGGAAACGAGGCTGCCCGCCAGCGCATCCAGCTGTGCGCCGATTTCTGGCAAGCGGTTCAGTTTCAGGTCGAACAGCCCGCTCAGGCTGCCTTGGGAAATGCCACGCGCCGGTCCGCCGGGCGTGATCTCGATGCCACCCGCGGCCAGCGTGCCCGCCACCGCGTCATACGTGACGGCCTTGGTCCGCGTGCCGACGACCAGCTCGGTCCCGCCGCCGGTGTACAGGTTGATCGTCCCGTCCTCGGTGTTGACGGTCTGGATGTCCATATAGCCGGACACCTCGTCCAGCAGGCGGTCCATGTGGTCCATGTATTCCGCCTGCACCGCCGAACCGGTCTCTGCCTGCAGGATCTTCTGGTTGTAGGACGCGACGCTTTGAAGCGCCTCGTTCACGGCCACGACATCGTAGCGGATGTTGCGTTCAACCTCTTGCCGGATGTCCGTCAGGTTCGCTGACAGGTCGTTGAGGTTCTCGGCAACCTGCTTGGCGACCGTCACGACCTGAATCTGCGCGGCTTCCTCGCTGGGCATCCCGGCCAGCGTCACCACCGCATCGTGCAGTCCGGCAATCTTGGCGGCGGGCGAAACCTCGTCGCTGGGCTGGCCCAGAAAATCGGTGAAGGCCCGCAGACCGTCCGAGATCGTGGACTGCCGGGTCAGCTTCGATTCGTTCTCGCGGTCCAGCCGTTGCAACATCGTGCTGACGCTGCGGTCCACCGAAGACGCCGAGACGCTGCCGTATTTCGACGTGACCAGATCCGCCGACTTGCGCGCGAACCCTTCGGTGGTCGAGTTCGCGATATTGCGCGACACAAGGTCGGTCTGCAGCGCGGTCACGGTCAGGCCGGACCGCGCGACGTTCAGGGCTTGGGTAAGCGACATTGCAGGTCAGCCTCAGCGTTTCAGGTTGTTGATTTCCTGCAGCATCTCGTCCGAGGTGCTGATGATCTTCGCGTTCGACGAATACGCGCGCTGGACCTGGATCAGGTCGGTCATTTCCTGCGCGATGTCGACGTTGGACGCCTCGGTCGCGCCGGATTGGATCGACCCGGCGCCGGACCCCGCCACGTTCATCACCGTGCTGCCTGAAGCCAGCGTCAGCGAATAGGCGTTGCCGGTCTCTGCCTCCAGACCGGCGGGCGCGTCCACCGTGGCGACCGGGATCTGGTACAGCGACAGCCGCTTGCCATTCTCGAACACGCCGACAAGGTTGCCCTGCTCGTCGATCTCGGTCTTTTCCAGCGCCGCGGTCGACGTGCCATCGACAGTGATCCGCTGCGGTTCATAGTCGCCGTCGAACTGGGTGATGCCGTCATAGGTTCCGACCCCGCCCAGCGCGATGTCCAGCACCTGCGGGACGGCGGCGTTGTCGATCGTCAGGGTCATGTTGCCGTCGGCGTCCACCGCGAAGGCGGCAGGCGCGACCAGACCCGCGTCGGGCGTGCCGACATAGGTCAGCGGCGACCCGGCGGTCGGCCCCGAGTCGGCGAAGGTGACGTCGACGGTTCCATAGACCGTGCCGTCATCGCCGGTGACTTCCATGCTCCACAGGTTGTCCACCGTGTCCGACGGCGTCCAGCTGAAGGTCAGACCCTCCTGCGCGCCCAGCGCGTTGTAGTAGGTCATGCTGGAAATGAACGGGTCCTGCGCGACGCCGGTGCCGGTCAGGCTGGACGGCAGGTTGCCCGCAATCGTGCTTTCGGTCGACGGCTCGGCGGTCAGCGACGCGATCTTGGTGTTTACCGCGTCCAGCGACCCGAACCCGTTGCGGTCGACCCCGGCGATGCTGCCATCGTCGTCGTAACCGTAACCGGCAAGGTAGTACCCGGCCGAGTTCACCATGTACCCGTCCTTGTCGACCTCGAAAGACCCGGCACGGGTAAGAAAGAAGTTGGATTCGTCGGTGTTCAGCGGATCCTTCATCACCACGAAGAACCCGTCGCCGTCGATGGCAAGATCGGTGGCAGAGCTGGTGCCGATGATGGCGCCGCCGCGCTCGATGTCCGTCCGGTCGACGCCGCGCACCGAGGCCGAGTCGCCCACGACCTGCGTCACCATCTGGGTGAAGCTGCGTTTGTACCCGATGGTGCCCGAGTTCGCGATGTTCTCCGAGATCCGGCCAACCGCCTGGGAGTTCGTCCTGAGACCCGCGACGCCGGCCTGCATTGCATTCTGAATGGCCATTTCTGTCTTTCCCTTTCGGCTCGTTCTGGCGGACCTCGGTCTGCCGGTTTCTTACTGTCCCGTGTCTTCAGCGTTCATCAGGTCGGTGACCGCGCTAAGCGTGTCGCCCGCCTGTTCCAGCGTGTTCTGTGCCGACTCGACCGACAGCGGCGAGACGACAGGCGCTTTCGCCACACGCGCCGCCGCAAGCCGCAGCAGCAGCTCTCGGCGTTCCTCTGGCAGCACCCGCATAAAGGCTGCGGAGTCGGCATCACCCAGCTCGGCGGCCAGCCGCGCGGCGTTGATCCCGTCCACCAACGGCAGGATTCCCGCGCGCTGGAACTCGGTCAACGCAAGGGTGTCCATGTCGCGGGCAAGCGCCTCGCGCGCGACTTCAAGCGACACGCCCGGAGCCGTGGCGGTGATCCGTTCAAGACTGCCGGTCACAACCATTTCAATTTTCGCAAATTCGGGATCAAGAGACGCATCCATCTGCACCGGACGCTGCGCAATGATCGACACTGCGGCGGCCGGATTGCTTTCGCGCATCAGGCGTTTCGACTGTTCCAGAACCAGCCGGTCCAGCAGCGCAGGCGGCAGCGCACGGCGGTCGGGCGCCAGCAGGCTGTCCCAGATATCGGCATACTCTGCCTGTGCGGCCAGCGTCAGGCCCTCGCGGTCGAACTGCGCGGCCAGCGCACCGCGCACCACGGCGCGTTCGACGTGGCGGCTCATGTAGGGTTCGATGTGGCGCACGATGGGCAGCGTGCGGCCCAGCGGCAGCGCATCGCTTCCGATCGCGTCGGACAGGTGCGTCAGGATCACCGCGATCCGTTCGGCGGCCAGATCCGCCTCGCGCGTGCCGGGGTGGTCCTCTTCGATGAAGGACATCGTGATGATCGCGGTTTCAAGGTCGCCCAATTCCTCGGCCACCTGCGCAAGCCGGGTCAGCAGCGCCAGCGCAAGATCGTCGCCGCGCCATTGGCGGATGCCGTCGACCAGCAGGTCGCGCACGTGTTCCCGGATCGACTGGCCGGGGTCTTCCAGCGCAAGGTCGGCCAGCGCCAATCGTGCCTCGGCGGCGGCCCGGTCACGCGATTCGGCAGCCCAGGCGTACAGGTCGAACGCGGTCTGCCGATCACCTTCAGCCTGCGCAAGGCGGCCCCGCATCAGCAACATGCGCGGGCTGCCGGGCAAATCGGTGCGCACCCGCGCCACGTCCAGCACGTCGCGCGCCAGTCGATAGTCGCTTACGCTAAGCGCGGCATCGAACAGGATCGGCACGATCCGCGCCACCACCGGACCGCTGTGGCGCTCGTGCGCGACAAGCGCCTGAAGGATGCGGCTTGCGTCGACCTCTGCGCCGTTGTGGATCTCGGCCACGATCGGCCAGACAAGGTCGTTCTGCCAGCTGTCCGGGAACGCCACGGTCTCTGGCTGCATCCCGGGCTGCGACAGCAGCGCCAGCATCGCGCGATAGGCCTGAATACGGTCGGCCAGCTCTCCTCTCGCCTCCAGCGCGTTGGCGGCGAAATCGACATAGGATAGCGCCTCGGGCAGCATCATCCACGAGATGAGGAACTGCGCGTGATCCAAGGCGGCACGGGCGCGGGCCCCGGGAAGCGCATCGACAAAGGCCTGTTCGGATGCCGCGCGGGCGGCAGAGAAGTCGGTGCCGCCGGATCGTGTGACGGCGGGCCCCGCGAAAAGCGGCAAAGGCGAATCGGTCGATTCCGCGTGTGCCGGTCCGCAGACCAGTGTTGCCGACATCAGGGCCACACCGCCGAGAAGGCAGCGTGCGCGCAGTGAAACAAGGGATAGGCCGATCTTCGTCACGGTATTCCATGCCTTCGCAGGTCGATGTTCAGTTTTTCGCATTTCAGGGCTATGCGAAAAATCAAGATCATGTATAGTCCACGTCATCGGCTTTGATCAACACAAATCAACCAGCCGTTGCAAAGGACCGGATGGGACAGCCGGCAGGACGGGACAGATATGGACAATATCGGATACCTCGCGATTTCACGGGCGGCGATGCTGCAGCGCGCAACGGACGTGACCGCGAACAACATCGCGAACGCCAACACCTATGGCTTCCGTGCCTCGAACTCGGTTTTCGAAAGCATGATCTACCAGACCGACTCGAAGACCGACATGCGGGACATGGCCTATGCCATCGACCGGGGCACCTATGCCGACCTGTCGGAAGGCGCGCTTTTGCAGACCTCGAATCCACTGGACGTTGCACTGGTCGGGGATGGCTGGTTCGGGTTCATGACCGCCAATGGCCAGACCGCGCTGGGCCGTGGCGGCAGTTTTACCCTGTCTCCGCAGGGGGATCTGGTTACCGTCGCGGGTGATTTCGTGCTGGACGAGGGCGGCGCGCCGATCAACATCCCGCCCGGATCCGGCAATATCGAGATCGGCCGCGATGGCACGATCACCGACGAGGCCGGCGAACGGATCGCGCGGATCGGTGTATTCGCGGCGAATGACGTCGGCAACTGGCACCAGCTTGGCGGCTCTATGATGGCCCCGCGCGACGGTGCCGTCGACCTGATGCCGGTGCTGGACCCCAACATGGCGCAGGGCTTCGTCGAACAGTCGAACGTGAACCCGATCCGCGAGATGACGCGGCTGATCGAATTTCAGCGCCAGTACGAAAGCGCCATGAACCTTGCGTCCGCCACCGACGAGCTTCGCAAGACGACGCTTGGACGGCTGGCCCCCGAATGATGCTTTTCGCTTCATGATTTGCGAAAAAGTATAAAGGAGAGATTGATGAAGACCCTTGGTATCGCCGCCACCGGAATGCAGGCCCAACAGGTCAACGTGGACGTCATCGCCAACAACATCGCCAACGCGAACACGACCGGCTTCAAGGTCGGGCGCGCGGTGTTTCAGGACCTGATCTACCAGACCATGCAGCGCGAAGGCGCCGCGAACCCCGACGGCACGGTGCGCCCTGTCGGCGTGGACATCGGGCTTGGCGTGCAGGCCGCTGGCGTCGTTCGGCTGAACACGCAAGGCGGGATGCTGCAAACCGACAACCAGCTGGACCTTGCGATCGAGGGCGACGGCTATCTGATCGTCACCCGTCCCGACGGGACCGAAGCCTACACCCGCGCCGGCAGCCTGATGCTGTCCCCCGAGGGCGAGATCGTCACGCTGGACGGCAACCTGATCGAACCCGCGATGGTGGTCCCCGAGAACACCACCGACGTCGAGATCACGCCCGACGGCCTTGTGCTGGCCTACACGCCGGACGCCATCGAGCCGGAAGAGATCGGGCAGCTGACGCTTGCGACCTTCATCAACGACGCCGGCCTGAAGCCCATCGGGAACAACCTGCTGCTGGAAACCGTGGCCTCTGGCGAACCTTTCATCGGTAACCCCGGCGAGGAAGCGGTCGGCATCGTGCGGCAGGGCTTTCTCGAAGGGTCGAACGTCGACCCGATCAAGCAAATGACCGATCTGATCACCGCCCAGCGCACCTATGAAATGGGCGCCAAGGCCCTGAAGGCCGCGGACGAGATGATGCAGACCGCCAACCAGATCCGCTGATCATGATGGCGCTGCGTCTTCGAACCGCCCTTGCCGCGCTGGCCCTGTTCGCCGCCAGTCCCGCGCTGGCCGTCACCGACATCGTCGAGGGCGCGCCCGTTTCGGTTCTTGTGGAAGAGGAACTGCTGTCCTCGGACGAACGCGAGATTCCGGCTGACGGAAAGATCGAACTGCGTCTGCCCGAAGGCTTGCCGGAAACCGCGCTGCGGCTGGAGGATTTCAGCTTCGATCCACGGTCCGGCCTGTTCGCCGCCCGTGTCATCGGCGTCGACGGCCTGACCCTGACCTTCCGGGGACAGGCGATGGTGACGGTGCCGACCTACGTGCCGCGCCGTCGTATCCCGGCCGGTACGAAGCTGACGGAACAGGACTTCCGCCTTGTTCATATGAACGCGGTCGCGATGCCCGCCGGTGCGGTGCGGCATCCCGAGGACATCCTCGGCATGGAATCGCGCCGCGTGCTGTTGCAGGACCGACCGATCCTGGCCGGGTCGATTTCAGAGCCGCGCGTCGTCACGCGAGGCGAGAAGGTGACCATCATCCTGTCGAACGGCGGTCTGGACCTAAGCGCGCCCGGCAAGGCGCTGGAAGACGGCGCACGCGGCGACGACGTGCGCGTTGTGAACCTTGGGTCCCATGTCACGCTGTCCGCCACCGTCATCGGCGAAGGCGTCGTGCAGGTGGCCGTTCAATGAAAATAGTCCCGAAACCGGGGTCCCGCCCTTCAACTGCGTCCGCAAGTACTGCGAAAAATTGAGAGAATCTCATGCGTATGAAATCCCCCAAACCCGCCATGACCCTGACGCTGGCCGCGTTTACGCTGAGCGCCTGTGCCGCCTACAAGGAACACCGCGACCCCGAGCTGACCTCGATCACGCTGGACGAGACCACGATGCCCGAGGTGAACACGGTCTACGTGCCGCAGCCGGAACCGGAACCCGTGCGGATGCCGTCCAGGGCCGAGGCGACCTCGCTGTGGCGCACCGGCTCGACCGGGTTCTTCGGCGACCATCGCGCGTCGCGGGTCGGTGACATCCTGACGGTGACCATCGACATCGACGACGAGGCCGAGCTTGAAAACGAATCCCGCCGGTCGCGGTCGTCCGGCAACGAGATCGACGGGTCGACCTTCCTTGGCTACGAAAGCAAGCTGGACGCGATCCTGCCGGGCATCAACGCAGACGACCTGCCGTCGGGCTCGTTGATCGACCTGTCCGGGCAAAGCAATTCGCGCGGTGCGGGCAGCATCGCCCGGAACGAGAAGATCAAGCTGAAGGTCGCCGTGATGATCATCCGGCGTCTGGACAACGGCAACCTCGTGATTGCCGGCCGGCAAGAGGTGAAGGTGAACAGCGAACTGCGGGAACTGCGGGTCGCGGGCATCATCCGCCCGGTCGACGTCGACATGACCAACGCCATTCCTTACGAGAAGATCGCCGAAGCGCGGATCAGCTATGGCGGCAAGGGCCAGCTGACCCGGGTCCAGACCCCCCGCTATGGCGAGGATATGCTGGACGTTGTGCTGCCGTACTGATCCACGATGAGCCGTCCAGACGATAAGACATCCGGGCTTCTGCGACGTCCGACCAAGCGCACTGCGGTCGTTGGTGTGCTGTTGCTGGCCTGTGCCGGGGGCGGCTTTGCCCTTGGCCAGTCCGCGGGCCGGACCTTGTTCCCCACCCCCGCGCCGGATCGAGAGGTTCCGACCACCTCGATCCTGCTGGAAGCGATCACAGTGAACATTCCCGGTCGCGGCACGATGACCTTCAACGCACGCGTCGCGGTCCGGAACGACGGGTCCGACGTCGACGGCAAGGCGCTGCGCGATGCCGCGTTGATGCTGGCCACGACTGCGGGGGCGATGCCGATCGTGCGTCAAAGCCCCAAGGTCATCCCCGCGATGGCCAGCGCGGTCAGCACAATCGCCCCCGGCCACGGGTTCGAGACCATCGAACTGGAAGACGCCGCCCTGTTCGCGACCGGCATCTGACCGGATCGCACAGGCGGCGCGCCCACCTCTATATACATTGACGCAAAGATTTACCCGGGCCGCACAATGCGGGCCCGGGCAACGCGTGACTGGTGCGCGGCGCGTATCAGTCCGGTCGGTTGACTCGCTGGCTCAGTTCGATGGGTCAGTTGGATTCCGGGATCTCGGCATTGCCGGGCACGCGCAGCGCGATGGTGACCCGGCGATTGCGGGCGTCCGTGGGATCGTCGACCACCAGCGGGTCCATCGCCGCCATGCCGGTTACGCTTTTGATCCGCCCGACCGCCACGCCCTCTTCCAACAGCAGGCGCCGCGTCGCGTTGGCGCGGTCGGCGGACAACTCCCAGTTGCCGTACTCGGTGCCATCGCGGAACGGATGCGCGTCCGTGTGACCCGTAATGGTGATATCCAGCGGCAGATCCACGATCGCGGGCACGACCTCGGCCAGGATCAGGCGCAGTTCCTCGCTGGGATCGGCACTGCCGGTGGGGAACATCGGATGCTCGCCAAGGTCGACGATCTCGACGGTCATGCCATCATCAAGCACCGTCACCTGAAGGTTCTGCGCCAGTTCCGCCAGTTCCATTTTTTCCGCGAAGGTCTCTTGGATCTGGTCCAGCGCGTCTGCCAACTGATCCGACAGCATCGTCGTCGGCTCGGGCACGCGGGGCTCTTCGGTCGATCCGTTGTCCAGCTCCAGCCACGGGTTCACCGCCCCGGTCCGCGTCTCGGACACATCGGCCTTCTGCTGACCTTCCTCGTCCGGCCCTTTCGGCATGGATTCGGCATCAGGCGCAGGCTCGCTTTCCGGGGCCTTCATCGCGTCGATCACAACGCCCAGACCGCTGATCTCGACCAGCGGCACCTCGGACGGCGTGAAATACTCGGCAAGGCCGCGCAGCTGTTCCTCGTCCGATCCGGACAGAATCCAAAGCAACAGGAAGAACGCCATCAGGGCCGTCATGAAATCGGCATAGGCAACCTTCCAGTTGCCGCCGTGATGGCCCTTGGTCACCTTCTTGGGGCGCTTGATGACGACGTGCGGTTCATTCTTCAGGTACATGTTACTCAGACTTTCCGGGTTCGGACCGACGCGGCCGGACTCAATCGTGACGACTTCCTCAACCTTAGCACGACGAACTTGCGAAAAAAGCAAAACTTGGCAATTATTAACGCATGAGCCGCGGAATCAGGAAAATAAAGGTGATCTTGGTGGCAAATGCCAAAAGCCTGCTCAGCCAAAGACTCGGGCACATGGGCAAGCGCCACCCGGAACCTTGGACCATCCTGCCCGTTGGCGCCGATTGTTTCGGGGATGCAGATGCTTGACAGCTCTACGATCCAGAACTCGACCGGGGCGGATGCGCCGGCTTGGGCCGGGCTAGCCGACGAAGGGTTGCGGCAGGTGGTCGATGACAACCTTCCGGTCATCCGGGCGATGGCGCGCCGCCGTACCCGCGACGCGCAGGACCAGAACGATCTGGTGTCCGCCGGGGTAGAGGCGATGATCCGCTGTGTGCCCAACTACATCCCGCAACCGGGTATTCCCTTCTTTGCCTATGCCGCACGCTATGTCCGGTCCGCCATGACGCGCGAAGCCGCGTTCCTTGCGCGGTCTGTCAGTATCCCGGATCGCAAGGCCCGCGACGCGCGCTGTGGCCGCTTGGTGGAACACGAAGCCGCGCTGGTTCGCGCCTCTATGCGGTCGGCGGACATCGCAGACGTGCAGGACGAACTGGTCTCGCCCCTTGCCGCCGCCGAAACCGGGCTGGTTCAGCGCGAGACAGACGGCGCGATGCACGACCTGCTTGAACTGGCGCTGGCGTCGCTGACCGAGGCAGAAGCGCAGGTGATCCGTGACAGGCTGTCTGCCGATCAGGACGCGGCAACAGGCCACGGCGCGCTTGACAGCTCGGCAAGCAAAATGCGAAAAACTGAACAGCGCGCACTGATGCGGATGCGGACCTTCCTGCTTCGCCGCGGTGTCACCGCCGATTTCATGAATTCGGGGACCTGATGGACATTTCCCTTTCGACCCTTTCCCCCAGTGCGCCGCCGAAGGGCGCCGTTGGCGGCCGTTCGGGCGAAAGCGCGGACGCGGACGGGTTCGGCAAACTGCTTGGTGCAGAACCGGCGGCCGAGAAACCGACGGCGAAATCCGCCAAGGCGGCGGATGGCACGGAACAGCCCAGCGACGAACCGCAGGTCGAGACAGACGAGAACGGCACGCAGGCCTCTGCAGAAGACGGGTCGGTAGAGGACGGCGAAGCCACCGAGGTCCGGAGCGAAGACGGACTTGAGGCGAGCAGCCCGGTCGGGGCCGACAAAGATTTGTCCGGTGAATTCCGGTCCCGACCGGGACAGGCGCAGGAAGACGCCCTCAGTGCCGGGCAGGATATGGCGCGCGACCCTGCGCCAGAGGTTCTGCCGCAACCGGCCGACACCCCCGCCCCGATGCAGACCGCAGCCGCGCCCGCCCCGGTGAATTCCGAAACCCCGACGCTTGCCGTCGGACAGGCCGCGCCGGAAACCGGCGACGCCGAGCTTTCCGTGGCAGAGCCGGATCTGCCGGACGCCGCCCCCCTGCGCGCCACGGCCGATAAGCCCGCCGCGCCCGCGCCCACCACGCGCGCGCCGGATACGACGCAGGTGGTTCAGATCACCACCGCCGCTGCCGAGCCCGCGCAAAGCAAAGCCTCGGCGGCACGGGCGGAAACGACCTTCGCCGATCTCGTCACCAACGCGGGCCGGGATGGCGGCGAAACCGCGGAAACCCCTGCCCCGCGCATCAGCACGCCAACGGCGCAGCTTCAGACGACATCGCAGGCCGCCGATCAGACGCAGCCCATGTCCGCCGCGCAGCTTCGCGCCGCCGTGGCGCAGGCGCTGCCGCAGCCCGCCGCCGAGCAATCGCAGCCCGCGCCGCAGCCGAAATCGCCGATCGTGCAGAAGGTCGTCGACCAGGTTGCGCAACTGCCCACCGAACCGGGCACCACGACGATCCGCCTGAAGCCGCACGGCATGGGGATCGTCGAGATCTCGGTCGAGCGCACGAAGGACGGTCGGTTGGACGTGGACATGCGGGTGCAGAACCCGCTGGTGCTGGACGCGATGCGGAACGAACGCGGCGCGCTGTCCCACCTGTTTCAGGGCACCGGCGCGCAGGGATCGCTTTCGATGGACCTGTTCCAGCCCGGTGCCGGCCAGAACGGTCAGGACACACCCGGCGATACTGCGGACGGTCCGACCGAACACCTTGCCGAAGACACCGGCGACGACCTTGCCGAACCCGACACCCCCGCCGCGCCGAAACAGGTGTCCGGCGGGCTCGACATCCTGACATGAGGACACCCAAATGAGCATCAGCTCCGTCACTGCCGCGAACGTCACCGCGACGTCGGAAACCTCGCTGTCCCAGCTTGGACAGGATTACGAAACCTTCCTTGGCCTGCTGGTCGCCCAGATCCAGAACCAGGACCCGTTGGAACCGATGGACGCCACGCAGTTCGTGTCGCAGATCGCAACGCTGACGCAGGTCGAGCAGTCGGTGAACATGAACGCCCAGCTTGAACAGCTGCGGTCGAGCCTTGCGTTGACCGCCTCGATGTCCGAGGCCTCGCTGATCGGCCGCACGGTCTCGGTTCCGGCGGATACGATCAACCTGCACGCGGTCGGGATGCCAGTTGCCTTCGGCTACGAACTGGAAGGTACGGCCAGCACCGTTGGTGCGGTGATCACCGATGCCAGCGGCAACGTGGTCCGCACCATCGAACAGCTGCCGACCACGACCGGGGTCATCAACGAGGTGGTCTGGGATGGGCTGGATGCCTATGGACAGCCCGCCCCCGCCGGGACCTATCGCGTGTCGCTGACCGCCGAGGATGCCACGGGCGGGTACAACACCTTTGTCCGCGACACCGTCGACTCGGTCTCTTACGTCGGCGGCCAGCAGTTCCTGAACCTTGCCGGCGGTACGATGGCCCGCAGCGGCGATATCGTGAAGATCGAGTAAGCGAGGGCTTTCGCGCGCACAAGGATGCGAAAAATGAATGTCACACGGCGTAGCTTCATCGGAAAGGTTGCCGCAACCGCGGCCTGCGGGCTTTTGCCCGGCATCCCGGCCTTCGCCGCCGGGCTGGATATTCCGCCGCCCGTGCGCACCGACAGTCGGCTGGACAAGCTGGTGCCGTTCATCGAGCCCTATCTGGATCTCTACAATCCCAATACCGACGAACGCCAACGCGTCCTGTTCTTCGGCACCGCCGGGTATGACCTGAAGGGCCTGCAAATCATAAACTATCTGCTGCGGGACTGGCGTCAGAAGCAGGTCGTGCAGATGGACGTGCGGCTATACTGGGCGCTTGCCGCCATGCGTACGGCGGCCCGGCGGGACGGGCTGAGCGGAGAGATTCAGGTGAACTCTGGCTATCGCAGCCGGAAAACGAACGATCTGCTGCGCGCCGAAGGGTACGGTGCGGCGGTCAACTCGTTCCACACGCGGGCGCGCGCGATCGACTTCGTGGTGAAAGGCGGCGACGTTGCGAATGTGGCCGAGTATGCGCAGTGGCTACAGATCGGCGGTACCGGACACTATCGCGGGCGGTTCGTGCACATCGACTCTGGCGATCAAAGGGTTTGGTTCGGGTAAAGCCTGCGTTAGCTGGCGGCCCGTACCGACCCGAGCACCATGATATCAGCGACGTTACGTTTCATTCTCGCATAGGCGCGCTGCATGTCGTCCTGGCTTGCGAAGTCCGCATAGCCCGGCGCCGTGCCCCGCCAGATGTCCAGAAGCACGCTGGTCTTGCGGACCGACAGCGTGGATTCCGCCCGGTATTCCGAAATCAGGCTGCGTTGCGCCTTGGCGACGCGAACGCCATCCGCGGCGTCAGCGCGGTTCAAGTCAAGAATCCGGCCATCGCCGCTTTCCAGCCAAACGCCCCGGCGGTACAGCGCCCCGGTGCCCTCGGCGACGGTGACGCGGCCGGAAACGGGCTTCCACCCGGGGCCGTCGCGCCGCGCGTCCGCTTCGGCCAGCGCATCAAGGGCAAGGAAAGTCAGGTCGATCGCCGGAAGCGGGACCTGCCCGACCGGAAGCCCGCGGTTCAGGAAATTGGACAACGGCTGGCAGAATTCCCGAATGTGAATTCCCACCTTCATAAGCCGAGCAGCACCGAGATCCTCGGGCTGAAGTTTTGCGATCGAAGGTGCTTGCCCCCAGTTAATCGCAAAAATGCGTGCGGTGCGGAGTTCTTCCGTCTGTGTATATTTCACTGTCATCTCGGTCTTTGAGGAACCCGGTATCAGCTTCGCGTGGCTTTGCCCGGATTCGCTTTTAAAGTGTGTCTCCACCCTCGATACTCGCATGGCATGCTTAATCCGGAAACGAGTATCGGAAGGCGGTCTTCGAATTTTATCCCCTGCTTGGCGCATTGATCACAGTTTCGTGGATAAAATCAGATACTGCATCTGATTGTGTCTCGAATGTGGTCCCACAGACCAATTGATCGAATGATTTGCGGGCGGATCTGAATTTATGTCGTTTCCCGTTCAGGATGATCCGTCCTGAAACCCCGGGTTGTATCTGGATTGGCGAAAAACCGCCGACTCGTTAATTCGTGCAAGGAATTCTCATGTTTAAGGTCGTTCCTTATTCAACAGGTGGCCCATGTGACCTGGGCGGAGGTTCGCGAAAATCTCAATTAAGGCGAAAATCGGGCTTGCGACAAAGCGATTTGCGAAATACACATTGAATGTAGGCGGCACGTTGCTGCATCATATGCGAATATCTTGGTATGAGTTTTCAATGGTACTGAACGCGATGATCCGGAATACCCACATCCCAAAGCGGCGCCCGTCGCACCAGACCGCTACGGTCCGGCCCGGCGCGCCCGAAGGGCTTCATTCCACGCAGCCGCACGCGGCTGGCAAGATCGAAAGGGCGACGGCATGAAAATGGTAAAAGGCACCGCAGGCGCCGACCACCGCGCCGCCGCCCCGACGACGAAAGAAGCCGCACGCCTGACCTTCGACGTCGAAGAGATCACGCCCGAGCGCGCCTCGCGCCTGCTTGAATCGGCTGTGAACCCCGCCGAAGACAAAAAGGCCATCTCGACCTACGCGCAGGCGATGACAAACGGCGCGTGGATCCTGAACGGCCAGCCGATCATCCTGGACGAGGCCGGTCGCGTCATCGACGGCATCCAGCGTCTGAACGCCTGCATCAAGGCCGGGGTCCCGTTCCAGACCATCGTCGCCCGGAACGTCCGGGCCGACACGCTGCACACCATCGACCAGCATCGCCGCCGGTCGTACCAAGGCGTGCTGGAAAGCCGCGGCGTCCGCAACGCGGGCAAGGTGGTCCGCACCATGTCCAAGCTGATCCGGATCGAGAACGGCAGCCTTGGCCGCGAGAACCTGCCGATCAGCTGGTCGCGTTATGACCGCGTGCTGTCCGCCAACCCCGAGCTGGAAGACGCCTGCGACATCGCCGAAACCACCCGCGGCAGCCGCCTGCATTCCACCGCACGCCCCGTGCTGGCCTACATGGCCATCCGCGCCGGGCTGCGCGCCGAATTGCTGACCTTCCTGCGCGAGATCGGCCCTGACCGTACGTCCGGGCTGGATACGCCCGCTGGCATGTTCTGCATGCAGGTCAGCGTGCTGGAACAGAACGGCCTGCCCCTGCCCGTCGACAACGCGCTGGCGCTGTCGATCCTTGCGTTCAACGATCACGTCAGCGGCCGCAAGATCACGCAGCACTACGCGTGGAAGGAAGATTACGGCACGACCCCGCTGGACGAGAATGGCCAGCCCGTGTCGCGTGCCGCGCTACGTGAACAGGCGCCCGCCAACCTTGGCCTGCCGCTGGTCGACGGGTACCCCGGCCTGCGCGAAGGCCGGTTCGATACGTCGCAGGCCACCGACGCGTTCGGCGGCCAGACCGATGAAGAGATCCTGAAAGGCGCCCAAGCCGACGAAGGCCGCGAGCGGGTGCGCATGATGACTGTGACGCCCGAACTGGCGCGCGAATGGATGCAGTTCAACTCTGGCAACCGGAAGGTCCAGAAGAACCATATCGACGTGATCAAGCGTGACATCCTCAACGGCAACTGGATGCTGAACGCGCAGCCGATCTGCTTTACCGGCGATCCGATGGCTGCCGCCAACGACGACACGCCGCGCCTGCTGAACGGCCAGCACCGTCTGCATGCCATCATCGCGGCGGACGCGCCGATCGAGGTTCCGATTGCCACCGGCATCCCGGAAGAGGCATTCGCGACCTTCGACACCCACGCCAAGCGCACCGTGCGCCGGGCCGGCAACCGCGTCGACGATCGGGTTCTGGCCGCCGCCGCCAAGCTGCAGTGGAAAGAGGACAACAACTTGCCCCTGACCGGCAGCGGCAACAGCCCCTCGGCGACCGAGATCCTCGCGACGCTGGAACGGCACCCCGATATCTCGAAAGGGTTCGCCCGCTCGCGCCGTCGCGGCATGACCGAGATCGGATCGTCCGGCGTGATGACCTACTTCATCTATCGGGTGATGCGCGAACATGCCGCGATGGGCGAAGAGTTCCTTGACGGGATCGAGTACGGCGCGAACCTCGACAAGGACAATCCGATCCTGTCGCTGCGCAACATCGCCAAAGGCCGTCGTGGCGGCCTGTCGCGCGGCGAAACGCTGACCATGCTGATCGAGCACTGGGACGCCTTCCGCGAATGGAAGTCGCAACAGCAGTCGTCGACGAAGAAGAAGCAACTGAAGCTGGTCTGATCCCAGCAACCACGGTCACACAGTCACAAGGGGCGGTTCATCCGCCCCTTTTTCTTTGCCGGCAACTCCGCAAACGCAAAACGGGCCGAGGTTTCCCTCGGCCCGTTTTGTAATTCCAGACGCGGTTGTCTTACGCCAGCGAGCGTTCGACTTCCTCGCGCTCGAAGATCTCGATGACATCGCCCGGGCGAATGTCTTCGTAGTTCTCGAACGCCATGCCGCATTCCTGACCCGACTGAACCTCGGCGACTTCGTCCTTGAAGCGCTTCAGCGTTTTCAGCGTGCCTTCGTGGATCACCACGTCGTCGCGCAGCAGGCGGACACCGGCAGAGCGGCGCGCCACACCTTCGGTGACCAGACAGCCAGCGACGTTGCCGACCTTCGAGACCTTGAAGACCTCTTTGATCTGCGCGTAGCCGATGAAGTTCTCGCGGATCTCGGCGCCCAGCAGGCCAGAGGCCGCTTTCTTCACGTCGTCCACAAGGTCGTAGATCACGCTGTAGTACCGGATCTCGACGCCCTTCTGGTTCGCGGCGTTCCGCGCCGGTGCGTTCGCACGGACGTTGAAGCCGATAACCGGCGAGCCGGATGCTTCGGCAAGACCCACGTCGGTTTCCGTGATCGCGCCCACACCATAGTGCAGAACCCGGACCCGGACCTCGTCGTTGCCGATCTTCTCCATCGCCTGAACGATGGCCTCGGCAGAGCCCTGCACGTCGGCCTTCACCAGGATCGGAAGCTCGGCCACGTTCTGATCTTCCTTGGCTTTCGCCAGAAGCTGATCGAGCGTGGTCGCGGCACCGGCAGCAGCGCGTTTTTCCTTCGCGGCGTCCTCGCGGTATTCGGCGATCTCGCGGGCCTGCGCCTCGGTCTCGACGACGTTCAGAACGTCGCCCGCCTCGGGCGTGCCGTTAAGGCCAAGTACCTCGACCGGAACCGACGGACCGGCTTCCTTGACGCGTTCGCCCTTGTCGTTGATCAGCGCGCGCACCTTGCCCCACTGTTCGCCTACGACGAAGATGTCGCCCTGCTTCAGCGTGCCGTTCTGAACCAGAACGGTGGCGACAGGACCACGGCCCACGTCAAGCTGCGCCTCGATCACGGCACCTTGGGCGGCGCGGTCGGGGTTGGCGTTGATCTCAAGGATCTCGGCCTGAAGCGCGATGGCTTCCAGCAGTTCGTCCAGACCCTTGCCGGTGTGCGCGGACACTTCGACGTCCTGCACGTCACCCGACATCTGTTCGACCACCACTTCGTGCTGAAGCAGATCGGTCCGAACCTTGGTCGGGTTCGCGGCGGGCAGGTCGGTCTTGTTGATCGCGACGATCATCGGAACACCAGCCGCTTTCGCGTGGTTGATGGCCTCGATCGTCTGCGGCATGACCGCGTCATCGGCCGCCACGACCAGAACCACGATGTCCGTGACGTCCGCACCGCGGGCCCGCATCGAGGTAAAGGCAGCGTGGCCCGGCGTGTCGAGGAAGGTCAGCACGGTGCCGGCCTTCGTCTTCACCTGATAGGCGCCGATGTGCTGCGTGATGCCGCCGGCTTCGCCACCGGTCACGTTGGTTTCGCGGATCGCGTCCAGCAGCGAGGTTTTGCCGTGGTCGACGTGGCCCATGATCGTGATAACCGGCGGGCGCGGCTTGAGGTCTTCGGCCTTGTCCTCGACGGTGTCGATCACCTGTTCCACGTCGGCATCCGACACGCGGACGACCTTGTGGCCGAATTCCTCGACGATCAATTCCGCCGTGTCGGCGTCGATCGACTGGTTCTGGGTGACCATCATGCCGTTCTGCATCAGGGCCTTCACCACGTCGGCGACGCGTTCGGCCATACGGTTGGCCAGCTCCGACACCACGATGGTCTCGGGAACCTGCACGTCACGCACAACCTTTTCGCGGCTGTCGCCACCGCCCATCGCCTTTTGACGCGCACGCTCTTGCTTGCGCTTCATCGCGGCGAGCGATTTCTGCCGGCCGCCTTCGCCACCGGACAGCGCCTGATTCAGGGTCAGCTTGCCGGACCGGCGGTTGCCGTCGTCGCGGCCACGCTTCGCCGGGCGATCGCGGTTTTCAGTCCGCTCGCGGTCGGGTTTGCGGGGGCCGCTGGGGCCCTTCGCGGCACGCGCTTCCTCGCCCGCGGGATCGGGGGCGGGCGCAGCGGCCTTTTCGGTCTTGGCAGGCTTCGCACGGTCAGCCGCGGCTTTCGCCTTGGCTTCCTCAGCTTCACGCTGGCGGCGTTCGTCTTCCTCGGCCTTGCGCTTGGCGGCTTCCTCGCGCTCGCGCTCTTCGCGCTCTTTGGCCTCGATTTCGGCACGGCGGCGCTCGCGCTCTTCAGCGCGCTGCCGCTCGTCTTCTTCACGCTGCTTCGCCTCGTCGGCCTCGCGGGCCTTCGCGGCGGCAAGCGCCTTCATGCGGCGTTCAAGTTCCGCATCCGAAATACCGGCGGGACGGCGCGAGGGATCGCCCCCGTCCTTGCCGCCACCCGACGATTTGCCTGCGGCACCGGGCTTCGGCACGACAACGCGCTTGCGTTTCGTTTCCACCACCACGTTCTTGGTCCGTCCGTGGCTGAAGCTCTGCTTCACGTTGCCGGAACGAGGGCCACTACGCAGACCAAGAGGTTTCTTGCCGTCAGTATCGCTCATCGCGTCTTCAAATCCTTTCCGGAGGCATCGTTACCCCCGTTC
Source organism: Psychromarinibacter halotolerans (assembly GCF_029168315.1). Lineage (NCBI taxonomy): Bacteria > Pseudomonadati > Pseudomonadota > Alphaproteobacteria > Rhodobacterales > Paracoccaceae > Psychromarinibacter > Psychromarinibacter halotolerans. Next base: position 492,855 of record NZ_JARGYD010000002.1, read on the forward strand.
GTCCTGCGCAGGCCAGAGAGCCGCGCGGCTTCCTCTACTACACGTCTCGTGAGTCCGCCAGTCGCAAGCGCGCCATGTATCACATGTTCGCGCCCGAATGCCAAACCCAATTCCTGCGCCGAAAGCTCGCCCACAAAGGAGTCTTCGCCATCCGGCGCCTTCAACTTGCTCTTGCCGCGTTCCGATCCGTCGGTCGCCTGGATCAGCACGTGGGCCTCTCCGGTGTCGAGCCAGCTTTTGACCTTCTCATAGCCCGCTACGGCCCGACCGGCTTTGCGCGCCATCGCGATCAGGTCGATCACCCGCTGGGTGATCTGGCGTTCGACCTCGTCGGCCAGCGAATCCGGAACGGTAACTGCCTGTCTGGCGGCCCGGGCAAACAGCCGTTTCTTCACGGCTTGATCCAGGGCGGACCTGTCAGACTTTACCCAGATACCTCTTCCGGGCAGTTTTTCAAGGACATCGGGGACAATTTGTCCGTCGGGTCCCACGACAAAACGGATCAGCCCATATTTGGGCTGACCCTCTCCGGTTACGATGCAGCGCCGTTCGGGCCCTGCATCCCGGTCTTTCGGTTGGCCACCGCGAGCCATCCGCGCCACCCGAGGCCTGAGATCAGGCCCCGGCCTCCTGTGCGGTTTCTTCGCCTTCGGTCTCGCCGTCTTCCTCGGCATCGACGTCCAGCTCTTCCTCGTCGGCTTCCAGTTCGGCGGGGTCGACCCAGCCCAGTTGAATACGCGCGGTCATCACCATGTCCTGCGCTTCTTCAAGCGAAACCTCGAATTTTTCGAGAATCCCGTCGTCTTTCTTGCGCTCGCCGTTCTCGGTGGTCCAGCCACCGGCCAGTTCCCAGTCGGCGCAGGTCGCGAAATCTTCCAGCGTCTTGACGTCGTCCAACGCCAGCGCCTCGACCATCTGCGGGGTCAGGCCCTCGAAGTTCACAAGGCTGTCCTCGACGCCCAGTTCGCGGGCGTGTTCCAGCGCCTTGCGGTTCTGTTCGTCGATGAAGTCGCGGGCGCGGGCCTGAAGCTCGTTCGCCGTGTCGTCGTCGACGCCGTCGATGACGGTCAGTTCGTCCAGCTCGACATAGGCGACCTCTTCGAGGTTGGTGAAGCCTTCCGAAACCAGCAGCTGGGCGAAGAACTCGTCCAGATCCAGCGTATCGACGAACAGCTTGGTCCGTTCCTCGAACTCGGCCTGACGACGGGCGGATTCCTCGGCCTCGGTCATGATGTCGATATCAAGGTTGGTCAGCTGCGACGCAAGACGCACGTTCTGGCCGCGACGGCCAATGGCCAGCGACAGCTGTTCCTCGGGCACGACGACCTCGATGCGCTCGGCTTCCTCGTCCAGGACGACCTTGGTCACCTCGGCGGGTTGCAGCGCGTTCACCAGGAAGGTCGGCTGGTCTTCGTTCCACGGGATGATGTCGATCTTCTCGCCCTGCAGTTCGTTCACCACGGCCTGCACGCGCGAGCCGCGCATACCGACACAGGCGCCGACGGGGTCGATCGAGTTGTCATAGCTGATCACGGCGATCTTCGCGCGCGACCCCGGGTCACGGGCCACGGCCTTGATCTCGATGATGCCGTCGTAGATCTCGGGCACTTCCATCTTGAACAGCTCGGCCATGAATTCCGGCGCGGTGCGCGACAGGAAGATCTGCGGCCCGCGCGGTTCGCGGCGGACATCCTTGATGTAGCAGCGGATGCGGTCGTTCGGGCGATAGCTTTCGCGACCGATCTTCTCGTTCCGGCGCAGGATGGCTTCGCCCCGGCCCACGTCGACGATGACGTTGCCGTATTCCTCGCGCTTGACGATGCCGTTGATGATGGTGCCGGCGCGGTCCTTGAACTCGTCGTACTGGCGGTCACGCTCGGCTTCGCGGACCTTCTGCAGGATGACCTGCTTGGCCGACTGCGCGGCGATCCGGCCCATTTCCACCGGCGGAACCTCGTCGGTCAGCATGTCGCCGACCTGCGGGTTTTCCATGTACTGCTTCGCCTGTTCGACGGTCAGCTCGGCCTGGTAGTTTTCCAGTTCCTCGTCTTCGACGACGGTACGGACGCGGGTGAAGGTCGCCTTGCCGGTCTTCCGGTCAATCGACACGCGGATGTCCATCTCCGAGCCGTAGCGCGACTTGGCGGCACGGGCGAGAGACTCTTCCATCGCCTCGACCACAAGGCCGGGGTCGATCATCTTCTCGCGCGCGACGGCCTCTGCGGTCTGCAGCAGCTCAAGCTGGTTGGCGGAAGTAATGGCCATGTCTTCTTACTCCTCTTCGGACCCGCTATCGGTCTCGATCTCGTCGAATTTGCTTTCGTCCACGATGCCGGCTTCTTTGCGCTGCTTCAGCATCTCGCGGATCAGGTCGTCTGTCAGAACCAGCTTCGCATCGCTCAGCCAGTCGAATTTCAGCCCGATGGTGACGTCTTCACCGTGTTGTTCGATGGTGATCAGAACCTCGTCGCCTTCGGTGCCCGCAAGGTTGCCCTTGAAGCGGCGGCGGCCGTCGATCAGTTCGGTGGTCTCGATCCGGGCCTCGTACCCTTCCCACTGATCGAAATCCTTAAGCCGGGTCAGCGGCCGGTCGATGCCGGGGCTGGACACTTCCAGCGTATAGTTGTCGTCGATCGGGTCCTCGACATCCAGAACCGCGCTGATCGCGTTCGAGATGTCGGCGCATTCATCCACGTCGATGGCGCCGTCGGGCCGCTGGGCCATGACCTGCACGGTCTTGGTCTGGCCGCCCATCAGGCGCACGCGCACCAGTTCGAACCCCATCCCCTCGATGATCGGGGTCAGGATCTCGGCCAGGCGGCGGTCGATAGGGGCTTTTGCAACTAGGTCAGACATTCGGGGTCCAGATACGAAAAAACGGGCGCGCGGCCCGTTCACACTTGTCCGGTGGAGCTTCGGGGGTGGAGGCCGAAACGCCGCTGTTGATGGGCATATACGCAAGGAGGCCCGAGTCTGCAAGGGGGAACGCCGTCCCGCGTCACAGCGGGGGCAGCGGAACCCTGCCATCCTCGGTCAGGATACAGACGTCGCTGCCCTCGAACACCGCCGCCGTCAACTTGCGGCCATAGCCCGCACCGGTATCCAGATTGACGCGGTTGCGGTGGTTTTCGGGCTCTTGCACGGCGGTGTGGCCGTGGACGACGGGTTTCGGGTGGTCGCGTTCGTCCCACAGGAAATCGTCGCGAATCCAGATCAGGTCTTCCTTTTCTTGCTTCTCCAGCGGGATGCCGGGGCGGATGCCTGCGTGGACACACAGAAAGTGATCCATCTCTGCATACAGCGGAAGCCGATCAAGAAAGCTTACATGTGCCTCGGGCACCGCGACGCGGGCACGGGCCTGCACATCGAAGAAATCGTAATCCTCGGGGACATCGACGCCATAGGACGCAAGGGTCTGCGGGCCGCCAAGGTTTGGCTGCAGCCACCAGTCTGCCCGGCCGAAACGCGGATCGTCGGCGTCGGGGACGGACAGGAAATCCAGAAACATCTGGTCGTGGTTGCCACGGATCGACTGCCACGGCTGCCCCGCCGCCATACCGGCAATCAGGTCGTCGATCACCCCGCGCGAATCCGGCCCGCGATCGGTGTGGTCGCCAAGGTGGATCAGCGGCGCATCGGTGTCGCCGGTGGACACACGGTCGGCCCGGACAAGGGAATGGGCAGCGCGAAGTTTCTCGCGCTGCCCGTGAATGTCACCGATGGCGTAGAACCGCATCAGGCCACGTCGAACTGAAGCGGACGGACCTGCAGGAACAGGCCGGTGTCCTTCAGCTTTTGCAGCACATCGGCGGGCGGCTGATCGTCAAGGTACAGAAGCGCGATGGCGTCCTTGCCCTGATGCGACCGGCCAAGGGTAAAGTTCGCGATGTTCACCCCGTTGGACCCCAGCGTGCCACCCAGCGTCCCGATGATGCCCGGAACGTCCTTGTTGGTGGTGTACAGCATGTGCTCGCCCACCTCGGCGTCGATGTTGATGCCCTTGATCTGGATGAAACGCGGCTTGCCGTCGCTGAACACGGTGCCCGCGATCGAGCGTTCCCGCGTCGGCGTCACCACCGTCAGCTTCATGTAGCCGTCGAAGATGCCCGACTTGGTTTGCGTCGTGGTGGCGATGTCGATGCCGCGTTCCTTGGCCACGACCGGGGCCGATACCATGTTCGCATCCGGGTTCGTCTGCTTCATGATCCCCGCCAGAACGGCGGTGGTCAGCGCGGCGACGTTCAGTTCAGCGGCGTTGCCGTCGAACAGGATGTTGATCGCCTCGATCGGTTCGTCGGTCAGTTGCCCGGCGAACCCGCCAAGATGGCTGGCCAGCTTGATCCACGGGCCCATGACCTTGGCTTCCTCGGCGGTCACCGACGGCATGTTCAGCGCGTTCTCCACGGCGCCGGTCAGCAGATAGTTCGACATCTGCTCGGCCACCTGCAGCGCCACATTCTCTTGCGCTTCGGTGGTCGACGCGCCGAGGTGCGGGGTGCAGACCACGTTGGGCAGGTTGAACAGCACGTTCTCGGTCGCGGGCTCTTCCGCGAAGACGTCGAAGGCCGCGCCGGCGACGTGGCCGGATTTCAGCAGCTCGGCAAGGGCTTCCTCGTCGACCAGTCCGCCACGGGCACAGTTGATGATGCGCACGCCTTTCTTGGTCTTCTCAAGGTTTTCCTTCGACAGGATCTTGCGGGTCTGGTCGGTCAGCGGAACGTGCAGCGTGATGAAGTCGGACCGCTTCAGCAGCTCTTCCAGCTCGACCTTCTCGACGCCCATCTTGTCGGCCTTCTCCTGGCCGAGGAAGGGATCGTAGGCGATGACCTTCATCTTCAGGCCACGGGCGCGGTCGCAGACGATGCCGCCGATGTTGCCGGCGCCGATGACGCCCAGCGTCTTGCCGGTCAGCTCGACGCCCATGAATTTCGACTTCTCCCACTTGCCGGCGTGGGTCGAGGCGCTGGCCTCGGGGATCTGCCGCGCAACCGCGAACATCATCGCGATGGCATGCTCGGCGGTGGTGATCATGTTGCCAAACGGCGTGTTCATGACGATCACGCCCTTGCGGGACGCGGCGTCCTTGTCGACGTTGTCGGTGCCGATGCCGGCGCGGCCCACGACCTTCAGGTTGTCGGCGTGTTCCAGCAGCTTTTCGGTGACCTTGGTGGCCGACCGGATGGCAAGACCGTCATACTGGCCGATGACTTCTGCCAGCTTGTCCTTGTCCTTGCCGAGGTCCGGCATGAAGTCGACGTCGATGCCGCGATCGCGGAAGATCTGAACGGCGGTTTCCGAAAGCTTGTCGGAGACGAGTACCTTGGGAGCCATTTCAAGTGGTCCTTTGATGAGATGAGGTAACGCGCCCCGGATCGAACCCGGGGCTGTTTTAATCTTGGAAGTCAAAGCGCGGTCCCGGCCCGAAGCCGGACACGTAGGATGGGATTTCACCCCATCCCGCAGATCAGTCCTGAGCTTCGATGCAGGCTTCGAAGGCCCACTTCAGCCACAGCGTCAGCTTCTCGATATCCGCCGACTCGATCGTGGCGCCGCACCAGATCCGAAGACCGGCGGGGGCGTCGCGATAGGCGCCAATGTCATAGGCCGCGTTGTAGTCTTCCAACTTCTTGGCGACCGCCTTGGCGAAGACCGCGCCGTCCTTGATGCGGTCGTCGGTGAACTTCAGACAAACGCTGGTGTTCGAACGGGTCGCCGGATCCTCGGCCAGGTTGGCCAGCCAGTCGTGACGGTCGCAGAAGTCCCAAAGAACCTTGGCGTTGGTGTCCGCACGTTCCATCAGCTTGGGCAGGCCGCCGATCTTCTTCGCCCACTCCAACGCGACAAGGTAATCCTCGACCGCCAGCATAGAGGGGGTGTTGATCGTTTCGCCGACGAAGATGCCGTCGATCAGCTTGCCGCCCTTGGTCAGGCGGAAGATTTTCGGAAGCGGCCAAGCGGGGGTGTAGGTTTCCAGACGCTCGACAGCACGCGGCGACAGGATCAGCATCCCGTGCGCGGCTTCGCCACCCATGACCTTCTGCCAAGAGAAGGTGGTCACATCCAGCTTATCCCACGGCAGGTCCTGCGCGAAGGCGGCGCTGGTGGCGTCGCAGATCGTCAGACCCTCGCGGTCGGCGGGGATCGCGTCGCCGTTCGGAACGCGCACGCCCGAGGTGGTGCCGTTCCAGGTAAAGACGACGTCGGTGTCAAAGTCGATCTCGGCGAAGTCGACGATCTGGCCGTAGTCGGCGGTCTTCACCTCGGCGTCGATCTTCAGCTGCTTGACCACGTCGGTCACCCAGCCGGCGCCGAAGCTTTCCCATGCGACCATCGTCGCCTTGCGAGCGCCCAGCATGGACCACATCGCCATCTCGACGGCGCCGGTGTCGGACGCGGGGACGATGCCGATCTTGTAGTCAGCGGGAATGCCGAGGATCTCGCGCGTGGTCTCGATCGCGGCCTTCAGCTTTTCCTTGCCGACCTTGGCGCGATGCGAACGGCCCAGCGCGGCGTCCGTCAGCATATTCAATTCAAAGTGGGGGATCTTGGCACAGGGGCCAGAAGAAAAACGCGGGTTGGCCGGCCGCGTTGCCGGGTGTTTCGTATCCATCAATGGATATCCTTCCAGATATACGCCCCTCGTTGGGGAGGGGTGTCCCACCGCCGCACTTACATCGGCGACCACGTGCCGACAAGCCCGCATGTGTTTCACAATTGCGAAACTTGCGTTAGGTAAACGTGCCGACACCGCGCAATGGGCGCGGGAAGAATGCGCAACGCGCATGGTGGATTGAACGTGATCGAGCCACAGAACAAGACGATTGGCCTTAACCGGTCCTCAGTGCGTCACGTGCCCTACAGCGATGACTGGCCCGCGCTGTTCCGCACCGAACACGACATGCTGCGCGACACGTTCGCCGCACATCGGCTCGAGATCGAACATATCGGAAGCACCGCGGTGCCGGGCCTGATGGCACGTCCTGTCATCGACATCGCCGTATCCGTGCCCGAGTGCGACCAAGAGGTTGCCGCGCAGGCGGTCGTTTCGTTGGGCTATGTTGATTACGGGTACGCCTCGGGGCGGCGGTTTGCCCGCACGCGCGACGGCGACGTGTGCACCCACACGCTTCTTTTGTATCGGCCCGACGACCCTGAAATGCATGATCAGGTCGCGTTCCGTGACGTCCTGCGCCGCGACCAACGTCTGGCCGACGCTTACGCTGCCCTGAAACACGGGCTGGCCCGGCGCAGCAACTCTTACGCCGCCGAGAAAACGCAGTTCATCCGCCGGGTGCTTCTGGAGGCCAACCTTCACTAAAGGGGCTTGGTTGTCGCCCCGCCCCGTGATTAATGGCGCGCGTTCCCGAACCGGAGGCGTCGCCATGCAGACCGTTACCCTTATTTCCGCGCCCGGCAAGCTGGACGGCGCCGCCGTCAGCGCGCTTCGCAATGCATGGGGCGGCGGAGAGATCCGCGTCCTGTCGTCGTCAGAGGCCGCCTGCTTCGACATGCCCGAGGTTCCCGCGAATCGGTGGGACGTTTGGGACAGCTTTCAGCAGCAGGGTGTCGATCTGTTGGTCCAACCCGCGGGGAACCTGCGCCGGAAGATGCTGTTGGCGGACATGGATTCGACCCTGATCCAGCAGGAATGCATCGACGAACTCGCGGCCGAGGCCGGTGTGGGCGCGCAGGTGGCCGACATCACCGCCCGCGCGATGAATGGCGAACTGGAATTCGAAGGCGCGCTGAAGGAACGGGTCGCCCTGCTGAAGGGCCTGCCGGTTTCGATCATCGACAAGGTCCTGTCCGAACGGATCACCTATATGCCCGGGGGCCGCACGCTGGTGGCGACGATGAAAGCGAACGGCGCCTTCGCGATGCTGGTCTCGGGCGGGTTCACCGCCTTCGCCGCACAGGTTGCCGACGCGTTGGGGATGGACGCACACCGCGCCAACACCCTGCATGTCGATGGCGACGTGCTGGCTGGAACCGTGGCGGAACCGATCCTTGGCCGGGATGCCAAGGTCGAGTCGCTGAAAGACCGCGCCGCGCAGCTTGGGATTTCCGAAGCCGATGTGCTGGCGGTCGGCGACGGCGCCAACGACCTTGGGATGCTGTCGCTTGCCGGAACCGGCGTCGCGCTGCACGCGAAACCGGCGGTTCAGGCGCAGTGCGACCTTCGCATCAACCACGGCGATCTGACCGCTTTGCTGTTCCTTCAGGGATACGCGCGCGACGCCTTCGTGACCGACTGACCTCAGGCCAGCGCGGCGGCTGGCCGGATCTCTCCGGTGGTCATGCCGCGACGGTTGGGGATCGGCGGGTTTATCCGCTTGATCGCGGCGGGATGGGTCGGGTCAAGCACCCCAAGCCGGACGAGAATCGCGGCAAGCGCACACTCGCTTGCCCGCGTCGCACCATCGGCGATCTTCAGCGCAAGCCCCAGGCCCTGCTGCGGCAGAATGCCGACGAAAACGCCTTCCGCCCCCGTTTTCAAGGCACCCCGTCCGCCCAGCGCCTGCATCAACTCGGTACAGGCCCGGCCCTCGCCCGCAACAAGGCTGGGGTGGGCGATCATCGCATCCCGCAGCCGCGCCATCGACGCGTCGCGCACGCCGCCACCCTGCCCCGCCGCCGCGAACCGCGCCATCGCGCGGGCCAGCCCGTGAACGGACGTCGCGAAGTTCGGCGCCGCGCAGCCGTCGATCCCGTAGCAGGGCGACGTCATCCCGGTGACATCCTCGAACGCTTCAAGCGCGGCCTGCTGCACCGGGTGGTCGATCTCGACATACTCGGGACCGGCACGCAGATGGCGGGTCAGCGTCAGAAAGCCGGAATGCTTACCGGAACAGTTGTTGTGCCACTGGCAGGGCTGTCCATGCGCCCGGATCATCGCGTGGCCGGTTTCCTCGTCGCGGGGGAACTCGGGGCCGCAGCGCAGGTCGGCATCGGTCATGCCCATGTCCGACAGCCAGCGTTCGACCCGCTCTGTATGTTCCGGCGCGCCTTCGTGCGATGCGCAGGCCAGCGCCAGATGTTCGGTCCCCAAGCCCGCCGCATCGGCCGCGCCGCTGTCCATCAACGGCAGACCCTGGATCATCTTGGCCGAGGACCGGGGATAGATGATCTTGTCCGGATCGCCCCACGCTTCAACGATCGCGCCGGTGGAATCACAGACCACCGCGTGCCCGGCATGCACCGATTCCAGCAAGTCGCCGCGCCAGACTTCGACCAAGGCTTCTGCGTGTTTCATCATTTTTCCTTCAAGCCTGCGCGATTTTCCGCTGCCAGCCCTTTCGCTGATCAGCAGTTTTCCGTTATCGTCCTGCCAGTTGATTGATTATCGCATGCCCGCCAACGAAGGTCACGCGAGACGGACTGCCGGCGGCAGCGAGAGGCAGCAAGAAACGGCTGGAGGCTGTGAGACGAATGCAATCATGTCTTGGTCTCGGCGCGCTGTGCGCCGCGATTTTGATGACGCCGCTGAGTGTCGATGCACAGGAATCCCGTAACCGTGTGGCAGCCCACACGGACTGGAGCGTGTTCGAAGCTCAGGATCCGGCGCAGTGCTGGAGCGTATCCAGCCCCAAGGAAACGGTGAACACCCGGGACGGTCGCGTGGTCGCAGTGCGGCGCGGCGACATCCTGCTGTTCGTGTCGTACATCCCGAACTCGAACGTGGCGGGTCAGGTGTCCTTCACCGGCGGCTATCCCTTCGCGGAAGGCTCGACCGTCACGCTTCAGATCGGCGACGACAGCTTCGAGCTGTTCACGCGCGGCGAGATGGCTTGGGCGAAAGACCCGGCCGAGGACGGTCGCATCGTCGAGGCGATGAAGGGCGGTGCCGAAGCTGTGCTGACCGCGCGGTCGTCGCGTGGCACGCAGACCGAGGATACGTTCTCGCTGTTCGGGTTCACCGCGGCAGTCGACGAGGCGGCGCAACGCTGCAGCAACTGACGCTGACGCGCTTGCGGCGGCCGTCCGGCTTGGCCACAGTGGCGGCATGACGGCCTTCGAGCAGACGCTGACCTTTCCATCCGAAGCACGCACCGCGGCCTTTGCCGCGGCGCTTGCCGCGCGCCTTGGTCCCGGCGACGTGATCCTGCTTCAGGGCGGGCTTGGCGCCGGGAAAACCCATTTCGCGCGGTCCCTGATCCAGTCGCGGCTTGCCGCGGCAGGGCGGGCCGAGGACGTGCCGTCGCCCACGTTCACGCTGGTTCAGGTGTATTCCGACGGCGCGACAGAGATCTGGCACAGCGACCTGTATCGCCTGACGGGCCCGGACGAGGTTGCCGAACTTGGGTTGGAAGATGCCTTTACCGACGCGATCTGCCTTGTCGAATGGCCCGACCGGCTGGACGACATGATACCCGCCGGCGCGTTGACCCTGTCGCTTGAGATGACCCCGCGCGAGGGCGAGCGGATTGCGCGGCTGTCCAGCACAGACGCCCGCTGGCAGACCATCGTGCCGGACATGGCCGATGTCTGACCGGGCGGCCCGCTGCACCGCGTTCCTTGAACGCGCGGGATGGGGCGACGCCATACGCACGCCGCTGGCCGGCGATGCCTCGGCCCGTCGGTACGAACGGCTGGTGGCGTGCGACCGCACCGCCGTTCTGATGGACGCGCCAGCGGATCAGGGACAGGACGTGCGCCCCTTCGTGCGGATCGCCGGTCTTCTGGCGGCGCACGGATTGTCCGCGCCCGACGTCTTCGCGGCGGACGAGGTGGACGGGTTCCTTCTGCTAGAGGACCTAGGCGACGCGCTGTTCGCGCGGCTGGTCGAACAGGACCCCACGCGGGAAACCGAGCTTTACCGCGCTGCCGCCGAGATGCTGGCCATCCTTCGCGATCTGCCCGTGCCGGACGATCTGCCAACATTCACCGCGCAGCACATGGCCAGGCTGATCGAGCCTGCGTTCGACTGGTATGCCCGCCCGCTTGGGTCGACAGTGACGCAATCGGATCAACAGGCGCTTTTCACCGTGTTCGAGACTGTTTTGCAGCACACCATCGGCAACGTCCGTGTGTTCTGCCTGCGCGACTGCCACGCCGAGAATTTGCTTTGGCTGCCCGAGCGCGGCGGCACTGCCCGTGTCGGCCTGCTTGATTTCCAAGACGCGGTGGCCGCGCATCCCGCGTATGACATGGTCTCGCTTCTGCAGGACGCCCGCCGCGACCTGTCGCCCACCCTAGAGAACGAGATCGTCGCGCACTACGTCGCGCTGACCGGGGACGACCCCGACCGCTTTCGGGCCGCCTATGCCGCCATCGGCGCCCAGCGCCATCTGCGCATTCTTGGCGTGTTCGGCCGCCTGTCGCTGCATTTCGGCAAGCCGCAATACGTCGCCTTCATCCCCCGCGTCTGGCGCCACCTGATGACCTGCCTTGCCACGCCCGGGTTGGAGGATCTGCGCACCGCCGTGTTGCAGGTCGTGCCGGAACCGGACCGTCTTGACCGGCTGAAGCCCGATGCCGCAGCCTGACGCCGCCCTTCTGTTCGCCGCCGGGTTCGGCACCCGGATGCGGCCTCTGACCGACACGCTGCCGAAGCCCTTGGTCAGGGTCGCGGGGCGGCCGCTGTTCGACCACGCGCTTGCGCTGGTGCGCGACACTGGCGTTGGCACGGTCGTCGCCAACACGCACTATCACGCGGCCCGCATGGCCGAGCATCTGGCAGCCGCCAACGTGCTCGAAAGCCACGAAGCGACGATCCTTGATACGGGCGGTGGGCTGAAGGCGGCGCTTCCCTTGCTGTCCGGCGACGCGGTGCTGACGCTGAACACCGATGCCGTCTGGACCGGGCCGAATCCTGTCGCCGCGCTTCTGGATGCGTGGGACCCAAAGCGTATGGACGGCCTGATGATGCTGATCCCGCGCGAGTCCGCTGTGGGCCACAAGGGTCGGGGCGACTTCATCCCGGACAGTGAAGGTCGGCTAACCTACGGTCCCGGCTTGGTCTATTCCGGCCTTCAGATCGTGAAGACAGACCCGTTTCGTGCCTGTACAGAGACTGTTTTCAGCATGCACGCCATCTGGAAGCAGATGTTGCACGACAACGCGCTGTTCGGCATTGCCCACGCCGGTGGCTGGTGCGATGTCGGCTATCCCGAAGCGATCTCGTTGGCCGAGACGATGCTGAGCGATGCCCATGTTTGACCCCTCTTCCGGCCCCCGCATCTTTGGCTTGCCGCCCGGTGCCGACTTTCCCCGCGCGGTCGTCGAAGGTCTTCTGGCCCGCACCGCCGGTCAGCCGCCCGAAGCACTGGCCCGGGCCGAGATCTTCGTAAACACCCGCCGGATGCAGCGGCGCATGAAAGAGCTGTTCGACAACGGCCCGGCCCGCCTGCTGCCCCGCATCCGTCTGGTCACCGACCTTGCGACCGAAGCCGCCTTTGCCGACATCCCGCCTGCCGTGCCGCCGCTGCGACGCCGACTGGAACTGACCCAGCTTGTCGCCGCGCTGCTGGAACGGCAGCCCGACCTTGCCCCGCGCGCATCGCTGTTCGACCTTGCCGACAGCCTTGCCGCGCTGATGGACGAGATGCAGGGCGAAGGCGTTCCGCCCGACCGCATTGCATCGCTGGACGTCGCGGACCAGTCCGGGCACTGGCAGCGCAGCCTGTCCTTCGTCACGCTGGTCGAGGAATTCCTGCGCGACGATCACGACGCGCCGGATGCCGAGGCACGGCAAAGGCGCGTGGTCGATGCCACCGTCCGGCGCTGGGCCAACACCCCGCCCGCACATCCCGTGATCGTCGCCGGGTCGACCGGGTCACGCGGCGCCACCGCGACCTTCATGCGCGCGGTCGCTGCGCTGCCCCAAGGCGCGCTGATCCTGCCGGGCTTCGACTTCGACCTGCCATCGCCGGTCTGGGACATGCTGGACGATGCGCTGGCGTCCGAAGATCACCCGCAGTTCCGGTTCTCGAAGCTGCTGGCGGACATGGAAAGCCATCATTCCGATGTGCGCGACTGGCAGCCGGGCAGCGCCCCGAACCCGCCGCGCAACCGGCTTTTGTCGCTGGCGCTGCGTCCCGCGCCCGTCACCGACCAGTGGATGAACGAGGGACAGGGGCTGGCCGGTGTGATGCCCGAGGCCACCGCCGACGTCACGATGATCGAGGCGCAGTCGTCGCGGGCCGAGGCAGGGGCGATCGCGCTTGTGCTGCGGGACGCGGCCGAACGGGGCAAGACCGCGGCCCTGATCACGCCGGACCGGGTTCTGTCGCGACAGGTCACCGCCGCGCTTGATCGCTGGGGCATCACCCCCGACGACAGCGCCGGACGACCGCTGCCGCTGACCGCGCCGGGCCGTTTCCTGCGCCATGTCGCGGCGCTGGTGGGGGAAAAGTTGACCTCCGAGGCGCTGCTGACCCTGCTGAAGCATCCGCTGACGAACTCGGGGTCCGATCAGCGTGGCCCGCACCTGTTGCACACCCGCGAACTGGAACTGAAGCTGCGCCGCTGGGGCCCGCCCTTCCCGACCGCCGCCGATCTGTTGGACTGGGCGGCGAAGGGCGACGAGTCGCGCATCGCTTGGGCCACGTGGCTGGCGGGCTGCATCGCGGGTCTGGAAGACATCGGCACCCGCACACTGACCGACCATCTGGACGCGCACATCGCCCTGTCGGAACGGCTTGCCGCCGGACCCTTGGGCGAAGGGTCGGGCGAGTTGTGGCTGAAGGAAGCCGGGGGCGAAGCCCTGCGCTGGGTCGAAGCGTTGCGGCAAGAGGCCAGCCACGGCGGGCGACTGACGCCACGCGATTATCAGTCTCTGTTCCTGGCCGTTTTGCAGCGGGGCGAGGTGCGCGAAGCCACGGGCACCCATCCCGGCATCATGATCTGGGGCACGCTGGAAGCCCGTGTGCAGGGCGCCGATGTCGTTGTGCTGGGCGGCCTGAACGAAGGCGTCTGGCCCGAGGCCGCGCGCCCCGATCCGTGGCTGAACCGCACCATGCGGCATCAGGCCGGACTGTTGCTGCCAGAACGCCGCATCGGACTTGCCGCGCATGATTTCCAGCAGGCCGCCGCCGCGCCCGAGGTAGTGATCACACGCGCCGTCCGCGATGCCGAGGCGCAAACCGTGCCGTCGCGTTGGCTGAACCGGCTGATCAACCTGATGGCGGGGCTCAGCGACGAAAGCGCGGCCGCGCTGGCCGAAATGCGGGGCCGGGGAAACCATTGGCTGGCTTTGGCCGAACGGCTGGACGCCCCCACGCCCGAGATGATCGCCGCCAACCCGCCTGCGCGGCGCCCCGCACCCAGCCCGCCGGTCGACGCCCGCCCGAAAGAGCTGTCGATCACCGAGATCCAGACGCTGATCCGCGACCCCTATGCGGTCTATGCCCGCCGGGTGCTGGGGCTGAGCCGGCTGGACCCGCTGCGGCAGCAACCGGACGCCCCCCTGCGCGGCACCGTCCTGCACGAACTGCTGGACCGCTTCATCGCTTCGGGTCCCGTGGACGATCTGGACGCCGCCCGCGCGCGGCTGTTCGAGTTGACCGACGCGGTTCTTGAAGAACACGCGCCCTGGCCCGCTGCCCAGCGCATGTGGCGCGCGCGGGTGGCACGCTTTGCCGATTGGTTCCTGTCCACCGAAGCGGAACGCCAATCCACCCGCGAGGTCGCCGCGCTGGAACACAAGGGTGGGTTGGAGCTTCCGCATCTGGATCTGCTGCTGAAGGGCAAGATCGACCGCGTCGATCGTTTGCCTGACGGGCGGCTGGCGATCTACGACTACAAGACCGGCAATCCGCCCACCAAGGCGGTGCAGGACAATTTCGACAAGCAGCTTGGCCTTGCCGCCGTGATGGCCGAGCGCGGCGCAATCGCCGACCTGCCCGCCGCCGAGGTGGGAGAGATCAGCTATATCGGGCTCGGGTCGACCCCCAAGGTGGAAAGCCGGGCCTGGAGCGCGGGCGAGACCGCCGAGATCTACGAGGGCTTCGTGCGGCTGATCACGGCCTATCGCTCTCGGGATCGGGGCTATGTGTCCCGCCGTGCGGTGGACAAGCAGCGCAACGAAATGCCCTATGACCACCTTGCCCGGTTCGGAGAGTGGGACGAAAGCGACGAGGCCCCACGGCAGGAGGTGGGCGAATGACGCTGGACGAAGCAACGCTCAGCCAGAACCGTGCCGCCGATCCGGACATGGCGACATGGCTGTCCGCCAACGCCGGGTCCGGCAAGACCCGCGTGCTGACCGACCGGGTGGCGCGGCTGTTGCTGAACAAAGTGCCGCCGCAGAACATCCTGTGTCTGACCTACACCAAGGCCGCCGCGTCCGAGATGCAGAACCGGCTGTTCAAGCGGTTGGGCGACTGGGCGCTGAAACCCGACGGCGCGCTGGCGCAGGAACTGCACCGGATGGGCGCGACCGACGTCACGTCTCCGGACCGGCTGGCCGAGGCGCGCCGCCTGTTCGCCCGCGCCATCGAAACGCCGGGCGGGCTGCGCATTCAGACGATCCACTCGTTCTGCGCCTCATTGCTGCGGCGGTTTCCGCTAGAGGCCGGAGTGTCGCCCTCCTTTGTCGAGATGGACGACCGTTCGGCCCAGCGGTTGCGGCAGGACGTGGTCGAGGCGATGGCGACGGGTCCGCAGGTGGATGCCGTCGATGCCGTCGCCGCGCTGTATTCTGGCGAGGATCTGGACGGTCTGACGCAGGCTATCGTCGGGCGGCAAGAAAGCCTGGCGCATCCCTTGGACCGCGCCGAGGTGATGCGGCTGTTCGACTGCCCCGCCAACCTGACGCCAGAGGGTCTGTTGGACGACGTGTTCGACGGCAACGAGGCGGACCTGATGACCAGCGTCATCCAGCGGTTGCGCGAAAGCACCAAGTCGAATGACCAGAAGGACGCTGAAAAGCTGGCGGTACTGAACTGGAACGTGCCGAACATAGCCTTGTTAGAGGCTTGTTTCGAACGGTTCCTGTATGGCGAGAAGGCGAAAGCGCCGTTCGGCGCGAAAACCGACAGGTTCCCGACCAAGGACTGCAAGGCCGCGATGGGCGCGCTGGCCGACGACCTCGACGCGCTGATGGAACGGGTGCAGGACGCCCGCCCGCTTTTAATCGCTTTGCAGGCGGTCGAACGCGCCGACGCGCTGCACCGCTTTTCGGCGGCGTTCCTTCCGGCTTACGAGGCGCGAAAGCTGGCGCATGGCTGGCTGGACTTCGATGACCTGATCTTGAAAACACGTCACCTTCTGTCCGACCCGGTCGTCGCCGACTGGGTGCTGTACCGGTTGGACGGCGGGCTGGACCACATCCTTGTGGACGAGGCGCAGGACACCAGCCCGGTGCAGTGGCAGGTGATCGAGAAGCTGGCGCAAGAGTTCACGTCCGGCGTGGGTGCGCGGGACGACAAACTGCGCACGATCTTCGTCGTCGGCGATAAAAAGCAATCGATCTATTCCTTTCAGGGCGCGGACCCCGAGGAATTCGACCGGATGCGGGACCACTTCCGCGAACGTCTGGAAGGTGTCGGGCATCCGCTGCAACGGCGCGAACTGGAATTCTCGTTCCGATCGTCCGCCGCGATCCTGCGGCTGGTCGACACCCTGTTCACCGAAGTGCCTGCCGCGCGGATGGAGATGGACGCGCGGCACCGCGCGTTCCACGCCGACCTGCCCGGCCGCGTCGACCTTTGGCCCGCCGTGCCGGTCGCGGAAAAGCAAGATCCGGCGCACTGGTACGATCCCGTCGACACGCTGGCCGAGAACCATCACGACGTCGTCCTTGCCCACGCCATCGCGCGAAATATCCGTGAAACCATCGCATCAGAGACGATTCCGCTGCCGAACGGAACGCGTCGGCGGGTGCGGGCCGGGGATTTCCTGATCCTCGTCCGCCGCCGGTCCACGCTGTTTTCCGAACTGATCCGTGCCTGCAAGGCGGAAGGGTTGCCGGTGGCCGGAGCCGACCGGCTGAAGCTGGGCGGCGAACTGGCGGTGAAGGATCTTGCCGCCGTGCTGTCCTTTCTTGCCACGCCGGAAGACGACCTGTCGCTGGCCGCAGCCCTGCGGTCGCCGCTGTTCGGCTGGTCCGAGGATGAATTGTTCCGCCTCGCCGCCGGGCGCGGGCGGGCCTACCTGTGGAACGCGCTGCGCGACCGCGGCGCCGAGTGGCCCGCGACCATGGAGATCCTGGACGACCTGCGCGACCAGACGGATTTCCTGCGGCCCTACGACCTGATCGAACGCATCCTGTCCCGGCATGACGGACGGCGGAAGCTGCTGGCGCGGCTGGGGTCCGAGGCGGAAGACGGCATCGATTCCCTGCTGAATCAGGCGCTGGCTTACGAGCGGATGGAAGTGCCCAGCCTGACCGGCTTTCTGACGTGGCTGGAAACCGACGATGTCGAGGTCAAACGCCAGATGGACACGGCGGGCGATCAGATCCGGGTGATGACGGTTCATGGATCCAAAGGGCTGGAAGCGCCCATCGTGATCCTGCCCGACACCAACAAGCGCCGGTCCCCGATGCGCGACGAGTTGGTGACGCTGGAGGGGGGCGAAACGGTCTGGAAGACGCGCGCCGGCAAGCAGCCCGAGGTGATGAAGGACGCGCTGGATGCCAAGAAGACCGCGCAAGAGGCCGAGACGCTGCGGCTTTTGTACGTGGCGATCACCCGCGCCGAGACTTGGCTGATCGTCGCGGCGGCGGGCGACACGGGCGATGCGGACGATTGCTGGCACGGCCTCATCGGGCAGGCGGTGGCAGGCATGGGTCCCGTGAAACTGGACACGCCGGTTGGCGAAGGTCTGCGCGCGACGCATGGAAACTGGGACATGGGCGCGCTGGTCGAGGCGCGGACCGACGTTGCAGAGCCGCCCGCCCTGCCCGACTGGATCGACCGGCACCTGCCCGTGCCGTCTGCGGTGAAGACCCTGTCGCCCAGCAACCTTGGCGGCGCCAAGGTCATCGGCGCCGAACCCGACGAGGGTGATCTTGAAACAGCGCTGCGTCGAGGGCGGATGGCGCACCTGCTGTTGGAACACCTGCCGCTGTTTCCCGAAGCAGACCGCGACAGGATCGGGCGGCAGTTGCTGGAACAGGGCACCGAGACACCCGCGCCGGGCGAGGTCGAGATGATCCTTGCCGACGTCGGGCGTATCCTTGCAGACGGCTCGCTGGCGTTTCTGTTCGAACCGGACGTGTTGTCCGAGGTCGACTTGTCCGCGAGCCTTCCGGACCTTGGCGACACCCGCATCCACGGCACCATCGACAAGCTGTCGGTCGGCCCGGACCGCGTGCTGGCGGTGGACTTCAAGACCAACCGCATCGTCCCGGATCGCCCCGAAGACGTGCCGCTGGGCGTGTTGCGGCAGATGGCGGCCTATGACCTTGCCCTGCGGCAGATCTATCCGGATCGTGTGGTGGAAACGGCAATTCTCTGGACAACCGGCCCAAGTCTGATGCCATTGCCCCACGACATCGTGAGGGCTGCCTTGCAAAACTGGCCAACATCTTGACCCTTCGCAGCGCGCTACTTACGTTCCCGTTCGACCGAATTGATGCCAAGGAGACATACTCATGGCCACCGTAGCTGTCACCGACGACACTTTCGAAACCGAAGTCGTCAACTCCGACGTCCCCGTCGTGGTGGATTTCTGGGCCGAGTGGTGCGGCCCCTGCAAGCAGATCGGCCCGGCGCTTGAAGAGCTGTCGGACGAGTATGCCGGCAAGATCAAGATCGCCAAAGTGAACGTCGACGAGAACCCGTCGATGCCCGCCCAGCTGGGCGTTCGCGGCATCCCCGCGCTGTTCCTGTTCAAGGACGGCCAAGTGGTGTCGAACAAGACCGGCGCCGCGCCGAAGGCCGCGCTGAAAGGCTGGATCGACGACGCCGTCTGATCGGCTTGATCCGACGAGACGCGAGGGCGCCTTCGGGCGCCCTTTGCTTTGGCGGGGTTGCCCATCCCCCGGACGGGTTCCATATCAGGGCCAACGAAGAAGGAGGCCTTCATGGCGGAGAACGAGTTTCCGGGCTGGCACGGCACGACCATCATCGGCGTCAAGAAGGGCGGCGAGGTGGTGATCGCGGGCGACGGGCAGGTGAGCCTTGGCAATACCGTGATCAAGGGCACCGCCCGCAAGGTGCGGCGGCTGTCGCCCGGCGGGTATGATATCGTGGCCGGCTTCGCGGGATCGACGGCAGACGCCTTCGCGCTGCTGGAACGGCTGGAGGCCAAGCTGGAAGCGACGCCCGGCCAATTGCAGCGCGCCGCGGTCGAACTGGCGAAGGACTGGCGCACCGACAAGTACCTGCAAAAGCTGGAAGCGATGCTGATCGTGTCGGACGGCGCAGAGCTGTACGTCATCACCGGTGCGGGCGACGTGCTGGAACCCGAACATGACGTGACCGCCATCGGGTCGGGCGGCAACTATGCGCTCGCCGCCGGGCGGGCGCTGATGGAAACCGACCTGTCGGCGGAAGAGGTCGCGCGGAAGTCGATGGCGATCGCGTCGGACATCTGCGTGTTCACCAACGGCAACCTGACGGTCGAGACGATCCGGAAGTAGGGGGCGCTGCCCCCGTCTCCTTCGGAGACTCCCCCGAGGTATTTCGGAAGAGAAGAAGACAGGGCGGTTCCGGTTCGGGCCGCCCTGTTTCGTTTGCTGGCTCAGACGATGAGGCGGTTCCAGTCGTCATAGTTCTGATCCACGTTGCCCTTGGGGATCGACAAAGCGATCAGTGCCGCGCCCATCAGGAAGCTGAAGCCCATCAGCCACAGGCTGGCGCCGGTCATGAACGGGGCGAACATCAGCACCACGCCCAAGAGCGCATTCATGAACCGCACCGCGCGGGCCGCGATCGCCAACGCCGTGACCGTGAAGGTCAGCACCAGAGCGCCGACGACGTGGTTCACGCCCGCCATGCCGTTGTCCCACGTGATCACGATGGGCGACAGCATCAGGACCACGCCCAGCGCCATCGAGGCCCAGAGGCTCCACGGATAGGTCATGCCGCCGACGACCATCTCGGCCACGATGGCGCCCGGGCCGCGTTCGAAATCGTCCACGATCTTTTCGTCCGGGCCTTCGTCCGTGTCGCCCGTGAAGAACACTTTCATCCACGGCTGGCCCGCCTTGTGGCGGCGTTTCAGGAACTGGTAGGTCGCGATGACCTCGTCGATGGAATACGGGATCTGGAACAGCATCGCCGCCGCCGCGATCAGGCAGATCGTGCAATAGGTGCCGATCAGGATCGGCTGGATGATGATGAAGAAGATCGACACCGCGCCCAGCGGGATGATCATGATACCGAACAGCGCCACCAGCCACGGCATCGTGCGCCAGCGCCGGGACGAGCCGATCACGCCCACCACGATTTCCAGCGCGTAGGTCAGGGCGCCAAGGCCGGCGTCGGGGATCGGCCACGCTTCGGACACGGAAGAGGTGATGATGTCCTCGGTCCCGTTCTTGCCCGGGACGGTGCCGCTGAAGAACGGATCCCACACGGCGTCGATGGCGCCAAGCTGATAGGCCGTCATGTAGCGCGACGCGATCAGGCCGACGACCGCCAGCAGGATCACCGGCAGCCGCTGGAACCAGTCGGACGGCGAGTAATCCCAGCCCTTCGGGATCGTCGGCCCGGTCTGCGCCGCCATCGGTGAC
Organism: Psychromarinibacter halotolerans; assembly: GCF_029168315.1. NCBI lineage: Bacteria > Pseudomonadati > Pseudomonadota > Alphaproteobacteria > Rhodobacterales > Paracoccaceae > Psychromarinibacter > Psychromarinibacter halotolerans. The sequence continues at coordinate 513,478 of NZ_JARGYD010000002.1, forward strand.
ACGCCGGGCGGTGGCCCGACGGCAAGGGCGAAGGCGGTCACCAGCATCCCCACGAGCGTCGAGTTCAGGTAGGCCGCGCCGCTTTCGGTCCAGAACACCAGCGGCGCGAACAGGATCCAGATGCCGATCACCGCGCAGGCCCAGCGCGCCATGTTCATCCGCCACGACAGCGACAGGAACGCAGCAGCCAGCAGCGCAAAGCCGGACAGCACGTCGCTGATCGTCATCCCCAGCGAGTCGTAGCCAAGCAGCGGCGGTGAAAACAGTATCCACACGCCAAGCCCCATGTTCGCCCACGGCGCCCACAGCCCGGCACGGTGGCGGGCGCGATAGTCGCCTTCGTGGGTCTTGCGGATGTCTTCGGGGTCGCAGCCCCGCGCCTCTGCCGATCGCATCCACACCGGCGGGGTGATGCCGTTGTCGTGGAACCACGCCAGCGGATCGGCCTTCAGCTTGGCGACGAGGCCTTCGAGATTGTCCTCGATCCGGTGCTTTGGGGTCCATCCCAGAAGGGTCTGCGCCTTCGCGATGTCGAGGGCATAGTGATCGCTGGACAGATCGATCATGAAGGGTCTGATAAAGGGCTTTTCGCCCTCATCCAGCGCATCGGGCACCAGCGGTTCGCTTTCCGTCTCGACCCACGCGGCGGTCTTGGCGAAGGGCTTGGGCATGTTCAGCGTGTACCACTTGCGCTCGCCGTGGATCAGGTTGCCCAGCCGGTGCTGCAGCGCGTTGTAGGACATCGCGTGCGGCTCGCCGACAAGGATCGTTTCGTCCGGGGCAAGGTCGCCGCGCCGGTCGACCGCGCGTTTGATGGCGTCGGTCATGTCCTCGATGTGGATGAACGCCTGCCCGGCGTTGGGGTCGCCCGCGTAGAACCGGGATTTCAGCCCGCGCTCGTAGACCCGCGCGATCTGGTGCGACAGGGTCGGGACGGCGGTTTCCTCGTCGTACAGGCCGGCAAGATGCAGGAACGCCAGCTTGGTTTCGTCACCGGCGGCCTTGCGGATCGCAGTTTCCGCGCGCGCCTTGGATTGCGGATAGGCCCAGCCGGGTTCGATCGGCGCGTCCTCGGTGATGGTTTCGCCCGGCGTGCCCGCCCGGTGGACCAGCATGGTGCCGGAATAGACCAGCTGTTCGACGTGAAAATCCGCAAGGTGCTCCAGAAGGCGGCGCGACCCTTGGACGTTCACCTCTTCGTACAGCGGGCGGTCCTTGCCCGAGAAATCGAAATAGGCCGCAAGGTGGATCACCGAGGCGATGCGGTCGCCGTGTTCCTTGCGCAGCTTCTGCACCGCAAGCGCCATCGAACTGTCGTCGGTCAGGTCGGCCTCGATGATCTCGCAGACTTCGTCGCCGTCGTATTTCCGGTCGAAGCCGACGATGCGGTAATCTTGTTCCAACGCGCGGCACAGCCGCTTGCCGATATTGCCCCCGGCCCCGGTCATCAGCACCAGGGGTTTCGTCGTCGGCTCGCCCATCGTCGTCTCCTGCAGAACCCGCGTGTCCAAGGGTCAAGCAGCCGGGGCGCGGGCAGGTTCCATGCAAACTGGCATATGACCAGGGTTTTTCCGCCTGTGACCCGCCAGCGCGTATCCTCGCGGCACCGCCGCCCCTTGGATTGCCGCCCGGCATGACCTAGATGCCCGAAGACGGAAAAAGGACACAGCATGACCGACCTGACCCCCCGCGAGATCGTCAGCGAGCTCGACCGCTTCATCATCGGCCAGAAGGACGCCAAGCGCGCCGTGGCCGTGGCGCTGCGCAACCGCTGGCGGCGCAAGCAGCTGTCGGACGAGCTGCGGGACGAGGTCTATCCGAAGAATATCCTGATGATCGGCCCCACCGGCGTCGGCAAGACCGAGATCAGCCGCCGGCTGGCGAAGCTGGCCCGCGCGCCGTTCATCAAGGTCGAGGCGACCAAGTTCACCGAGGTCGGGTATGTCGGCCGGGACGTGGAACAGATCATCCGCGACCTGATGGACACCGCGATGGTTCAGGTCCGCGACTACATGCGCGAGGACGTGAAAGCCGCCGCCCACCAGCAGGCCGAGGATCGCGTGATCGAAGCGATCGCCGGTGAGAATGCCCGCGAGCAAACGCGCGAGATGTTCCGCGGCAAGCTGAAGCGTGGCGAACTGGACGACACGGTGATCGAACTGGACATCGCCGACACCTCGAACCCGATGGGCCAGTTCGAGATCCCGGGACAGCCGGGCATGAACATGGGCGGGATGAACATCGGCGACATCTTCGGCAAAGCCTTTGGCGGACGCACAGTCCGCAAAAAGCTGACCGTGGCCGAAAGCTATGAGATCCTGATCGGCGAAGAGGCCGACAAGCTCCTGGACGACGAGGCCGTGAAGCAGGCCGCGCTGGAAGCGGTAGAACAGAACGGCATCGTGTTCCTTGACGAGATCGACAAGGTTTGCGCCCGGCAGGAAGCCCGGGGCGGCGACGTCAGCCGCGAGGGCGTGCAGCGCGACCTGCTGCCGTTGATCGAAGGGACGACCGTGTCGACCAAGCACGGCCCGGTGAAAACGGACCATATCCTGTTCATCGCGTCGGGCGCCTTCCACATCGCCAAACCGTCTGACCTGCTGCCGGAACTTCAGGGCCGTCTGCCGATCCGGGTGGAACTGCGGGCGCTGACCGAAGAAGACTTCGTGCGCATCCTGACCGAAACCGACAATGCGCTGACCCGCCAGTACACCGCGCTGATGGGCACCGAAGAGGTGACAGTCAGCTTCACCGACGACGGCATCGCGGCGCTTGCGAAGATCGCGGCGGACGTGAACCAGTCGGTCGAGAATATCGGCGCGCGGCGTCTCTATACCGTGATGGAACGCGTGTTCGAGGAACTGTCCTTCACCGCGCCCGACCGCACCGGCGATACCGTGACCGTGGATGCCGCCTTCGTCGATAAGAACCTTGGCGAACTGACCCGGTCTGTCGACATGAGCCGCTACGTGCTGTGATCGGCAAGGGTCCGCGGCCCGATAAGGCCGCGTGCGGCCGCGCACTGTGCAACGGGACCGTCGCGCGGTAAGAGGGACAAGACCCTTGGTGGAGTCCCGGCCATGCGGCGGTTCGCGGTTCTGATCATCTTCCTTCTTGCCGCCGGCTGCGCGCCGCGGGCGCAGATCGTGTTCACCTCTGCCCCCGGCGTGACAGAGCTTCCGTCGCGGTCGCTTTTCGTCGCCACGACCCGCGCGGTGGACGCTGGCCGCTTCAAGGGCGCGCGTTCGGAAGACCCCTATTATCTGCGCTTCGACATCACCGTGCCGCCCAAGCGGCAACTGGGCGATGTTCCTTTCGCCACCGACGAGATCGACCCCGAAACCCAGTACCTTGCCAAGGGCCGCCGCGTGTATGACAGCGCCGGTGCGTTCCGGTCCGATCTTGGCGCGGCGCTGGCGGCGGTGCCCGGCGGCACGCGCGAGGCGATCATTTACGTCCACGGCTTCAACAACACCTTCGACGAAGGTGTCCTGCGTCTGGCGCAGCTGTCCGCCGATTTCGGCATCACTGCCGTGCCGGTTCATTATTCGTGGCCCAGCGCGGGCAAGCTGTTCGGCTATGCCTATGATCGGGACAGCGCATTGTTCGCCCGGGACGGGCTGGACCGCCTGATCACCGAGGTTCGGCAGGCTGGCGCGCAGACCGTGGTGATCGTCGCGCATTCGATGGGTTCGCAACTGGTGATGGAGACCCTGCGCCAGCGCGACATCGCCCGGCCAGGATCGGTGGCACGGGATATTTCCGGCGTTGTCCTGATGTCTCCTGACATCGACGTCGACGTGTTCCGGTCGCAAGCTCGCCGGCTTCAGACTCTGCCGCAACCGTTCGGGATCTTCGTGTCGAAACGCGACCGGGCCCTGAACCTGTCCGCCCGCCTAACGGGGCAGGAAAACAGGCTGGGGACAGCGGATGCGAACGCGGTGTCGGATCTGGATGTGACGCTGATCGACGTCACCAGCTTTTCCAAGGGCAGCGGGCATTTCACGGCAGCCACCTCGCCGCTGCTGATCGATCTGTTTTCGCGGGTGTCGGATTTCGAACAGGCGTTCTCGGGCGACAGCAGCGGTCGAACGGGGCTGTTGCCGGGCACGATCCTGACCGTTCGCAACGCGACAGAGATCATCCTGTCTCCGGTCACCGAACTGGTCGAGTAGTTTGCATCTTCCCTTTTGCCGCACCGGCTGAAACCAATGCGGCATGGGATTGCTTTCATTCTTGCGTCAGAACGCGCCGTTCCTGTCCGCGGGCGCCATCCTGACCTTATGCTCTAGTTTCGGTCAGACTTTTTTCATCTCGATCTTCGCGGGAGAAATCCGCGCGGACTATGGGCTAAGCCACGGGGCGTGGGGTGCGATCTATGCGGTGTCGACGATGGCAAGCGCCGGGGTCATGCTGTGGGCGGGCACGCTGACCGACAGGTTCCGGGTCCGGGCGCTGGGGCCGTGGATGCTGGGGCTTTTGGTGCTGGCGTGTCTGGCGATGGCATTATCGCCGGTCGTCGCGACGCTGGCGCTGACCATTTTTCTGCTGCGATTCCTTGGACAGGGGATGATGTCGCACATCGCCTATGTCGCGATGGCGCGCTGGTTCGTCGCCACGCGGGGCCGGGCGGTGGCGTTGGCGGCGCTGGGCTTTTCCGTGGGCGAGGCGATCCTGCCCGTCACCTTCGTTGCGATGATGGGTGTGATCGACTGGCGCTGGCTGTGGGTCGTCGCGGCATTGCTGCCACTGGCCGCGATCCCGCTGATCCGCCACCTTCTGAAACTGGAACGCACGCCACAGTCCATCGCGGCCGAGGATCCTTCGCCGGGCATGGGTGGCCGTTACTGGACCCGGGCCGAGGCGCTGCGCCATCCGTTGTTCTGGCTTCTGGTGCCTGCGCTTCTTGGACCACCGGCCTTTGGGACGGCGTTTTTCTTCCAGCAGGTCCACCTTGCCGAGGTAAAGGGCTGGGCTCACGTCGAACTGGTCGCGATGTTTCCGTTCTATACCGTCACTGCCATCGTCTCGCTGTTCGGGACGGGCTGGCTGATGGATCGCGTCGGGGCAGGGCGGCTGCTGCCGTTCTACCAACTGCCGCTGGCCGGATGCTTTGTGCTGACGCCGCTGGTGGCTCAGCCGATCTGGATGATCGCGCCGTTGATCCTGTTCGGCATCATGCAGGGTTCGCAGAACCCCATCGTCACGGGCTTCAGCGCCGAATTCTACGGCTCGCGCCATATCGGGGCGATCAAGTCGGCGGTGACGGCGATCATGGTGTTGGGCTCTGCCATCGGGCCGGGTCTGACCGGTTGGCTGATCGACCTTGGCATCCCGTTCCCGGCGCAGATGTGGGGCATCGCGGCCTATCTGATCGTCACGTCCGTCATCGTCTGGTTCGCGGTGAACCGTGCGCGGCAGGCGTTACCGGCGGCGGCGTAGATAGACGTAATAGGCGCCGGTGCCACCATGTTTCAGGTGCGCCTCTGACACCTGAAGAACGACCGTGTTCAGCGGCGCCGACTGAAGCCAGTGCGGAACCTGATGCTTCAGGACGCCGCGACGCTGCGGGATCGGGCCGTCGTCGTCGCGGTCGCGACCCTTGCCGGTGATGACCAGAACCAGCCGCCGGTCCCGCGCATGGCTGTCGAACAGGAACCGGGTCAGCGCCGGATGCGCCTGCGCCAGCGTCATGCCGTGCAGGTCGATCTTGCCTTCGGGCTTCAACTTGCCGCGCGTCATGCGCGTGTGCTTCTTCCGGTCCATGTGGATCGGGGCCGAAGACAGGCTTTCGCCGATGGAGGGCGCAAAGTCGTGGCGCGGCGTGGTGTCTGTCCGTTTCTCGCCCAGCCGGAACGGCGGCACAGGGGTGCCGTTCCGCTTCGGGTCCGGTTTGGGCTGAGCTTTGGGAGTCGAAGGGGTCTTGGCGGGGGTCGCCTTGCGCTTGGGGTTCAGCGGATCGGTCTGTTTCGCGATCCGTTCCCAAAGAGCTTCTTCGTCCGCGGATAGCGAGCGCGGGCGTCGTTTGGTCATCCGCGGCCCTCGGGAATCAGGGCATAGGCGCGCTGGATCGGCATCAGCACGACCATCCGTCCCGGATCACGCGCCTTGCCAGCGGTGATGCCCGCGCGTGTGCCGGTGCCGAAGAAGATATCGGCGCGTTGCGCGCCCTTGATGGCGGACCCGGTGTCCTGCGCGATCATCAGGCGGCGCATCGGCGTGGCCCCGGCCTTTTCGATCCAGACCGGAGAGCCAAGCTTCACGATGGACGGATCGACCGCAATCGACCGCAAAGCGGTGATCGACCGGTTCATTGCCCCCAGCGGCCCGCGTTCCGGCGGAACCTGCGTCACCTCGCGGAAGAACACGAAGGACGGGTTGTGCCACAACAGCTCGCGCCCCGCATCGGGGTGGCGCCGGACCCAGTTGGAAATCACCTGTGCAGAGACTTGGTGCACGTTGTAGATCCCGCGCCGGACCAGTTCCTGACCGACGGACTTGTATTCGTGGCCGTTCTTGTCGGCGTATCCGACGCGAAGATAGCTTCCGTCCTCGAACTTCACCCGGCCAGAGCCTTGAACGTGCAGGAAAAACAACGCGACAGGGTCGTCGACCCATGCGATTTCCAGCCCCTTGCCGTCAAGGATGCCGTCTTCCTCGATCTGGCGGCGGGTATAGTACAGCTGGCCGTTCAGATCGTCGGGCTTGCGGTACAGGGGATAGCGGTATGTGTCCGTCTTCTCGCGCGAGCCGTTCAGCTCTGGCTCGAAATAGCCGGTGAACAGCGCGGGTTCGCCATCCTCGATCAGGACGGGGCGGAAGAACAGTTCAAAGAAGGTGCGGGCGTTCTTCTGGTTCGTGGCCAGCGCGCACAGCGACAGCCAGTCCGGGTCGCGCATGTCGGTGCAGGTTTCCTGGAACACCTCTAGCGCGGCGGCGTGGTCGTCGAATTCCCATCCTTTCAGCTCGTCAAAGGACAGAACGGTGTAGGTGGTATCCTCCTGCGCCCCGGCGGGACCCGACACGGTCAGAACCGCGCCGAGTGCGAATGCCAGGACACCGCGGATCATTCCCCGGTCGCGACCAGTTTCCAGTTCGGGTCGTTCGACCCCATCACCCGCGCGAAGGTCCAGGTGTCGCGCTGGCGCTTGATCTGGTTCGGATCGCCTTCGATGATCTCGCCCGCCTTGTTGCGAACGGCAGAGGTCAGCTCGCCCACGAAGCGGACAGTGATTTCGGCTTCCTGAGTGTCGCGGTCGAACGCGGCGTTCACCAGGCTGGTTTCACGCACGCCGATGAAATTCGCCTCGATCGTCAGGCCCTGATCTTCGCGCGTGCCAATCACGTCGACGAAGGTCTGGTGAACATCGTCGCCAAGGAAGCCGGCGATATCGTCGATCTCGCCCTTCTCGAACGCCATCAGGATCATCTCGTACGCGCCGCGCGCGCCTTGCAGGAATTCGGTGACCGAGAACCCGGGCTCGATCATCTTCATCGCGGCGAGCGCGTGCGCGTCGTCAGAGCCGTCTTCGACGTGGTCGATGATATCGCGGTCAGGGCCGCCTTCGATCACCTCGAACTCGGGGGCTTCGCGGCGCTGCTGTTCAGGCGCCTGAACGCGCGGCTTTTCGAACCCTTCGCGGGTTCCAAGCACGTTGCGCAGGCGCAGGATTAGAAAGACCGCAATACCGGCCAGAACCAACAACTGAATGATCGCGGAGCTCATCGTACCTCTTTCTGACGGCGCTATGAAGACGCGCTTTCGGGGTGCTCTTGGTGGCATTTGCCACTTGCCGCACATATGTAAGCACTGGTGGTCAGCAAGTCCACCGCAGGAGAAAGTCGTTACACGAGGATATCATGTGGCTTTTCGCGCTTTTCGTCGCGGTTCCCCTGATCGAGATCGCGCTGTTCATCCAGGTGGGCGGGCTGATCGGTCTGTGGCCGACACTGACCGTCGTCGTGGTGACCGCGATCATCGGCACTTGGTTGGTGCGCCAGCAGGGGGCGATGGCGCTGTCCAACGTCAAGAGATCGTTCAACGAACTCGATGACCCGTCAGAGCCTTTGGCGCATGGCGCGATGATCCTGTTCTCGGGTGCGATGCTTCTGACGCCGGGTTTCTTCACGGATGCGGTGGGTTTCCTGCTGCTGGTTCCGGGCGTGCGGTCGGTCGTTTTTGACTACATCCGCAAGCGGGTGAAAGTGCAGCATTTTGAGACGCGCAGCGCGCACACCACCAACGGCCCGGGCGCCGGACGGTCCTCCGGCCCGCGCGGCAACGTCATCGACGGCGATTACACCGACGTCACGCCGCCGCAGGGCAGTGGCAAGCCGGGCGACTCGGGCTGGACTCGGCATTGAGGCCATGACGGCTTGCTGGTAAACGCCTTCCCAACAGAATTTTGATCCGAGGGGAGAAAATCATGGCCGAGAATGGCGAAACAACGGCGCCGGCCACTAATGGCGACGCCGCACAAGCCCAGCCCAAGGCACCGCAGATGCGGATCCTGGCCCAATTCATCCGCGACCTTTCGTTCGAGAATATCCTTTCGCAAAAGGGTCTTTCGGGCGACGTGAAGCCGCAGATTTCGGTTCAGGTCGGTCTGGACGCGAAACGCCGCCCGACTGAAGGGCAGTACGAGGTTTCGACCAAGTACACTGTGACGTCGAAGAACGAAGGCACCGACGACACGCTGTTCGTGATGGAGCTGGACTATGCAGGCCTGTTCCACATCGACAACGTGCCGGACGAACAGATGCACCCGTTCCTGATGATCGAATGCCCGCGGATGCTGTTCCCGTTCGCGCGCCGCATCGTGTCCGACATGACCCGCGACGGGGGCTTCCCGCCGGTGAACCTGGACAACGTCGACTTCGTCGCGATCTATCGCCAGCAGATTGCGCAGCGGATGCAGCAGCAGGCCGCAGCGGCGGAAGCCGATCAGAAGCTGTCCTGATCCAAGCGATATGAATGACCGAGTAGGGCGCGCTTTCAAGCGCGCCTTTCTTTTTGCAGTGCGCGCTTACTTCGCCGCGTACTTCGCCCAAACACTGCCTTCGCCCAAGGCTTCGACGAATTTCGCGTGCGCCTCGGCCTCTTCGGCGTGAATACGCGGGGGCAGGGGTTCGGGGCGCGGCCTTGGACGCCAGTCGTTGCCGCCGCCGGTCCCACCCGAAGCACCGGACGTGTCCAAAACCAGCCCGGGCTGCCGCCCGCCGATCAGTTCAAGATACACCTCGGCCAGAATTTCCGAGTCAAGAAGCGCGCCGTGCAGGGTCCGGGACGAGTTGTCGATGCCAAAGCGACGGCACAAAGCATCCAGCGAGGCGGGCGAGCCGGGAAACTTTTTCCGCGCGATCGCCAGCGTATCCAGCGCCTGACTGTCGGGCAGGGTAGGGCGGCCCATCCAGCGCAGTTCGGCGTTGATGAACTTCATGTCGAAGGTCGCGTTGTGGATCACCAGTTTCGCATCACCGACGAATTCAACGAAGGCATCCCCGATCTCGGCGAACTTGGGCTTGTCGGACAGGAATTCTTCGGACAGCCCATGCACCTGAAACGCTTCTTCGGGCATGTCGCGTTCGGGGTTGATGTACTGGTGATAGGTACGGCCCGTCGGCATGTGGTTCCACAGCTCGACACCGCCGATTTCGACGATCCGGTCGCCGGATTCAGGCTCGAACCCGGTGGTTTCCGTATCCATCACGATTTCACGCATCGGCCCGTCTCCTGATGTCCTGTAGGCAGGATTGCACCTGCGCCCGCGCGTCTTCAAGGGTCAGCGTCTGGATCACATAGTCCGCCCGCGCCCGCTTTTCCGCATCGGGCATCTGCTTGGCGCGGATCGCCTCGAACTGCGCTTCGGTCATTGTGCCGCGCGCAAGAACCCGTTCGCGTTGCATGTCTTCGGGGGCCGAGACGACGACCGTCACATCGACACCGGCCGCGCCGTTTTCGAACAGCAGCGGGATATCCAGCAGCACGATCGGCGCATCCGTTTCGGCAAGGAAAGCCTCGCGATCCGCGGCCACCAGCGGATGAACCACAGATTCGATCCGCTTCAGCGCGTCGGGGTCCGACGCTATCCAGCGTTTCAGCTCTGACCGGTCAACTTCGCCGCCAACGACAGCCTGCGGCCGGATGCCCCGCATCGGATCCACAGCCGCGCCGCCCTTCGCGTACAGCCGGTGAACCGCCGCGTCGGCGTCCCAGACCGGCACACCTTCGTCCGCGAACATCCGGGCGGTCGTGGATTTTCCCATCCCGATCGAACCGGTCAAACCGATGACGAAGGGCCGGGTCACCCCAGAACGGCCTGCCGCAGGTCCTCGTCGACCTCGGGGCGCACGCCAAAGAACCGTTCGAACGCGGGCGCGGCCTGATGCAGCAGCATCCCCAGCCCGTCGACCGTGGTGCACCCCATTGCGGCGGCCTGCCGAAGAAAGCCGGTTTCCAGCGGCGTGTAGACAAGGTCGTTCACAACCGCGTTCGGCGACAGACCGTCCAGCGGCACGCGGAACTCGGGCTTGCCGACCATCCCCAAAGACGTCGTGTTCACCACGGTGACCGCGTCTTCAAGGATGTTCCCGGCCTGAACCCATTCGTAAACGGTGATCTTGTTGCCAAGATCGCTGCGCAACGCATCCGCCCGCGACCGCGAGCGGTTGGTCAGCCGGATCTCGGGCACGCCCGCTTCGATCAGCGAGGCGACGACGGCGCGGGCCGCACCGCCCGCACCGATAACGGCGGCCGGGCCGCTGGTCGGGGCCCAGTGCGGTGCGTTCTGGCGCAGGTTCTCGATAAAACCGTAACCGTCCGTGTTGTCAGCGTGGATCTTGCCGTCTTGCCGGAAGATCAGCGTGTTCGCTGCCCCGATCAGCGCAGCGCGGTCGGTCACAAGGTCGGCCAAAGACAGCATCAGTTCCTTGTGCGGGATCGTCACGTTCACGCCGACGAACCCCAGCCGCGGCAGAAGGCGGATCGCCTCGGCCAGATCGGCGTGGGCGATGTCCATCGGGATGAAATGGCCGGCAAGGCCGTATCGTTTCAGCCAGTGCTGGTGCAGCACGGGCGACCGGCTATGCGCAACCGGCGACCCGATGACACCGGCCAGCGGAATTCTAGGAAGTTCAGTCATCCAGGCAGGGCCTCCCTGAGCGTCAGATACCCCAGCAGTTCCAGAAGGGGCAGTCCAAGTACGGTGAAATAATCACCTTCGACGCGATTGAACAGCCGGGCGCCCTCTTCCTCGAGTTTGTATCCCCCCACGGAATGCCGGATGCTGTCCCAGTTGCGCGATACATAGTCGTCAAGCCAAGCGTCGGAACACTGGCGCATCTGCATCCGCACCATGCCGATGTTGCGCCACTGGGGCTGGCCATCAAGATAAATGACCGCGGCGGACAACAGCGCATGACGTTTTCCGTTCAGCGCGGCCAGCTGGGCGCGAACATCCTCTGACGTTGCGGGCTTCGATATCACGGTGCCCTCGAAATCCAGCACCTGATCGCAGCCGATCACCAGCGCGCCGGGATTGCGTGCGCTGCCCCGGCGGGCTTTGGCCTCGGCCAGCGCATCGGCAATCTCGCGCGGGGTCGCGCCTTCGGCCAGCATGGCCTCGCGGATCATCTCTTCGTCCACGCGGATGCGATCCACGGTGAACGGGACACCGGCGTTGCGCAGCAGGTCGGCCCGGATTTCAGAGCCCGACGCAAGAACGATCGGATGGGTCATGAGGGCAAGTCTGTGGATGAAGTCTGTGTGGTTCAGGGGACGACGTCTGGGTAACAGGGCCATGACGACCTGTCACGGGATGGATCGCGAGTCCTCCGACATTCCTCAACCTTTTATCCCGGCTGGAAAATTAATGTTCCCGCGCTGTGAAAATCCAAGAAACCAGAAATTTATGCAGGCTGTTTTCCACAATTTGACCTTGCGGAATTAAATGATTAAACATTTGAAAACAATGACATTTTTAGACGATCCACAATCGTTGCGACGTGAACGTCCGAAAGTTTTCCGCAGGGGATAAGGCGCCGGAAAAATCGTTAATCCACATTGCCCACAGCCCCTACATAATCATCAACTTTTCTTTCTTATATATTTATTTAAGAGAGAGGAGATCGCGGAAAGGGACCCACCCATGATCCAGGATTTCCTGTCTTCGTTCTATCCTTGGACGAAAAGCCTGCATGTCATCTCGGTCATCGCGTGGATGGCAGGGTTGTTTTATCTGCCAAGGCTGTACGTCTATCACGTCGAACAGGTAGAACAGGGCGGCAAGACCGATGAAATGTTCCAGGTCATGGAACGCCGGCTGCTTCGAGCGATCATGAACCCGGCGATGATCGCGACATGGGTGTTCGGTCTGATGCTCGTCTTCACCCCGGGGGTTGTCTACTGGGGCGACGTCTGGCCGTGGACCAAGGCGGCTTCGGTTCTTGCGATGACGTGGTTCCATCACTGGCTGGGATACCGGCGCAAGGACTTTGAAAAGGGCACCAACACCCGCGCCGGTCGCACCTATCGGATGATGAACGAGCTTCCGACGCTTCTGATGATCGTCATCGTCATCTCGGTCATCGTGCGGTTCTGATGCTGCCTTCTTAGGGGGCTTGGGCGCGGTTCGACCCGGAACAGATTGACTCGGAAGGTCCGGACGCTTATTTGTCCGCCATCGCAGCCGTCCGGCTGTCCGAATTTCCCGACCCGAATATGACCGCGTGCCGCTTCAGGCCGGTCCTATGGATGTATCCCGATGAATGTTGAACGACTGAATCTGTCCGATCTCAAGGCGAAAAGCCCCAAGGACCTGCTGTCCATGGCGGAAGAGCTGGAGATCGAGAACGCCTCGACCATGCGCAAAGGCGACATGATGTTCCAGATCCTCCGCGAACAGGCGGAAGAGGGCTGGGAAATCGGTGGCGACGGCGTGCTGGAGGTTCTGCAGGACGGGTTCGGCTTCTTGCGCTCGCCCGAGGCGAACTATCTGCCGGGTCCCGATGATATCTACGTGTCGCCCGACATGATCCGCCAGTATTCGCTGCGGACCGGCGATACCGTCAGCGGCGTGATCCGTGGCCCGTCCGAAAACGAACGCTACTTCGCGCTGACGACGGTCGAGACGATCAACTTCGAAGACCCGGAAAAGGCGCGCCACAAGGTCGCCTTCGACAACCTGACGCCGCTGTATCCCGACGAGCGCCTGAAGATGGAGATCGAAGATCCCACCATCAAGGATCGCTCGGCCCGCATCATCGACCTTGTCGCACCGATCGGGAAGGGTCAGCGTTCGCTGATCGTGGCGCCGCCGCGGACGGGTAAAACCGTTCTGCTGCAGAACATCGCCCACTCGATCGAGGCGAACCACCCCGAGTGCTATCTGATCGTCCTGCTGATCGACGAACGCCCCGAGGAAGTCACCGACATGCAGCGGTCCGTGAAGGGCGAGGTCATCTCGTCGACCTTCGACGAACCCGCAACCCGTCACGTCGCCGTGTCGGACATGGTGATCGAGAAGGCCAAGCGCCTTGTCGAGCACAAGCGCGACGTCGTCATCCTGCTGGACTCGATCACCCGTCTGGGCCGTGCGTTCAACACCGTCGTCCCGTCGTCGGGCAAGGTGCTGACCGGCGGTGTCGACGCGAATGCCCTGCAACGCCCCAAGCGGTTCTTCGGCGCCGCGCGGAACATCGAGGAAGGCGGCTCGCTGACCATCATCGCCACCGCGCTGATCGACACCGGCAGCCGGATGGACGAAGTCATCTTCGAAGAGTTCAAGGGTACGGGTAACTCGGAAATCGTGCTGGACCGCAAGGTCGCCGACAAGCGCGTGTACCCGGCGATGGACATCCTCAAATCCGGCACCCGGAAAGAGGATCTGCTGGTCGACAGCAAGGATCTGCAAAAGACCTATGTCCTGCGCCGCATCCTGAACCCGATGGGCACCACGGACGCGATCGAGTTCCTGCTGTCCAAGCTGAAGCAGACCAAGAGCAACGGCGAGTTCTTCGATTCGATGAACACCTAACTTGTTGTTCTAAAACAATGAGTTGTTCGTAATGGACACGATTTATGCCCTTGCCAGCGCCCGCGGAAAAGCGGGCGTTGCCGTTATTCGGGTCTCTGGTCCGGATGCGCATGATGCCGTCCGTCAGCTATGCGGCGGCGTACCTGCGGCGCGGGTGTCCTCGGTGCGTCCCGTGCGCGATGCGGATGGCGCCCTGATCGACCAGGCGCTGGTCTTGGTCTTCGACGAAGGCCACAGCTTTACCGGCGAGGCTGTCGCAGAGTTTCATTTACACGGAAGCCCAGCCATCGTCGCTGCCGTTCAGCGTCGGCTGTCGGACATTGGGTTGCGGTTGGCTGACCCGGGCGAATTCACACGGCGTGCATTGGTGAACGAGCGGCTGGACCTTGCCGAGGTCGAAGGGCTGGGCGACCTGATCGAGGCCGAGACCGAAGCGCAGCGTGTTCAGGCGATGCGCGTGTTTTCCGGTGCGCTGGGCGCCAAGGTCGAAAGCTGGCGGGTGCGCCTGATCCGCGCGGCCGCGCTGTTGGAAGCGACCATCGATTTCGCTGACGAAGAAGTGCCAGAGGACGTCACGCCCGAAGTCGGCAGTTTGCTGGCTGGCGTCCGCGCCGAGCTGGATACGGAAGCCGCCGGCGCCGAGGTGGCGGAACGCGTTCGCGACGGGTTCGAGGTGGCCATTGTTGGACCTGCCAATGCGGGCAAGTCCACGCTGCTGAACCGACTTGCGGGGCGCGAGGCGGCGATCACCTCGGAGATCGCGGGAACGACCCGCGACGTGATAGAGGTACGGATGGACCTGCGCGGACTTCCGGTGACCGTGCTTGACACGGCCGGTCTGCGGGACAGCGACGACGTGGTCGAAACGCTGGGGATCGAGCTTGCCCGCAAACGTGCGGGCAAGGCGGACCTGCGCGTCTTTCTTCTGGCCTCGCGCGAGGAGCAGCCGCTGTTGCCGGTTGAAGCGGACGACATCGTTCTGACCGGCAAGGCGGACGCGCAGGATGGTGACGTGTCGGGGAAGACCGGGCAGGGGGTCGATGCGCTGGTTGACCGAATCGCGGGGATACTGGAAAAGCGGGCTTCTGGCGTCGGGGTCGCGATCCGCGAACGGCACAGGGTTGCGCTGAAAGAAGCTATCGGGTTCATGGATCTGGCGGGGCAAGAGCTTCGCTATGGCATCGAGCGATCCGAACTGGCGGCCGAAGCGTTGCGGCGCGGGATTGCTGCGTTGGACGCTCTTGTCGGGCGCGTTGATGTTGAACATATACTCGACGAGATCTTCGCGAGTTTTTGTCTGGGAAAGTGAGGAGTGTTTCACGTGAAACATTCTGATTTCGATGTGGCCGTGATCGGCGGAGGACATGCGGGTGTCGAGGCGGCATTGGCCTCGGCCCGGATGGGTGCGCGCACGGCTTTGATTTCGCTGACCCGCGACGGGATCGGCGTCATGTCCTGCAACCCGGCGATCGGCGGCTTGGGTAAGGGTCACCTTGTCCGCGAGATCGACGCGATGGATGGCGTTATGGGGTGGGCAGCGGATCAGGCGGGCATCCAGTTCCGCCTTTTGAACCGCCGCAAAGGCCCTGCGGTGCAAGGCCCGCGCGCGCAAGCCGACCGCAAACTGTACCGCGCCGCGATCCATACCGCCGTCGATGCCGCGCCGAACCTTGATTTGGTGTACGGCGAGGCCACCGATCTTCTGATGGACGGCGGCCGCGTCTGCGGGCTTGTGATGGCCGACGGGTCAGAGATGCGCACTGGCGCGGTTATTCTGACCACTGGCACTTTCCTGCGCGGCGTCATCCATATCGGCGACGTGTCCCGTCCCGGTGGCCGCATGGGGGACAAGCCGTCGGTCAAATTGGCAGAGCGTATCGATTCCTTTGGTCTTCCCCTCGGGCGTCTGAAAACCGGCACACCACCGCGCCTTGATGGGCGGACGATCAACTGGGACGGGCTCGAATCCCAGCCCGGCGATGATGACCCGGTGATGTTCTCGTTCCTGTCGAAGACGCTGGTCGCGCCGCAGGTGTCCTGCGGCATCACGCATACCAACGCACACACGCACGAGGTCATCCGCGCGAACCTGGACCGTTCGGCGATGTACGGCGGTCATATCGAGGGCGTCGGCCCGCGGTATTGTCCCTCGATCGAAGACAAGGTCGTGCGGTTCGCAGACAAGGACTCTCACCAGATCTTCCTTGAACCGGAAGGTGTGGATGATCCGACTGTGTATCCGAACGGGATTTCCACCTCGTTGCCCGTCGAAGTGCAGGAAGAGTACGTTCACTCGATCAAGGGCCTTGAGCAGGCGAAGATCCTGCAGCCGGGCTATGCCATCGAATACGATTACGTCGATCCGCGCGCGCTGCGGTCTTCGCTGGAACTGATGGATGTGCCGGGCCTGTTCCTTGCGGGGCAGATCAACGGCACCACCGGGTACGAAGAGGCGGCGGCGCAAGGCCTTGTGGCCGGTTTGAACGCGGCGCGGTCTGTGCACGGCGAGGATTCGGTGATCCTGACCCGCGACAAGTCGTATATCGGCGTGATGATCGACGATCTTGTGACGCGCGGCGTGTCGGAACCCTATCGGATGTTCACTTCGCGGGCCGAGTTCCGTCTTTCTTTGCGTGCGGACAATGCTGACCAGCGTCTGACGCCCTTGGGGATCGACATCGGCTGCGTCGGCGAAACGCGTCGCGAGGCCTTCGAACAGAAGCGCGAGGCGCTTGAGGCGGGCAAAGCGGCGCTAGAAGCGCTGTCGCTGTCGCCGCGCGAGGCGGCTGAACACGGTATGCCAGTTGGGCAAGACGGCCGGCGCCGCAACGGGTTCGAGCTTTTGGCCTTCCCGGACATCAGTTTCGACCAGCTTGACGGTCTGAGCGACGATGTCGATGCGATCACGCCAGAGATCCGTGAACAGATTTCCCGTGATGCGCTGTATGCCAACTACGTTGCGCGGCAAGCGCAGGACGTTGAGGCAATGCGTCGGGACGAGGAAACCCATATTCCCGCAAGTTTCGTTTACGAAGGGATGCAAGGGTTGTCGAACGAACTGTCGGCAAAGCTTCAGCGCGTGCGCCCCGAAACCATCGCCCAGGCGGGCAGGGTGGAAGGCATGACTCCAGCGGCGTTGACGCTGATCCTTGCAAAACTGCGGCAGGCTGACCGCAAGAAATCAGCATGAGCGCCGGGGAATCGGCGCTGAAAGCGCATGTCGATGTTTCACGTGAAACATTGGACCGCCTCGACACCTACGCCGCGCTGATCCGCAAGTGGAACCCGACAATCAATCTTGTCGCGAAATCCACGCTGGATGACCTGTGGGACCGTCATTTCCTTGATTCCGCTGCGGCCTATACCGCTGCAAACCCGAAATCCGGCCGTTGGGTGGACATGGGCAGCGGCGGCGGCTTCCCCGGTGCGGTCGTTGCGATCCTTGCGGCAGAACTGGCGCCCGAGCTTCAGGTGACCTGTATCGAGTCCGACGTGCGCAAAGCGTCTTTCCTAAGAACGCTGGCAACGCAGCTGCAGATCCCGATGGGCGTGCTGTCGCGCCGGATCGAGGATACGCCGCCGCAGAACGCCGACTTTGTGTCCGCACGCGCATTGTCGCCGTTGAAGCTGCTGCTGGGCCATTGCGAACGGCACCTGTCACCCGAAGGACGCGGCGTTTTCCTGAAAGGGGAGACCTGGCGGCAAGAGGTCGACGAGGCGCTTGAAACCTTCCGGTTCTCGGTCGACAACAGGCCGAGCCCCACCCATCCCGGATCTGCGATTCTCGTTGTCGGAGACATCTCGCGTGCTTGACGCCATTCGCCCCAAGACCCCCAAAATCATCGCCATCGCCAACCAGAAGGGCGGCGTCGGAAAGACCACCACGGCTATCAACCTAGGCGCCGCGCTGGTGGACGACGGTTACAACGTATTGCTGGTGGATCTTGATCCGCAGGGCAACGCGTCGACGGGTTTGGGGATCGAGCCCGACGAGCGGACGCACACGACCTATGACCTTCTGCTTGAAGATTCCGAGTTGGAAGACGTGATCCTGCCGACAGATATCGATGGGTTCTGGATCGCACCGGCGACAACCGACCTAAGCTCGGCCGATATCGAGATGGTGGCGAACGAAAAGCGGTCGTTCCTGCTGCATGACGCTTTGCGGCAGCCGGCGATCGACCGCTACAATCTGGATTACATCCTGATCGATTGCCCTCCGTCGCTGAGCCTGCTGACCGTCAACGCAATGGTTGCGGCGCATTCGGTCCTTGTGCCGTTGCAGTCGGAATTCTTCGCGCTGGAAGGGCTGTCGCAGTTGATGCTGACGATCCGCGAGGTGCGTGGGTCCGCGAACCCCGATCTGCGGATCGAAGGCGTCGTGCTGACGATGTACGACGGGCGGAACAACCTGTCGCAACAGGTCGAAAGCGATGCGCGGACGAACCTTGGCGAGCTTGTCTTCAACACCGTGGTTCCGCGAAACGTGCGGGTCAGCGAGGCGCCGTCATTCGCAATCCCGGTGCTGGATTACGATCCGTCCTCGAAAGGGAGCCACGCCTATCGGGCGCTGGCACAAGAATTGGTGTCCCGGCACAAAGCCACCGCGAAATAAGGGGTAACGTCATGGCAGAGAAAAAGGCGAGAGGCCTGGGCCGCGGATTGTCGGCGCTGATGGCGGATGTGCCACCGACGACGACCGCGACGGACGGAACGGCGAAGGCGCCGGCGGCCGAGCGGATGATCCCGATCGAACAGATCCGCCCGAACCCGGACCAGCCGCGCCGCAAATTCACCGAGGACCAGCTGCACGAACTGGCGAAATCCATCGAGGAACGCGGGGTGATCCAGCCGCTGATCCTGCGTGCCGTCGAGGACGGAATGTACGAGATCGTCGCGGGCGAACGCCGCTGGCGCGCCTCGCAGATCGCGCGGTTGCACGAGGTTCCGGCCATCGTGCGCCAGTACAACGATACCGAAGTGCTGGAAGTCGCGATCATCGAGAACATCCAGCGTGCCGATCTGGACCCCGTGGAAGAAGCCGCGGGCTATCGTCAGCTGATGGAGCGGTTCGGCCATACGCAGGAAAAGATCGCCGAGGCGCTGGGGAAAAGCCGCAGCCATATCGCGAACTCGATGCGGTTGCTGAACCTGCCGATCGAGGTGCAGGACATGCTGTCGGACGGCACGCTGTCCGCCGGTCATGCGCGGGCGCTGATCACCACCGACAACCCGCTGGAACTGGCGCGGCAGGTGGTGGCCAAGGGGCTTTCGGTGCGCGAAACCGAGAAGCTGGCGAAGAAGGCCGCCGAGCCACCGGCGCCGAAACGCGATAGCGCGCCGTCCAGTTCGGAAAAGGACGCGGACACGCGCGCGCTGGAATCCGATCTGTCCGCGGCGATCGGGATGAAGACCCGGATCGACCACAAGCCGGGCGGCGAGGCGGGTCGCGTCACCATCGAGTATGCGACGCTTGAGGAACTGGACGAGCTTTGCCAGGTGCTGTCGCGCGGGCGGTAAGCGGGACGGGGGCTCTGCCCCCAAGCCCTGCGGGCTTTCCCCCGGGATATTTCCAGACAGAAGAAGCTAGGGGATCAGCTCTCGCAATATGGCGTTAAGCAGGGGGCGACCTTCGCGGGTGATTCGGAGGGTGTCGTTTTCCTGTTCGATCAGACCAAGGTCGGTCAGGTTCGTCAGATCGGGAAGTGTACCGCCAATGGCGCGGTAACGTACCAGATCTATGCCTTCGGACAGCCTTAGACCCATCATGAGGTATTCTGTGGCCTGTTCTTCGGTAGGGACGTGACTGCGCGACTGTTCTCCGCTGCCCTTTGCTTCCACAAGCTCCAACCATTTTCCAGGCGCAAGCGGCGTGTCGGTCGCGATGCGTATACCGTCAAGGCTAAGGCGGCCGTGCGCACCCGGGCCAACGCCGATCCAGTCGCCGGAGTGCCAATAGACCTTGTTGTGCCGGGATTCGGCGCCGGGGCGGGCATGGTTGGAGATTTCGTAAGCGGGCAGGCCGTGCGCTTCGGCGATGTCCTGTGTCGCGAAGTACATGTCTGCGGCGCTGTCGTCGTCGGGAAGCCCACGCAGCAAGCCGCGTTCGTACCGCGCGCCGAAGGCTGTGCCGTCCTCGATCGTCAGTTGATACAGCGACAGATGGTCGAGGCTCATGGACAGGGCTTCGGTGAGTTCCGCGCGCCACGCGTCGAGGGTCTGGTTCTGCCGGGCGTAGATCAGGTCAAAGCTGACGCGATCGAAGGTCGAGCGCGCAACGTCAAAGGCGGCGCGGGCCTCGGCGACGGAATGCAGGCGGCCAAGGGCCTTCAGGTCGGTGTCGTTCAGCGCCTGAACCCCCATCGACACCCGGTTCACCCCGGCATCGCGGTAAGCGCGGAAACGGCCTGCCTCGACCGAGCCGGGGTTGGCTTCAAGCGTGACTTCAAGATCGTTGGCCAGCGTCCAGTGTTTGCCGATGGCTTCGAGGATCGCGCCGACGGTTTCGGGGTCCATCAGGCTGGGCGTGCCACCACCGAAGAAGACGGTCGACAGCACGCGGTCGGGTGTTTCGGCGGCGGAACGGGCGAGGTCTGTCAGGTAGGCGTCACGCCACCGAGCCTGATCTATGTGCGCGGCGACGTGGGAATTGAAGTCGCAGTAGGGGCATTTCGACTGGCAGAATGGCCAGTGCACGTACAGCCCGAAGCCGCCAGCCTGCCAGTTTTCAGGCAAAGCAGCCCGCAACCAGTTTGGCGAAGGCGTCGGCGCGGTGCGACATCTCGTGCTTTTTCTTCGGGTCCATTTCTCCGAAGGTCTCGGATTCGCCGTCGGGCAGGAAGATCGGGTCGAACCCGAAGCCCTGCGCCCCGCGCATCGGCCAGACGACCTGACCCGTGACCTTGCCCTCGAAGATCTCGTCATGGCCATCCGGCCACGCGAGGCAAAGCGTGCAATTGAAGGCGGCGGTGCGCGGCGTCTCGGCGTCTCGGTCTTCCAGCATGGTCCAGACCTTGGTCATCGCCATCGGAAAATCGCGGCCGTTCGGGGTTTCGGCCCAGTCGGCTGTATAAACACCGGGCTGGCCGCCCAAGGCGTCGACGGTGATGCCGCTGTCATCGCTCAGTGCCGGAAGACCGGTGCCCTTTGCCGCGAAATGCGCCTTGATACGGGCGTTTCCGGCAAAGGTGTCTTCGGTCTCGGCGGGTTCTTCGAGCCCGTAGTCGGCGGCCGAGGCGACCGAGACCCCGAAGGGTTCCAGCAGCGCCCGGATCTCGCGGATTTTGCCCGCGTTGTGCGAGGCGATGACCAGCTTGTCGCCGTCGAAGCGCCGCATCAGGACACCGCAGCCTTCTGGGCCGCCACCAGCTCGCCGACGCCCTTCTGGGCAAGGCCAAGCAGTTCCGACATCTCGTCCGTCGAGAAGGTTGCGCCTTCGGCGGACATCTGAACCTCGACCATGCGGCCCGAGCCGGTCAGGACGAAGTTGCCGTCGACGCCCGCTTCGCTGTCTTCCGGGTAGTCGAGGTCCAGCACCGGCTGGCCGGCGTAGATGCCGCAGGACACGGCGGCGACCGGGTCGACCAGCGGGTCGGTGATGATGTCGCCGGCCTTCATCAGCTTGTTGACCGCAAGACGCAGCGCGATCCAGCCGCCGGTGATCGAGGCGCAGCGGGTGCCGCCATCGGCCTGAATCACGTCGCAGTCGACGGTGATCTGGCGTTCGCCCAAGGCAACGCGATCGACACCGGCCCGCAGGGCCCGGCCGATCAGGCGCTGGATCTCTTGCGTGCGGCCGGACTGGCCGTTCTTCGCCTCGCGGCGCATCCGGGTGTTGGTGGCGCGGGGCAGCATGCCGTACTCGGCGGTGACCCAGCCGAGGCCGGAGTTTTTCAGGAACGGCGGCACGCGCTCCTCAAGCGAGGCGGTGCACAGTACGTGGGTTTCACCGCACTTGATCAGGCACGAGCCTTCCGCGTGGCGGGTGAAGTCGGTTTCGATGGAAATCTCGCGCATTTGATCGAGCGCGCGGCCAGAGGGTCGCATTCGGGGTCCTTCCTATCCGGTTGCGGGATGCTTACCTGCGGCCCAAGGCGGGACGCAAGCATGATTGACGCTGGTGGCCAATGCCTTTTAATACCGAGGGCTTTCGCAGATGACCGAGATGACGGACACATCGAAAATCCTGACAGAGCTGAACGCGCGCAGCCGGGAAGTTTTCCGGCGCGTTGTCGAAGGCTATCTGGAAAGCGGCGAACCCGTCGGGTCGCGGACGTTGACGCGTACGCTGTCCGAGAAAGTATCCGCCGCGACGATCCGGAACGTGATGCAGGATCTGGAATACATGGGGCTGCTGGACAGCCCGCATGTGTCCGCCGGACGCATCCCGACGCAGCGCGGACTGCGGATGTTCGTCGACGGTCTGCTGGAGGTGTCCGAACTGGATGCCACCGACCGCGAGAAGATCGACGCCACGCTGGGCGCGAATTCGCGCGATGTCGGGTCGATGCTGGACCGGGTCGGATCGGCGCTGTCGGGGCTGACGGCTGGTGCAAGCCTTGTGCTGGCGCCAAAGCACGAAGCGGCGATCAAGCATGTCGAGTTCGTGTCGTTGTCGCCGGACCGGGCGTTGGTGGTTCTGGTCTTTGCCGACGGGCATGTCGAGAACCGGGTGTTTCATCCGCCGATGGGGCAGACGCCGTCGTCCTTGCGCGAGGCCGCGAATTTTCTGAACGCCATCGCCGAGGGGCGGACGGTGTCGGAATTGCGCGAAAGCTTCGAGGCCGAGGTGAAAAAGCGGCGGCAGGAACTGAACGATCTTGCCCGCGATTTCGTAGAGAACGGCGCCGCCATCTGGGAGAACGAGGGCGACCGCTATGAACGGCTGATCGTCCGGGGCCGGGCGAATCTGCTGGGGCTGGAACAAGAGGCCGAAGGGCTGGAAAGGATCCGGAACCTGTTCGACGACCTGGAGCGCAAGCGCGACATCGCCGAGTTTCTGGAACTGACCGATGAAGGCGAGGGTGTGCGCATTTTTATCGGTTCGGAGAACAAGCTTTTCTCACTTTCGGGTTCCTCTTTGGTTGTCTCTCCTTATATGAACGCTGACCGAAAGATCATCGGCGCCGTTGGTGTGATCGGCCCGACGCGACTGAACTATGGACGTATTGTGCCGATCGTGGACTACACGGCGCAACTGGTCGGACGACTGATTTCCGACCAAGGCTGAGAGGATTGAGATGGCAGAGCAGAACCGCGACGAGATGCCCGATGTCGACCTGAGCACGCTGGACGAGCTGGCGGCGGAAGACCCGACCGAAGCCGAACTGGCGGCTGCCGACGAGATCGAGCAGCTGCGGGCCGAGCGCGACGACATGCGCGACCGTTTCATGCGGGCGCTGGCCGATGCCGAGAACATGCGCAAGCGCGCAGACCGTGACCGGCGCGAGGCCGAGAACTATGGCGGGTCGAAGCTGGCCCGCGACATGCTGCCCGTGTACGACAACCTGTCCCGCGCGCTGGATGCGGCGGACGAGGAAGTGCGCGAAGGCAAGAAGGCCCTGATCGAAGGCATCGAACTGACGATGCGCGAGCTGCTGAACGTGTTCAAGAAGCACGGCATCGAGATCGTCGAGCCGCAGGTGGGCGACAAGTTCGACCCGCAGCAGCATCAGGCGATGTTTGAGGCCCCGGTTCCGGGCACCAAGCAGGGCGAGATCATTCAGGTCAGCCAGGTCGGGTTCATGATCCACGATCGCCTGCTGCGCCCGGCGCAGGTCGGCGTGTCGTCGACTCCGGCGTCTTAACTGGCATCCTAACTGGCGTCCTAGGGGGGCTCTGCCCCCCGGCCTGCGGCCTCCCCCCGGGATATTTGTAGTCCGAAGAAGGACTTAGGATTTCGCCAGGGATTTGAGGTCGTAGAGAATGTCCAGCGCCTCGCGGGGCGACAGCTCGTCGGGAAGGATTCCGGCGAGCTTTTCTTCAAGCGGCGACGGGCCTGTCGGTTTTGGGGCGGCAGGCGGCGGTGCGGCGGAGAACAGCGGCAAGTCGTCGAGCAGCATCTTTGAGCCCGACTTGCCTTGCCGGGCGCCTTCCTCGAGTTGGGACAGCACGTCGCGCGCGCGGTCGACGACGCTGGCGGGAAGACCCGCGAGACGGGCGACCTGAACGCCATAGCTGCGGTCGGCGGCACCACGGCGGACTTCGTGCAGGAAAATCACGTCGCCGTCCCATTCCTTGACCGCGACCGTGGCGTTCTCGACCCCGGACAGGCGGTCGGCCAGTTGCGTGAGTTCATGGTAGTGGGTTGCGAACAGGGCCCGGCAGCGGTTCACGTCGTGCAGGTGTTCCAGCGTCGCCCAGGCTATGGACAAGCCGTCGTAGGTTGCCGTGCCGCGGCCGATCTCGTCCAGGATGACCAGCGCGCGGTCGTCGGCCTGGTTCAGGATCGCGGCAGTTTCCACCATTTCGACCATGAAGGTCGACCGCCCCCGCGCAAGGTCGTCCGACGCGCCGACGCGGCTGAACAGTTGCGACACAAGGCCGATGTGGGCGGAGCGCGCGGGCACGAAGCTGCCCATTTGCGCCAGCAGGGCAATCAGGGCGTTCTGCCGCAGGAAGGTCGACTTACCGGCCATGTTAGGGCCAGTCAGCAGCCAGACGGCGCTTTGGTCGTCGCCGCCCGACAGGTCGCAGTCGTTCGCGATGAACGGGGCGCCGCCTTGTGCGCGCAGGGCGCGTTCCACGACCGGGTGGCGGCCGCCGTCGATGGCGAAGGCGCGGCTGTCGTCCACCGTGGGGCGGCACCAATCCTCGGCCCGGGCAAGGTCGGCAAGGGCGGCGGCCAAGTCGATCTCTGCCACGGCGCGGGCAAGGGTACCAAGGCGGGCAGACTCGTCAAGAATTCGAGACCGAAGCCCTTCATAGAGACGTTTTTCAATCTCTGCGGCGCGGGAGGACGCGTTCAGGATCTTCGTTTCCATCTCGCTGAGGTCCACCGTCGTGAAGCGTACCGCGTTGGCGGTGGTCTGGCGGTGGATGAAGCGTTCTGACAGCGGCGGGTTCAGCATCTTTTCGGCGTGGGTGGCCGTGCATTCGATGAAGTAGCCCAGCACATTGTTGTGCTTGACCTTCAGCGAGGAGATGCCGGTGTCTTTCGCGTAATCGGCCTGCATTGCGGCGATGACCCCGCGCCCCTCGTCGCGCAGGGTGCGGGCTTCGTCGAGTTCCGGGTCGTGGCCTTCCGCGATGAAGCCACCATCGCGGACCAGAAGCGGTGGTTCAGCCACCAGCGCCTGATCCAGCAGGTCGAGCAGGTCGTCGTGGCCCACAAGGTCCCCCGCGGCGCCGGTCAGCAGGTCGGGCAGATCACGCCCGGACAGTTTCCCCGCGACGGCGATGGCTTGGGTCAGCGCGTTGCGGATCGACGCAAGGTCGCGCGGGCCGGCGCGGTCGAGCGCAAGGCGGGACAGGGCGCGGTCGACGTCGGGGACCTTGCGCAGATCGTCGCGCAGCGCGTCGGACAGGCGGCTGTCGTCGGCCAACGCGGCGACGGCCCGGTGACGGGCGGCAATGGTATCAAGCACGCGCGACGGGCTGGACAGGCGGCGTTCCAGCAGGCGCGCGCCGCCCGAGGTCACGGTGCGGTCGATGGCATGTAGCAAAGACCCATCGCGGCCGCCCGACAGCGAATGCGTCAGTTCAAGGTTGCGGCGCGTCGCGGCGTCGATCTGCACCGATTGGCTGGCGGCCTCGCGCACGGGCGGGCGCAGCAGGGGCAGGTTCCCCTTCTGCGTGATGTCGAGATAATCGACGATGGCGCCCATCGCCGCCGTCTCGGCCCGGGTGAAGCTGCCGTAGGCATCCAGCGAGCCGACCTGAAACAGCGCGGTCAGGCGTTTCTCTCCACCGGTGCTGTCGAAGCTGGCGCGCGACAGCGGTGTGGTGACGGCGCCAAGATCGGTGACAAGGCCTTCCAGCTCGACCTCGGTCGCTTCGGACAGCACAACCTCGCGCGGGGCGATCCGGGCCAGTTCCGGCGACAGGCGCGACCGGGTGCAGGGCATCACGCGGAAAGCGCCGGTCGAGATATCGACCCATGCCAGCGCGCCTTCGTCCCGGACCTCGGCGAAAGCGGCAAGAAAGTTGTGGCGGCGCGCTTCCAGCAGCGACTCTTCGGTCAGGGTGCCGGGGGTGACAAGCCGCACCACATCCCGCTTTACCACCGATTTAGAGCCGCGTTTCTTGGCTTCGGCGGGGTCTTCCAGCTGTTCGCAGACGGCCACGCGGAAGCCTTTGCGGATCAGCGTCAGCAGATAGCCTTCGGCGGCATGGACCGGCACGCCGCACATCGGGATGTCGTCGCCGTTGTGTTTGCCGCGCTTGGTCAGCGCGATGTCCAGCGCCGCGGCCGCGTTGGCCGCGTCATCGAAGAACATCTCGTAGAAGTCGCCCATGCGGTAGAACAAAAGCGCATCCGGATATTGCGCCTTGATGTCGAGATACTGCGCCATCATCGGCGTCATCGCGGCTGGTGCTGCGGTCACGTCTGTCCCCCGGGTCGTGGTTTCGCGGACCTTACAAACAGCCCCCGGTCGCCGCAATTCGATCTTCTGTTGAGTGCTGCGGTGTTGGACGCTAACACGGAAGCCCGCAGATGGAGGATCCGCCCGATGGCGATGCAGAAGCACACCCGGCAGGATGCGCTGACTTTTCACCTTGAACCCACACCGGGCAAGCTGGCGATCCACGCCACGGTTCCGATGGCGACGCAGCGCGACCTGTCTCTGGCCTATTCGCCGGGCGTCGCCGTTCCCTGCGAAGTGATCGCCGAGGATCCGGGCACCGCCTATGACTATACCAACAAGGGCAACATGGTTGCCGTGATCTCGAACGGGACGGCCGTTCTGGGGTTGGGCAACCTTGGTGCGCTGGCGTCCAAACCGGTGATGGAAGGCAAGGCGGTGCTGTTCAAGCGGTTCGCCGACGTCAACTCGATCGACATCGAGCTGGACACCGAGGACGTCGATGCCTTCTGCAACGCGGTCAAGCTGATGGCGCCGACCTTCGGGGGCATCAACCTTGAGGACATCAAGGCGCCCGAGTGCTTCATCATCGAACAGCGCCTGAAAGAGGAATGCGATATCCCCGTGTTCCACGACGACCAGCACGGCACCGCCGTGATCTGTGCCGCCGGTCTGATCAACGCGCTGCACCTTAGCGGCAAGAAAATCGAAGACGTGAAGATCGTGCTGAACGGCGCGGGGGCGGCGGGGATCGCCTGTCTAGAGCTGCTGAAAAGCATGGGCGCGCAGCATGAAAATTGCATCATCTGCGACACCAAGGGCGTCATCTACCAAGGCCGGACCGAGGGGATGAACCAGTGGAAGTCGGCCCACGCGATCAAGACCGAACTGCGCACGCTGGAAGAGGCGATGCAGGGCGCGGACGTGTTCCTTGGCGTGTCGGCCAAGGGTGCCGTCACGCAAGAGATGGTGCAGGGCATGGCCGACAAGCCCGTGATCTTCGCGATGGCCAACCCCGACCCCGAGATCACCCCCGAAGAGGCGCACGAGGTGCGGCCCGACGCGATCGTGGCGACCGGGCGGTCCGATTACCCGAACCAGGTGAACAACGTTCTGGGCTTCCCGTACCTGTTCCGTGGCGCGCTGGATATCCACGCCCGCGCGATCAACGACGAGATGAAGATCGCCTGTGCCGAGGCGCTGGCCGAACTTGCGCGGATGGAAGTGCCGGACGAGGTGGCGCTGGCCTACGGGCGGCGGCTGAACTTCGGGCGTGACTACATTATCCCGACGCCGTTCGACCCGCGCCTGATCCATGTCGTTCCGCCCGCCGTGGCAGAGGCCGGGATGAAGACCGGCGTGGCCCGGAAAGAAATCACGGATCTTGAAGCCTACCGGCAGACGCTGCTGGAACGGATGGACCCGACGGCCTCGATCCTGAACGGGATCAACACCCGCGCGCGGGCGGCGCAGGCGACGATGGTGTTCGCCGAGGGTGACGATCCCCGCGTGCTGCGCGCCGCCGTGTCCTATCAGCGGAACGGGTTCGGCCGTGCGCTGGTGGTCGGGCGCGAACAGGATGTTAAGGAAAAGCTAGAGGCCGAGGGGCTGGCCGACGCCGTGCGCGAAATCCGCGTGGTGAACGCGGCGAACACCCAGCATCTCGAGACCTACAAGGACTTTCTGTACAAACGCCTGCAACGCGCCGGGATGGACCAGCAGGACATCCACCGTCTTGCGGCACGGGACCGGCACGTCTTTGCATCGCTGATGGTGGCGCATGGCCATGCCGACGGAATGATCACCGGCGCGACGCGGAAGTCGGCGCACGTGCTGCAGCTGATCAACCACGTCTTCGACGTGTCCGAGAAGGACGACGCGGTCGGTGTCACGGCGTTGCTGCATCGCGGGCGGATCGTGTTTATCGCCGATACGCTGGTTCATGAATGGCCCGACGAAGAGGATCTTGCGACCATCGCCGAACGTGCCGCCGCCGTGGCGCGTGGGCTGGGGCTGGAACCGCGCGTCGCGTTCGTCAGTTTCTCGACCTTCGGGTATCCCGTGTCCGAGCGCGCCGAGAAGATGCACGTTGCCGCCGAGGTTCTGGACCGTCGTGGCGTCGATTTCGAATACGAGGGAGAGATGACCGTCGACGTGGCGCTGAACCCGCGCGCGCAGGCGAATTATCCGTTCCAGCGTCTGACCGGTCCGGCGAACATCCTTGTCGTTCCGGCGCGGCACTCGGCCTCGATCTCGGTCAAGCTGATGCAGGAAATGGCGGGCGCGACCGTGATCGGGCCGATCCTTGCCGGGGTCGGGCGGCCGATCCAGATCTGCCAGACGCAGTCGACGGTGAACGACATTCTGAACATGGCGATCTTCGCTGCGGCAGAGGTCGGCTAGGTCTTGGACTTCCCCCGGCGCGGGCCTAGCCTGCGCCGGAAGGAGACCGCGATGACCGACCATGTAACGACCCACCAGGCCGAAGAAGACGCCCGGAACGAGAAGATCCTGATCTGGCTGAACGGGCGCTGTGTCCCGAAGGCCGAGGCGGTCGTCAGCGTTTATGACAGCGGTTTCATGCTGGGCGACGGCGTGTGGGAAGGGCTGCGGTTGTACGATGGCCATTGGGCCTTCATGGACGACCACCTGGACCGGCTGTTCGAGGCGGCGAAGGCCATCGATCTTGATATCGGGATGGATCGCGACGCTGTCCGGAACGCCTTGTTAGAGACGCAAAATGCCAACGGTATGACCACCGACGCCCACGCGCGGCTGATGGTGACGCGGGGCACCAAGGTGCGCCCGTTCCAGCATCCGTCGCTGTCGCGCAGCGGGCCGACGGTGACGATCATCATGGAACATTCAAAGCCGTCGATCCCGCGCCCCATCAGGCTTGCCACCGTGCCGCATATCCGCGGCCTGCCGATGAGCCAGGATCCCAAGCTGAATTCGCATTCCAAGCTGAACTGTATCCTTGCCTGCATCGCCGCCGAGAAAGCCGGCGCCGACGAAGGACTGATGCTGGACGTGAATGGCTTCGTGAATACCACGAAAGCCTGCAACTTCTTCATCGTGCGGAAGGGGGCTGTTTGGACCTCGACCGGCGATTACTGCATGAACGGGATCACCCGGCAGAAGGTGATCGACCTGTGCTATGCCAACGACATTCCGGTGTTCGAGCGAAACTATTCGCTGGTCGACACCTATGGCGCGGACGAGGCGTTCCTGACCGGGACTTTCGGCGCGCAGACCCCGGTCGGAGAGGTCGATGGTCGCGTGATCGGCAGCGGGCAGATGGGTCCGGTCACCGAACGGCTGCGAGGGTTGTACAAGGATCTGGTCGCGCGGGAGGCCGCGTGATGCACATCGCCATGTGGTCCGGCCCCCGGAACCTGTCGACTGCCATGATGTACTCTTTTGCCCAGCGTAGTGACTGTTTCGCGTGGGATGAGCCGTATTATTCCGCCTATCTGACCCGCACCGGCATCACCCACCCGATGGGGGATCAGGTGATCGCGGCGGGCGAACCGGACCCCGACAAGGTCATCGCGCGCCTGCGTGGGCCGGTGCCGGACAGCAAGGCGCATTTCTATCAGAAGCACATGACCCAGCACATGCTGCCCGGCATCGACCGGGATTGGCTGCGCGATGTGACCAACGTGTTTCTGATCCGTCATCCCGCGCGGGTGGTTGCCAGTTTCAGCGCCAAGCTGGAAGACCTGACACTGGACGAGATCGGATTTCGCCAGCAGTTCGAGCTGTACGAATTGGCGAAGTCCTTCGGGCAGACGCCGATCGTGATCGATAGCCACGACATTCGCGAAGATCCCGAGGCCGCGCTGCGCAAACTTTGTGCCGCGCTGGGGCTGGATTTCGATCCTGCCATGCTGTCGTGGTCAAAGGGCGGACGTCCCGAAGACGGTGTCTGGGCGCCGGTGTGGTACGGCGCGGTGCACGATTCAACAGGGTTCGCGGGCGCTGAAGGACCGCTGCCCGCCCTGCCGGCGAAGTACGCCGGGATCGTGGAAGAGGCGATGACCTATTACGAACCGATGCGTGCCGTGGCTCACGAATACGTTATCACCTGAAACTGCCCGCAAATCTCTTCGTGACTGCATGCAACGGGGATGGCCCCGTTCTGTGTGTAACAAGGGAGATTTTACCTATGAAACGTTTCATCGCATCCACGCTTGCCCTGACCTTTGTCGCCGGCACCGCCTTCGCCCAGTCCGACATGACCCCGATGGTCGACGGCATGGATCAGGATGTTTCCGGCGGCACCGTGACCGCATCGTCGATCATGGCTCCGGCCAACGGCTGGCTGGTGGTGCACCGCACCGACAGCGAAATGAAGCCGGGCCCGGTCGTCGGTCATGCCCCGCTGAAAATGGGCGAAAACACCGACGTCACCGCGATCCTGACCGAAGAGGTCGCCTCGGGTGACATGCTGATGCTGATGCTGCACGGCGAAGACGGCGGCATGCAGACGGGCATCTTCGAATACTCGCTGGGCGCCAGCGAAGACGGCCCCGTCCGCGTCGACGGCGACCTAGTCATGAAGGTCGTGACCGCGGAATAAGCCGGCTTATTCCAGTGATTGGCCCGGTCGCCTTTGGGCGGCCGGGCCTTTTTATGTGCGGGATTCGGTGTCGTAACCGAAGGTCTCGAAATCCTTCCGATACAGCTTTGCCACGATAGACCGGGCCTTCGCCGTATAGTGGCGATCCACCAGTTCGGCGGCGCGCGTGCTTGCCGGGCCGTACTGTCGCGGATCGTTGTAGGCGACGCCAAACAGCCGTTCAGAGACGAAATTCAGCTCGGTCCCCAGCTGTTCGAACCGCCCGACGTGGTCGAATTGCGCGAACGGAAGAACCAGCCCGTCAACCTGAGGCGCCCAGTGGTTGTCGTCGTACAGCCCGGTCCAGGCAAGATACTCGCAGAACTGTTCGAAGCTGGGCGTGTCGGTGCCGTACCGTTTGCCGACCAGCCGCAGCGGTCGTTTCGCCTGACGGCGGCGGTTTACGATCTTGTCGAGATAAGCGGACAGCGTGCGCGTGTAAGGATCGCGGACGATGACGAACTTGAAATAGCTGTCCAGCGCGTCGACCTGCGCCCGGCTTAGCCGCGACGGCCGCGTAAACGCGTGTTTCGCTGCCTTCTGCGACGCGGACCCGCCCACCGCGTTCCGCAGGACCGAGGTGACCGTGGAATTCGCGTTCTTTGGCAGTCGGTTGTACAGGAAGCGGCGCGCAGGGTCGATCGCCACGCGCATATCGACTTCGCTGATCCAAAGACCGCCGCGATAGGGATAGCGGCGGTAAAAGGGGCAGGCGACGTTGACTGCCCCCTTAACGGCCCGGTCGACCCCGTTCAGAAGACCGATGTCGTACTGAGCCAGGGTCATGACGCGCGTCCTATTTCAGGCGGCGGTCCCGCATGGCGAGAAGCTTCAGACGCAGCGCGTTCAGCTTGATGAAGCCCGCCGCGTCCTTCTGGTCGTAGGCGCCGGCGTCGTCTTCGAAGGTGACGTGCGCCTCGGAATACAGCGAGTGTTCCGACCAGCGGCCAACGGTCCGGGCAAGACCCTTGTACAGCTTCAGCCGGACGGTGCCGGTGACATGCTCTTGCGACTTGTCGATCAGCGCCTGCAGCATCTCGCGCTCGGGCGAGAACCAGAAGCCGTTGTAGATCAGCTCGGCGTATTTCGGCATCAGCTCGTCCTTCAGGTGCGCCGCGCCGCGGTCGAGCGTGATCTGCTCGATGCCACGGTGCGCTTCCAGAAGGATGGTGCCACCGGGCGTTTCGTAGATGCCACGGGACTTCATGCCGACGAACCGGCCCTCGACAAGGTCAAGACGGCCGATGCCGTGCTTGCCGCCCAGCTCATTCAGCTTGGTCAGGATCGTGGCGGGCGACATCGCCTCGCCGTTGATCGACACGGCGTCGCCCTTTTCGAAACCGACCTCGATGAACTCGGGCTCGTTCGGGGCATCCTCGGGGTTCACGGTGCGCTGATAGACGTAGTCGGGCGCATCGACCGCCGGATCTTCCAGCACGCGACCCTCGGACGAGGTGTGCAGGAGGTTCGCATCGACCGAGAACGGCGCTTCGCCGCGCTTGTCCTTGGCGATCGGAATCTGGTTCTGTTCGGCGAATTCCAGCAGCTTGGTCCGCGACGACAGGTCCCATTCGCGCCACGGCGCGATGACCTTGATGTCGGGGTTCAGCGCATAGGCGCACAGTTCGAACCGGACCTGGTCGTTGCCCTTGCCCGTCGCGCCATGCGCCACGGCGTCGGCGCCGGTCTTCTCGGCGATGTCGACGAGGTGCTTGGAAATCAGCGGCCGCGCGATCGAGGTGCCCAGCAGGTACAGCCCTTCGTACAGCGCGTTGGCCCGGAACATCGGGAACACGAAATCCCGCACGAATTCCTCGCGCACGTCTTCGATGTGGATGTTCTCGGGCTTGATGCCCAGCATCTCGGCCTTTTGTCGCGCCGGCTCAAGCTCTTCCCCTTGGCCGAGATCGGCGGTGAATGTCACCACCTCGCAGCCGTATTCGGTCTGCAGCCATTTCAGGATGATCGAGGTGTCGAGGCCGCCGGAGTAGGCGAGCACGACTTTCT
This sequence comes from Psychromarinibacter halotolerans, assembly GCF_029168315.1. Taxonomy (NCBI): domain Bacteria; kingdom Pseudomonadati; phylum Pseudomonadota; class Alphaproteobacteria; order Rhodobacterales; family Paracoccaceae; genus Psychromarinibacter; species Psychromarinibacter halotolerans. The sequence goes on from NZ_JARGYD010000002.1 coordinate 546,663, forward strand.
TGGGCGCGTCGGACATCAAGTGCTCCGTTTTCTGGTGTCTGCGCCGTTTAACGCGCGCGTGAGCGGGCGGCAAGGTGTGTGGGGTTGCGATGGCGCGACGGGGGTGGTTGGCTTGGCCCGCAGATAAAAGGAGATTGCCGTGGCCGACCGGCTGGAACTGTTTCGCGGGGTGGTTCACCCTTGGCACCACGATCACTTCGGGCACATGAATGTCCGGCACTACGCGCCGTTCTTCGACGATGCCGTGTATCATATGTGGACGATGCTGGGTCTGCCCTATTCCAGGATGCAGGCCGAACACGGGGTGCATACGGTGTCCGGCACGGCGACCACGAAGTTCATCAAGGAACTGGTCGCGGGCGATCTGATCCGCATCGATGGCGCGGTGTCGCGGATCGGCGGCAAAAGCGTGACGTTCCACCTGCGCATGTTCCACGCGGACACCGGCGACCTGCACGCGACCTATGATCTGGTCGAGGTGTTCTTCGACCCGACGACCCGGTCTTCGGCCGAGATCCCGCCCGACGTGCGGTCCCGTCTGGCGATGCACGAAGTGGTGTCCTGACGCCGCCTATCCGGGGCGGTGGGCCAAGAACAGCGACTTCGATTCCGCATAGACAGAGACGATCTGCGCGGTATCGACGTCGGCGGACTGGCCCGCCGCCGCAAGCCGTTCGCCCCGGCTGCACAGATCGGCCATTTCCTGAAAGCCAAGGTTCAGCGCGCTGCCTTTCAGAAAGTGAAGCCTTTCACGCACCACGCTGTCGGGGGCCGGGGTGTCGAGGGTAACGACAACCTCGTCGGTTTCCTCAAGGAACAGGTCCGCCACCTCTATGAAGGCGTCGGCGCCGATTTCCGATTTCAATTCTTCCACGCGTGTCCAGTCGATCATCGCCCGTACCCATCCCGGCGTTCGTGCCGATGCGTCGCGCGCAGCCTAGCGTAAAACCGATAATCAGCCGGTAAAGAGACGCGGCAATTAACTAAAACTCTAAGTTTATCATCGTGTTAAGCACACGGAGGTTAAGGGTTCGTCCGAGACAACCCCGAAGGCCGCGCCGGTTTGAATGTTCAAAGCCTGATCCCTGGCGGTGGTGCGGACGCCAACGCGCCGCAGACCGTGCTGATCGTCGACGACAGCCGCGCGCAGCGGCTGTTGCTGAAGACGTATCTGCGCAAGATGGGCCACCGCGTGCTGGAAGCCTCTTCCGGCGAAGTCGCGCTTGCCGTCTGCCAGTTCGAACAGCCCGACCTGATCGTCAGCGACTGGGTCATGCCGGGGATGGATGGGCTGGAACTGTGCAGCGCCTTCCGCGCGCTTCGCGGCGACCGGTACGGATATTTCATCCTTCTGACGTCGAAGGACGAAAAGCACGAGGTTGCCGCCGGGCTGGACGCCGGCGCCGATGATTTCCTGACCAAGCCGGTGAACGCGACAGAGCTTCGCGCGCGGGTGCGGGCCGGGCAGCGCATTCTTGCGATGGAGGGGGCGCTGACCGCGACGTTGCAGGAAATGCGGCAGCTGCACGCGGTGATCGACCGCGACCTTGTCGAGGCGCAGAAGTTGCAGCAATCCCTAGTCCGCGAACGGCACCGCAGCTTTCCCGGCCTTGACGTGTCGCTACTGTTGCGTCCGGCTGGGCGGATCGGCGGCGATCTTGTCGGCCTGTTCGAGGTGAACGAGCATGAGATCGGCGTTTATGCGCTGGACGTGTCGGGGCATGGCATCGCCTCGGCCCTGATGACCGCCCAGCTTGCATCGCAGTTCTCGGGCAGCGTGCCGGGGCGCAACATCGCGATCACCACCGACGCGCAGAAGCAGCCGGTCATGCGGGCCCCGTCCGAAACCGCGCGCCGCCTGAATGAAACCGTGCTGAACCAGATGGGGACGGAACAGTATCTGACACTGTTGCTGGCCCGGGTTGAACCGGCGACGGGGCGGGTGGTGCTGACACAGGCCGGGCATCCGCATCCGCTGGTCCATCGCGCCAACGGCAGCTTCGAGATTGTGGGAACCGGCGGCCTGCCGGTCGGATTGCTGCCCGGCGCAAGTTTCACCGATGTCGAGATTCAGCTTTATCCCGGCGACAGGCTGTTCTTCGGGTCGGACGGCATCACCGAATGCCCCTCGGCCGGCGGCGACATGCTGGAAGAACAGGGATTGGTCGGCATCCTGAACCGCCACCGGTTCGCGCGCGGCGAAAGTTTTCTGTCGCGCCTGCTGGAAGATCTTTCGGCCCACTCGGGCGGAACCGAGTTTCCCGACGACCTGTCCGGTGTTCTGATGGACTTCGGCGAGCCCTAAAGCAGCCGTTCCGCGAAAGCCCGGTCGCCGTCGTTGGTCAACAGCTCGATCGCGGCCTCGGCGTCGGCCCAGATCGCGGTGTGCCCCGGCTCGGACGGCGGGCCGTACCGGCGGACGGGGCGGGCGGTGAAGATATGGCAGATCTTCTCGGCCCACAGGTCGTATTCCGGCATGTAGGTGAACCGCCGATAGGTCCCGATGTGCAGCGGCGACGCGATGCGCCAGCCGGTTTCCTCGAACACCTCGCGGTGCAGCGCGGTGATCGGGGACTCTCCGGGGTCGATGCCACCGCCGGGCAGTTGGAATTCCGGGATCGGCTCGGCCTGATGGGTCAGCAGCACCGCGCCGTTCAGCGGCAGCAAAGCATAGACGCCGGGGCGTTTTCTGTACCGGACACCGCCTTTTACCGGCTCGCCATATCTCCGGATCATAGCTGCCCTGCCTTTTGTGTTCTGTTGCTGTACCTATATGGACGCGGTATGCCAAAGCGAGCCGCAAGGAAACCCCATGACCATTGGATCGCAAATCGCCTGGGATGATACCATCCTGCCCTTCCAACTCGACCGCTCGGACATCCGCGGCCGGGTCGCTCGGCTTGACGGGGTGCTGGACGAGGTTCTGGCGCAACACGACTATCCGCCCGCCATCGAGGCGCTGGTGGCCGAGATGGCGCTGCTGACCGCCCTGATCGGCCAGACCATCAAACTGCGCTGGAAGCTGTCGCTTCAGGTGCGCGGCGACGGTCCCGCCCGCCTGATCGCAACCGACTATTACGGCCCCTCGAAAGAAGGCGAGCCTGCCCGCATTCGTGCCTATGCCAGCTATGACGAGGATCGCCTTGACCCTACGGGTGACGGCTTTCCCCAGATCGGCAAGGGCTACTTTGCCATCCTGATCGACCAAGGGTCCGGGATGGTGCCGTATCAGGGCATCACGCCGATCGCAGGCGGGTCTCTAAGTTCGTGTGCAGAGACGTATTTTGCGCAGTCCGAACAGCTGCCCACCCGGTTCTCGCTGGGCTTCGGTGAATCGCAAGAGCCCCGGCAAGGGATCCGCTGGCGCGCCGGCGGTGTGATGCTTCAGGTTATGCCCGAAGCATCCCCCTATGCCACGGGCGGCGGGTCTGGCGAAGACGGTCTTCTGAACGCCAACGACATCATGGATGGCGACGAGGAAGAGAACTGGAACCGTGCCAACCTGCTGCTGGACACCGTCGAGGAGTTCGAGCTGATCGGCCCGCAGGTCGACACGCCGGATCTTCTGGTGCGGCTGTTCCACGAGGAACGCCCCCGCGTGTTCGATCCGCAGCCGGTGAAGTTCGGCTGTACCTGTTCCGCCGACCGTGTGCGTCAAAGCCTGTCGATCTATTCGGCCAAGGACATCGGTCACATGACCACCGACGACGGGATCGTGACCGCCGACTGCCAGTTCTGCGGCGCGCATTACGAGTTCGACCCGAAGACGCTGGGCTTCGAGGCCGAGGAGGCGCCGGGTGACGACACCTGACGTCTTTGCCCGCCTGCGCGCGGCCGCCTGTGACCAGGGCGACGGCGCGGCGGGCGAATCGTCGGACTTCGACCTGAATCCGGAATTCCGTCCGCAGGGCATCAAGCTGCGTCCTGCGGGCGTTCTGGTTCCGGTCATCGACACCCCGCGCGGACCCGAACTGATCCTGACCAAGCGGTCCTCGGCGTTGAAGCATCATCCGGGGCAGATCGCGTTTCCGGGCGGCAAGGTCGATCCCGGTGACGATGGCCCGGTCGGTGCCGCCCTGCGCGAGGCGCACGAGGAAATCGGGCTGGACCCCGCCAACGTCGAGGTTCTGGGCACGCTTCCCGCGCATGAAACGGTGACGAGTTTCAACGTGACGCCAGTGCTGGCCCGCGTTCGTGCCGAGTTCACCGAGGTTCCAGAACCGGGCGAGGTCGAGGAAGTGTTCCGCGTTCCGTTCGCCCACGTGAGTGATCCCACGCGATACCAGATCCAGTCGCGGCGCTGGCAGGGCCGGTCGCGGTCGTTCTTCGTGGTGCCCTACGGGCCGTATTACATCTGGGGCGCCACCGCGCGGATGCTGCGCGTGCTGGCCGAACGGCTGGCGTGATGCGGGTGTCCGGCGACTGGATCACCGATCCGCGCACGCAGGCCGTCTGCCGCGCCCTGACCGACGCGGGCCATCAGGCGCTGTTCGTCGGCGGCTGCGTGCGGAATGCGCTGTTGGACGAACCCGTTGGCGACATGGATATCTCGACCGACGCGGTGCCCGAGGACGTGATCCGTCTGGCGACCGAAGCGGGGCTGAAGGCCGTTCCGACCGGCATCGAGCACGGGACGATCACCGTGGTGTCCAAGGGTCTGCCCCACGAAGTCACCACCTTCCGGCGCGATGTTGAAACTGACGGTCGCCGCGCGGTCGTCGCCTTCACCGATCGGATCGAAGAAGACGCCCTGCGGCGGGACCTGACGATGAACGCGCTGTATGCCCAACCGGACGGTACTGTCGTCGATCCGCTGAACGGGCTGCCCGACCTTCTGGCCCGCCGCGTCCGGTTCATTGAAGACCCCGAAGCCCGCATCCGCGAGGACTACCTGCGCATCCTGCGGTTCTTTCGATTCCACGCGTGGTACGGCGACCCACAGGGGGGTCTTGACGCGGACGGATATGCCGCCTGTGCGTCCCTGAACGCGGGATTAGAGACGCTTTCAAAGGAACGCGTCGGGGCCGAGATGCTGAAGCTTCTGACCGCGCCGGACCCTGCGCCGTCCACCGCGGCGATGCAGCAGGCAGGATGCCTGACGCGTGTGCTGCCCGGTGCCGATGCCAGGTGGTTGCCGCTTTTGGTCGATTTCGAGCAGCGCCTTGGCGTTGCGCCCGACGGGTTGCGTCGGCTGGCGGTATTGGGCGGGGAAGGGCAGGGCGATCTGTTGCGTCTGTCGAAAAAAGACACCCGGCGGCTAGAGGCGCTGCGCGATGCGGCGACGGGGGTGATGGGACCGGGCGAGCTTGGCTATCGGCTGGGCGCGGACGAGGCACTGAACGCCCTGCTGCTGCGCGCCGCCCTGACCGAAACGCCTTTGCCCACCGACACGCCAGCGCGTGTGCAGGACGGGGCCAGCGCCGAATTCCCGGTCTCGGCCAAAGATCTGCCGGCCGATTGTCATGGGCCCGCCATCGGCAAACGCCTGCGGGCGCTGGAACGGGACTGGATCGACTCGGGGTTTACGCTGGACCGCGCGGCGCTGTTGTCACGATAACTTCGCAATCGCCGAAGGTTCCCAAGGCGGCTGGCGGGGGCTATAGCTGCGTGCCTGTCCCCGGACGATGCCCCCAAAGGCCGTTTTCATGTTCCGCTATTTCGAAAATCTCGTGGACCCCTATGGTCCTTATCCGCAAACCGACACGCCGCCGCGCAAGTTGCTGCCGTTCCTGCTGACCTACGCGCAGCCGTTCCGCCGCGTGTTCTGGGCCGCTGGCCTGATGTCTTTGGTGGTGGCCGCCGTCGAGGTCGGGCTGATCTCGTACATGGGGCGCATCGTCGACCTGCTGACCGAAGGGGACGCGACGCAGGTCTGGGACAGCTATGGTCTGGAATTCATCCTTGCCGCGCTGTTCATCCTGCTGATCCGGCCCGCGATTCAGATGCTGGACGTGCTGCTGCTGAACAACGCGATCCTGCCGAACTTTGGCACGCTGGTCCGCTGGCGCGCGCACAGTCAGGTGATGCGCCAGTCGGTCGGCTGGTTCGAGAACGACTTTGCCGGGCGCATCGCGAACCGGATCATGCAAACGCCGATGTCTGCCGGAGAGGCGATATTTCAGGTGTTCGACGCGATCACCTTCGCACTGGCCTACCTTATCGGCGCCGCTGTCCTGCTGTGGGGGGCGGACGTGCGGCTGGTGATCCCGCTGCTTGGTTGGTTCATGCTGTACGGTCTGCTGGTACGGTGGACGATGAAACGCGTGGGCCCCGCGTCCAAGGCCGCGTCCGATGCGCGCAGCAAGGTTACGGGCCGCGTCGTGGACAGTTACAGCAACATCCATTCGGTCAAGCTGTTCGCGCATCACGACAGCGAACTCGATTACGCCAAAGAGGCCATCGAAGAGGCGCGGACGACCTTCGCCGCAGAGATGCGGCTGTACACGATCATGGACGTCGCGCTGGTGTTCCTGAACGGGCTGCTGATCGTCGGGGTCGTCGGCTGGGCCTTCGTGCTTTGGATGAACGGGTCCGCGTCTGTGGGGATCGTGGCGGCGGCAACGGCGCTGACCCTGCGGCTGAACGCGATGACCGGCTGGATCATGTGGGCGCTGTCCACGTTCTTCCGGTCGCTCGGCGTGGTCGCGGAAGGTATGGAGACGATTGCCCAGCCGATCACCCTGACCGATGCCGATGACGCCAAGGTGCTGACGGTCGATGCCGGAGAGATCCGGTTCGACGGCGTGTCGCACCACTATGGTCGCGGTGCGGGCGGGCTGGATCGGGTGTCACTGACCGTGAAGCCGGGCGAGAAGATCGGCCTGATCGGGCGTTCTGGCGCGGGAAAGTCGACCTTGGTGAAGCTTCTGTTGCGGTTCTATGACCCCGAGAACGGCAAGATCACCATCGACGGCCACGACGTGACTGCCGTGACGCAGGAAAGTCTTCGGACAGAGATCGGCATGGTTCAGCAGGACAGTTCGCTGCTGCACCGCTCGATCCGCGAGAACATCCTGTACGGCCGCCCCGATGCCACCGAAGCCCAGATGATCGAGGCGGCGCAGCGCGCCGAGGCGGACGGTTTCATCGGTGACCTTGTCGATCCGGATGGGCGGCAGGGCTATGACGTGCACGTCGGCGAACGGGGCGTGAAGCTGTCGGGTGGCCAGCGCCAGCGTATCGCGCTTGCGCGTGTGATCCTGAAGGACGCGCCGATCCTTGTGCTGGACGAAGCCACATCGGCGCTGGACAGCGAGGTCGAAGCCGCGATTCAGCAGACGTTGTACGGGATGATGGAGGGCAAGACCGTGATCGCGATCGCCCACCGTCTGTCCACTATCGCCCAATTGGATCGCATCCTTGTTCTGGACGACGGGCGCATCGTCGAGGACGGCACCCATGCCGAGCTTTTGGCGGCGAAGGGCCTATATGCCAACTTCTGGGACCGGCAATCGGGCGGGTTCATCGGAACGGAACAGGCGGCCGAATGAACAGGCAGGCGATACTTGGGTGGTTTGCGGGGCTGATCGACGCCGAGCGTGACGCCCGCGGCGCGCCGCCACGCACGCTGATGGCGTTCATGGGCTGGCTGCTGGACGGCGCGTGGAAAGCCATCGGGCTGGCCGCGCTTGTGTCTGTCACCTCGGGCACGCTTGAGGTCATGACCGCTGTCATCCTTGGCGCGGTGGTGGACGCGGCCGTCGGCGGATCGCCGGATGGTTTCTTCGGCACCAACCTGTGGATGCTGATCGGCGCGGCCTGTTTCTTCGTCGTGCTGCGCCCGCTGGTGTTCGGCGCGAACTCGGCGCTGGCGTCCCTGTCCATCGGGCCCAACATCAACAACCTCGTGCTGTCGCGGCTGCACCGCTACACGCTGGGTCAGTCGGTGACGTTCTTCGACAACGACTTTGCCGGGCGGATCGCGCAGAAGCAGATGCAGACCGCGCGTGCGGTGACCGACGTGGTGACCGACATGCTGGGCGCGGTCGTTTTCGGCCTTGCCTCGGTCGTGGGGTCCATCGTGCTGATGCTGTTCATCGGCTGGGAACTGGCGCTGCTTCTGGCGGTTTGGATGTGTGCCTATGCCGGGCTTATCCGCTATTTTCTGCCGCGCATTCGCGAACGGTCGCGGGCGCGCGCCGCTGCCCGTGCGATGGTGTCCGGTCAGGTTGTGGATACGATCACCAACATAAAGACGGTGAAGCTGTTCGCCCACCAGTCGCACGAGGATCGCGCCGCGCTGGAAGAGATGCGGCGGTTCCGGCTGGCCGCCTTCGGCTTTGGCACCGTCACGGCCAGCTTCCGGCTGATGCTGATGACGTTGTCGGGCTGTCTGCCTGTGCTGCTGGTCGGGGTGACGCTGGTCTTGTGGTCGAACGGCGCGGCGACGGCAGGCGACATCACCGCGACGGGCGCGGTGTCGATCCGGCTGGCGCAAATGACCGGGTGGATCAGCAACGCGATGCTGATGATGTACGCCCATGTCGGCGAGATCGAGGATGGGATGAACACCCTCACGCCGCCGCACGAACTGGCCGATGCGCCGGACGCCGCCGCGATCGAAGGGCCGCCGGTGATCTCGTTCGATAACGTGAACTTCGCTTACGGTCAGCGCAGCGGTGGCGTGCAAAACATCGACCTGACCATCCATCAGGGCGAAAAGTTGGCCATCGTCGGTGCGTCGGGGGCCGGGAAATCGACGCTGGTCGCGTTGTTGATGCGGCTGTACGACGCCGAAGGTGGCGCGGTTCGGGTGGGTGGCACCGATGTGCGCGAGGTGACGCAGGAAAGCCTGCGGCAACAGATCGGGATGGTCACGCAAGAAACCGCGATGTTCAACCGCTCGGCCCGAGACAACATCATGTACGGCCGTCCCGACGCGACAGAGGACCAGATGATCGCCGCCGCCAAACGGGCGCGGGCGCATGATTTCATTCTCGAACTCGCGGATTTCAAGGGACGCACCGGCTATGACGCGCATCTTGGCGAGCGCGGGGTGAAGCTGTCGGGCGGGCAGCGGCAGCGTATCGCGCTGGCCCGCGCCATCCTGAAGGACGCGCCGATCCTTGTGCTGGACGAAGCGACCAGCGCGCTGGACAGCGAGGTCGAGGCCGAGATTCAAGAGGCGCTGGACGAGGTGATGAAGGGCAAGACCGTGCTGGCTATTGCGCACCGGCTGTCCACCATCGCCCAGATGGACCGGATCGTGGTGCTGGATGCGGGCGAGATCGCCGAGATCGGCACGCACCGCGAATTGCTGGAGCGGGATGGTCTGTACGCGCGGTACTGGAAGCGGCAATCTGGCGGCTTCATGGGATTCTCCGAGGCGGCCGAGTGACACTGACGATCGAACGACTGGGGCACCGTGGCGATGGCATCGCGCGGGGCAGTGATGGAACCGCGGTGTTCGTCCCGCTGACCCTGCCGGGTGAAGTCGTCGAGGGCGAGGTAACGGGCGACCGCATGGCCGCGCCGCGTATCGTCACGCCCTCTGCCGACCGGGTGAAGGCGCCGTGCCGTCATTTCCGGTCCTGCGGCGGCTGCGCGCTGCAACATGCCGCCGACGGGTTCGTCGAACAGTGGAAGGCCGGGCTTGTGACCTCGGCGCTTGCCGCGCATGGGATCGAGGCGCCGGTGCTGGGTGTCGCGACCTCTCCGGCGCAGTCGCGGCGGCGCGCGGTTCTGTCCGGGCGGCGCACCAAGAAGGGCGCGCTTGTCGGCTTCCATGCGCGGGCGTCCGATACCGTCGTCGAGGTGCCGGACTGCCAACTGGTCCTGCCCGAGATCGCGGCGCAGTTGCCGATGCTGGAAGAGCTGACGAAGACCGGCGTATCGCGTCGGGGCGAGTTGTCGATGACCGTGACATGGTCCGCCGCCGGGGCGGACGTGTCCGTGACGGGCGGGCGCGAACTGGACGGTCCGTTCCGGATCGAGCTTGCCGCTTTCGCAGAGCAGCACGATCTTGCCCGGCTTGGCTGGGACAGCGAAACCGTCGTGCAACGGCGTCCCCCCGCGCAAAGTTTCGATGGAATAGAGACTGTTCCGCCCCCCGGCGCCTTTCTTCAGGCCACCCGGCACGGCGAGGCCGCGCTGCTGGCCGCCGTGCGCGACGCGGTGGGCGGGGCAAAACGGGTCGTCGACCTGTTCGCGGGCTGCGGCACCTTTTCCCTGCCGCTTGCGAAAGGGGCCGAGGTTCATGCCGTCGAAAGTGGGGCAGAGATGCTGAAGGCGCTGGACACCGCGTGGCGGCACAGTTCCGGCCTGAAACGCGTCACGACGGAAACCCGCGACCTGTACCGTCGGCCGCTGCTGCGCAGCGAGCTGGCCACCTATGACGCGATCGTGATCGACCCGCCCCGCGCGGGCGCCGAGGCGCAGACCGAAGAGATTGCCGCCAGTTCCGTGCCGGTGATCGGTGCCGTGTCATGCAATCCGGTCACCTTCGCGCGCGATGCGGCGGTTCTGATCGCGGGCGGTTACCGTCTGGACTGGCTGCGGGTCGTTGACCAGTTCCGCTGGTCTACCCATGTCGAGCTTGCCGCGCGCTTCGCCAGATAGCATATCGCGCACGGGGCAGGGCACGCAGGGACAGGGCAAGAGGATTACATGACGGTTCGGCAACGGCTTGCGGGTTGGCTCGCGCGGGATGACGTGCGCAACTTCATCACCGGCGTGATCGTGTTCAACGCCATCATCCTTGGGCTAGAGACCTATGATCCGGTCATGTCCCGTGTTGGCGGGCTGGTCGTGGCGCTGGACCGGGCCTGCCTTGCGATCTTCGTGGTCGAGTTGGTGCTGAAGATCTTCGCCCATGGCCCGCGCTTCTTCCGCAATGGCTGGAACCTGTTCGATTTCGTGATTGTCGGGATCTCTTTGGTGCCGGGCGCGCAGACGTTGTCGGTGCTGCGGGCGCTGCGGATCCTTCGGGTTCTGCGCGTGGTGTCCGGCGTGCCGCGCCTGCGTCGCGTGATCGAAGGCTTTCTGACCGCGCTTCCGGGCATGGCCTCGGTGTTCTTCCTGATGGGCCTGATCTTCTACATCGGCGCGGTGATGTCGACGAAGCTGTTCGGTGACGCCTTTCCCGAATGGTTCGGCACGCTGGGGCGGTCGGGCTATTCGCTGTTCCAGATCATGACGCTGGAAAGCTGGTCGATGGGGATCGTGCGCCCGGTGATGGATATCTATCCGCAGGCGTGGATCTTCTTCGTGCCGTTCATCATCGTGACCACCTTCACGGTCGCGAACCTGATCGTCGGTCTGATCGTGAACTCGATGCAGGACGCCCACCACGAGGAAGACCAAGCGGCCACCGGGACCTACCGCGACGAGGTTTTGGCGCGGCTGGCGGCGATCGAAAAGAAATTGGACGACCGCGAGGGCTGAGACTTCGCTATTCTCGGTGTGTGCGATTCTTGGTATCTTAACCAAAAAACACCAAGAGGCAGTCTCATGAGAAACACCCGCGTCGTTCTGGCGCTTTGCATCCTGTTGGCGCTGGGCGCCTGTTCAAAGTTCCGGACCTATAACGGGCCGGAGGTTACGCGAATCGTCGTCTACAAGGGCGAGCGGAAGATGTACCTGCTGCACCACGACTCTGTGCTGGCAACGCATGACATCGACCTTGGCTTCGCGCCCGCCGGCCACAAGCAGTTCGAGGGCGACGGCAAGACGCCCGAGGGGCGGTATTACATCGACCGCCGCAACCCCAACAGCAAGTTCCACCTGTCTTTGGGGATCTCGTATCCGAACCCCGATGACATCGCCTTTGCCGCCAAGAACGGGCGCAGTCCCGGCGGTGACATCTTCATTCATGGCGAGGTGAACCGCGACCAGCGCAAGAACCTTGACTGGACCGCGGGTTGTATCGCCGTGAAGAAGCGCGAGATGGAAAAGATCTACGCGATGGTCGGCGATGGAACGGTGATCGACATTTATCCCTGAAACAGGGACGAAATCCGGCACGAAAAAACCCGGCTGCGGATGCGGCCGGGTTTCGTTTTTCTTAGACGCCGGGTGTCTCTGTCGTCGGCACCGGCACCGTGGGTGCTGGCGCAGGCGGTGCCGTGTTGGCGCGCGGGGCCGGGGACAGGACCGACAGAACGGGCCCGCCACCGACGACGAGCGTGTACCAGATCTTGCCGTTGGCATCCTGCTGGAAGGCAAAGCCCATGTCCTCGCCCTCGGGGGCCATGACGGTGCCGCGGGTCAGCGGATCTTGCATCCATGCGGCCAGCGTCTCTGTCTCGGTCTCGTAGGTCTCCGAGATGTTCTCGCCCAGCATCCGCTTGGTATAGCCGGCGTCGACCACGCGCTCGACCGGGGAAGAGCCGTCGGCGCCGAAGTGCCACGGCCGACCTTGGCGCGACATATCACGCGAATGTGTAAGCGCAGCGGCGTTCAGCGACGAATCCAGCTGCAGCGGACGCAGGCCGTTCGCGCTGCGGAGGGCGTTGACCGAATCGAGCATCCGAAGCTGCACAGGCCCCTGGTTGCCGTTCGACAGACTGTAGATTCTCTCGCCATTGGCGTTTGTTTGTATGGCCGGGCCGCCACAGGCAGCCAGCAGCACCACGCAGGTCAGCAGCGAAAGAATTGGACGGATCATTGTGAGCACCCCTAGAATTGGCACACGAACCAACTAGCTCGCCGGTGCGGAGTGATCAAATCGAACCTCCGCATAAGGGCGTGCTTACGCTCGTTAGAATTGCGATTGCGGCTTTGTAGCCATATGATGCGGCCGCAGCAACATAGATGAATTGGAGATGCGTCATGGCATCAAATTCGAAACGTAATCTCGATCGTCGCCTGTTTCTGGGCACCGGCGCCGCCGCGCTTACGGGGCTTGCCGCACCGGCCATCGCGCAAAGCACCACCCAGTACGAGACGGCCGTCAGCACCGCCAGCAGCCGGAACATTTCCGTTTTCCGGTCGCTGGATTGGCGTCCCTACTTCAGCAACACCCGCAACGGGGCGATCCTGGTCGACACCAAGTCGCGCGCACTGCACTACTGGTCCGAGGACCAGTCGATCTACAAGCTGTACCCGACCTCGGTCCCGCTGAGCGACGAGCTGACCCGCCTTGGCCGCACCAGCGTGGTGCAGAAGGTGGTTAAACCGACGTGGCGCCCGACGCCCAACATGCGCAAGCGCAACCCGGAATGGCCCGCGGTTGTGGAAGGCGGCGCCCCGGACAATCCGCTGGGTCCGTTCGCGCTGTATCTGTCGTGGACATATTACCGAATTCATGGCACCCACGACACGCGCAAGATCGGTCGGAAATCCTCCAACGGCTGCATCGGCCTTTACAACGAGCACATCGAAGAGCTGTTCGGCTTGGCCAAAGTCGGCTCCCAAGTGTTGCTTATTTGACGATACGACACGGCTTCGGATGACGGCGCGGCGCTATGGGTTTGCCTTGCTTAACCATTGGTGCTTAGACGGAAATGCGGGGTACAGTATACGTTCCACGTGTATCCATATCGTAGCCAGATCCAAAATCCTGGAGGATTGTGAAATGAAAAAAGTCGCACTCGCCGCTGCCTTCGCAGCCGCTGCGTCGACCGCTTCCGCCGGTTCCTACGGCGAAGTCGTTGTTGTCGAGCCCGAAATCGTCGTCGAGGAAGCTGCTTCGTCCTCGAACGCCGGCCTGCTGGTTCCGCTGATGGCTCTGCTTGTCATCGCTGCCGCGGCTTCGAACTGATTTCGGTTCAAACCGAACGGTTTAAGTAAAAGGCGGTGGTTCTCCACCGCCTTTTTACGTTTCTCAGCCGACCCAACCGCCAAGGTTCTCGGCGATGACGTTCGACAGCGCCGCGATATGCGCCGCGTCGTCGTTCAGACAGGGAATGTAGGTAAAGCTTTCGCCACCGGCGTGTTCGAAGCTTTCCCTGATCTCTTCGTTGATCTCTTCCAGCGTCTCGATGCAATCGGCCGAAAACGCGGGCGCAATCACCGCGATGCGCTTCTTGCCGGATTCTGCCAGCCGCGCGACCTCTCCCACAGTGTAGGGCTGAAGCCATTCCTCGGGCCCGAACCGCGACTGGAACGTGGTGATCGCCTTGGCCTTGTCCCAGCCAAGTCTCTCACGCAGCAGCCGCGTCGTCTTCTGGCACTGGCAATGGTAGGGGTCGCCTTCCTCGGTCAGATAGCGCTTCGGCAGACCGTGATAGGACGCCACCAGCACGTCGGGTTCATGATCCAGCGCGGCATAGGCACGCGTGACAGAGCCGGCCAGCGCCTCGATATAGTCGGGGCGGTCGAAATAGGGCGGCACCGTCCGCGAGGCGGGCTGCCATTTCTGCTTCATCAGCGCGCGAAAGAACTGGTCGTTCGCGGTGGCCGTCGTGGCGCCCGCGTATTGCGGGTACAGCGGGAAGAACAGGATGCGGCGGCAGCCTTGGTCCAGCAGCGCCTGCAGACGCGATTCCGTCGACGGGTTGCCGTAGCGCATGCAGTAATCGACCACGACGTTGTCGCCGAACCGCGCCTTCATCTCGGCGGTGATCCCGGCGGCCTGCTGCTTGGTGATCGTCATCAGGGGGCTTTCGCCCGCGTCCTCGTTCCAGATCGTCTTGTACGCCGCGCCCGAGGTGAAAGGCCGCTTGCCCAGCACGACCGTTTGCAGGATCGGCTGCCATTTCCACTTGGGATAGTCGATGACGCGCTGGTCCGAGAGGAACTCGTTCAGGTAGCGCCGCATCGACCAATAGTCGTAGCCATCCGGCGTGCCGAGGTTCGCCAGCAGGACACCCACCTTCTCGGGCACAATCGCGGGGTGGTCCGTGGGCGCGTGTTCGGGGCGCACCGCGCCGAAGGTGTCGTCTTTCATCGTCCCGTTTCCCTTGTTCTTTCCCCCGGCAGATAGAGACGGGAGCCGTGAGGTCAATTGCGCCGAGGCGTCGCAGGATCGTCCAGCGGAACCTCGGCCGTGTCCAGCGCGTCGGCCAACCGGTGCGCGGCAGAGCCGGGGCGCAGCGGCTGCGGCTGGCTTGCGTCGGGGGCCCAGCCGGTCAGAAATATCGTCTCGAACGTTGCGGAAACGCGGCCGTCCGGCGTCGCATAGGCCTCGGCATAGCGCCGGGCGGCGTCCAACAGCACCGCGCGCCGGGTAAAGCCTTTTGCTCGGGCCTGCATCACGTTCGCTTCGCCCATCGCGCGCAGGTCCAGCATCAGGCGCAGCGGATCGGCATAGGTGACGCTGCGGGCAAGGTTGTCCGCCACCGGAAGCGCGAAACCCGCGCGCTGCATCAGGGCACCGACGTCGCGGATCTCTCCCATCGGAAGGACGCGCGGCGACAGCCCGCCGCTGACGGATGCTTCTGCCTCGGCCAGCGCGGCGCGCAACTCGTGCAGGGTGCGGCCACCGAACAGGGCGCCAAGGAACAGGCCGTCGGGTTTCAGAGCGCGGCGGGCCTGAACCAGTTGGCCCACCGGGTCGTTCGCCCAATGCAGCGACAAGGAATGGATCACGAGGTCGTGCGCGCCTTCGTCCAGCGCCAGCACCTCTTCGTCCGCGATCACCTTCGCCCCGGGCAGGCGCGCGCGCCAAAGGTCGGGCCAGGGGGTGACGACGGCAGGTGACGTAAACGTCCTGTTAACCAGTTCCAGCCTTTCCTGAATGTCGTCGGCCGCGTCCTGCTGCAGGAACAGGGCGGGATCGCCGGCGGCGGCCCTTTCGCGGGAACGGATCAGTGCGGATCGGTCGGTCAGGTCGGTGGTCATGCGGGTCCCCCGGATCAGGCCGCTTATCTAGGAGTGTGCCGTGGGAATGCAAAGCCTTCTTCGTCTTGCCTATCCGCCGCAGTGTGTCAGCTGCGGGGCGCTGGTCGAGGATGCGTTCAACCTGTGCGGCGCCTGCTGGCGGGAAACGCCGTTCATCACCGGTCTGGTCTGCGACCTGTGCGGCGTGCCGCTACCGGGAGAGTCCGACGGGTCGGTGGTGACGTGCGACGACTGCATGCGGATCGAACGCCCGTGGCTGCGGGGGCGGTCGGCATTGGTGTATCGCGACAACGGGCGCCGGTTGGTTCTGGCGTTGAAGCATGGTGACCGGCTGGACCTTGTCCGTCCGGCAAGCCGGTGGCTTGAGGCGGTCGCAAGCCCTTGCCTGTTGCCGGACGCGGTCATCGTCCCGGTGCCCGCGCATTACACCCGGCTGGTGAAACGGCGCTATAATCAAGCCGCCATGCTGGCGCAGGCGGTCGCCTCGCGGACGCGCCACGCCTATCTGCCCGGTCTGCTGCGCCGGGTGCGCGGCACACGGATTCAGGACGGGATGAGCGTGGAGGCCCGGTTCAGCAACCTGTCCGGCGCGATCCAGCCCGCGCCGACCGCTGAACACCGGCTGGCGGGCCGCCCTGTCCTGCTCATCGACGACGTTCTGACCTCTGGCGCGACGCTTTCCGCAGCAACAAAGGCGTCATTTGCCGCAGGTGCACAATCGGTCTGTGTCTTGGCACCGGCACGCGTTGCGAAGGATGCCTAGATCCCTATAGTCGCCCCAAAGCAGGAAACGGGATCCATGCAGACTGTCGAGATTTACACCACACCCACATGCGGTTTCTGCATGATGGCCAAGCGTCTTCTCAGCACGAAGGGCGTCGATTTCACCGAGATCGACGTTTCCGGCGATTCCGACAAGCGGCAGCAGATGATGAAGCGTGCGAACGGCGGTTACACCGTGCCGCAGATTTTCGTGGGCGACATCCATGTCGGCGGCTGCGATGACCTGATGGCATTGGACCGGGCGGGCAAGCTTGATCCGCTGCTGAAAGGCTAGTGCGTGTCGCGCTGATCCAGATGACGGCCTCGGACGATCCCGGGGCCAATCTTGTTTCGACATTGAAGGATGTGCGCACGGCGGCGTCCGAGGGCGCCGGGCTGGTGCTGACCCCCGAGGTGACCAACTGCGTCTCTGCCAGCCGCGCGCGGCAGCAGAACGTGCTGCAGCGGCAGGACGACGATGCGACGCTGGCCGCGCTGCGCGACCTTGCGGCAGAGCTTGGCGTCTGGCTGAACATCGGGTCGCTTGCGCTGAAGACAGACGACCCGGACGGGCGGTTTGCCAACAGGTCCTTCCTGATCGCACCGGACGGACGCATCGCGGCGTGGTATGACAAGATCCACATGTTCGACGTGGTGATCTCTGACACCGAAAGCTATCGCGAATCCGCAGGCTACCGCCCCGGCGACCGGGCGGTGCTGGCACGGACCGACATCGGCGCAATCGGCCTGACGGTGTGCTACGACATGCGATTTCCGTCTCTGTACCGGCAGCTTTCGCAGGCCGGGGCGCAGATCCTGCTGGCGCCGTCGGCGTTTTCGCCGGTGACCGGCGCGGCGCACTGGGAAGGCCTGCTGCGCGCGCGGGCCATCGAATGCGGCGCCTACGTTCTGGCGGCGGCGCAGTGCGGTAGCCACCCGGCGACCGAAGGCAAGGCGCGGCGGACATGGGGCCATTCGCTGGCGGTGTCCCCGTGGGGCGAAGTTCTGTACGATGGCGGCGACGCGCCGGGCATCGGCTATGTCGATGTCGACCTTGCGCAGGTCGATGACGCGCGGGGCAAGGTGCCGTCGCTGCAGCACGACCGCGACTTCGGGCCGCCGACATGAACGACAACGCACAGGATAACCTATCGGTCGCGCTGTTCAGCGAGATCTTCATGGCCGACCAGATGGCACGGGTGAAACTGGCGCGCGTGCTGCCGAAGGGGATGGAGCTTAGCCACTTTTCGGTGCTGAACCACCTGTCGAAATCCCGCGAGGAAAAGACGCCCGGCCAGCTGGCCCGCGTGTTTCACGTCACCCGCGGGGCGATGACGAACACGGTGAACAAGCTGGCGTGGGCGGGCTATGTTCACATCCGTCCCGACTGGGACGATGCGCGGCGCAAGTTCGTCGCGATCAGCCCCGCCGGACGCCGGGCCTGCGACGAGGCGTTTCAGGTGATCGCCGACGCCGTGTCGGGCATGGTCGAGGATATCGGGTCCGACAAGGTGCGCGCGGCGCTTCCCGTCCTTCGGGCGATCCGGCTGCGGCTGGATGAAGAGGATTAAGGCGCCTTATTCCCCGGCGGGTTTGACGCTGGCGGTGACGTAGTTCACCGACAGGTCCTTGTCCGAGATCGACCAAGACCAGCCCAGCGGGTTGAACACGAACCCCTTGCGATCGACCGGGTCCAGCCCGGCACCGCGCAGCAGGTCGAACAGCTCGTCCGGGGTGATGAACTTGCTCCAGTCATGAGTGCCCTTCGGCAGCCAGCGCATGATGTGTTCCGCCCCGATGATCGCCATCATATAGCTTTTCGGGTTCCGGTTGATCGTCGAACAGACCATCAGCCCGCCGGGCTTTAGCAGCGTGCGGCACGCCGTCAGATAGGACAGCGGGTCGGCGACATGTTCCACCACTTCCATGTTCAGCACCGCGTCGAATTGCTCTCCGGCGTCGGCCAGAGCCTCGGCGGTGGTGTGGCGATAGTCGATATCCAGCCCCGACTGTTCCGCGTGAATGCGGGCGACGGGAATGTTGCGTTCGGCGGCGTCGGCGCCGACCACGTCCGCGCCCAGCCGCGCCATCGGTTCCGACAGCAGCCCGCCGCCGCAGCCGATATCAAGGATGCGCAGCCCCTCGAACGGCGCCTTCGCGGACAGGTCCCGGCCGAACTCGGCCGCGATCTGCGAGGTGATATATCCCAGCCGGCAGGGGTTCATCATGTGCAGCGGCTTGAACTTGCCCTGCGTGTCCCACCACTCGGCGGCCATCGCCTCGAACTTGGCGACTTCGCTCGGATCGACTGTCGACGTTGCGGTACTCATGGTCTTAACCTCGGATTTCACGAAATTGCCTTATGGCAGGGCCGTTTTCCAAACTATATAGGAGACGTATGGACAAGGTCGCGACCCAGCGAAAGGGTAACCAACATTTGTACCCGCCCCTCGATCCCTTCGATCAGCGCATGATGGAAGTCGGTGAGGGGCACAAGATCTACGTGGAACAGTGCGGCAACCCGTCCGGCGTTCCGGTGATCGTGCTGCACGGCGGGCCCGGCGGCGGGTGCAGCCCGGCGATGCGGCGCTATTTCGATCCCGAAACCTATCGTGTGATCCTGTTCGACCAGCGCGGCTGTGGCCGGTCGCGGCCTCATGCCTCGGTCGAGGATAACACGACATGGCACCTTGTCCGCGACATCGAGGCGATCCGCGAGGCGCTGGGCATCGAACGCTGGGTTGTCTTCGGCGGCTCGTGGGGCGCGACGCTGTCGCTAATCTATTCGGAAACCCATCCCGAACGCGCCAGCGCGCTGGTGCTGCGCGGGGTCTTCCTGATGACCCAAGCCGAACTGTCATGGTTCTATGGCGGCGGCGCCGGCAAATTCTTCCCCGAACTGTGGGACAGGTTCGCGGGCCTTGTGCCGCCGGAAGAGCGTGACGACCTGATCGCGGCGTATCACCGGCGTCTGTTCGGCGGCGACCTTGCCGAAGAAACCCGGTTCGCGCGGACGTGGACATCGTGGGAAAACGCGCTGGCGTCGATCGACAGCGGCGGAATGGGCGGCGACAGCCCCGCCGATTATGCCCGCGCCTTCGCCCGGCTGGAGAACCACTATTTCACCAACGCGGGCTTCCTTGAACAGGATGGCCAGATCCTGAACAACGTGGGTCGGCTTGACGGTATCCCCGGATTCATCGTGCAGGGTCGATACGACATGATCTGTCCGCCGTACTCTGCCTATGCGCTGCACAAGGCGTGGCCGGGGTCCGAGATCCGGATGATCGGTCACGCGGGCCACGCGCTGTCCGAACCGGGCATCAGTGCCGAGCTTGTGTCGATCATGGACCGCCTGCGGCGCGAACCCGGTATCCGCGAAACCGCGGCCTGATGTTCGCGGTAACGCAAGGGTTTACATAAGCCCCCTTTTTGTTAACCTGCCAGTCAACAAAAACAGAATAAGGACACAGGGCGTTTTGCACCCCGTTCTGAAGATTGTAATTCAACGGCTGTTTCTGGGTCTGCTTACGCTTCTGGTGGTCTCGATCGTGATCTTCGTCGCGGTCAATTCCCTGCCCGGTGACTTTGCGCAAGCCATCCTTGGCCAATCGGCCACCCCCGAGGCGGTCGAAGCCATCCGAAGGGACCTTGGTCTCGATCAGCCCGCCATCACCCGATACTTCACGTGGCTTGGCGACATGGTGACCGGCAATCTCGGCATCAGCTTCGCGCAGGCCAACTTCGCCAGCTTCGTCGGCACCAGCGCCGAAAGCGGGTCCGGGCCGGTGACGGTTCTTCAACAGATCGCGCCCCGGTTCCAGAACACCATGTTTCTTGCCTGCGTGACCGCGGTGATCGCGGTGCCGCTGTCTTTGACACTGGGTATCCTTGCGGCGCTGTTCCGCAACTCGGCCTTCGACAAGGTCGCGAACGTCGGCGCGCTCAGCGCGGTGTCCAGCCCCGAGTTCTTCCTGGCCTACGTGCTGATCCTGTTCCTTGCGGTGCTGAACCCGGTCCTGCCGTCGCTGTCGAACATCTATGCCGACATGGCCTTCAGCGAGCGGTTGACGCGGACGCTGCTGCCCGCGCTGACACTGACCCTGATGGTGACCGCGCAGATGATGCGGATGACGCGCGCGGCGATCATCAACCTGCTTGCGTCGCCCTATATCGAGATGGCGCGGCTGAAAGGTCTGTCGCCGATGCGGGTGATCGTGAAGCACGCGCTGCCGAACGCGCTGGCGCCGATCATCAACGTGATCGCCTTGAACCTTGCCTACCTGATCACCGGCGTCGTCGTGGTCGAGGTCGTCTTCGTCTATCCGGGCATCGGCCAGCTGTTCGTGGACAGCGTGAAGATCCGTGACATTCCCGTGGTGCAGGCGTGCTGCCTGATCTTCGCGGGGGCCTATATCCTTCTTAACCTGTTGGCGGATGTGCTCTCGATCATCTCGAACCCGCGCCTGAGGCATCCGAAATGAGCGTCTGGATCTGGATTGTCGTCGCGCTGATTGCCATCGCGGCGGGTGCGTTCGTGTTCCGCCTTGCCGGGCAGACCGTGACCGGAAACCGTCCCTATTTCAGGGATATGAGCTATGGCGTGGCCTTCGGCTTCGTGCTGGGCGCCGCCCTTCTGGCATGGGCGGTCTACACCTTCGTCATGGCGCGGTTCATCATGGACGAGACCGCGGCTGCCCCGTACTTCTTCTTCGTCTTCGCGGTCGAGTTCCTGATCGTCGCCGCCATCGTGGCGTGGCTGTTCCGCGCGGCGGGGCGCCTTGTCGGGACCTCGGGCACGCGCAAGCTGTTCCGGTCCATGCCCCTGACGGCCAGCTTCGGTATCCTGACGATCATCGTCTACGCCGTTCTTGCGATCTTCGCGCAGTTCATCGCGCCCTACGGACAGGAACAGGTCTTCGCCGCCGCCAATGCGCTTCCCGGCACAGACCCGGCGCATCCGCTGGGCACCGACCAGATCGGGCGCGACCTGCTGTCCCGCCTGATCTACGGCGCGCAGAACACGGTCGGCATCGCCTTCGCGACGACGTGTCTTGCGTTCCTGCTTGGCGGGACGCTGGGCTTTCTTGCCGCGACGCTGGGCGGCTGGCTGGACCAGCTTGTGTCGCGGGCCGTCGACGTGCTGATGGCCATTCCGTCGCTGATCTTCGCCCTGCTGCTGATGACCATCGCCAGTGCGTGGGCCGGGACGCAAAGCTGGCAGCTGACCTTCTACATGATCATCATCATCGCGGTCATCGATTCCACCCGCGTGTTCCGTCTGGCCCGCGCGGTGGGCATCAACATCGTTGTCATGGACTATATCGAGGCCGCGAAGCTGCGCGGCGAGGGTCTGGGATACCTGATCTTCCGCGAGATCCTGCCCAACGCCTATGCGCCGCTGCTGGCCGAATTTGGGCTGCGGTTCTGCTTCGTGTTCCTGACGATCGCGTCCCTGTCGTTCCTTGGCGTGGGCATCCAGCCGCCGCTGGCCGACTGGGGCACAATGGTGCGTGACCTTGCGCAGTTCATCAACTTTGCCGCCTTCTCGCCGCTGGCCGCCGCCCTGCCGCTTATGGCGGCGGGTGCGATCGCCCTGCTGACCGTGGCGGTGAACTTCGTTGTCGACTGGATGCTGCAAAGATCGTCGGGGCTGAAGGAATGAACGACTCCAGAGACACCCTTGTCGAGATCCGCGACCTGTGGATCGAGGGCCGCTCGGACGAAGAGTGGAACCCGATCATCAACGGCGTGGACCTGACCCTGCGCAAGGGCGAGGTGCTGGGCCTGATCGGTGAATCCGGCGCGGGCAAGTCGACGCTGGGCCTTGCCAGCATGGGCTATACCCGCGACGGCGTGCGCATTTCGAAGGGCTCGGTCAAATTCGACGGCGTCGAGCTGACCACCGCCTCTGCCGCGAAGAAGCGCGCGCTTCTGGGCAAGCGCATCGCCTATGTCGCGCAGTCCGCCGCCGCCAGCTTCAACCCGGCGCACAAGCTGATCGACCAGCACACCGAAGCGCCGGTGCAGCACAACGTGTCCTCCAAGGCCGAGGCAACCGCCGACGGGATCGAGCTGTATCGCCGCCTGCGCCTGCCGAACCCGGACGAGATCGGGTTCCGTTACCCGCACCAAGTGTCCGGCGGACAGTTGCAGCGCGCGATGACGGCGATGGCGATGTCCTGCCGTCCCGACCTGATCATCTTCGACGAGCCGACGACCGCACTGGACGTGACCACCCAGATCGAGGTTCTGGCCTCGATCCGCGACATCGTGGAACAGTTCGACACGGCGGCGATCTACATCACCCACGATCTTGCGGTCGTGGCGCAGATGGCGGATCGCATCAAGGTTCTGCTGAAGGGCGACGAGGTCGAGACAGCCGAAACGCGCGAGATGCTCAGTTCGCCGAAAGAGGATTACACCAAAAGCCTGTGGGCCGTGCGCAGCTTTCAGCGCCCCGCCAAGCCGGCGCCGGCAGTGGACGCGACCCCTGTGATCTCGGTGCAGAACATCACCGCCGCCTATGGCAAGATGCCGGTCCTACACGACGTCAGCTTCGACATCCACGCGGGCCGCACGGTGGCCGTTGTGGGGGAATCCGGGTCCGGCAAGTCGACGACCGCGCGGGTGATCACCGGCCTGCTGCCGCAGACCGACGGCGTGATCGAATACCGGGGCGAACCGCTGCCCGCCGATTATCGCAAGCGCGACCGCAACCAGCTGCGGCAGGCGCAGATGATCTACCAGATGGCGGATACCGCGCTGAACCCGCGCAAGCCTATCGGCGAGATCATCGGGCGCCCGGTCGAGTTCTACATGGGTCTCAACGGCCGCAAGAAGCGCGAGCGCGTGCGCGAGCTGCTGAACGAGATCGAGCTAGAGCCCGATCAGTACATCCACCGCCTGCCGTCCGAACTGTCGGGTGGCCAGAAACAGCGTATCGGCATCGCCCGCGCGCTGGCGGCGGAACCCGAGTTCATCATCTGCGACGAGGTCACCAGCGCGCTGGACCAGTTGGTCGCGGAGGGCATTCTGAAACTGCTGGCGCGGCTGCAGGATGAACTGGGACTAAGCTACATGTTCATCACCCACGATCTCGCCACCGTGAAAGGTATCGCGGACGAAGTGGTGGTGATGAAGGACGGCTACGTGGTAGAACACGGACCCAAGGACGACATGTTCAAGCCGCCGCACCATCCCTACACCGATCTGCTGCTAAGCTCGGTGCCCGAGATGGACCCGGATTGGCTGACGAACCTGCTGGCAGAGCGCGGCGTCGAGAACATCGGCGATGCGGCTGTCGACAAGATGTAACAAAGTCGCGCCACCAAGGGGCCGATCAATCGGCCATGCGGCGCGAGGCAAAAACAGAGAGGGAGTTTCAACATGACACGTTTCACGAGACGCGGACTGCTGCGGACTGGTGCTGCTGCCGGTGTCCTCGCCGCGACCGGCCTGCCGCTGAAGGCACAGGCCAGCCGAGGCGGACGCTTGCGGATGGGCCTGAACGGGGCCAACACCTCGGACAGCTGGGACAGCCGCACGCATTCCGACATCTTCATGATCTCGGCTGCACAGGGCGCCGTTTTCGACTCGCTGACCGTGGTCGCCGCGGATGGCTCGCTTGAGGGCGAACTGGCTGAAAGCTGGGAAACCTCGTCCGATGCGAAGACCTGGACCTTCAACCTGCGTCAGGGCGTGACTTTCCACAACGGCAAGCCCTTCGGCGCGGACGACGTGATCGAATCGCTGCAGATGCACCTTGGCGAAGGCGTGAAATCGGCCGCCAAGCCGATCGTCGAAGCCATCGCCGAGATGAAGAAGGTCACCGACCATCAGGTGCAGTTCATCCTGTCGGACGGCAACGCCGACTTCCCGTACCTGCTGGCCGACTATCACCTGCTGATCTACCCGGCGGGCCAGATCGACGAGGCCATCTCCAAGGGCATCGGCACCGGTCTGTACCAGGTGGAAAGCTTCGATCCGGGCGTGCGCTTTGTCGGCACCCGCGTCGACAGCCACTACAAGGACGGCAAGGAAGGCTGGTTCGACTCGGTCGAGATCATCGCGATCAACGACATCACGGCACGGATGAACGCCCTGCTGACCGGTCAGGTCGACGTGATCACCGACATCGACTTCAAGACGGAAACGCTGCTTGAAGCGAACCCGATGACCGACATCTTCGAGGTCACGGGCAACCAGCAGTTCACCTTCCCGATGCTGACCGACGTCGCCCCGTTCGACGATAACAACGTCCGCATGGCGCTGAAGCACATCGTCAACCGTCAGGAAATGGTCGACAAGATCCTTCTTGGTCACGGTAGCGTCGGCAACGACAGCCCGATCGGTCCGGCGAACCAGTACTACTTCGCGGATATGGAGCAGCACTCCTACGATCCGGACAAGGCCAAGTTCTACCTCAAGGAAGCTGGCCTTGACGGGCTTTCCGTGGATCTGAGCGTGTCGAACGCCGCCTTCACCGGCGCGACCGACGCCGCCCAGCTGATGCAAGCGTCGGCGCAGGCCGCGGGCATCAACATCAACCTCGTGCAGGAACCGGCGGACGGTTACTGGTCGAATGTCTGGCTGAAAAAGCCGTGGTGCGCCTGCTATTGGGCCGGTCGCGCGACCGAGGACCTGATGTTCTCGTCCGCCTACGCGACCGGTGTGCCGTGGAACGACACCCACTTCGAAAACGAACGGTTCATGGAACTGCTGCTGCAGGGCCGTGTCGAGTTCGACAGCGACAAGCGCCGCGACATCTACCACGAGATGCAGCAGATCGTGCACGACGAGGGCGGCGCGATGATCCCGATGTTCGCCAACTTCGTGGGCGCCAAGTCGTCGAAGATCGCCAACTCTGGCACCATCGGCAACGTCTACAAGGTCGACAACGGCCGCGTGGCGGAACGCTGGTGGATGGCCTGATAGCGGCCTGACCCCGAAACGAAACGGGCCCGGTGCGAAAGCGCCGGGCCCTTTCATTTTGTACGGCGCGCGAAGTCCCCTAGCGCTTTGCCAGCGCGATCGCCTCGCTCAGAACCCGCCGGTCGCCGATATGATTGGCAAGGATCAGCACCAACTGCGCGTTCAGCGCGTGGCTGTCCGCCTCGGCCAGACCCTTGTGCGCGGCAAGAAGCTCTTCGTAGAACCCGTCGTGATCCGTCAGGTTCGGCGTGTCGATCAAGGCTGTCATTTCCCCCTCCAAATCGTCTCTATTGCGGCAGAAATCGTGCCTGCATCCGGCGTTTTCCAACGCGCGGCGACCACTTGGTCGGGCCGGATAAGGTACACGGCCTGTGCGGCGTCCCCAAGATACCGCGCCCGGATCGTGTCGGTCACTGGCACCGATAGCGTCTCGGCCCCCGGCACGTCCGCTGTCTTGCAGCCAAGCGCCAGCACCGTGACCTTGCCGCCAAGCGCGCTTAGCAGCCAGCCGTTGTCTAGCGGCGCATCCGGCGCCACCGCGCCCGGGCGTGACACGGCTGGAAGCCCCGGCGCGTCGGGCCCGCAATCGGGGTACACGCAAGGCACCGACAACCGGCCAGAGTTCACCCAGCCCCGCGCGAACGGCGCTTTGGACGCCAGCGCCAGAACCTGATCGCGGAACAGCCGTTCGGCGCCGTCGGCTGGCGTCATGAACCGGGTGGACCGGGTCGAGTTGCGGATGTTCTCGTCCGACCCGTAGGTGCGTTCGGCATCATAAGTCTCTAACAGGGACGTTTCCGCCTGTCCGTTCAGCACGGCGGCCAGCTTCCAGCCAAGGTTGTCGACGTCCTGCAACCCGCCATTTCCGCCCCGCGCGCCGAAGGGCGACACGACATGCGCGCTGTCGCCCACGAACAGCACCCGGTCATGGACGAAGCTTTGAAGCCGGCGGCACTGGAAGGTGTAGACGCTGACCCAGTCCAGCCGGAAATCGGAATGGCCTACGACCTTTTCGATCCGGGGGATGACCTTTTCCGGCGTCTTCTCTTCCTCGGGGTCGGTGTCCCAGCCAAGCTGAAGGTCGATCCGATAGATGTTGTCGGGCTGCTTGTGCAGCAGAGCGGACTGGCCGGGATGGAAGGTGGGTTCGAACCAGAACCAGCGTTCCGACGGCGTGTCGGCCGTCATTTCGATGTCGGCGATCAGGAACCGTTCTTCGAACAGCTCTCCGTCGAATTCCAGCCCCATCATGTGGCGCACCGGGGACCGGGCGCCGTCGCAGGCGATCAGGTACGCGCAAGACAGCGAATACAGACCGTCCGGCGTCTCGATATCCACACGGGCTTCGTCGGCGTCCTGATGGACCGTCACGACCTTGTTCTTGAACCGAAGATCGACCAGCGGATTGGCCAGCGCGGCCTGCACAAGATACTCTTCGACATAATATTGCTGAAGGTTCACGAATGCCGGCATCTTGTGACCCGCTTCGGGCAGCAGGTCGAAGTTGAACACCTCTGCGTCGCGGTGAAAGGTCCGACCGACCTTCCATGTGACACCCTTTTCCACCGACTTTTCCCCAACACCCAGCCGGTCGAGGATTTCAAGGCTGCGCTTCGACCAGCAGATCGCGCGGCTGCCCACCGACACCACGTTGTTGTCATCCAGCACGACGGAGGGGATGCCGTGGTTGGCCAGTTCCAGCGCCATCGCCACGCCAATCGGGCCGGCGCCCACGATAACGACCTTGTGGCGCGGTTCGGGGGCCGTCAGGCCGGGCGGTGCGGTGTATTCGAACGGTTGATAATCATAGGGCATGGGCTGTCCTCCCGATCAGCCAGATCAGCATGCCGGGCAAGACGTGCCCGGCGGCGTAGAACACGGCGACAAGCCGCAGAAAGCGCAGAACCTGGGCGCGCGGATCGCCAAGGGTAGGTTTTCGGATCCGAAGGCCAGTCATCGGATCATTCGAAATAGGCCCGTGCCGAGGGCACGCGACCGTCTTCGAGATGAAAGTCATCCAGCTGCGGCGGTGAGATACCGGCCTCTTGCAGCTGGACATGCGCCTGCCCGCGGTGGTGGATCTGGTGCTGAAACAAGTGCAGCAACAGCGCGCCGATCTTCTCGGTCACGTTGGGATCGTGGCCGCGTTCGGTGCGCACCCGGCGATCCAGATCCTCGGGCATCAACGCGGCGCAGTACTGGGCCAGCCGCAGGTCTGCATCGGCCTGAAGCGCGCCAAGGTCGTGCGGGTCGGTGACCTCGGTCCGGTCATAGACCGACCGACCCCGCCCGCCTTCTTCCAGCGCGTCAATGTAGTACAGATCCACCTCGTAGATGTGGTTCAGCGTCTTCGACAGGGACGGAAAGAACCCCGGCCGCGGCGCCGTGAACGCACCCTTGGGCAGGGCGGGCAGCGCGGCGTAAAGCGTCGCGTTGGCCCATGCGTTGTTCAGCGCCATCGTGCGGAAGGGTTCCATCTGTCTTCAGCCCTGCAGCATTTCCCACATCTCGGCGTCGCGCTCGGCGGTCCAGATGCGGGGCGTGTCGATGTCGCGGGCCTCGTCATAGGCGCGGGCGACGTTGAAGGGCAGGCAATGTTCGTAGATCGCGTAGTCCTTGAACTTCGGATCGCACTCGGCGCGCACGGCGTCCCATGCCTCTTTCAGCGACCCGCCACGCAGCGCGACCTTGGCTACCGGGGCGTAGGTCGACTTGACGAAATCGGTGGTGGAATCGAGCGCGGCGTTGACCATGTCCGGGCCGATCAGCGCATCGCCCCGGCCCGGTGCGATCGCGTCCAGTTCCCATGCGCGGATGTTCTCGATGGTGTCGGGCCAGTCGTGGAAATGGCCGTCGCCGCAATAGCAGGCGGATTTGTATTCCACGATATCGCCGGTGAACATGACGTTCTGGTCCGGCACGTAGACCACCGCGTCACCCGCGGTATGGGCGCGGCCCAACTGCATGATGTCGACGCGGCGGTTGCCGAGGTACACGCTCATGCGCCCGTTGAAGGTGGTGGTGGGCCACGTCAGGCCGGGGATCTCTTCGTGGCCTTGGAACAGGCGGGGGAAGCGCGCGAACTCGCTGTCCCAGTCTTCCTGCCCGCGTTCGACGACCATCGACCGGGCCTTTTCCGACATGATGACCTGCGGCGCATTGAAGGCCGAGGCCCCCAGCACGCGGACGGCATGGTAGTGCGTCATCACCAGATGGGTAATCGGCTTGTCGGTCACCGAGCGCACGCACTCGATCACCTTGTTGGCAAGGCGCGGGGTGGCCTGCGCCTCGACGATCATCACCGAGTCGTCGCCGATGATGACGCCCGAGTTCGGGTCGCCCTCGGCGGTGAAGGCATACAGCCCGTCGCCGATCTCGGTGAAGCTGACGGTTTTCTCCGCCATGTCGCCCTGTGATGCAAAGGCCTTTGCCATGCGTTGTCCTTTCGTATTCATGGACGCCGAAGCGTCCTTAACTTGAGTGGGTTCTATGACGTACAGCCGCACGCCTTACCTGTTGGCACTTGGCCTTGCCGTGGCCGCGGGCCTTGTGATGATCCTGATGGGCCGGAACCTGATCTGCCCTTGTGGCGACGTGCTGATCTGGGGCGGCAACACCCCGACCGAGCAAAGCAGCCAGCACCTGACCGACTGGTACACCCCCAGCCACCTGTTGCACGGGCTGCTGTTCTACGCGGCGCTGTGGCTGGTGGCGCGGTGGATGCCGGTAGGCTGGCGGTTCCTGATCGCGATGGCCGTCGAGTGCGCGTGGGAGGTGGTCGAGAACACCGAGTGGGTGATTTCGCGCTATCGCGACTACACGGTGTCCTTCGATTACAACGGCGACGCGGTGATCAACGCGATGGTCGACATCGCGGCGATGGCGCTGGGCTTCTGGTTGGCGCGCCGTGTGCCGGTCTGGGCCAGCGTGGCCGTGGTGATCGGGTTCGAGGCGCTGACCATGACGCTGATCCGCGACGGTCTTGCGCTGAACGTGCTGATGCTGGTCTGGCCGCTGGACAGCGTGCTGCAATGGCAGCAGGGCGGATGACACCCGGTGCGCCCCGGGTCTGACCCGAGGACGCGCCGCGGTGGGCGAAGGGCCCCGGCTTGGCGCCGGGACGGGGTGTATCGCCGCCCGCTGCATCAGCCCCTCTTGTAGGGGTCGTCCAGCGCCGGGATGACCGTGCCAGCGCAATCGCCGAAGCCTACGCGATAGCCGTCGCCCTGTGCCGCGCCCGACAAGGTCAGGGTGTCGCCGTCCTCGATGAAGCTGCGGGTGCTGCCGTCCGCCAGCGTCAGCGGTTCCTTTCCGCCCCAGCTCATTTCCAGCAGCGACCCGCGTTCGTCCTTCGACGGACCCGAGATCGTGCCGGACCCCAGCAGGTCACCCACGTTCATCGGCGATCCCGCCGTGGTGTGGTGCGCCAGTTGCTGAGCGGCGGAATAGTACATCTCGCGGTAGTTGGTGCGCGCCAGAACCTCGGGCTTCTCGGCGTTTTCCGGCAGGATAGAGACCGAAAGCGGGATGTCGTACAGCATCGGACCCGGCTCTTCGAGGTACGGCAGCAGCACGCGCTCGCGGTGCGGCGTAGAGCAGCGGAAGGGTTCCAGCGCGGCCTTTGTGACGATCCAGGGCGACAGGGACGTGGCCGTCGCCTTGGCCTGAAACGGGCCCAGCGGCTGGTATTCCCATGCCTGAATGTCGCGCGCCGACCAGTCGTTCAGCAGCACGTAGCCGAAGATCATGTCGTCGGCTTCCTGCACCGTCACCGGCCCGTCCGAGGGCATCCCGACGATGGCGCCCATTTCCAGCTCGATATCGAACCGCTTGCAGGGGGCGAAGACCGGCAGGTCCATGTCCGGGCCCTTTAGCTGGCCCCACGGGCGGCGAACGTCGGTGCCGCTGACCACCACGGACGACGCGCGCCCGTTGTAGCCGATGGGGATCGACAGCCAGTTCGGCGGCAGCGCGTTCTCGGCGCCGCGGAACATGGTGCCGACGTTGGTGGCGTGATGCTTGCCGGCATAAAAGTCGGTGTACTCGGCGACCTTGAACGGCAGATGCAGCGTCGCCTCGGACATCGGGACGGAATAGGTGGTCAGCTGGTCCTGCACCTCTTCGGAGGCACCCTCGGCCAGCAGGTCTTGCAGCTTGGCGCGGTAGGCGGCCCAGACCTTCGGCCCCAGCGCCATGAAGTCGTTCCAGTACGGCGCGTCCAGCACGTCGGCGTCGGGATCGGCGCGCAGGATGCCGGCGGCTTCCAGACCCGTGGCGTCAATGATCCGGTCGCCGATCGCCACGCCACAGCGCAGGTCGGCATCCCCGACAGAGAAGACGCCATACGGCAGGTTGTTCAGCGGAAAGTCGGTTTCGGCGCTGTTGGCCGAAGCGACCCATGATGTCTTGAGCATTCAGGTCCTCAGTCTTCGTCGTCCAGTTCGTCCCAAGGGTCCGCCGCCTGCCGTGCGCCAAGACTGACGAAGGCGGCGATGGCGATCAGGACCCCAAGGACGATCAGGTAGGTCATTTCAGTCTCTGAACAGGCCTATTTCCTGCCCGGCGTTCCGTCGAACTTCTTCTCAAGCGAGGTCCAGCAGTCGATGTAATCGTCCTGCAGCGGCGCCTCTTTCCCCGCGAAAGCGGTCAGGTGCTGCGGGAAGCGGGTCTCGAACATGAAGGACATCGTGTTGTCCAGCTTCTCGGCCTGCAGGTCCGCGTTCGACGCGCCTTCAAAGGCGTTCCGGTCGGGGCCGTGCGGCAGCATCATGTTGTGCAGGCTCATGCCGCCGGGGACGAAGCCCTGCGGCTTGGCATCGTACTGGCCATAGATGTTGCCCATCAGCTCGGACATGATGTTCTTGTGGTACCACGGCGGGCGGAAGGTATCTTCCGCCACCATCCAGCGTTCGCGGAACAGGACGAAGTCGATGTTCGCCGTGCCCTCGACGCCCGACGGCGCGGTCAGCACGGTAAAGATCGACGGGTCGGGATGATCGAACAGCACCGCGCCGACCGGGCAATAGGTGCGCAGGTCGTATTTCACCGGGGCGTAGTTGCCGTGCCATGCGACCACGTCCAGCGGCGAATGACCGATCTTCGTGACGTGGAACTGGCCGCACCATTTCACCGTCACGGTCGACGGTTCCTCGCGGTCTTCATAGGCGGCGACCGGCGTCTTGAAGTCGCGGCGGTTCGCCATGCAGTTCGCGCCGATCGGACCGCGGCCGGGCAGGTCGAACTTCTGGCCGTAGTTCTCGCACACGAAACCCCGCGCTGGGCCGTCCAGCAGCTCGACCCGGTACAGCAGGCCGCGCGGGATGATGGCGATTTCCTTGGGTTCAAGGTCGATGACTCCAAGTTCGGTGTAGAACCGAAGCTTGCCGTCCTGCGGCACGATCAGCAGTTCGCTGTCGGCGGAATAGAAATAGTCGTCGACCATCGACTCGGTCACCAGATAGATGTGCGACGCCATGCCGACCTGTGTGTTCACATCGCCGGCGGTGGTCATCGTCCGCATCCCGGTGATCCACGTCAGCGGTTCGTCGGTCGTCGGTACCGGGTCCCAGCGGTACTGGCCCAGCGAGGTGACGTCCTCGACCACATGCGGCGCGGACTTCCAGTACGGCACGTCGATCCGTTCGTAGCGGTGCGAATGCTTCACCGACGGGCGGATGCGATAGCACCATGTACGCTCGTTCTGGTGGCTGGGCGCGGTAAAGGCCGTGCCGGACAATTGTTCCCCGTAGAGACCGTATTCGCACTTCTGCGGGCTGTTCATGCCCTGCGGCAAGGCGCCGGGCAGCGCCTCTGTTTCGAAGTCGTTGCCAAAGCCGGGCATATAGCCCTCGTGCGTGCCGACGGTGGTGGCGGCGCGCTGCATCTCGCGGGGGGTCGCTTGCTTGTTCATGTGCTCCTCCGACAGCATGGCGGGCGGTGACCGGCACCACCCGAAGCTTGCCCGAAGATCTATCGTTGCAATTGCAACGATGTCAAGACAAGATGCGGTGACGCCCGCGCCCGGACCGGGGCGGCGGACAGAGGACGTTGAAAATGAACGATTTCGACCTTGGAGAATTCCTGCCGTACCAGTTGGCCGTTCTGTCCGAGCGGGTCAGCCGCGACTTTGCGCAGCATTACCGCAGCCGGTTCGGAATCAGCCGGGCCGAATGGCGGGTGATCGCGCATCTGAGCCAAGCCAACGAGGTGTCGGTACGGGACATCCACCTGCGGGCCGAGCTTGAGAAATCCAAGGTCAGCCGAGCGGCCGCGCGGTTGGAGGCGGCGGGATACGTGACCAAGACCGCCAACGCGCAGGACCGGCGGCTGGTGTCGCTGGCGCTGACCGACAAGGGACGCGCGCTGATGGCCGAGATGACCCCGATCGCGGACGCCTTCCAGCAGCGGGCGATGGCGCAGCTTGGCGATGACGCAGCGGCTTTTCTTGCCGGAATGCGTGCCTTGTTGCACGATCCGGGTGAAACGCCGGACGACTGACAGGCCCAGACGACTTAGCCAAGGGCCGGGGGAGGACACTATGGACGACATCGTTATTCTGGGCGGCGCACGGACCGCTATCGGCACCTTCGGCGGATCGCTGGCCGGGACGCCGCCGATCCAGCTGGGCGCGACCGTCGCGCGCGAGGCGATGACCCGCGCCGGGGTCGAGCCGGGGCAGATCGGCCACGTCGCCTATGGCCACGTGATCAACACCGAACCGCGCGACATGTACCTGTCCCGCGCCGCCGCGATCGAGGCGGGCATTCCTGACACCACCCCCGCGATGAACGTGAACCGGCTGTGCGGATCTGGCGCGCAGGCCATCGTGTCGGTGGTGCAGGCGCTGGCGCTGGGCGACGCCGATTTCGGGCTGGCGGGCGGCGCCGAAAGCATGAGCCGGTCGCCCTATATCGTGCCGCAGGTGCGCTGGGGTCAGAAGATGGGCGACTTTGGCGCGCAGGACATGATGCTGGGCGCGCTGAACTGTCCGTTCGGCACCGGCCACATGGGCGTCACCGCCGAAAATGTCGCGGCCGAGCACGGGATCACCCGCGAACAACAGGACGCCTTCGCGCTGCAAAGCCAAGAGCGGGCGGCCAAAGCGATCTCGGAAGGCCTGTTTAGGGACCAGATCGTTCCGATCGAGGTGAAGGTAAAGCGCGACATGGTGCCGTTCGACACCGACGAGCATCCGAAGGCCACCAGCGCCGAGAAGCTGGCCGGGCTGCGGGCCGCGTTCCAGAAGGACGGCACCGTGACGGCGGGCAATGCGTCGGGCATCAACGACGGTGCGGCGGCGCTGGTCTTGGCGCGGGCCGACGCCGCGCAGGCGGTGGGGCTGACGGCGCGGGCACGGATCACTGGCTATGCCCACGCGGGCGTCCGGCCCGAGGTGATGGGCATCGGTCCGGTCCCCGCCGTGCGTGCGCTGTTAGAGAAGACGGGCCTGTCGGCGTCGGATTTCGACGTGATCGAATCGAACGAGGCGTTCGCGGCGCAGGCTTTGGCGGTGTCGAAGGAACTGGGGTTCGACCCGGCGAAGGTCAATCCGAACGGCGGTGCCATCGCGCTGGGCCACCCGGTCGGCGCGACCGGCGCGATCATTACGGTAAAGGCGCTGTACGAGCTGGAGCGGATCGGCGGCAAGCGCGCGCTGGTCACCATGTGCATCGGCGGCGGTCAGGGCATCGCGCTGGCGCTGGAGCGGGTTTGACCCCGGGGGCGTCGCCCCGAATGATTCAAATGGGGGGGCTTTGCCCCAAATGATTCAAGATCGGGGGGCTTTGCCCCAAGTGATTCAGATCGGGGGGCTTTGCCCCCCGGGGGGCCCCCCAAGGTATTTTTAAAGAGAAGAAGCAGGCAGGCGCGAGATCAGTCGAGTTGGACCGTGGTTCTGGCCGCGCGGCCCTTGGCGTCGATCACCGAGAGGGTGACGAACCCGGGGCCCGAAAGCTCGATCACCGCGTTGCGGTCGTGGCTGCGGGTCAGCACCGGGCGGCCGTCGGCCAGCCATGTGAATGGCGGGGCCCCGTCGCGGACCTTGACCGTCAGCAGGTGGTCGGAGGTTTCGAGGATCGCGCCGTCCGGCGGAAAGGCGACGGTCGGTGCATCCGGATCGTCGGCAAAGGCGGCGTCGCGCGGGCGGAAGTGTTTCAGCGGATCGGGCAGACCCGCGTGCCCGACGATCAGGGTCGACGGCGGCGGTGCGGGAAGCCGGTCGAGCCGGGATTTCAGAAGCGCGAAGGTCTCGAACAGGATGGGGGCCGCGACCTCTCCGCCGAAGGCGCCGGGAACCGGGGTGCCGTCGGGACGGCCCATCCAGACGCCCGCGACATGGGTGCCGTCGAAGCCCAGCGCCCACGCGTCGCGGTGGCCATAGCTGGTGCCGGTCTTGTAGGCGAGCCCGTTGCGGGCGGCGCCGGGGGGTGGCGGGATGTCGGACAGGATGTCGGCCACCATCCACGCGCTTTCGGGTGACAGGACCTTGCGCGGCCTGGCCGGCAGGTCGGCGTCCTGTCGGACATGAATCGGCACTGCGGCGCCGCCATGCGCGAGGCTGGCGTAAAGGCGGATCAGGCCGTCCAGGCTGACCCCGATGCCGCCCAGCGCGACGGCAAGGCCGGGGTTGGTGCCGGGAAATTCTGTGGCGGTTCCGGCGCGGCGCAGGTGGACCAGCAGGCGGGCGGGCCCAAGCGCGTCCAGCAGCTTGACCACCGGGATGTTCAGCGACAACGCCAGCGCGTCGCGAATGCGGATGGTGCCCCGGAAGGCGCCGTCGAAATTCTGCGGCGTGTACCCCGCGAAGGCGGTTGGCCGATCCTCGATCAGCGTTTCCGGGTGCGCCAGCCCGCGATCGAAGGCCAGCCCGTAGATCAGCGGCTTTAGCGTCGAGCCGGGCGAGCGCATCGCGCGGGTCATGTCGACGAAACCCTCGCGGTCGTCGTCGGCATAGCCGGCGGACCCGACCGAGGCGAGGATTTCCCCGGTCGTATGGTCCGCGACCATGATGGCGATAGACTGGCGGCGGCCAGCCTCGTGCGCGGCGCGTTCGGCCAGCGTTTCCAGCCTTGCCTGCAGCGCGGCCTCCAGCGTCAGCCGGTGGATCTGGGCCGACGGATCTTCGGACCGCAGCCGATCGGTCAGGTGCGCGGCAAGGCGGGGAAAGTCGATGCGGCGGTCGGGCACCGGTTCGGTCATCGCGGCGCGGCGGGTGTCGTCGGTCAGGACGCCGTCGCCGACCATACGGGCCAGCACACGGTCGCGGGCGTCGTGGGCCGCGCCGTGATAGCGGTCGGGGCGGCGACGTTCGGGCGATTGCGGCAACGCCACCATCAACGCGGCCTCGGCCGGGGTCAGACGACGGGGTTCCTTGCCGAAATAGGCGAAGGTGGCGGCGCGGACGCCTTCGAGGTTGCCGCCGAAGGGCGCGCGGTTGACGTACAGCGCAAGGATTTGCTGCTTGGTCAGGTGACGTTCCAGCGCCAGTGCAAGGCGCAGTTGGCGCAGCTTGCCGTGCCATTCGCCGGTGGGGCCGTTTTCCAGCAGCCGTGCGACCTGCATCGTCAGGGTGGACCCGCCCGAGATGATCCGCCCGTTGCGCAGGGCCTGCCCGACGGCGCGCAGCATCGCCACTGGATCGACGCCGTGGTGACGGTAGAACCGCTTGTCCTCGTAGGCGATCAGCATGTCGAGATAGCGGGGATCGACCCCGTCCAGCGACACATCCAGCCGCCAGCGCCCGTCGGCCACGGTATAGGCGCGCAGCAGCGTGCCGTTGCGGTCCAGCATCTCGACCGAGGTTTCCACGACCAGCGGCGGCAGCACCGTGGTGTCGACCCAGCGGTCAAAGCCGTCCCGCCCCAGCGCCGCCGCGAACAGCGCGAGCGCAAGGACGAAGGGAGCGGCGCGTCTCATTCGGTGACGGTCACGCGGCCCGCGTCGCCGTGGGCGCGGTATTCGGGGCGGTACATGTCCTCGACCGAGGCGGCGGGGTGGTGGAAGCTGCCCGGCGACACCGCGCGCACGATATAGCCAAGGCGGAAAGGTTCTTCGGTGAACCAGTCGATGGCGGCAAAGAAGCGGTCCTGCCGGAACTCGGTGGTGCGCACGTCCTCTTCCAGTTCCAGCCAGTTCAGCGCCTGCACGTCGCCGCCGCGCATCAGGTTCGGGTTATCGATCTCGAACCCGGCGGGCAGCGGGTCGTCGACGATCAGCCGCGCCTCTGCCTCGGCATGGGGGGTGACCGTCAGCACCGCGACAAGCCGGGTGCCCTGCGCGACCTCGGCGGGGTCCACGGGCGCCCCGTCCATGTCGAAGTACCGGCGCGAGATGGAATAGCCTTTGCCCGAAGCCGGGGCGGGGACGTTGGGAACGCCGAAGGTGGTCAGGGTGATAGTAGTGGCGTCGGTGCCTTCGTTCTTCACCGCAAGCGGGGCAAGGGCGGTGTCGTCCTCGATCACGCGCACCAGCGGGCCGTCCAGCGCGGCGCCGTTCAGGGTCAGGTTGCCAAGCGCGTTGGTGTCCAGCACCGCGTGGGTGGCCAGCAGCGACCAGACCTGTTCCTGCGTCGACAGGTGTCGGTCGGTGGCGACGGGGGCGATGCTGTCCAGCATGGCGTCGGCGTCCACCGCGCTGCTGCCCGCCTCGACCGCAAGGGTCAGGACGGCGGCGCGATCCCGCAGGTTGGTGCCGTAGTCAGCGCGCCAGACGTGTTGTTCCGGCGTTTCGTCCGCGATCATCCGCGCCGCAAGGCCGAACATGCGGTCGGCGCGGGTCGGGTCGCCGTACGCAGCCAGCGCGGCCCCCACCTGCGCCACGGCCAGCGGCGAGCCGAAGGCGGCGGATTTCACGTCGGCGTAATAGCGCAGGTCCCCGATGGACGCCGCACCTTCGCGGGCCAGAACGTACAGGGCATAGGCCACGTCTTCGCCGCCGTCGTCGAAATCGGGGGCGTAGTTCACGCGGTTGCGAAGGTTGTCGAGCGCGTTGCGGAAGGCAATGTCCGGCACCGTGTGACCGGCGGCCTTTGCGCGCGACAGGAAGTCGGTGACATAGGCGTCCAGCCAGAAGTCGCCCGAATCCGCGCGCCACAGGCCGAAGGCGCCGTTCGGGGCTTGCCGGGTCAGGACGCTGGCGATGGCCTGCCGGATGCGTTCGTCCAGCGCGTGGCGTTCGTCCAGCCCCATCGCCTGTGCCACGGCGTTCATATACAGCAACGGAAGCGCGCGGCTGGTGGTCTGTTCGGTGCAGCCGTAGGGATAGCGGTCCAGCGCGGCCAGCAGGCCCGGCGCGTCCATCCGCGCGATCGGACCGGCGGCCAGCGTGGCCGATGCGGTGCCAGCGCGGAAGCCGGTGAACACGTCCCTGTCGAAGGTGAAGGTATCGCCTGCCGCCAGTTCGAACCGCGAGGTCTGGGTGATCTCGGGGTCGTTCACCTGCACTGGCAGGGTCAGCGTTCTGGTCAGAACCTTGCCGCCGGGCGTGGTCAGCGTGACGTCGATGCTGTGCACCCCGGTGGCGTCGGCGGTCACCGGAAGGGTCAGCACGACCTTGCCGTCCTGTTCGATGTCAAAACCCGAGGGCACGGCGCGGTTCAGGCGCAGACCGTGCGGCGCGACGTCCAGTCCGACGCGGCCAGCCGGGCCGCTGGCGTGGACGATTTCCAGCAGCAGGCGCGACGTGTCTCCGGGCGCCATGAAGCGGGGCAAGCTGGCGGTGACCACCACGGGATCGCGGACCAGCACGTCCTGCTGCGCCTCGCCCACGCCGGCCGGCGACCAGGCGACGGCCATCAGCCGGACGGTACCGTTGAAGGATGGCAGTTCGAATTCCGTCCGGGCCACGCCGTCGGCATCGACCTTAAGCGGGCCGGTGAAGAAGGCGACCAGATCCTCGGTCGGGGGCGGCGCGGTGCTGCCGGACACGGCGTTGAAGTCACCGCCCGAGCGGACGTTGCCCATGCTGCCGGCCATACCGTCGATCAGGCGTCCGTAGACATCGCGCAGGCCCATTCCCAGCTTTCTTTGCCCGAAATAGTGACCGCTTGCGTCCGGTGCGTCGAAGCCCGTCAGGTTCAGGATGCCCACGTCGACGGCGGCGATGGTGACATAGGCGTCCTCGCCTTCGGTCACGCCGTCGACCTTGACGGCGACGTCCATCGTGCCGCGCGGATCGGCCTCGGTCGGCATGTCGAAGGCAACGTTCAGCTTGTGCGGGCCGGGATCGACGGCGGCATGGGCGACACCCAGCGCGCGGGCCGGGTTGCGGCCAGCGTCGACATCCATCGGGCGGATCGCCGAGACGGTCACGTAGGCGCCCGCGCCCCAGTCATCGGTGACGGGCAGATCGAAGGTGTTCTCGCCCTCGGACAGGTCGACCGCCTGCATGTCGATCAGCCGGTTCGAGACGACGGTGATCACCCCCTTGCCCGGGGAACGCGGCACGACCCGCAGCGTGGCGGTGTCGCCGGGGCGATAGCTTTCGGCGTCCAGCGACAGTTCCAGAAGGTCCGGCGTGGCGGATGCGTCGGCGCCGCCGTACCAGCCCGCGTAGAACTCGGACGACGCGGCGACATAGTCGGTGCCGGTCGCCTCGACCCGGATCTCGTACCGGCCCCATTCGACCGGCGCGGTGATGGTGGCGGGGGCGTCGCCCAGCGTGACGTCGCCCTCGGCCACGATCGAGCGGCGGGTGACGGGCTCCCAGTCCCAGTAGCCGTCGTAGCTGTACCACTGATACCGGGTCTCGACCTTGCTGACGGTCCAGTGGACGTCCACCGCGGTGCGGGTCTGGCTTTCGTCCAGCGCGATCACTGCGAAAGAGGCGTCGGTGTTCTCGGACAGGGTGCCGTCGAAGTTGGGCTTGATGCCGATCACCGGGCCGGTCGGGACCACCGCGTGCGACAGGGTGCGTTCCACCGGGCGGCCCGAGCCTTCGGCGATGCGCACGGTCACGTCGGCCTGCATCGGGCGGAAGTTCGGGACCAGCTCCGGCAGCTCCAGCGCGACGCTTGCCGCGCCGGACGCATCCGTGCGCAGGTCGGCGGGGAAATACCACGCCTCGGTCGGGATCTCTGTGTCGTAGCGACCGAATTCATAGCCCGGGAAGGTGTCGAGCGTCCGGGTGGAGCGCAGCATCAGGTCGCCTTCGATGGCCAGATCCCCTGCCGGAGCGCCGAACAGGTAATCGGCCTGCACCGTCAGTGGCGCATCTTCGCCCGGCACCAGCGGTGCGTCGGGCAGCGACAGGTCGAAGTCGATGCGTTCCGGCAGGAAGTCTTCCACCAGAACGCGGGCCGAGGCGATGGCGGGCAGGTCGGGGTCGCCGTGGATGTCCAGCCGCCACGCGCCGCGCGGCGCCTCGCCCGAGGTGGAGAAGCTGAAGACGTGGCCGCCCGCGACCGGGTCGGACGACAGGGCGCGGGCGTATTCGACACCGTCGGGCCGCATCAGGACGGCGACCAGCGGCAGCCCCTCGATCGCCTGTGCCTGCGCATCGCGCACCAGAACGGTGGCGTTGATCGTCTCGCCCGCGCGATAGGCGCCGCGGTCGGTGGTCAGAAAGGCATCGACGGCGCCCGCGGGCTCGCGCCCTTCGACGCCACGGTCGCTGAGGTCGAACTCGGGGTCGGTCAGCGACAGAAACGTCAGGTCGTCGCCCGCGCGTGCCAGCACCATCGCGGGCGTCGCGCCGCCGGTGCCGTTCATCAGGCCGGGCGCGAACATCGCATAGCCCTGCGCGTCGGTGGTGACGCTGCCCAGTTCGGCGTTGGCACGGGACAGAAGCGTCAGTTCGACCCCCTCAGTGGCGTCGGCGGTGGCGAAGGACCGGGTGAAGACGTGCAAGCCGTCGACGCCCTGCATGGTGGCAAGACCAAGGTCAGAGACTACGAACCACTGGGTCGCCGCCGCCGCGTCGTAGGGATCGGCGCCGGGGATCGCGGCCTTCAGCGCGTAGATGCCGGGATCGAGATCGCCGATGACCTCGGTCAGCGGCAGACGGGTGGTGACATCGGTGTTCAGTTCGGTCCCGACCTCGCCGGTGCCGGTCCAGACGGTCGAGGCCACGGTGTCCGCGAATTGCTCGTCCGACCACGGCGACAGCGGGCGACCGAACCAGCCCTCTTGGATCGCGCGCAGAACGGACCGTTCGCTGACCCGGCGCAGGGTCAGTTCAAGGTCGGACAGGTTCACCGTTTCGACCGGGATGTTCACCTCTCCGGTCGCGGGCAGGATATACGCGCGGCCCGGGAAGCGGACGGCAGGCGACCGGTCGCGAACGTACAGGTTCAGCGTGACGTTCGCCGCAAGCTCTTCGCCGGTGGCGGCGGGCAGCCCTTCGCGGAAGGTGACCTGATAGCGTTCGCCATGCTCGACACCCTCGATGCACAGGCGGCGCTGGTCGGGTTCGACGATCATCCCGGCGGACGGAAGCTGCACGTATGTCGAGTAATCGACGCCCGCCTGCACGAGATCCTCGGAGAACTCGGCACAGACGCGCGGACGGGCGCTGTCGCTTTCGACGTCATGTTCGACGACACGGAAGCCGTACCTGGCGATGGCGTCGTCCAGCAGTTCGGCGGTGTCGGTGCGGGGCGTGACATCCTGCGCCAGCCGCAGCACCGGGATCATGTCGCGCCCTCGGCCCTTGGCCTTCAGCGCCTCGGCCAGCACCAGAAGCGCGTTGTGCTGCACCGGCGGCGTGTCGGCGCGCAGGTAGGCGTTGATCGCGGCGGACAGGGCACGGTTGCGATAGGTACGCCGTTCGCTGGACTTCTCGGTTTCGATCGCCAGCGCCAGCAGCGCATATTCCGTCCAGTGGTCGGGCGCGTCGCTAAGAACGGTGGCCGCGCCGGTGAAGCGGTAGGCAGAAACGATGTTGCCGTTGGCCCGCGCCTCGGCCGCCGATTGCAGCAGGTCTTCGACGGTCCAGTCGTTCGGGACATGCGTGTTCGTCAGGTCCAGCGCAAGATCGCGGGCGTCGGAAAGGTCACTGTCGGTCAGGACGTCCAGTTCTGCCGCGCGGGTCTCGCCCAGTGCCAGCGTCGCGGCGGGCGTGACCAGCACCCGGCCCGAGAACGCGCCTTCGAACACCGATGTCTCGCCGACCTCGGATTTCGGGAAACAGGCGCGCGATCGACCGTTGTAGGTGAAGGCGACGCAGCTGTCGTCGGACAGGCAGGCGGTCTCGCAGGCGTTCAGGGTGCTGTCGAAGATCGTGCGGATGTCACCGCCCGGAAAGTCGGTGTCGCGGATCAGGCTAAGCCGGCGTTCGGGGATCGGGCTGTCTGCGTGGGCGATGGTCGCAAGCAACAGGGGGACCACGGCCAAAATAGGACCGAAACGCATAACATGCTCCTCACCTTCTA
Organism: Psychromarinibacter halotolerans; assembly: GCF_029168315.1. NCBI lineage: Bacteria > Pseudomonadati > Pseudomonadota > Alphaproteobacteria > Rhodobacterales > Paracoccaceae > Psychromarinibacter > Psychromarinibacter halotolerans. Next base: position 588,445 of record NZ_JARGYD010000002.1, read on the forward strand.
AAATCCTTGGCGCGACCGTCGCATGGGCGTGACGGCGCAGGCAACGGATTCGCGGGGGCGTTAACAACCTTTTCATCAAGAATTGGTCATCATGAGGGCAGACCGAACTGTGGCACGGGGCGGACCGGATGCTGGAAATATGACGACTTCAGACGACCTTGTCCGCGAGCGTCGGGCCCGGCTTGCGGCGGAACGTCTTCTGAAGGTGAAGCAGGACGAACTGTTCGAGGCGAACCGCAAGCTGTCGGCGCATGCCCGCACGCTGTCCGAGGAAGTCGTCGAAAAACGCGAGGAAACGAAGGTCCTGCGGCAGGAAACCGACGCCGTCCGGACCGAGCTTGAGACAGCGCGCGGCGCGATGATGATCGCAGAGCGGCGCCTGTGGGAATCGATCGAGACGATTCAGGACGGGTTTGCCGTGTTCGACGGGGGCGGGATCATGGTCGCCGCCAACTCGGCTTTTCTGACCCCGTTCGATGGGCTGGATTGCGTGGCGCCCGGGATCTCTTATCCCGACCTTCTGCGCATCGCGGCAGAGGAAGGGCTTGTCGATACCGACGACGCCAGCCGCGACGACTGGATCGAGGATATGCTGTGGCGCTGGCAGTCTCCGACGATCCCGCCGCGGGTCGTCCGGTTCTGGAACAACGTCTTCATCCGGCTGGTCGACCGGCGGACCGAGGGCGGCGATACCGTGTCGCTGGCGCTGAACATCACCTCGACCATCCGGAACGAGGCAAAGCTGAAGCAGGCCCGCCACAAGGCAGAGGCCGCGAACCGCGCCAAGTCCGCCTTCCTTGCCAACATGAGCCACGAGATACGGACGCCGATGAACGGCGTCGTCGGCATGGCCCAGCTGTTGGCAGACTCGCCGTTGGACGAGGAACAGCGTCTCTATGTCGAGACGATACGCTCTTCCGGAGAGGCGCTGCTGGTGCTGATCAACGACGTTCTCGACTATTCCAAGATCGAAGCAGACCGCCTGACCCTGCACCCCGAACCCTTCGACCTAGAGGCCGCGGTCTACGAGGTCGTGACGCTGCTGCGGCCGTCGGTCGGGACCAAGCAGCTGTCGTTGCTGGTCGACTACGACACCTTCATGCCGACATGGTTCATGGGCGATCCCGGGCGGGTGCGCCAGATCCTGACGAACCTTGTCGGCAACGCGGTCAAGTTCACCGAAGCCGGGCATGTGATGATCCGCGTGTCGTGCCTGCCGGATGGCGGTACAGGGGCGCAGCGGGTGCACGTCACGGTCGAGGATACCGGGATCGGCATCGCGCCCGACCTGGCCGAGCATATCTTCGGCGAATTCAATCAGGTCGATGACGACCGCAACCGCCGGTTCGAAGGCACGGGGCTTGGATTGGCGATCACCAAGCGGCTGGTCGAGATGATGGGGGGCCAGATCTGGGTCGATTCCGTCGTGGGCGAGGGGTCCAGTTTCGGGTGCTATCTGCAACTTGACCTTGCCGACGACGCGCCCGGTGCGCTGCCCGGCCCACCGGTCTGGCTGGACCGGGTGCTGTTCGCCGACCCGAACCCCGACGCACGCGACATCCTGCGGCGGCAGCTTGCGGCGCAGCGGGTGCGCACCGTGCCCTGCGAAACCGGCGCAGACCTTGTCGCCGCCGGTCCCGGGCAAGGGGATGTCGTGCTGCTGGACGAGGATCTGCGCGGGTCCGACGCGCGCAAGGTCGCGGCCGATCTGCGGCGCGACGGGTTCACCGGGCCGATCTATCTTCTGTCCGCTGGGGCCACACAATCCGGCGCCGGGCCGGGACCGGATTTCGATGGCGCGCTGCCCAAGCCGCTGCGGCGGCAGGATGTGGTGCGGGCCCTGTCCGCGCGCCCCGCGCCCCGTCCGCAGCGCGCTGCAGACAGTGCCTTTACGCCGCTGTCGCTGCGGCGGATGCGCGTGCTGGCGGCAGAGGACAACCGAACCAACCGGCTGGTGTTTTCAAAGCTGGTGCAATCCGCCGACATCGACCTGCGCTTTGTCGAGAACGGGCAGCAGGCGGTCGACGCGTATATCGAGGATCCCCCCGACGTCGTGTTCATGGATATCTCCATGCCAGAGGTCGACGGTCGGCAGGCCACCCGCATGATCCGCGAGCATGAAGCTGCGCTGGGCCTGAACCGCGCGCCCGTGGTGGCGATGACGGCGCACGCGATGGCCGGAGACGAAGAGGAAATCCTTGCCTGCGGGCTGGACAGGTACATGACCAAGCCTTTGAAGAAGGACACCGTGCTGGGCTATCTGGACGAATTCTGCCCCGATACCTGTCTTCCGCCGCTTGGTGAAGACCTGAAATCCGCGGTTTAGAGCCTGTTTTGGAACCGCACGCCGCGCAATGATGTCCAGAAACGCGAACGCCCCGCAGCGTGCCGCGGGGCGTTGGGGGCCGGATGCCGGGCGCGCCCGGTCCGGGGTCAGCCGTGGCCTTCGATCAGGTCTTTCATCATGTCCATCTCTTCGTCGGTCAGCGACATCAGCGGTGTGCGGACCGGGCCGGTGTCGAACCCGCGCAGCTTGACGCCCGCCTTGATCGCCGACACCGCATAGCCGGTCTTGCGGTCGCGGATCTTGGCGAAGGGATAGTAGAAGTCGCGCAGCATCTGTTCGCAGGTCGCATCGTCGCCCGACTGAAACGCCTTGTGGAACTTCAGCGCCGTTTCGGGGACGAAGTTGAACACGGCCGACGAATAGGTGTGCACCCCGGCGCCGCGGAAGGCGTGGGCGAAAAGTTCGTGCGTCGGCATCCCGCCGATGTAGGACAGCCGGTCGCCAAGCCCCACGGTGATCCGCTTCACCGTGTCGATGTCGCCGGTGCCATCCTTGAAGCCGATAAGGTTCGGGCAATCGTCGACCAGCCGCTTCAGCGTTTCGGCCGAGCAGACCGACGCGCCGCGGTTGTAGACGATGACGCCCATGTTCGTCGATTTGCAGACGGCGCGGATATGCGCCTCGATCCCGTCCTGCGGCGCGCCGATCAGATAATGGGGTAGCAGCAGAATACCGTCGCCGCCGGCGGCCTCGATCGACTGGGCCAGATCGCAGGCCAGCTTGGTGCCATAGCCGCACCCGGCAAGGATCGGCGCGTTCGGCTGGGATTCTTTCGCGGTCTTCACCACGTCAACGATCTCGGACGGGGTCAGCGAGAACATCTCGCCCGTGCCGCCTGCCACGATCAGGCCCGCCACCGGGTATTCCGACAACCATTCCATGTGGGCGCGGAAAGCGGACGGGTTGAACTCGTCGTTCGAATCGAAGGGCGTGACAGGGAAGGACAGCAGGCCAGCGCGGATGATGTCCTTCAGCTCGTTGGGCGATTTCATGAGTTTTTCCGTTTGTTAGAGACGTTTTCTATTTGGGCAAAGAAAAGCCCGCCCCGGTGTCGGGGCGGGCCTGTTGGTCGTTACTTCAGATCGCCGGGCAGCAGATCGTCAGGCATGTTCTGGTAGCAGACCGGACGCAGGAAACGCCGGATCGACAGCGTGCCGACCGAGGTCGCGCCAAAGTTGGTCGACGCTGGGTAGGGTCCGCCGTGAACCATCGCGTCGCAGACTTCCACGCCGGTCGGGAAGCCGTTGACCAGAATGCGGCCCGCCTTGCGTTCCAGCACCGGCATCAGGCGCGCGCCCAGCGCGGTGTCGCCGTCATCCATGTGCAGGGTCGCGGTCAGCTGACCTTCGAAGCCGCGCGCCAGCTTTTCCATGTCGTCGGGGCCGTCCACGCGGACCACAAGACCAAGCGGGCCGAAGACCTCTTCGCCCAGCGCGTGGTCTTGCAGGTAGGCATCGACGCGGGTCTGGTACAGGTTCGGGCTGGCGTTGCGGCCCTCGCTGTCGGTGACCAGCACCGGTTCCACCGCGTTGCGGCCGTCAAAGCGCGACTTGCCGTTGCGATAGGCGTCGGCGATGCCGTCGGTCAGCATGCACTGGGTGGCGACACCCTTCAGGGCCTCGGCAGCGGCCGAAACGAAGGCGTCGCCTTCGGGACCTTCCTGAACCACGGCGATGCCGGGGTTGGTGCAGAATTGGCCAGCGCCCATCGTCAGCGACCCGGCCCAGCCTTCACCGATGGCCTTGCCGCGCGCCTTGACGGCCTCGGGCAGGATGAACATCGGGTTGACCGAACCAAGCTCGCCGAAGAACGGGATCGGGTCGGGGCGCTGGGCGCACAGGTCGAACAGCGCGCGGCCACCGCCCAGCGAGCCGGTGAAACCCACGGCGCGGATCAGCGGGTGCTGTACCAGCGTGGTGCCGACGTCGCGCTTGCCGCCCTGGATCAGGCTGAACACGCCCGGATGCAGGCCGCAGGACTTGATCGCCGCGTCGATGGCCTGTGCGACGATCTCGCCGGTGCCGGGGTGGGCCGAGTGGCCTTTGACCACGACGGGGCAACCGGCGGCCAGCGCGGCGGCGGTGTCGCCACCGGCGGTCGAGAAGGCCAGCGGGAAGTTCGACGCGCCGAACACGGCGACGGGGCCGATCGGGCGCTGCACCATTTTCAGGTCGGGGCGGGGCAGGGGCTGACGGTCGGGCAGCGCCTCGTCATGGCGCTTGTCCAGATAGTCGCCCTTCAGGATGTGGTCCGCGAACAGGCGCAGCTGGCCGGTGGTGCGGCCGCGTTCCCCGTTCAGGCGGCCTTCGGGCAGGCCCGATTCCTCGACGCCGATCTTGGTGATCGCTTCGGCGCGGGCCTCGATCTCGTCCGCGATGGCGTTCAGGAACTTGGCGCGGGTTTCACGCGTGGAATAGCCGTATTCCCAGAACGCTTCCTCGGCGGCTTCACAGGCGGCGTTGACGTGGGCGGGGGTGCCGACCGAGAAGGTGTTCGCTTCGCCCGACGAGGGTTCGCTTGTGAACGTGGCGTCGCCCATGACCCAGTCGCCGGCGATAAGGTGTTTTCCTGTCAATGTCATCGTCATCTCCTACAGCAGGTTGCGGCCGGCCAGATTGCGCATCAGCGCGGCCAGTCCGAAGGTCCATTCCGGGCATTCCGTGGAAAGCCGGACGGTGTTGGTAAGGGCGCCGAGCCCATCGCTGGCGATGGTCACACGGTCCCCGATATGGTGGGTGAAACCCTGTCCCGGTTCGTCGCGGTCCTCGGTCGGCGCGAACAGCGTGCCGAGGAACAGCATGAACCCGTCAGGGTACTGATGGTGGCGTCCGACCGTCTGTTTCACAAGGTCGGTCGGGTCGCGGCTGATCTTGGACATCAGCGAGCGGCCGTTCAGGACGAAGCCGTCCTCGCCCTCGACCGTCAGGTCCAGTTCGGCGTTGCGGACGTCATCAAGGCTGAAGGTGTCGTCGAACAGCCGGATCATCGGCCCGATCGCGCAGGACGCGTTGTTGTCTTTCGCCTTCGACAGCAGCAGTGCCGAGCGGCCTTCCACGTCGCGCAGGTTCACGTCGTTGCCCAACGTCGCGCCAAGGATGTTCCCGCGCGAGTTCACGGCAAGCACGATCTCGGGCTCGGGGTTGTTCCAGTTCGACATCGGGTGCAGGCCCACGTCCGCGCCGGTGCCGACCGACGACAGCGTCTGCGCCTTGGAAAACACCTCGGCGTCCGGGCCGATGCCGACTTCGAGGTATTGCGACCACATGCCAAGCTCGATCAGCTCTTGCTTGACCTTGGCGGCCTTGGGCGATCCGGCTTCGATCTGGTCAAGGCTGTCGCCGATGATCTCGGACACGCGCGTGCGGATCTCGGCGGCCTTGTCCGGGTCGCCTGCAGCCTGTTCCTCGATCACGCGTTCGACCATCGACTGGGCGAAGGTCACGCCGCAGGCCTTGATCGCCTGCAGGTCGCAGGGCGCCAGCATGGCGACCTCGCCCAGCGCGCCGACGTCGGTGCCCGAAGCGCCCCGCACATAGGCGGCGGGGTCGTCCATCTCCATGATGTCGCGCACGGTCGGCGCCTGCTTCGACGTGATGTCGATCAGCCGCCCGTCGCGCAGCGTGACGACGGCGGGGCCGACGTCCAGCTGGGCCCGGCCAAGCCAAAGGCCCTGCCGTTCTTTCTCATTCAGTTCCATCGCGTTCCTCCGCATTGCGCGCGGACCCTTTCAAATAGCGGTGGTGTCTGCAAGGCGACGTCACAGAGTCGTTTCACGACAGCACCCCGATCTGCCACGGGGCGAACTCTTCCTCGCCGACGCCCAGCAGCTCGGATTTGGACTGCTCCCCGCTGGCGACGGCCAGGATCTTCTCGAAGATCTCTTCTCCCATCTCGTCCAGCGTCTTTTCGCCGTCGATCACCTTGCCGCAGTTGATGTCCATGTCGCCGTGCATCCGGGTGTACATCGTCGAGTTCGAGGCCAGCTTGATGGTCGGCGACGGGTAGCTGCCAAAGCAGGACCCGCGTCCGGTGGTGAAGCAGATCATGTTGGCGCCGCCGGCGATCTGTCCTGTCGCGGACACCGGGTCGAAACCGGGGGTGTCCATCAGGACAAGGCCTTTTTCAGTCACTGGATAGGCGTATTCGTAGACCGCGTTGATGCCGGTCGACCCGCCCTTCTTCGAGCCGCCCAGCGATTTCTCGATCACGTTCGCCAGTCCGCCCGCCTGGTTGCCGGGGCTAACGGTGCCGTTGATCTGGGTGTCGCGGCCCTTGTTGTATTCCAGCCACCAGTTGATGCGGTCGATGAACTGCCGCCCCACGGTCTCGGACTTCGCGCGCGAGGTCAGGGTGTGCTCGATCCCGTACAGCTCGGACGTCTCGGACAGGATCGCGGTGCCGCCGTTCCGCACCAGGATGTCGACCGCCTTGCCCAGCGCCGGGTTGGCCGACATGCCGGAAAAGCCGTCGGACCCGCCGCACTGCAGGCCGATCATGATGTGTTCGGCGCTGGCGGTTTCCCGCTCGATCTTGTTTGCCTCTTCCAGCATCTCGCGGATGACGGCTTTGCCTTCTTCGACGGCATTCATGGTGCCGCCGATCTGCTGCATCGTGACGGTCCGCAGCATCTTGCCGGTGGCAAGGCTTTCGGCCTCCATGAACTTGCTGAGGTTGTTGCGTTCGCAGCCCAGCGAACACACCAGCGCCCCGGCGGTGTTCGGATGACGGATGTAACCGGCAAGGGTACGACGCAGCAGGTCCAGCGGTTCGCCCGTCTGTTCCATGCCGCAGCCCTGTTCATGGATGAACGCGACGACGCCATCCACGTTGGGATAGTCTGCCAGACGTTCCTCGTCGAAATAGCGGCTGATCTTGCGGGCCACCGTGGCGGCGCAGTTCACGGTGATGAAGATGCCGATCATGTTGCGCGTGCCGTACCGGCCATCGGCACGGGGATAGCCCATGAAGGTCGCGCGCTGTTCGGGTGGCAGCAGTTCCGCGGCCACGTAGTCCTGCGCGTAGCGATAATCCTTCTGGAAGTCGTCCATCAGCACGTTGTGGGTATGCAGCCAGTCGCCGGGCACGATGTCCTCGCCCGCGAAGCCGATGGTGGTGTCGTACTTTCGAACGGGGTCGCCCTTGGCGATGGCGTGGGTGGCCACCTTGTGACCCATCGGGATGTCGTGGTTGGTCTTGATCCCTTCGGACGGGATCTCTGTACCGGCCGCGATGTCCTCGCGCGCGACGGCCACATTGTCCGCCGGATCAAGCCGGATGACAGGGTTTCTTATCTGCGTGTCGATCGTCATGGTTCGTCCTAACAGGGGCGGTCCGGTCGCAGTGCGCCCCGGCGTGAACCGGGGCTTTCTGCATGGGCATGAGAGTGTCCCGGGTGACCCCGGGGTGGGGGCGGCCTAGCGTCCGTTCGCCTTGCGCCACTCCGCGAACTTCTGAAGGTTTTCGTCCTTTGTCGCCGGGTACAGGCCGATGATGGTCGCGCCGCCCTTTACCTGCTCGACCACGAAATCCTCGTAGGCGGTCATCTCTACCGCTTCGTCGGCAATCTCGTCGGCCATGTGCGCCGGGATGATGACGACGCTGTCGTCGTCGCCCACCACGATGTCGCCGGGGAACACCGGCGCGCCGCCGCAGCCGATCGGGACGTTGATGTCGATCGCCTCGTTGATGGTCAGGTTGGTCGGGCTCGAGGGGCGGTTGTGATAGGCGGGCATTTCCAGCTCGCCGATGCGCATCGCGTCCCTGAACCCGCCATCAGTGACGACTCCGGCGCCGCCGCGCACCATCAGGCGGGTGATCAGGATGTCACCGGCGGACGCGGCGTAGGCGTCTTGGCGGCTGTCCATCACGAACACATGGCCCGGCGGGCAGTCTTCGATCGCCTTGCGCTGCGGGTGCTCGGGGTTGCGGAACTCTGCCAGCGTGTTGCGGTCCTCGCGGGCGGGCATGTAGCGCAGGGTGAACGCGGGGCCCACCATGTTCTCGCCCTTGGCCTTCACCGGGCGCACGTCCTGAACCACCTGATTGCGCAGGCCCCGCTTGAACAGCGCCGTGCACAGGGTCGCCACGCTGACGGTCTTCAGCTTGTCCAGCGTTTCGGGTTTCACGTCGGTCATTGTCTTCCTCAGCTTGCCTTGCGGGACAACAGACCCGCGTCATCCATGAATGCCTTCAGCCGCGACGTCTGATCGTCCGACAGCGGCCATGCCGCCGGCGGGCGCACGCCGCCGCAATCCTCGCCCATCATCGCCAGCGCCGCCTTGACGCCGGGCACGTTGGCGCCGCCCTGTTCCTCGGCGCGGATGTCCTCGAACACCTGCATCCCGGCGATCAGGTCGCGGGCCTTGGCATAGTCGCCGCCTTCCAGCGCCTGGCTGATTGCGACCGACCGTTCCGGCCAGACGTTGATCAGGCCAGAGGTGAAGCCGCGCGCGCCGACGGCGTAGAACGTGGGCGCCCAGACCTCGGCAAGGCCGCCGACCCAGATGATGTCATCGGGCGAGGCTTCCATCGCGGCCTTCAGCTTCATCGGGTTGGGGGTGGCCCATTTCACGCCGACAACGCCGGGAACCGAGCACAGCGCGGCGATGGCGTCGGTGCCGATGCCGTCGTTGCGTAGGTACAGCACCATCGGCAGGTTGTTCCCCGCCTCGGACACCGCCTTGACGTAGTCGACCACGCCGCGCGGGGCGACGAAGGGGTCGGGCGGCTGGTGGATCATTAGCGCCGAGGCGCCAGCGGCGGCGGATGCCTTGGCCAGGCGGCAGGCGTCGGGCAGCGCGCGGCCGACCCCGGCCACCAGCGGGCAACGCCCGCCGATGTGACCGGCGGCGGCGGTGACCATCTCGATCGCCTCGTCGGTGGTCAGCGAATAGAACTCGCCGGTGTTGCCGTTCGCGGTCAGGATGTGCACGCCAGCCTTCAGCGCGCGTTCGACGATCGGCGCCTGCTTGGCGGGGGCGATGTTGCCGTCGGCGTCGTACGGGGTGGCAAGGATGCCGGAAATCCCGGTCAGCGCGGTTGTCAGGTCGGTCATTTCAGTACCTCGAAGGATCGTTTGCCCATGGCTTTCTGGATTTCGTAGATCGAACCGCTGGTCGGTGGCAGGGGCTTGGGGATGCGCACCGGCACCTCCGCCATGCGCGGTTCAAGTGTGGATGTGCCGCACAGCATTCGCGCGTCGAACTCTTCCAGCGACGCCGGGAAGGTGTTCTGCCCGAAGATCGGGAAGGCGTCCGCGGCCATCATCTCGTAGAAGATGATCCGGCGATCCTGCGTCGACGTATTCAGGGCCGATCCGTGCAGGATGCGCCCGTGGTGGATCGAGATCGACCCGGCGGGGCCCATCAGCGGCACCGCGTCGGCCATGTCGATGCCTTCCGCCTCAAGGTCGACCGCACCGGCGAAGTAGCCGTTGTGGTGGTGGTCCAGCACCGGGCCGCGATGGGTGCCGGGAAGCACCATCAGCGGGCCGTTCGCCTCTGTCATGTCGTCGATGATGACGCCAACGGCCAGAACGTCGTCGTTGGTGTAGGGGTAGAAGGCCCAGTCCTGATGCCATTCCACCGCCGCGCCGTAGCCCGCCGATTTCATGTTCAGCTTCGTGGTCTGCATCCGCACGTCGGGGCCGATCAGGTCGCGGACCGGCGCAAGGATGTGATCGGACCGAAGCAGGTCGTTCACCACCTCGGACTGCGTGTGCGGTAGCTTTACCCGCCGGATGCGCGGATCGTCGGGGGTGTGGCTGTCTTCAAGGTCGATCTTGTCGTCCGACGCGGTCATGCCGCGCGCGACCTCGGTAAACCGGGCGATCTCTTGCCGGATGCGATCAAGGATGGGGACCGGTACACGGTTCTCGAGGATCAGGTATCCCTGTTCCTCGTAGAATGCCTTCTGTGCGCCGGTCAGAACCTCGGTCATGCGCGTCCCCGTTCGCCGATGTCCTGCGTCGCGACGGTCCAGTCGCGCGCCTTGTCGGACAGGGTCAGGCCAAGCCCCGGCCGGTCCGGCACCGCCACGCGGCCGTCTGCGATCTCCAGACGTTCGTCAAAAAGCGGCTCTAACCAGTGGAAATGCTCGATCCACGCCTCTTCCGGGAAGGCGGCGGCAAGGTGGACGTGCAGTTCCATCAACCAGTGCGGCGCGATCTGGACGCGGTGCGCCTCGGCCATTGCCATTGCCTTGAGGAACGGGGTCACGCCGCCGATCCGCAGCGCGTCGACCTGACTGATGTCGCAGCCGCCCTTCTGCACCAGCTGGATCGCCTCGGTCGGCGAGGTCAGCATCTCGCCCGTCGCGATGGGCGTCGAAAGGTTGCGGGCCAGTTCGGCGTGGCCTTCGATGTCCAGTGCGTCCAGCGGTTCCTCGATGAACGCCAGCCCGACCTCGTCGACGATCTTGCCGAACTGCAGCGCATAGGCGCGGTCCCATTGCTGGTTAGCGTCGATCATGAAAGCGATGTCGTCCGGCAGGTGGTCGCGCATCGCCATGATCCGCTTGAGGTCCTCCTGCCCGTCCGGCTGGCCGACCTTCATCTTGATCCCGCCGATGCCCAGCGTCAGCGAGCGGTCGGCGGCGGCCTTCATCTCGTCGATCGACGCCTGAAGGTACTGGCCCTGACTGTTGTAGATCCTCAGGGTGTCGCGGTGCGCGCCCAGCAGCTTGGCCAGAGGCAGGCCCGCGACCTTGGCCTTCATGTCCCACAGCGCCGTGTCGAACGCGCCGATGGTCTGGTACGACATGCCGCCCTGACCCAACGAGTTGGTCTGCCAGCGCAGCAGTTCCCAGAGACGGCCGATGTCGTTGGGGTCGTGCCCCATGATCCGGTCGGCGATCTCGCAGGCCAGCGCGAACATGCCCGACCCGCCAGCCCGAAGGGTATAGGCGAAGCCCATCCCGCGATGGCCGTTCTCGGACACCATCTCGCACGAGATAATGTCGACCGCGGCCAGCGCAGACTGGCGTCCGGTCAGAACCTTGGCGTCCGACAGCGGGTTTTCCAGCGGCAGAACGATGTGCGACAGGGTCATCCCCTTGATCGCGTCCTGACTGGCCTTGCCCTTCGGCACGCCGCCAAAGGGTTGCCGGGCCGCAATACGGCGTGTGGACAGATCAAGGGCCATCAGAAGATCACCGGTTCGTCGACGGGCTTGCCGAACTCGGTCTTCAGGAAGTCGAAGTCGCAGCCCTTGTCGGCCTGTTCGACGTGCTTGCTGAACATCCAGCCATAGCCGCGTTCATAGCGCGGTTCCGGCGCCACCCAAGCGGCGCGGCGCTCTGCCATTTCCTCGTCGCTGATCTTCACGTTCAAAGACCGGTTCGGCACGTCCAGTTCGATGATGTCGCCGGTCTTCACCAACGCAAGCGGGCCGCCGATATAGGCTTCGGGCGCGACGTGCAGGATGCAGGCGCCAAAGCTGGTACCGGACATGCGCGCATCGGACAGGCGGACCATGTCGCGGTGCCCGTGCTTCAGCAGCGCCTTGGGCATCGGGATCATGCCCCATTCCGGCATCCCCGGACCGCCCTGCGGACCCGCGTTGCGCAGGATCAGGACGTGGTCGGGGGTCATGTCGTAATCGGGATCGTCGATGATCTTCTTCAGCTCGGGGTACGAGTCCGCGACGATGGCGGGGCCGCTGTGCTTGTGGAACTTCGGATCGCAGGCGGCGGGCTTGATCACCGCGCCGTCGGGGGCAAGGTTGCCCTTCAGCAGCGCCAGCGAGCCCTCGGCATAGACCGGGTTCGACAGCGGGCGGATGACGTCGGGGTTGTAGTTCACCGCGCCTTCCAGCCCTTCGCCCATCGTCTTGCCGGTGACGGTGATCGCGGACAGGTCCAGCTTGTCGCCAAGTTCCTTCATCAGCGCGCGCAGACCGCCCGCATAGAAGAAATCCTCCATCAGGTATTCCTTGCCGGACGGACGGACGTTGGCGATCACCGGAACCTCGCGACTGAGCCGGTCGAAGTCGGGCAGGCCCCAGTCGATCCCCGCACGGCGCGCCATCGCGATCAGGTGGATCACGGCGTTGGTGGAACAGCCAGTCGCCATCGCGACGGTGGTCGCGTTCTCGGCGGCCTGTTTTGTGACGATCTTGGCGGGCGTCAGGTCTTCCCAGACCATTTCCACCGCGCGGCGGCCACAGGCGGCGGACATGCGCTTGTGGTTGACGTCGTTCGCCGGGATCGACGACGCGCCGGGCAGACAAAGGCCGAAGCCTTCCGCGATCGCGGTCATGGTCGACGCGGTGCCCATCGTCATGCAATGGCCGTCGGACCGCGCGATGCCGCCCTCGATGCCTTTCCATTCCTCGTCGGTGATCGTGCCCGCGCGCAGTTCGTCCCAGTACTTGAACGCGTCAGAGCCGGACCCAAGCACCTTGCCCGCGTAGTTCCCGCGCAGCATCGGACCGGCGGGCAGGAAAAGGAACGGAAATCCCCAGCTGATCGCCCCCATGATCAGGGCGGGCGTGGACTTGTCGCAGCCCCCCATCAGGACGGCGCCGTCGCAGGGGTGTGCGCGCAGGGTCTCTTCGACCTCCATCGCGCCCATGTTGCGGTACAGCATCGAGGTCGGTTTCAGGAACTGTTCCGAATGCGAATGCACCGGCAGTTCCATCGGCAGGCCGCCTGCCTGCAGGATGCCGCGCTTTACCCATTCGACCCGATCCTTGAAGTGCATGTGGCACGGCTGTGCCTCGGACCATGTGTTGATGATCCCGATGACGGGTTTGCCTTCCCAGTCTTCGTGGCCCAGCCCCATCTGCATGGCCCGCGACCGATGCCCGAAACTTCTGAAGTCGTTTGCGGCAAAGAAGCGGGCGGACCGCAGGTCTTCGTACCGTTTGCCGGTCTTGTCGTCTTTCATGGTATTTCCTCAGGAAATCGGCGTGGCGAAGTGATGCATGGTGTAGATCAGGACCGCAGTCAGGATCAGGCCGGCAATCCACGGCCATTTGCCGTATCCGTCGATGTCGTCGCGGCTGTCTCTTCCGATCATCTCAGTCTCCTCAATTCAAAAGTTCAGGCAGCCACAGGGCGATCTGCGGGAACAGCATCACCAGGATCAGGCCGGTGATCTGCAGGGCGATGAAGGGCAGGACGGCAAGGAAGATCTCTTGCAGCGTCACGTCCTTGGGGGCCACGGACTTCAGCCAGAAACACGCGGGACCGAAGGGCGGCGACAGGAAGTAGATCTGGATGTTCATCACGAACAGAATGCCGAACCAGATCTTTGCCTGATCCTCGGTCAGGCCGAGTTCCGGTGCAAGGGTCATCACCACGGGGGCGAAGACCGGCACGGTGATGAACACGATGGCGATCCATTCCATGAAGGTACCCAGCACCATCAGGATCAGCATCATCACAAGGATCGTCCCCATCGCGGACAGGCCAAGGTCAAGGAACAGCGACCGCATGAAGTCGCCGCCGCCGACAAGGTTGAAGATCCCGATGAAGCTGACCGCGCCCAGCACCAGCCAGATGATCGTGCCGACCGTGGTCATCGAACCGATCAGGGCGGCGCTCAGGACCTCCCACTTGAACTGGTTGCGGACGGCGGCGACGAACAGGCTGCCGATACAGCCCACCGCTGCGGCTTCGGTCACAGACGCGACACCGCCATAGATCGACCCCATCACCGCACCGATCAGGATGATGCACAGGATGACGGCGGTCAGACGGTCCTTGGACAGCTTCTGTTCCTTGTTGCCCGTCATCTGGGCCACCTCGGCCGCGGTGGGGGCAAGGCTGTGGTTCAGGTTGACCCGGATCAGCACATAGCTGGCATAGAAGACCGCCAGCATGATCCCCGGCGTGGCGCCGGCCATGAACAGGTCGCCGATGCCGACCTCGGCCGACAGACCGTAGACGATCATGATGATCGACGGCGGGATCAGCGTGGCCAGCGCGCCGCTGGCGCAGATCAGGCCGATGGTCAGTTTACGGTCGTACCCAAGGCGGAACATCTGCGGCAGGGCGACAAGGCCCAGCATCACGATCTCGCCGCCCATGACACCCGACATGGCGGCAAGGATCACGGCGACCACCGTGGTCTGCACCGCGACGCCGCCGCGCAGGTTGCCCGCGAAGATCGACATCGCGTCGAACAGGTCCTCGGCGATGCCGGCGCGTTCAAGGATCGAGGCCATCAGCACGAAGAACGGCACCGCGACCAGCGTGTAGTGTTCCAGCAGGCCTGCCGCGTTCGACGACACAAGGAACAGCCCGCGCGGCCCGAAAAAGCCGATCGCCATGATGACCGACACGATCAGCGTGACGATGCCCAGCGGCATGCCGGTCATCATCAGCGCGATCAGCAGGATCACCATGATGATCGACACGGTGCCCAGATCCATCTCGCGCATGTTCAGCGCGGCGGAGGGATCCATCGCCTTGCCGATATCCGAAAAGAAGCCCGAAATCATCTGTGCCAGAGACACATCGAAGGCTTCGGACAGGAAGGCGGAGACGAAGTAGACGACGAAGTAGACGGCAACCGCTTTCACCGCCAGCCGCGCAATGGGCGAGGTGAAGTGGCGGTGCAGGTTCACCATCAGCTGCGCAAGGTACAGGAACGCCCCCGTGACCATCAGCGATTTCAGCATCATCGGCAGCGGCGAGTTGAACGCCGAACCCGATTTTTCCAGCCGTTCGACGGAAACATAGGCGCGGATCGCGGCGTCGGTCAGCAGCATGTAAAGCGCGATGATGCCGACGACCATCGCGAACAGGTCCAGCCACCAGCGGGTGTTGTCCGACGCGATGTTGTGGAAGACGGTGATGCCGATGTGGCGCTGTTTCATCGTGATGTAGCCCGACGACAGCATCCAAGCCGCGGCGCACAGCATCATCACGGTTTCGAAGGCCCAGTAGGTCGGGGCGTTCAGAAGATAGCGCGAAAAGACCTCGTAAAGCGTGGCCAGCGCGGCGGCCATGTAGAAGACCGAGATCATGATCCCCATCAGGTGGCTGACGTGATCGACCGGCGTGTAATCGGCACGGGAAAGACTGTCTTCCTCGTGGGTCGGATCGTCACCCGCCACCTCCAACGGTGCGTGCTGCAGGCGCTCTTCGTATTCGCGGCTCATGGCTGGCCCTTCTCCCCCAAGCGGCGCGGTTCGGAACCTGCGGCCGCCTCCTGTCTGTTCTGGATTTCCCTTGCCCGGTGGTCCGGGTCGGTGCTTGTTGCCCGGCCTCATCCTGGCCGGTGGGTGCCGCGCCCGGTGGGTCCGGGCGCGGTGTGGGCGGCCTTACAGCAGGCCGGCCTCTTCCATGAACGAGATGTGCGCGTCGTACACTTCCTTCGCCAGATCGGACTGGGCGGCGAAATCCGACCACGCTTCTTGCGCGATCTTGCGCAGCGCGTCGCGCTCTTCCTGCGGCCAGTCGATGACTTCCAGCTCTCCGGCGGCCTTGTCGCGGGCAACCAGCTGGCGGTCGAGGCGGTCGAAGTACTGGCGCAGGCCGTTGTAGGCGGCAAGGTACCACGTCTCGAGAGCGACCTGCTCGGCCGGGGTCAGTTCGTCCCAGACCATTTCCGACACGGTGAACTGCAGGATCGGGGTCGAGTGGATGCCCGGGAAGATCGGGTACTTGGCGATCTTGTGCATCCCGTTGGCGTCGTTGTTGGCGTAGGCCGAGTTGTCGGCGGCGTCGATCACGCCCTTCTCAAGCGCGCCGTAGGTTTCCGAACCCGACATCGACACCGGTGCGGCGCCCGCCCGCTTGAACACGTCGGCGGCCAGCCCTTCGGGCGAACGGATCTTCAGCCCGGCAAGGTCGCCGACGCCGCGAACCGGCACCTTAGAGACGAAAGCTTCGCGCGCGTAGGCGCCGCAGCCCACGACGTGAACGCCCTCGAAATGCTCGTCGAACAGTTTTTGCAGCATCTCCTTGCCGCCGCCCTGCGCACAGAAGGCTTGGATCTGGTCGGCGCTGTCATAGCCCGCGATCAGGTCGCCCATCAGTGCGAAGGCCGGGTCGACACCGGCGAAATAGTTGATCGACGTCAGGTCGCCGTCCAGAATGCCGACGCTGATCGCTTCGGCGGTTTCGCGGCGCGGAACGACCGCATCCACCGGAAGAAGCTCGACCGTGAGCGTGCCGCCGGTCATTTCCTCCAGCTTGGGGACCCATTCCTCGTTGAGATAGGCCAGCGACGCGTGGCTGGCGTTAGACGAGGTCTGGATCTTCAGGGTCCGGTCCGCCGCGTCGGCGGCAAAGCCGGTGATTCCAAGTAAGGCGACAGCCGCGACTGCCGATCCCAATGCCTTGATGTTCATTCTGTTCCTCCCGTTACGCTCGGTGTGTTCGGCGCCGGTCTCTCCTCTGCCGGTGGCGAACAGGCCAACTAATATATTAGTCACCTAGTTGAAGCAACTGGCTTCCTCACCTATGATATGGGGCAGCCGCACGGGCGGATGCGTGTCGCGGTCAAGGTGCGAAGAGGGACGGCATGGACTTGTCTGCCGAGGGATTGTTGCGAGGCGGGGCGGCTCGGGTCGACGGTGGGGGAACTGCCGCTGACAGGGTCTATGAAAGCCTGCGCGCCCGGATCATCGACATGCAGCTTGTCCCCGACGCCACACTTGGCCGTAGCGAGCTGGCGCAAGAGTACGGCGTCAGCCAGACCCCGGTGCGTGAGGCGCTGCAGCGGCTGGAAGAAGACGGCCTTGTCCGGATCTTTCCGCAGTCCAAGACCGTTGTCGCCCGGATCGACGAGGCGCAACTGAAAGAGATTCACTTCCTGCGGGTCGCCATCGAAACGGAAGTCGCCCGCCGCATGGCCGAGAAGGGCGACATGGCTGCGTTGAAACGCGCGCGCAGTTTCGTCCGGATGCAAGAGGCGCTTCAGGACGACCCGTCGCAAATGCTGCTGTTCAACGAACTCGACCGGGCGTTTCACCTGACATTGTTCGAGACGGTCGGCGTGCCCGCGCTTCACGCGATGCTGGCGCGGCGGCTGGGGCACCTAAGCCGGTGCCAGCGGCTGGAACTTCCGCGCAAGGGCAAGATGTCAGAGATCATCCACGGCCATCTGGCGGTGGTCGAAGGGATCGCGTCCGGCAATCCCGAACTGGCGGCCGCCGCGATGCGGGGCCATCTGGGGGCGACGATCCGGCGGATCGAAACCCTGCGCGACGAGCTTCCCGACTATTTCGAAAGCGGCACCGCGTAAGGCGGCTGGTCAGCCGGCCTTCGCTTTCATGTCGCCTTCATCGGGCCACGTGGCATCCGACAGGCGGAACTGTCCCACCATTTCGCCAAGCCGGGCAGAGCTTCCGTCCAGCCCGACGACTGCGGCGTGCGTTTCCTCTGCCATTGCAGCGTTGCGCTGTGTCAGCGTCTCGATGTTGGTGACGGATTCGTTGATCCGTCCGAAGGCCGTGGCCTGCGTTTCGGTCCGGTTGGCGATGTCGGCCATCAGGCCGTTGATCTCTTTCACCCGTTCAGAGGTGCTGTCGAGCGTTACGCCGACCTCTTTCAGGACCTTCTCGCCGCGGCCGACGTGATCCGAGCTTGTCTCGATCAGGTCGCGAATGTTGCGCGCGTTTTCGGCGGTGCGCTGGGCAAGCTGCCGGACCTCTTGCGCGACGACGGCAAAGCCGGACCCGGCATCGCCGGCGCGCGCGGCTTCGACCGCGGCGTTCAGCGCAAGCAGGTTGGTCTGCATCGAAATCTCGTCGATCACCGACACGATCTTCTCGATCTCGCGCGAACTGTTGGAAATCGCCCCCATCGCCGTGTTCGCTTGCGCCATAACCTCGCCCGAGCGGCCCACCAGCGTCGTCGCCTCGGCGGCGGCGCCGTTGGCGCGGCGGGCGGTGTCGGCGTTGGTCCGCATGGCGTCGCTGACCTGATCGACGGACGACACCGTCTGTTCCAGCATCCGGGCCTGTTCCTCTGTCCGGTCGGCAAGTTCCGAGATGGCGCGCGCAATCTCCGACACGCTGCCCGACACTTCCTCGGTACTGCCGGCGATTCCGGTCATGGTGCTTTCAAGGCTTTCGGTCGCGGCGTTGAAGTCGGCGCGCGCGTCGGCGATCTTGGCGGGCGCATCGTCACCCACGCGATAGGTCAGATCCCGGTCGGCCAGCGCGTTCAGCGCCTTTCCCAGGACCGCACGGGCGCGCGCGTCCTCTTCCGCTTCCTTGCGGAAATATTCGCCCATCGTCACCGTAAGATCGGCGAAGACCGAGGCGATGGCGCTTTCGGCCATGCGGTTCCGGTTTTCCGCTGTTTCGTCCTGGCTGGCATCCAGCAGTTCCGCGACCATCTTGCCGCAATAGACCGCATAGCCCCGCAGATAGGTGGCATAGTCGGTCATCGACGCGATGTTTTCGGCCAGTTGCGACTGAAGCGCGAAATAGTCGTCCGAGAAATCGCCCCGCGCGATGAACCCGAACTTGGCCTTTTCAGCCGCGTACAGGTCATCGGGCACGGCGGGCATCGACGCGTCCACTTGCCGATAGGCGCTTAAAAGAATGTCCCTAAGCCGCGGCAAAACAAGGTCATGCACCTGCTCGCCGACCCGGCGGTCGGCGTCACCCCAAGGCTTAACAACGTCCCTGATCGAAACGGACATCAGCATCTCCGGCAGTTGCTTCGGGATGCTGATGCCAGTTGCGCATTAGGATTCGGTAAAGCCGAAACGAAACGAGCGCCCGCCGGGGCAATGTGCCCGACGGCCCTACGTGCCAGAGATCGTGACGGGCACGCTTAGGGGGCCGTATTCCGGCCATGTGGTCATCGGGACCGGGCCCGTGATCTTGAACGCGGTGACGTTCTGCACGAACTGCTCCAGCGCCGCGGTGATCATCACCAGCGCGATGCCACGCCCGGCGCACATGTGCGGTCCACGGCCAAAGGCAAGGTGCGGCGGCTCGTCCTTGCGGTCCAGGCGGAAGGTATCGGGATCGCGGAACACCTCGGGGTCGCGGTTCGCAGCGGTGAAGGCCAATGCCACCGGTTCATCCCGCCGGATGGTCCGCCCGCAGACGGTGACATCGTCGACCGGGGTGCGGGCGAACCCGCGATAGGGCGTATACAGCCGCAGCAGTTCGTCCACGGCGGCCGGGATCTTGTCAGGTTCCGCGCGCAGCAGGGCAAGGTGTTCGGGGTGGCGTTCGAAATGCAGCGCCATCGACCCGATGAAGGTCGTCGGGGCGATGATTCCCACCACCAGAAGCTGCCGCACCGTGCCAAGGATGCCGTCGTCGGGCAGCGGTTCGCCGTTCACCCGCATCTCCAGCATGGCGCTGACCGGGTCGCTGCCGGGATCGCGCGGGGTGTCCTTGCGGTCGGCGATCAGTTCGGCGGCGGCCTTGTACAGCACCAGCGAGGTCTGCTGGATCAGATCAAGATCCATCGTTTCCAGCGCAAGGGTAAAGTCGTTGCCGATCCGGCGGATCGTGTCGGCGGTTTCGGCGGAAATGCCGAAGAACTCGGCCAGCACCATCGCAGGCAGCGGATAGCCGAAATCACGACACACGTCGAAGCTGCCTTGCGCCGCCAGCGGTTGGAACAGCCCCTCGGCCATCTTGCGGATCGCGGTTTCCCAAAACGCCATCCGTTCGCGCCGGAACAGCGGTGTCAGGGCCCGGCGATAGGGCGTGTGATCCGGCGGGTCCAGATGCAGCGGCGGCCGCCGCCCGGTCGTGGCGACGCGCGGCACCACGTTCTGCACGGCGGTGGTATAGCGCGTGGGATCAGAGATCGCGCTTTCCACGTCCTCGTACCGGGTGAACAGCCAGAAGCCGCCAAGGTCGTTGGAATGCGCGACCGGGCAACGCGACCGCAGGTCGCCGAACAGCGCGTGAACCGCGTCGAAATCGTCGGTCCCCGCGTCGAAGTCGTGGTCCTTGGAAAAGGATTCGGTGTTGCGGGGCTGGGGGCGGATGTCCATCGGACGCATGGCGGTGCCTTTCGGAATCAGGCCGGTGCGAGGCCGGCCAGCAACGTGGCGACAGGCAGCGCGGGATCGGCGGTTTCTAGGGAAAGCAGCATGTCGAGCGCACCAGAGCGCCCGACGCAGTCGGTGAATTTCGGCGTGAGCCGGGCAAAGGGCGTATCCCCGGCGCGCATCTCGGGCGGGTCGGGCAGCGGCCTGACGTCTTGCGTGCCGTTTGCCCATGTCAGCCGCGCAGTCGGGGTCGTGCCCGGTGCGCAGCTTGCAAGGCAGGCCCGCTGTGCCAGCGCCAGCCTGTCGGGGTCCTGCCGGGCGGCATCGTCGAATGCCAGCAGCCCCGGCGCCCCGTGCAAGATCGCCGAGGCAAAGCAGAACGGGATCGAGAACTTCGCCGCGATGGCCGTCGTGGGGCGGATGCGGTCGGCCCGTGGCGAGAACAGCATGTCGTCCGGCGGGGCCACGTCGAAGGCCACATCGTGCAGGTCCGCCGGGGCGACGCCCTGCGCCCGCAGGTCCAACGCCAGCGCGATGGCGCGATGGGTCCCCCGGCAGCAGGGCCACGGCTTTAGCGTTACGTCCGTCGCCAGCACCGGGTTTCCAACGTCCGCGAAGGGTGCGGGGTCGGGCGCGGCACCGGTCATCATGTGAACAAGGCCACCGTCTTCCGCCACCGGGTCGGTCGTGCCGGTGACCCCGGCCTGCGCCAGCATCACCGCCTCGGTCGCGGCGCGCGCGGCGAACCCGTCGCGGACGGCGCGCAGATCGCTTGCGGGGCTGCGTTTCAAGGCATCGCTCAGGGCGAATTGCGCCTGTGTTAGAGACAGTGCAGTAACGGTCCGTTCGTCATCCAGACCCAGAAGCAGCGTGCCGGCGAACGCCGCACCGAAGGCGCCGATCATCGGCGGGTGATACCAGCCGCGCGTCGCCGGATCGCGCGTCAGCGACAACCCGATGCGGCAGGCAAGATCGGCGCCAAGGATCAAGGCGCGAAGCACCTCTGCCAGCGGCTTGTCCGGCCCCAGCGCCAAAACGGTCGGGATCACCGCCGCGTTCACATGGAGGCCGGCGCGGTCGAAGGTGTCCTCGAAATCCAGCGCATGGGCCAGCGCGCCATTGGCCAGCGCGGCGGCCGGGGCCGGGGCGGTTCCCCCCGCCAGCAGCGGCGCGGGGCCGTGCCCGTACAGCCGCGCCTGCGTCTGGAACGGCTGGACCGCAGGTTCAAGCCGCAGGGCGCCAAGCATCACGGCCAGCCCATCCGCCAGACACAGCCGCGCCGCGTGCTGTGCGCTGGGCGCAAGGGCGTCCCACGACACGGCCCGCGACCGTGCGGCGATATCCAGCGTTACGGTCATGCTGGATCGGGCCGGATCGTGTCGCCATCCGCGCGATAGCGCATGGGCAGGCCCGCGGTCTCGGTGATCTCGCGCAGATACGACAGGATGCGGTCGAACTCTGGTTCGGAGGCCGACACGAAGCGGGGGGCAGAGTCCCGGTCGATCCAGACCGGAAGCAGCGTCAGATCCGCCACGCCACCAGACGTCAGCGTGGCCTCGACGGCGATGCTCATGCGCGAGTCCGGCGGGAAATTATAAGAAGAGGTGAAATCCGGCTCCCACCCCGGTGACAGAGACTGAATCTCGCGAAATCCACGCCCCGCCGCGTGTTCCGGCGTCATCCAGAGATCCAGAGCGAAGTTGGCCAGCGAATGAACGATCGGCTTGCCGTTGTGGAACTCCATCCCCTTGAGGATGTGCGCGTGACAGCCCAGCACCATGTCGGCCCCCGCGTCGATCGCGGCGCGGCCAACGTCGCGCTGATAGTCGGGGATCACCGCCGGAACGAAGTGGATGCCCGCGTGATGCGACAGGATCACCACGTCGACCCGATCCTTCAGCGCCCGGATCGAGCCTGTCAGCGCGGCAAGGTCTTCGCGATGCGGGAAGGTGTGGACGCGCGCGGGCGTGCCGGGCTGGTCGTGTTCGATCTGCTCATAGACGGTGTGGCCCCGCATCGGTGCGCAGCCGGGCTTGTCGTCATCCGCCCAGTAGTTCTGGGGCAGGATCGAATTGACCGCCAGAAACCCCACGGTGACGCCGCCGTGTTGTTCGATCACCGGGGCGCGGGCCTGCATGATGTTCGCCCCGGCCCCCATATGGCGCGCGCCTGCGCGGTCCAGATTGGCAAGCGTGTCGAACATCCCCTCGGGGCCCCAGTCCATCGTGTGGTTTCCGGCGAAGGACACGATGCTCAGCCCGGTCCCGACCAGCGCATCGGCGATCTCGGGCTTTCCGCGCACGGTATGACGAGCCTGCGGCACGCGCTGACCACGGGTCGTCAGGTTCACCTCTAGCTGGCAATAGCCAAGATCGGCGGCGCGGATTCGGTCCCTAACATGGGCAAAGATGCTGGCCGGGTCGTCCCGGTCGGGCGCGACGTCGCCCACGGCGATGAAGCGACAGGTCATGACCAGCCCCCGTCGTGGACCATGTGACAGGCGACGCCGTCCCGCGCCTCGGGGCGTTGTGCCTTGCAGATGTCGCGCGCGAAGGGGCAGCGCGTGTGATAGGCGCAACCCGGCGGAGGCGACAGCGGCGAGGGGATTTCCCCCTTCGGCGGCACGGCCACGCCCTGCGCATCCGGGTCGGCGGGAAGCGTCGCCGCCAGCAGAGCCTGCGTGTAGGGGTGTCGCGGCGCGGTGCAGATCTGTGCCGCCGGGCCGCGTTCGACGATGCGGCCAAGGTAGATCACAACCACCTCGTCGCACATGAACCGGACGGTCGCGAGGTCATGGCTGACGAACAGCGTGCCCAGCCCGTATTCGTCGCGCAGGTCCTTCAACGTGTTCAGGATCTGCGCCCGGATCGAGATGTCCTGCGACGACACCGGTTCGTCCAAAAGCATCAGTTCGGGTTTCGACGCCAGCGCCCGCGCTATGGCGATGCGCTGCCTTTGCCCGCCAGAGAACTCGGCCGGCAGCCGGTCGCCGTCGCGCGCCGAAAGGCCGACCGCTTCAAGCACCTCGTCGACCCGGGCGTCGATCTGCGCACGGCCAAGGTCGGTGTTCGCCGCCAGCGGTTCGCGGATGATCCGACGCACCCGCAGACGCGGGTTGAGCGAGGAATAGGGGTTCTGGAACACCGGCTGCACGGCCCGGCGAAAGGCGCGGCGTTCGGCGCGGCCTAGCGCGGACAGGGGCTTGCCCTTGAAGCGGACCTCTCCCGCTGTCGGGCTGTCGAGCATCAGGATCAGCCGGTTCAGGGTCGTCTTGCCGCAGCCCGACTCTCCGACCACGCCCAGCGACCGGCCCGGCAAGCAGTCTATCGTGACCTCTGTCAGCGCGTGCAGGGGGCCGCCTTTGGTCCGGAACGTGCGGCCCAGCGCATGGGTGGACAGGATCGCGGTCATGCTACGGCCTCTTGTCGGGCGTGCCAGCAGGCGACGTCATGTCCGGGGGCAAGGGTTTCGGTCGCGGGCGTCTTTTGGCAGGCCGTGGTCGCCAGCGGGCAGCGCGGATGGAAGGCACAGCCGCCGGGGCGATTGCCGACCGAGGGCGGCGCGCCCTCGATCACCGGAAGCCGGTCGGGCGCCGTGGCGGTTGACGGCACCGCGGCCAGCAATGCGCGGGTGTAGGGGTGGCGCGGGTTCGCGAAGATCTCGCGCACCGGGCCCGTTTCAACGATGCGGCCCGCGTACATGACCGCCACGCGGTCGCAGATGCGGGCGACCACGCCGAAATCATGGGTGATGAACAGCATCGCCATGTGATGCGCCGCCTGAAGCGCGCGCAGCAGTTCAAGAAACTGGAACTGGATCGTCGCATCCAAAGCGGTCGTCGGTTCGTCGCAGATGATCAGGCGCGGTTCTTGCGCCAGACCGATGGCGGACACGACTCGTTGGCGCATTCCACCGGACATTTGGTGCGGATAGCTGCGCAGCCGGTCAGCGGGCGAGGGGATGTTGACTTCGGCCAGCGCGGCCTCGGCGGTGGCTTGCAAGTCGTCGCGCCCGGCGCGGTGCAGCGCCTCTTTCAGCTGGGCACCGATGGAAAAGACGGGGTTCAAAGACGCCATCGGGTCCTGCAGGATCATCGAGATTTCGCCGCCCCGCAGCCCGCGCAACTGGCGTGGGCGCATCCGCAGCACGTCATCGCCATCCCACAGGATCCGGCCGGTCGTTCCTTCGGCCAGCAACGGCGGCGTCAGGCGCAGGACCGACATGCCCAGCGTCGACTTGCCGGACCCGCTTTCGCCCACCAGCCCCAGCGTCTCGCCGGGGCGGACGTCCAGTGACACGTCGTCCAGGATGGCGGGCGCGCTGCCGCCGGGGCCAAGGCGGACCGACAGGTTGCGGATCGACAGCAGGCTCATGCGGTGCGCCCCCTCAGGCCGGGATTGATGCGGTCGGTCAGCGCGTCGCCGACGATGTTGACGGCCATGACGACCAGCAGGATCGCGATGCCCGGGAACAGCGACACCCACCACGCGGTGACGACATAGCTGCGCCCCTCGGCCACCATCGACCCCCACGAGGGGTTCGGCGGCGGCACGCCCACGCCAAGGAAGGACAGCGAGGATTCCAGCACGATCACCACGCCCACCTGCAGCGTCGCCACCACGATCAGCGCCGGGGCGATGTTCGGCAGGATGTGCCGCGCGATGATCTGCACATGGGTCAGGCCCGACGTCCGGGCGAGGTCGACATAGTCCTCGGTCTTGACCCGCAACGTCTCGCCCCGCGCCATGCGGGCGTATTGCGACCAAAGCACCAGCGAAATCACCAGAACGATGTTCCCGAAGGACGGGCCAGACACGGCGCCGATCAGCAGCGCCAGCAGGATCACGGGCAGCGACAGGGCAAGGTCCACCAGCCGCATCAGCACCCGGTCCAGCCAGCCGCCGACATAGCCCGACAGGGTACCCACTGCGGTGCCGATGCTGCCCGCGATGGCGATGACGACGGCGCAGACGGTCAGGGAAATCCGTGCGCCTTCGACGATGCGGGCCAGCATGTCGCGGCCCAGCCGGTCGGTGCCCAGCGGATGTCCGGGCGTTCCCGGCGGATCAAGCCGCGCACGCAGGCTGCCTTTCAGCGGATCGTGTTCGATCAGATAGGGCCCGACCAGCGCGGTCAGCACGAAGAAGACCAGCAGGACTAGCGCGGCGCGGAAGGTGAAACGCTGCATCAGCCCCGGTCCCTCATGCGCGGGTCGATGGCGAGGTACAGCATATCGACGCAGAAATTGGCGAGGATGAAGCACGCGGTGATCACCAGCACCACGGTCTGGATCACCGGGAAATCACGCGACACAATACTTTCGTAGGCCAGCCGCCCGATGCCCGGCCATGCGAATACCGTCTCGACCACCACCGCGCCGGTAATCATGGTGGCGAAGAACGCGCCCATGAAGGTCACCACCGGGATCAGGCTGTTGGACAGCGCGTGTTTCAGGATCACGGTCGCCTCGGGCAGGCCCTTGATCCGGGCCAGCTTGACGTATTCCGAGGCCAGCGCGTCCAGCATCGAGGCGCGCACCAGCCGCAGCACCGCGGCCAGCGTGAAGATGCCCAGCGTCAGCGCGGGCAGCACGTAATGGGCCGCCGTGCCATAACCCGACGTCGGCAGCAGGCCCCAGTTCACCGACACCACGTAGATCAGCACGATCCCTAGCCAGAACGCTGGGACCGACTGGCCAAGCAGGGCCACCATGCGCAGGATCACGTCCACGGCGCCGCCCCGCGTGATCGCCGCCAGCACGCCCATCACGATGCCAAGGACCAAGGTAAATCCCAGCGCCACACCCGCCAGCGACAGCGAGGCGGGCAGGCGGTCCAGCACCAGTTCCAGCGCATCGCGCCGCCCGGCGGCGACGGACTGGCCGAAATCGCCCGACACCGCATTGCCAAGGAACGACAGGTACTGCCGCCACAACGGGCGATCCAGCTGGAGCTGCGCGATCAGCTGGTCGCGATCCTCGGCCGTCGCGCCGTCGCCCAGCAGCAAAGCCACCGGGTCGCCGGTCACCCGGCTGAGGATGAAGATGACAAGGCTCATCAGCAAAAGCGCGGCAAGCGCCTCTGCCAGACGGCCCAGGATCAGCTTGGTCATGCGGGATCTTTCAATTCAACGGTAGGGGCCAACGATAAAGGGCGGGCCGCACAGCGGCGCCCCGCCCGGGTCGCGGTCACTCGGCCTTGCCGACCTGATCGAAGTTGTAGACGTAGGACGTGTCGATCGACCAATCCCCGACGTCCGCGCCGACGCCATAGGGCTCGTTCGCCAGCACCATGAAGATCGCCCCGGCCTCGTCGCGGATGTACTGGCCGATGTCGGTCAGCTTCTCGCGGCGGGTGTCGCGGTCGGTCTCGGCGGCAAGCGACGCCAGCTTTTCCTCCAACTCGTCCGAGGTGAAGGATGCGAACAGCGACCGGGTCGAGAATCCCGCCTCGACCCCGTTTTCGGGATTGGCGAAGGGGAACCCCCGGTGGGTCATCGCGAAATCCAGCTTGCCGCCGCTTGTCCATTCCGACCGGATCGACGGCCAGTCGCCGGGTTCGATGGTGACGTTGATCCCCACATCCGCAAGGTACAGCGCCGCGGCCTCGGCCATCAGCGGCAGTTCCGCGCCCGGCGTGGTGGTGAAGGTCTTGAGCGTCATGTCGAACCCGTCGGGATAGCCGGCTTCGGTCAGCAGTTCGCGCGCCTTTTCGGGATCGTAGGGGTAGGGCGGCACGCTGTCCCACGCCGCGACCGGCGTGTCGCCGTTGGCGACGATGCCTTGGCCCGCGAACAGCTCGTCGATGATCGCCTGCTTGTCGATGGCATAGTTCATCGCCTGCCGCACGCGCCGATCCGCCCACGGCAGATCGGCGTTGAACCGCGCCTCGTCCGTCTGCACGACGCCGCCCAGACGGATCACCGGCGACCACGTCCGTTCGGCGGACACGATGCCGATGCCCGCGTCCTTCAGCCCGTCGATGCTGTCGAAACTGACCGGCGCGATGTCCGCTTCGCCGGCGCGCAGCATGGCCACGCGGGTGGCTTCTTCCGGCACCGCGCGAAAGCTGATCGTGCCCCATTCCGGCGAGACACGCCAATGGTCGCCCGCGCGCCGTGTCATCACGATCTCGGACCCGTCCACGCTGCTTTCCAGCACGTAGGCCCCGGTGCCAACCGGCGGTGCCGTGTCGGCGGCGTCGCCTTGCGCCTCGATATAGCTTTTGCAGACGATGCCCAACTGCTGCGCTTCGCCGAAGTAACCGGAATCCAGCAGGAAATCCGGCGCCTTGAGGTTCACCACCACGGTCCGGTCGTCCGGCGCCTCGACCGTGTCGATCACCCGCCGCATGGTCGAGGACGGCCCCGCCCGGCTGTCTTCGTCGATCAACCGCTCGATGGAATACTTTACGTCCGCTGCCGTGACATCGCCGCAGCTTTCATCGGAAAACGGCACGCCTTCGCGCAGGGTGAAGGTCCACTTGGTGCCGTCATCCTCGATCGTCCAGCTTTCGGCCAGACCGGGCTGTGTGTTGCCGTCTGCGTCGAGGTACACAAGGTATTCGTAGACGGTGTCGAGGTAGGTCTTGCGCTGACCGGACCCGCTCCACGGTGTCATCGTTTGTTCGGAAAAGGTCGGCAGGGCGATCACCAGCGTGTCGTCCTGCGCCTGTGCCGCGACAGGGGCCGCCAAGGCCACCGCCGCGCATAAAATCGGTCGCGCCAATCGGCTGAATCGGGGTCGGTGCATCGTATCCTCCCTTTGGATGCATGACGGTCCTCCGAATAAAGTTTCCATTGGAAACCGTATTTCTGTCAACAATTCTTTTCTGATTCTTGCGTTGCAGGCTGAAAACGGGCCAGTTTGTCGACAAAGCAGAAGGACACCCATGCAAACCGCCGATCCGCCGGGCGCCGCACCCAGCACCGAAGTCATCACTGCCGCGCTTAAGACGCGCATCTTTTCCGGCGCATTGCGGCCCGGTGTGCGGCTGATCGAGACCGAGCTGGCGGAAGAGTACGGCGTCGGGCGCGGCCGCATTCGCGAGGCCTTTCGCATTCTGGTGGGCGAAGGGCATCTTGTCTCTCACGCCAACCGGGGCGTGTTGGTGCGCCGGTACAGCCGCGCCGAGCTGCTGGACATGGGGCGCGCCCGCGAGGTACTGGAAAGCCTTGCCGCGCGGCTTGCGGCAGAACGCACCCTGACAGAGGACCAGCGCGATGCGTTGCGCGCGGTACAGGACCGGATGGATGCCGCCGAAGCGGCGCAGGATCTTGAGACCTACAGTCGCGAAAACCGCACCTATCACACGCTGATCGAAACGCTGGCGGACAACGCCCACGTCGCCGACCTGATCGAACGCGTGCGGGTCCCGTACCTTGGCTTGCGGCTGCCACAGCTTTTCGCGCTGGAACAGTTGCGCCAGTCGAACGAGGGGCACAGGTTCGTCACCTACGCCATCCTTGCAGGCGCGCCGGATGTCGCCGAAGCGGCGATGCGCAGCCACATCCGGTCGGGCAACGCCCACACCGCCGCGCTTCCGGACGAGATCTTCGACTAGTGCGCCCCGGTCGTCCGCCGAATGCGGCTTAAGACGTCTTCCGTGTCCGCGCCCAGCTTCGGGGCGCACTGGTCGACGCCAGGCCCATCACGCTGAAACCGGAAACCCGCGTTCAGCACGCGGTGACCGTCCGGCAGATCAAGGAACAGGTCGCGGTCCTGCAGCTGATCCATCGTCAGCGCCTCGCCCAGCGGGCGCACCTTGCCTGCCGGAACTCCGGCTTCCGCCAGCGCCTTTTCCCAATCGTCGGCCCCGCGCGTCGCGAAGCGGTCCAGCAAAAGCGCCCGCAGGTTGGTGTCATGGGCCATCCGCGCTTCGGGCGTCGCAAAGCGGTCGTCTTCCAGCAGCTCGGAACAGCCCAGCGTCCGGAACAGCCGCGCCACCTGTACCTGCTGCACGGCGCCGATGGTGATCTCTCCATCCGCAGTCTGGAACGTGTCCGCCGTGGGCGCGCCGGAAAACCCACGGTTTCCGGCCCGGACCGGAGCCTGTTGCGACAGCATCATCGGCACCACGACCGAGCTCATCATCACCATCGTCGCATCCAGCATCGACACGTCGATGACCTGCCCGCGACGATCCGGATCGCGTTCGCGCTGTAGCACCGCCGACAGGATCGCGAAGGCCGCAAGCAGGGCCGAATAGGTGTCGACCAGCGGAAAGCCGATGCGTTCCGCCGGTTCGCCTTCGTGTCCCGACAAAAGCATCAGGCCGGACATGCTTTGGATCACTTGGTCGATGGCGGGATAGTCACGCAACGGCCCGTCTTGGCCAAAGCCAGAGACAGAGCAGTAGATCAGGCCGGGATGCGCAGCGGTCAGCCGGTCCGCGCCCAGCCCAAGGCGGTCGGCGACACCGGGGCGGAAATTCTCGACGAAGACGTCCGCCGTGGCGACCAGATCGCGGGCGGCGGCGCGGCCTTCATCGGTCTTCAGATCCAGCACGATGGACCGCTTGCCCGCGTTGGCCCCGACGAAGGGCTCGGCCATGCCGCGCCGATCCGGGTCTTGCGTGTAATAGCGCATCGGGTCGCCCGCGGGCGGCTCGACCTTGATGACCTGGGCCCCCAGCAGGTTAAGGAACTGCGTCGCAAGCGGCCCGGCGATCACGTGACTGAAGTCGGCAATCCGGATGCCGTCGAGCGGTTTTGCCATCTGTGTTCCTCCCCGGTCCACCCCTCAGACGTTGGAACGGTGGACATAAACTGGTTTCAAAATGAAACTGAATATCGGGGTCTGTCAAGACCGCCGCCGGGGCCTTTACAGGATCGGCGTCTCGGTTTCGTCGATCAGGCGCCACAACAGTTCGAACAGGATGGCCCGTTCCGCGGCGGACAGCGGGGCAAGGATCTCGGCCTGAAGCCGCGCCATGTCGGGGCGCAGCCGTGCCAGTCGCGCCTGTCCCTCGTCCGTCAGGTAAAGCGCGTTCAGCCGCTTGTCCGTGCCTTCCTTGCGGCGCTCGATCAGGCCGCTTTTCTCCAGCTCGTTCACAAGCTTCGTCAGCGCGGATTTGCGCAATACAACCAACTGTGCAAGCTCTTTCTGCGCCAGCCCGGGGTTGATGCCGATCAGGTTCAGCACCGCGACCTCGCCCCCCGCGACCTGATGGTCGGCGAAGAACGATTCGTTGCTGGACGCGATGCGCGCGCGCAAGATCCGCGACACGAAAGAGAGATCCTCTTTCAGGTGACCCAAGTGGGGCGTGCTGTCGTCGGTGTCGGCAGAGGTCATCGGGTTTTGTCCATGCTGGCTCACTTTCGCTAAGCGGCACCCGGTGGATTGTCAAACATGGGGATTGACAGGCGCCCAATAAAGTTTCCAAGATGAACTAAGCTGCGCCGTCTGACGGACGCGGCAGCCAACGGGCATAGTCGCAGGGGAGGGCGCGGTGCCAGTGCATTCAGACTTGCAGCAGGCATTCGCCATGCGCGCCGATGGGGCGCGGTCCGGGCCGGACGGTCCGGTTGGCCTGTTCGGCGAAGGTGTGCCGCGTGCGCTGGTCTTCGCGCTGGGCGGGATGCCGCTGGACGTCAAGGCGCCGCCGCTGTCCGACAGCGTGGACGGCCCGCGCTCTGCCATCGTCGATACGGTGGCGGAACCCTTCCTTGATCCCTTCGCGACCCGCTTTCTGCACCGTTTCGCGGCGGGGGCGTTCGATGATTTCGCCACGCTGATCTTCGCGCGTGACGATGTCGCCGCGCTGGCGGCCTATCAATACGCGCTGGAACTGCGCCGGCTGGGCCATCTGCCCGACCGTGGCCCGCGCCTGTACCTGTGGAACCTGCTGCACACCGACAGCGCCCCGGCCGCCGCGTTCAACGCAACCGAGCTTGACCGTCTGACACGTCACCTGTCCGAAGCGCTTGGCACGGCGCTTGATGCGGGCCGCCTGTCGGACGCGGTCGCCGCCGAAACGCGCCGCGTCAATGCCCTGCGCGGGTTGCCAGTCGGCGGGCCCGACGCCTTTGTCGCGCGCAACGCCGGTCGCTGGATTGCGCCGGATGCGCACGTCGCCTTGCTGTCCGACCTTGCACAACAGCCGGGGCCGAAGATCGCCCTTGTCGGCACCGCCTGCGATATTCCCGTGCTGCACGACCTGTGCGCGGGGCAAGGGCAGGTCATCGCCGATCTTCAGGACTATGGCCGCGTTGCCGTGCAACCGGACAGCGGCGACCGGCTGGGTGACATCGCGCTTGACCCGCTTTCCCCCCGCGCGGCGCCGCCGGGGCGGTATACGCAGGCGCTGCACGCGGGCATCCAAGGCGCGGATCTGGTGATCGCCAGCGTCGACGCGAATGACGACAGTTTCGGCTGGGAGCTGCCCGGCCTGCGCGCGGCGGCCAAGGCGCAGGGCGCGCGGTTTCTCGACCTTGGATTTCGCCCGTTCCGCCCCGACGCGGCATGGCAGGACCGCGCCCGCGCCCGCATATCGGAGGCTCTGTCATGAGCTGCGCCCAAGCCGCCACCAGCTATCAGCGTGACTGGCTGAAGGGTCTGCGCGGGCAGATCACCGACGGCGCGCCCTTCGCTTTCGTCAACGCCGACACGCCGCACGAGCTGTTTCATTTCATGGATGTGCCGATGGTCACCAACCAGTGGTGGTCGGCTGTCATCGCGGCCAAGCAGTTGGCGCCCGACTACTTCGACCGGATGGAGGATCTGGGCTTTCACGCCCACCTGCCGCGCTATTCCAGCCTGCCGCTGATCGCGCAGATGCAGGGAGATTTCGACCGGCAGCCGTGGGGCGGCCTGCCGGCGCCAGCGATCCTGTGCGCCCGCGCCAGTTCGGACGAGCATCCGCGCCTGTTCCAGCATTGGGCGGATCTGACCGGGGCGGAACTGCACCTGCTGTCCGCCCCGGCCACGCCCGACCCTGCGCCGGACTGGTGGACGCGTGCCCGCAGCGACTGGGAAGGGCTGTACGGCACCGCCCGACTGGACCTGATGGTGGCCGAGATGCAGGTGCTGATCGCGGCGCTGGAACGGCTGACCGGGCGCGATTTCGACCATGCCGCATTCGCCGCCTACATGGCCCGGATCGACGAGCAGGAACGCATTCTCGACGACGTTGCGGACATGATCGCAGGGGCAGACAAGTGTCCCGTGGGCATCGGCGAGCAGATGCCGAACGTGATGATCCCGCAGTGGCACCGGGGCAGCGACTGGGCCCTGTCGCACGTCAAGGCGTTCCGCGACGAGGTCGCGGGACGGATCGAGCGGGGCGAGGCGGTCTGCGAGGACGAACGCACCCGCATGATGTGGATCGGCGCGGGGCTGTGGTTCGACACGTCGTTCTATCGCGCCTTCGAAGAGTCGCATGGCGCGGTGTTCTGCTGGTCGATGTACCTGCCCTTCGCCGCCGACGGCTATATTCGCGCTGACCACGGTGACCCGTTGCGGGCGCTGGCGGCACGGGTGGCGGCGATGAACGAACAGCTGCACCAGCCGCCCTGGGTCAACGCGTGGATGGTCAAGGAAGCGAAGCGCTGGCGCATCGACGTCGCGGTTCTGCTGGTGCCGGAACACGACCGCTTTTCCGGGTACGGGTCCTATTTCGCGCGCGAGGCGCTGCGCGCCGCGGGCGTGCGGGTGGTCGAGATCCATTCCGACATGGTCGACCCGCGCGATTGGGACCGCGAAACGATGGAAGCGCGCGTGCGTGCGGCGCTGGAACAGGAGGCAGGGTGATGGGCGCGCTCGACGGACTGAAGATCGCGGATTTCTCGTGGGTGGGCGCCGGGCCGCGCGCCACCAAGGATCTGGCCGACAACGGCGCGCGGGTGGTGAAGATCGAAAGCGCGCGGCGGCTGGACCTTGGACGCCGCTCGCCGCCCTTTGCCGGGGGCGACCGGCGGAACCACGATGCCTCGGTCTTCTTCGCGCAGACCAACACGTCGAAGCAAAGCGTGACGATCAACCTCGGCGATCCGCGTGGGGTCGAGGTGGCCAAGCAGCTGGTGGCATGGGCCGACGTGGTGGTCGAGAATTTCGGCCCCGGCTACATGGACCGGATCGGGCTGGATTGGCAGACGCTGCAGGACATCCGCCCCGGCATTATCCTTGCCAGCGTGTCCGTCGCGGGCCGGACCGGGCCGATGGCCGGGTTTCGCGGCTATGGCAACTCTGCCGCCGCGTGGTCGGGCCATTGCGACATGACCGGCTGGCCGGGGACGGAACCCCACATGCCGCCCTTCGCTTACGGCGACGTGGTCGCGCCGATGATGCTGACCGTGGCCGTCCTGTCGGCGCTGGAGCATCGCGACCGGACGGGGCAGGGCACGTGGGTCGATGTCAGCCAGATCGAGGCGATGGTTCAGGTCGCGGGCGATCTCTTTGCCGAGATGCCGACCGAGAAACCCGCGAACGACGATCCCGTGATGCACCCGCACGGGGTGTTTCCCTGCAAGGACGGCAAGTGGATCGCGATCGCCTGCGAAAATGACGCGCACCGCGCCGCGCTGGCCGATGTGATGGGCGATGACAGTTCCGGCTGGGATGTCTTCGCGCTGGAACAGGCACTGGTCGCGCGTGGTGTTCCGGCGGCGGCGGTGCTGGACGGCAAGGGCCTGTCCGAGCACCCGGCGCTGGCCGAGGCAGGGCATTTCGTGGCGGTGGATCACCCGGTGATCGGCACCGCCCGGATGCCCGCGCCGCCCTACGCCCTGTCCGACACGCCCGGCTATGTCGGCCCCTCCCCGTGCCTTGGGGCGGACAACGCGGCGGTGTTCGCCGAGATCGGGCTGACCGAGGCCGAGGTTTCCGAACTAATGGCAGAGGGGGCGCTGGCATGAAGCTGCTCGATGGGATCAAGGCGGTGGTGCTGGCCGATCACATGGTGGATTTCGGCGGCTCGATGCTGGCGCGGCTGGGGGCAGAGGTGATCCTTGCCGATGCCGCGACCCTGACCGGGGCGCGGGAAAAGGCATGGCACAAGGGGATGGTGCGCAGCGATGCGCCGCTGGCCGACCTGCTGCAAGGGGCCGACATCCTGCTGGACGACCGGCGCACCGACCCGCGCGACGGGGTCGACGCGCTAGCTTCGGCGCATGACCGGCTGATCCACGTTGTCGTGACGGGCTTTCCTGACAGCGACCGCCCCGCGACCGACCTGACGCTGATGGCGCAGTCGGGGCTGATGCATGTCATCGGCCAGCCCGACCGCCCGCCGCTGCGGCTGCCGGGCGAACAGGCCTATGCGCTGACCGGCATTCAGGCGGCGACGGCGGCCCTGATGGGTCTGCGGGCGCGGCGTCTGACCGGCAAGGGACAGCGCATCACCATGTCGACCCTGCAATGCGCGGCGCTGGCCAATTACCGCGAAGCGGTGATGTACGAACACACCGGCCGGATCGGCACCCGGCAAGGCAACATGCTGGTGCGCGGCAAGTCCGGCGTGCGGCAGATCTGGCCCTGTGCCGATGGCTTCGTGACGTGGTCCATGATCGACAACCCCGGCATGATGCGCGCCCTTGTCCGCGTGATGCAGGCCGAGGGTGCTGCCGGGGAACTGGCCGACATTGACTGGGACGACATCCTTGTCGCGGACACGGACCAAGAGATCATCGAACGCTGGCAGGCGGTGGTCGCCGCGTTCTTTGCCGGGCATGATCGCCAGACCCTTGCCGACTGGTCGCTGGAACATGGCTGGGGCCTGTCGCCGATCATCAAGCTGTCCGAGGTACCCGACAGCCCGCAGATGCGGGCGCGCGGGATGTTCGACGCCGATGGCGTTCCGGGGCCGTTGTTCGCCGTGCATGAAGGGAACGCCGCATGAGCGCGCTGGCCGGACTTCGCGTGCTGGATTTCTCGCGGCTGTTGCCCGGGCCCTACTGCACGTGGCTGCTGGCAGATCAGGGGGCCGAGGTGATCCGGGTAGAACACCCGCGCGAACTGGCCAAGCAGGCGAAGGTCTTCGGCTGGGACAAGCTGGACGAGGCTGGCCGCGCCCGGCAACGCGCCCGCGATATGCTGGCGCGCGGGAAGAAGTCGATCTGCCTCGACCTTGGCGATCCGGAGGCTCAAGCCGTGCTGCGCCGTCTGGCCGCGACGGTAGACGTCGTGGTCGAGGATTACCGCCCCGGCGTGCTGGACAAGCTGTCACTGGGATACGGACATCTGTCTGACGGGAATCCGGCGCTTGTTTACAGTTCGCTGACCCTGTGCGGTCAGACCGGACCGCTGCGCGACAAGCCGGGGCATGATCCCGTGGCGCTGGCGCTGTCGGGCGTGCTGTCGCGCACCGGCGAAGACCCGGACGCCCCCGGCCTGCCGGGATTTGCCGCCGCCGACATCGCCACCGGCGCACATGCGGCGTTTGCCACGCTGGCCGCCGTGATGCAGGCACGCGCGACGGGGCAGGGACAACATGTCGACGTCTCTATGACGGACTGTTCGCTGGTTCTGCTGGCCAACCTGATCGCCCGGTACGAAGATCCGGCACAGATCCCGCCACGCGGCACCCGGCGCGCCGACATGGGGCTGTGGCGCTGTGCCGATGGCGAATGGCTGGTCACGACCGATATGGAGCCGCGCTATTGGGCGGCGTTCTGTACCGCAATGGGCCGGCCAGACTATGCCGACTGGCAGATGGACCCCGGCAAGCGCGATGAGATCCGGAACGGCCTTGCCGCCATCTTTGCCACGCAACCGCGCGCGCATTGGCTGGCGCATCTAGAGCAGGCGGGCACGCAGTTCGCCCCCGTCAACGATCTGGCGGCGGCCCTGCAGGAACCGCACCTGCGCGAACGCGGCATGGTGATCGCGGTGGATGCGCCGGGCGGCGCGCTGATACAGGCCGGTCCGCCTGTGCGGCTGGGGGCGTTCCAAAGCCCGCATCCCGCCGTGCTGCCCGGAACGCACACGGCCGAGGTCCTTGGCGACCTTGGCCTGACGCAACCCGAGATAAACGCGCTGAGCGCGCACCAGACCGGGCCATCAACCCCGGCGTTCACATAGTATCAAAGGGAGGAAGAACCATGTTCAGAACTACGGCAATCATCACGCTTTGCCTTACCGCGCTGCCCGCATGGGCGGCGGATTTCAACCTGACCTATGCCTCGCCCTACACCGAGACGCACCCCTACGGCGCCGCCGATGCCGAGTGGATCGCCCGGATCGAGGAACAGTCCGGCGGCCGGGTCGACATCACGCCTTACTGGGGCCGCACGCTGATCACCTCGCGCGAGGGGGTCGACGAACTGTCGGCGGGCGTCGCCGACATGGCTTATATCGCGCCGATCTACGCACGGTCGGGCTATGACATGAACCGGCTCGTTCCGGGCATGTTCTACGGCTACACCGACCCGGCGAAGGTGCTGGACGTCTACATGGACCTTGTCGAGTCGTATCCGGTCTTCAACGAGGAACTCGATGGGGTGCATGTCGTCGGCTACAACGTCGGCACGCCGATGCACGTCCTGACCCGGGAAACCCCGATCGAGACGCTGGACGATCTGAAAGGTCTGCGCATCCGCGCGGCGGTGGACTTCATCGGACCGCTTGCGGCCTTCGGCGCCGAGGGTGTCACGATGCCGATGACGGAAACCTATCCGTCGCTGGAAAAGGGTGTCGTAGACGGGGTCATCGCCCCTTACGAGGCGCTGAAATCGCTTAGCTTCGCCGAGGTGGTGAACTACTACTCGGAACTGCCGCATTCGCGCGGCGCCTACCCGTCGCGCGGGATCAACGGCGATGTCTGGGCCTCGCTGCCTGAGGAAATCCAGAAGATCTTCGACGACAACACCGAGTGGCTGAGCCTGCGCACGCTGGAACTGTCGCAAGAGGCCGAGGATGCCGGGCGCGCTTATGGCGAAGAGCAGGGGGTGATGTTCAACGCCGTCGCGCCCGAGGTGGTGGCCGAGTACTCCGAGGCCTTCGCACCGGCGCTGAAGCCGGTGGCCGAAGAGCTTGACGCGATGGGCAAGCCCGGCACCGAGGTGCTGGAGCGCATCCGCGCGGCATACGCCGAGTAAGACCCCGGGGGGCGCGACGGTGCGCCCCCCGACCAACCGGGAGGAAGCGATGACGGGCATTGAAACACTGCTTGGCCGGGTGGTGCGTGGCGCGGCGGCGTTCGGCGTTCTGTCGCTGTTGGCGCTGATGGGCCTGACGGTGGTCACGGTGGTCTTCCGCGCCATCGGCATCGCCTTTCCCGGCACCTACGTTCTGGCCGAGTTGTTGCTGATCCCGACGGTGACACTCGCGCTGGCGTTCGCCGCGTGGGACGGTGCCCATACCAAGGTCGACCTGCTGGTGCAGACCTTTCGCCCGCGTATCTCGGGCCTGTCGCAGGGACTGATGCTGCTGGCGGGCACGGTGTTCTGGGGCTTTGTCGCCTATGCCGCCATCGAAGAGGCGCTGCGCCGCGGTCGGCAGGGCGAGGTGACGCCGCTGCTGGACATCCCCGTCGCGCCGTTCCGCTGGCTGATGGTGGCGGCAATCTGCCTGATGATCGCGGTCTGCGTGCTGCGCGGCGCGCAGTTCATCGCGGGCCGGAAGGTGGGCAAATGACCCCCGTTCTGGCCGGCGTCATCGGCATCGCCGCGATGTTCCTTTTCATCGCCTTCGGTATGCCTATCGGGTTCGCGATGGGGCTGGTGGGCGTCGTGGGCTTCGGTCTTCTGATCAGCTTTCACGCCGCGATCATCAAGGTCGGCGTCATCGCCTTCGATCTTGCCACCAACTATGCCATCGGCACGGTGCCGCTGTTCCTGTTCATGGCGCATGTGCTGTTCGCCAGCGGCATCGGGCAGGACCTGTACGATTTCGCGGCGCGCATGCTGGGCCACCGTAAGGGCGGGCTGGCGATGGCGACCGTCGGGGCGTCCGCTGGGTTCGCGTCGGTCAACGCCTCTTCGCTGGCGACCACGGCCACGATGGGGCTGGTGGCCCTGCCAGAGATGCGCCGCCACAACTATTCCCTGTCGCTGGCGTCCGGGTCGGTCGCGGCGGGCGGAACCATCGGCAGCCTGATCCCGCCCTCGGGTATGTTCATCATCTACGGTATCCTGACCGAGACCTCGATCGGCGACATGTTCGCCGCCGGGATCATCCCCGGCGTGCTGCTGGCGCTGTTCTACATGGCGGTGATCGCGATCCGCTGCGGCCTTGACCCGAAAGCCGGCCCGGCTGGCCCGCGCTATGGCTGGGGCGACCGCCTGCGCGGCTTCCGCAAGACCGGCGACGTGATCGTCCTGTTCTGTTTCGTCATGGGCGGCATCCTGTGGGGCTGGTTTACCCCGACCGAGGCGGGCGCGATGGGGGCGTTCGGTGCCCTTGTGATCGCGGGCTGGCGCGGCAAGCTAAGCCTGCCCGCCCTGCGCACCGCCGTCTATGACACGCTGCGCACCACCGGGATGATCTTCGGCATCCTGTTCGGGGCGCTGGTGTTCAACGCCTTCGTCACCGTCACGACGATCCCGCTGAACCTTGTCGGCTGGGTCAGCGCGGTGGACCTGCCGCCGCTGGCGGTGCTGCTGATCATCCTGGCCCTGTACCTGTTCCTTGGGATGATCCTTGATGCCTCGGCGATGATGACGCTGACGGTGCCGCTGTTCTTTCCGCTGGTGACGGGGCTTGGCTATGACGCGGTGCTGTTCGGGGTGCTGGTCGTGCGCATGACCGAGATCGCGCTGATCACCCCGCCGGTGGGCATGAACGTCTATGTCCTTAGCGGCGTGGCCCGCGACATTCCCCTGACCACGATATTCCGCGGGACGGGACCTTTCGTGCTGGCGGATGTCCTGCACGTGGCACTGTTGCTGGCGTTCCCGATCCTTGTGCTGTGGCTTCCGTCGCTGTGACCTGCCCAAGTTCGCTGTAGCGGCGGCTGAGCCGTCTGAGGCTGGATTAGGCTCGCACGGCGCGTGCCCGGACCTTAGACCATCTCGATCCGGACGGGATAGGTGCCCTTGTGCAGCAGCGGCGTCACCTCGCCCTCGATATGGCCCAGCCGGATCAGGTCGTCGCGGAAGGTGTAATTGTCGTGGAACAGCGCAAGGTTGCCCCAGCCGAGGAAGTAGCACAGATCGCCCGGCGTCTCGTCGTCGAAGGCTTCGAAGCCGCCCTCGTCCAGACGGCGCGGCAGGTGCACGATCTTTTCGTTGTTCGAGAAATCCTGAATCTCCAGCTCGGCGGGCAGCATCGAGATCAGGTCGCGCACCGTCGGATTGTCGAACAGCTGGTACGTCACTTGCTGATCGTCGAAGGCGACCCGCATCCGCATGGCCCCCGTGCTGGATTGCGCGCGCGCCGCAGCGGGCACCAGAAGGGCGGTCGCGGCACCGGCCAATACGGCGCGGCGGGTCGGACGAAGGGGGCGTGTCATTGGTCAGTTCTCCAGGTTCGGTTTCAGAAGGCGGCGGCCGGTGCCGGTGATCGCCAGCGCCACGATGGCCAGAAGGACGCTTCCGCCAAAGGTGGCCCGGATCGAGACAAGGTCCAGAAGGAAGCCGCCGATGACGCCGCCCAGCAGGATCGACGCCTGAATCACCGCAACCATCAGCCCGCCCGCCGCTTCTGGCAGGTCGTCGACGTTGCGGGACATCCAGCTCATCCAGATCACCGACATCGCGGTGTTCATCGCGCCCCAGATCGCCAGCAGCACGCCTGCCGCAAGCACCGATCCCCCGGCGATCAACAGCGCGGCGGTGCAGCCGCCCATCACCAGCGCGGGCAGGCAGAGCATCCGTTCGACCCGGCCACCGACCATGCGGCCCGACAGCGAAGAGCCGACGAACCCGGCGGCGCCCAGCACCAGCAGCAGCACGGACAGCACATCGACGCCCACGCCGGTGACCTGTTCAAGGAATGGCCGCAGGTAGGTGAACATGGTGAAGGCGGACCCCCATGTGAACGTGATCGCCACCAGTCCGCGCCGGAAATACCGCCGCCGCAGCAGAGTGCCGAAGGTGGCAAGGCTTTGCCGCGTCTCGACCGGCAGCGATGGCAGCGCCACAAGATGCCAGACAAGGTTCACCGCCACCACCGGCGTCAGCGCCCAGAACACGCCGCGCCAGCCGACGATGTCGCCCAGATAGCTGCCCAGCGGCGCGGCGAAGGCTGCAGCGATGGCCTGCCCGCCATACATCAGCCCAAGCGCGCGCGGCACGTCGCGGTCCGGCACCAGCCGCATCAGGATCGAAGTGGCCAGCGACCAGAACCCGCCGACGCAGATCCCCAACAGGGCGCGTCCCGCCATCAGCACGGCAAAGGACGGGGCCAGTGCGACCACCACCAGCGAAATCAGCATAAGCGCCGTCAGCACGACCAGCACCGTCTTCCGGTTGATGCGCCCCGCGACCGTGGTAATCGCAAGGCTGGTCGCCACCGCGAACAGTCCGCTGATCGAGATCGCCTGTCCGGTCTGCCCGGTGCTGGCGCCCAACCCCACGGCCATCGGGGTCAGCAGGCTGACCGGCATGAATTCAGCCGCGATCAGCATCGCCACGCATAGCGACATCGACAGCACCGCCCCCCATGCGCCGTGCTCGGCTGCGTCGGTCTGGTCAAAGGGGGTATCTGTCACGGTCGGCTCCGGCGGTCTGACTGGGTGTCTTCCGCCGGTTTACCGCTTCGAAGGGCCGTTGATTATGCGGGAATCCGGGATGCAGTTATGCGCCAAATGGATCAAAGCACTGCCCTTGCGTGACTGTCATTCATGAAAACCGCTCATCGCTACATCCGGCTTTCATGGTCTTATCCGCCCGCTATCAGGCCCCATTTTCAACAGGGATATTGCAACCACAGGGATCTAAGATGAGCGACACTTCGCAAGACACCCCCGAAACCGGCGTTACCGACACGGGGCGCCGCAACCTTCTTAAGATGGCGGGCGTTGGCGCCGCCTCGGTCGCGGCCGCGTCTTTCGGCAACCCGCTGCGGGCCCAAGGCAGCGAATGGGACAAGACCTTTCCGCAAAGCGATGCGGTCGACCATTCGAAGGTCGAATTCACCAACCGCTATGGCATCACGCTGGTCGGCGATCTTTACATGCCCGCAGGGCAGGCCGACGGTCCCTTGCCGGCGCTGGCGGTGGCCGGACCCTTCGGCGCGGTCAAGGAACAGGCCGCCGGGCTTTATGCGCAGATCATGGCGGAACGCGGCTTTGTGACCCTTGCCTTCGACCCGTCCTTTGTCGGTGAAAGCGGCGGTCAGCCGCGCTCGGTCGCGTCGCCGGACATCAACACCGAAGATTTCATGGCCGCGATCGACTTTCTCGGCCTGCACGACGCAGTGGATCGCGAACGGCTGGGGATCATCGGCATCTGCGGTTTCGGTGGCATGGCCCTGAACGCGGTGGCGGCTGACAAGCGGGTGAAAGCGGTGGCGACCACCAGCATGTACGACATGTCCCGTGTGATGGCGAAAGGCTATTACGACAGCCTGACCGACGAGCAACGCGCCGAGAACCTTGCCGCGATGAGCCGTCAACGCTGGGAAGACGCGTCAAGCGAAAGCCCCGCGCTGGCCGGTGGCCTGCCGGACAGCCTTGATGGCATCGATGACCCGGTGATCCAGATGTACCACGCCTATTACAAGGACCCGGAGCGCGGCTATCACCCGCGGTCGGTGAACTCGAACGATGGCTGGACGGTCACCAGCCCGCTGTCCTTCATGAACATGCCGCTTCTGACCTACATCGACGAGATCAGCCCGCGCCCGATGCTGGTGATCGCCGGGTCCGAGGCGCATTCGCGTTACTTCAGCGAGGACGCGGTGGCCGCCGCCGCCGAGCCGAAGGAACTGATGATCATCGACGGTGCCGATCACGTCGATCTTTACGATCAGGTCGACATCATTCCCTTCGACCGGCTCGAGTCGTTCTTCAACCAGAATCTCGCCTGATACGATCGCAAGACGGGAAGGGGCGCGGCCTGCAGGGCGGCGCCCCTTTTCGTGCCTGTCAGCGGTCGGGCGATGCGTGCTTTCCAGTCGCAAACGAAAGCCCGCCTGTCCCGCAAGCTGCCAAAAGGGTTGTCCTTTTTGCATCTCCCGGAACATTCTGCGCGCGCGTCTTGGCCGTGTGATCCGGCGCAGCACGTTCTTGGCGAAGGGAGACCGCCGCATGTCCGATCAGACGATGGCCGCCGGTTTCGCAAGCGCGTTCCTGGACTATGCGGAGGCCGAGGGGGCGCCTCGGGACAGGCTGCTGGCGGCGGCGGGGCTGACCGAAGACGACCTTGCGGATCAGGACATGCGCGTCCCCGTCGCGTCTTACCACACCCTCATCGCCGCCGGGATCAAGGCGACGGGCGATACCTCGCTTCTTCTGCGTCATGTTCTGGAAACTCGGCTAGAGACGATGTCGATCGTCGGCCAGATCGTCCATGCCTCGACGTCTTTTCCGCACAGCCTTGACCAGTTGAACCGATACGCCCGGCTTATGGCCGACGTGCCGATCCCCGGCGGGCGCGGGCGGTTCGAGATCCAGCGCGAAGGTAACGCGGTCTGGGTCGTCGATCACCGCCCGAGCGACGGCAACTGGATGGCAACCGAGTCGGGGTTCGCACGGTTCATCTCGGAATTTCGGCGCTCTGCCCCTGAATATCCGTTCGAGCAGGCGCTGGAAGTCACCTATGCGCCGCCGCCGCACGCCAACCGCTATCCTGAACTCTTCCGCGTCCCGGTCACGTTCCGCGCCAAGCGCAACGCGCTGCGCATCAATCCGGTGTGGCTTGATGAGGCGTTCGACGGCGGCAAGGACTATGTGTTCGGGATCTTTACCCGCCACGCGGACGCGTTGCTTGAGGATCTCGCGACCAACGACACGGTCCGGTCGGACGTCGAGACCCGGATGCTTGCGGATCTGCACGAGGGGTCGCTGTCGATGGACCGCATCGCGCGTGATCTCGGCATGAGCCGGCAGACGCTGTACCGGCGCCTGAAGGACGAAGG
Organism: Psychromarinibacter halotolerans; assembly: GCF_029168315.1. Lineage (NCBI taxonomy): Bacteria > Pseudomonadati > Pseudomonadota > Alphaproteobacteria > Rhodobacterales > Paracoccaceae > Psychromarinibacter > Psychromarinibacter halotolerans. Next base: position 631,666 of record NZ_JARGYD010000002.1, read on the forward strand.
CGTCACCTTCGCGCAAGTCCACGACGACCTGCGCCGCCGGATGGCGATGGATTACCTCAGCACGCGCAAGGTCTCGGTCGGTGAAACGGCCTATCTTCTGGGGTTCTCGGAAGCTTCGGCCTTCGTGCGGGCGTTCCGGCGCTGGACCGGATCCAGCCCGACGGTCTGGCTGGGACAGAACGAATGATACCGTAGGTCATGCCGTTGATCCCTGCGGTCATGCCGCGGTGCGGCGCGGACGGCTAAACGCCCCTTCGACATTGATGACAGTCGAAGGAGAACACGATGAAACCGATGCTGATCGCGCCGCTGGCCCTGACCGCCTTGCTGGGGGCCTGCGCCAATTCCGGAGCGAACGTAGAGCCGATTCTGGATGGCCCGCCGAACGCACGGTACGAAAGCGACCTTGCCGCCTGCCGCGCCCTTGCGCGAAGCCAGTCGCAGCTTGACCACGAAACGATGGCCGCCGCCGCGCTGGGCGCGGGGGCGGGCGGCGTGCTAGGCGCGATCGACGAGGATGGCGACGCGCTGGGCGGGGCCGTGATCGGCGCGCTTGCGGGTGCGGCGACGGGGGTGACCGGGGCAAGCGAAAAGCGCGCGGAAATCGTGTTGAACTGCCTGCGTGGGCGCGGCCATGCCATCGTCGGTTAAGGGGGCAGCCATGCAATATGTTCGTGCCCGCATGACGGGGCTGTACCGTCTGCTGACAGGGGCCCGCCCGATACGGCGATGCGCGTACCCGTACCCGCCCCGCCATCTGTGGGGCGATCTTGGTCTGCCCGAGGGTCGGCCCCGGGGACCGCGCCGGTCGCGTCCGGCGCGCCTGAAATCGTGGTAATGGGGGACCGATGACCAAGCTTTTTGCATTCGCCTATGTCGGGTTGGCCGCTTTGCCGGTGATGATGCATCTGGCGGTCGCCGCAGGCGCGCCGCTTGGCCGGCTGACGGTCGGGGGCCGCTTTCCCGGACGCCTGCCGCCCGCGTGGCGGGCGCTGGCCCTTGTTCAGGCTGCGCTGCTGGCGGTGATGGCCGTGGCGGTTCTTGCCCGGGCGGGCATCGGTGCCGTGCCATTGGCGCCGTTCTTCTGGCCGGCGGTTGCGGTGACGCTGCTGTCGCTTGCCGCCGATGCCGCCAGCCCATCGCGCCCAGAGCGCCTGCTTTGGACGCCGGTTCTTGCGCTTATGGCCATTGCCGCGCTGGGCGTCGGTGTCTTGTGAAGACTGGAGACGATCCATGAACGTTCTCGTTGCCGGCGCGACCGGCTATCTGGGGCGCTATCTTTGCGCCGAATACGCAAGGCGGGGGCATCACGTCACCGCACTGGTGCGCGACACGTCCCGCGCCGAAGGGCTGGCCGACCTGTTGATCGAGGCCGAGGCCACCCGGCCCGGGACGCTGACCGGGGTCATGGACGGCGTCGACCTTGTCGTCTCGGCGCTTGGGATCACGCGGCAGGCTGACGGGCTTGGCTATCGCGAGGTCGACTTTCAGGCGAACCTGAACCTACTGCGCGAAGCAGAGACTGCGGGGGTCGGTCGGTTCGCCTATGTACATGTCCTGAACGCCGACGCGATGACCGGCGTCCCGCTGGTCGATGCCAAGTCCGCCTTTGTAGAGACGCTTCGGTTCTCTGACCTGCCGGCCACGGTCATCGCGCCGACTGGTTATTTCTCGGACATGGGCGACATCCTCGCGATGGCGCGCAGCGGGCGCGTTTGGCTGTTCGGCGACGGGTCGAAGCGGCTTAACCCCATACACGGCGCGGATCTGGCGGCGGCTGTCGCGGACGCGACCGACGCGGGGCTCGGCTGGGCCGAGATCGGTGGACCTGACGTGATGACGCAGGACGAGATTGCCCGCGCGGCGTTCGCTGCCCTTGGGACCGAGCCGCGCATTACCTACCTGCCGGATGCCCTGCGTCGCGCCGCGCTTGGCGTGCTTCCGATCCTGCCGCGCCGGCTAAGCGGTCCGGCCCGGTTCTTCCTGACAGCCCTTGGGCTGGACATGGTCGCGCCCCGGTTCGGAACCCGGCGGCTGGCCGATCACTTCGCGGCCCTTGCCCGGGGGGCGGAAACCTGACGGTCATACGGCTTTATCCCGCCATTGGCGGCTTGGCGCAGGTGCCCTAGACTGCGGGGCATGGGGTATGTGACGTCGCTTTTCGCGCGGAAGGTTGTCTCTGCGGCGGGCGGCGGCATCGACGCGGCGGCTATTCTGGCCGATGTCGGGATCGATCCCGATGGCGCATGGGACGCCAAGCAGATGATCCCCGCCGAGCGGTACTATGACATGCTTGAACGGATCGCGGATCAGATCGACGCGACCGACCTGCCCGTGCGCACCGGCGCCTCGATGCGGCTTGACGAATACGGCGCGCTGGGGCTGGCCTTCAAGGCGGCGACGACGCTTGGGGCCTCGTTCGCGCGGGTGGAACGCTATGCGCGGCTGTGGACCAGTGTGGTCGAATACGAACTGCGCCCGGACAGCGCGGGCACCTTGTTCATCTTGCACCGCACCGGAGATCGGCGTCTGGGGATGCGGCTGTCGAACGAGGCGACCCTTGCAAGCGCTGTGTCGCTGGCCCGGCAGGTCTGCCCAGAGCCCTTGTCGCCCCTGGAGGTGCGGGTCCGCCACCCCGCCCCTCGCACGGTCGCCGCGCACGAGGACTGGTTCGGCTGCCCGGTGCGGTTCGGCGCGGATCTGGATGCGATCCTGTTCGCAGACGAAACGTTGGCGCGGCCCAACATCCTTGGGGACGAGGGGATTTCGCAGTATCTCGCCGCGCATCTGGACGCGGAACTGTCCGAGATCACCCGGGCGCCCGCGCTTGTGACGCAAGCCAAGGCCGCCATCGCGCAGGCGCTAAGCGAGGGGGCGCCGAAGATGGCCGAGATTGCCCGTGGCCTTGGGCTAAGCGCGCGGTCGTTCCACCGGCGCCTGTCCGAGCACGGGCTGACCTTCCAAGGACTGACCGAAGACACCCGCCGCGATCTTGCCGAGGGCCTGCTGCGGGACGAGACCCATTCGCTGGCGGAAATCGCGTTCCTAACCGGGTTTTCGGAACAAAGCGCCTTCACCCGCGCCTTCAAAAGGTGGGTCGGCACGACCCCTGCGTCCTATCGCAAGGACATGTCCCACCGCTGACGGGCGCGTTGGCGGCGACTGTCAAAAGGCTGGCGTCGCCGGTCAATACCGCGTGCCCAACCAGCGCCTATTCCCCGGCCATCGTTACTTCAGCCAGGGAGACACCCCATGAAAGACCGACCGATCCTTGTCATCGGCGCCACCGGGAAGACCGGTCGCCGCGTCGCCACCCGCCTAGAGGCGCTTGGCCACCCCGTGCGCCGTGGCTCGCGCAGTTCCGCGACGCCGTTCGACTGGGAGGCCCCCGAGACGTGGGCCCCGGCGCTGCGTGGGGCCCGCGCGGCCTATGTCACCTATTTCCCCGACCTTGCCTTCCCCGGTGCGGTGGAAAAGCTCGAGTCCCTGTGCGAGACGGCCCGCGATGCGGATGTGGAACGTCTTGTGCTGCTGTCGGGCCGCGGCGAACACCACGCCCGTCTGGGCGAAGAGGTGGTGCGCAACTCGGGCGTCGATTTCACCATCGTCCGGGCCGCATGGTTCGCTCAGAACTTCTCGGAAGGGTATCTGCGCGATCCGGTTCTGGCCGGCGTTCTTCCGATGCCCGGTGGTGACGTGGCCGAGCCGATCATCGATATCGACGACATCGCCGATGTTGCCGTCGCCGCGCTGACCGAACCGGGCCACGCCGGCGAGCTGTACGAGGTGACCGGCCCGCGGCTGATGACCTTCGCCGACATGGCGGCTGACCTGTCGCGGGCAACGGGGCGCGAGATCCGGAATATCCCGATCAGCTTCGACGATTTCCACGCGACCATCGCCGAAGCGGGCGGCCCCTTCGTTGCTGACGTCTTCACCGCCATCGCGCGGGAAACGCTGGACGGGCGCAATGCCTCGACCACGGACGGCGTGATGCGGGCACTTGGCCGCGCGCCCCGCGACTTTGCGGAATTTGCCCAAACGGCGGCCCGTTCCGGCGCGTGGTCGCGCGCTGCCTGACACCCGCAGTTGAAAGGATCATGACATGAAAGCCACTGTATTAGAGACGATTGCGTTGGGTCTTGCGGGCCTTGTCGCCCTGATCATCGGCGCCTTCATCCTGTTTGCGCCGCATGCGTTCTACGCCAGCTACGGCATCCTGCTGGGCCGGGACGCCAACCTGCTGAGCGAGCTGCGCGCGCCCGGTGCCGGGCTTGCGGGGTTCGGCCTGCTGATGCTGCTGGGCCTCCGCCGACCGGCGATCTTGCCTGTGTCCATCGCGGCGGCGCTGACCGTCTTCATCGCTTTCCCGGTCGGGCGGTTGGTCGGGCTTGTCGCAGACGGGATGCCGTCGGGCAGCGTGCTGGGCGCACTTGCGGTCGAATTGGCAATTGCCGCCCTGTGCCTCGCGGTCTTCCGGAAACGCCTGTGGACCCCTGCGGCCGGCCTTTCGGCCGCGCGGACCACCACCTGACCCAGTCGCGGCGGCGAGGGCCGGCCCCCTGCTGCCGCCCCCATCCAAGGAGTTCCGACCATGTCCCCGTTGCTGTTCTATTTCGCCCATATCGCCGTGCTTGCCTATGCGCTGGTCGGCGGCGTGTTTCTTGCCTTTTCAGACTTCATCATGCGCGCCTTGTCGGTGACCAGCGGCCACGGCGGCGCCGAGGCGATGCAAGCCATCAACCGCGAGGTATTCCGCTGGGTGTTCATGACCCTGTTCCTTGGCCTTGCCGCGGTGTCGCTGGCGCTGGCCGTTTATTCCGGCTTCTGGATGAACGGGCCGGTCGCGACGCTCGCCGCCGCTGCGGGGCTGGTCTATCTTGTCGGCTGTTTCGGCGTCACCGTGGTCTTCAACGTCCCGATGAACGAGGCATTGGCGGGCATGGACTTGTCGCAAGAGGCGACCCGCACCTATTGGTCGGGCACCTATGTTCCGCGCTGGACGTTCTGGAACACGGTCCGGACAATCGCCTGCGGTGTGGCGGCGGCGTTGCTGCTGGTGGCGCTGACGTCGCTGTCACCGGCCTGGCCCGCGTAGCGGTCGGCGACGATGGCGAAGCGGGCGCCCGGTGATCCGGGCGCCTCGCGATGCCTCAGAAATCGAGGTTTTCGACGCTAAGCGCGTTCTGCTGGATGAACTCGCGGCGGGGTTCCACCACGTCGCCCATCAGCTTGGTGAAGATGTCGTCGGCCTCTGCCACGTCCTCGATCTTCACCTGCAGCAGGGTGCGTGCTTCGGGGTCCAGCGTGGTTTCCCAAAGCTGATCGGGGTTCATCTCGCCCAGACCCTTGTAGCGCTGCAGTGTCAGGCCGCGTTCGCCTTCTTCCAGCATCGCGTCCAGCAGGTCGACCGGGCCATAGATGCGCTGACTGCGCGGGCCGCGGACCAGATCCGAGGGGTTGGTGTAAACCGTGCGCGACTCGGCCGATACTTCGGACAGGCGCCGCGCCTCGCCCGAGCGCAGGATGGCGCCGTCGAGGGTGCGGATCTCTTCGACACCGCGCACGATGCGCGACAGGCGAATGCCGTGGTCCTGCGTGATCCGGCCCTGCCAGCCGCGTTCGTATTCCTCTGCGACAAGATCCAGCCGCTGGGCCACGGTGTCGGCTACCGACTGCAGGTCGGCATCCGCCTTGCCCGCATCGAACGCGCCCGCGATCGCCGCCTGTTCCAGCACATAGCGCTGGTAATGCGTCGGGAAGGCATCGAGCACGCGCTTGAACTGGCGCGCCGCTTCGACCACGCGGTACAGGTCGTTGCCGGCGATTTCCTCGCCGGTGTTCAGCCGCAGCACCGCGCCTTCAAGGCCCTGCTGGATCAGGTAGTCTTCCAGCGAGGGCACGTCTTTCAGGTACACCTCGGACTTGCCGCGGCTGACTTTGTACAGCGGCGGCTGCGCGATATAGAGATACCCGCCTTCGATCAATTCGGGCATCTGGCGGAAGAAGAACGTCAGCAGCAGCGTGCGGATGTGTGCGCCGTCGACGTCGGCGTCGGTCATGATGACGACCTTGTGGTAACGCAGCTTCTCGATGTCGAACTCGTCGCGCCCGATCCCGGTGCCCAGCGCCATCACAAGGTTGCCGATCTCTTGGCTGCCCAGCATCCGGTCGAACCGCGCGCGCTCCACGTTCAGGATCTTGCCCCGCAGCGGCAGGATCGCTTGCGTGCGCCGGTCGCGACCGGTCTGCGCGGAACCACCGGCCGAGTCACCCTCGACGAGGAACAGTTCGCGGTTGCGCGGGTCCTTGTCGGAACATTCCTTCAGCTTGCCGGCAAGGTAAGACACGTCGTTCGTGGTCTTCTTGCGCGTCATCTCGCGCGCCTTGCGGGCGGCTTCGCGCGCAAGAGCCGCTTCGACGATCTTGCCGACGATCATCTTGGCCTGCTGCGGGTTCTCTTCGAACCACTCGGCCAGCTTCTCGTTCATCAGGCCCTCGACCGCCGGGCGTACCTCGGAGCTGACCAGCTTGTCCTTGGTCTGCGACGAGAACTTGGGATCGGGCACCTTCACCGACAGGACGCAAGTCAGCCCCTCGCGGGCGTCGTCACCCGACAGGTTGACCTTCTCTTTCTTCACGATGCCCGACGACCCGGCGTACAGGTTGATCGTCCGGGTCAGCGCACCGCGGAACCCGGCAAGGTGGGTGCCGCCGTCGCGCTGCGGGATGTTGTTGGTGAAGGGCAGCACCATCTCGTTGTAGCTGTCGTTCCACCACATCGCGACTTCGACGGTGATGCCTTCGCGCTCGCCCGTGACAAATATGGGTTCTTCGAACAGCGGCGTCTTGCTGCGGTCGAGATAGCGGACGAATTCCTTCACCCCGCCCTCATAGTGAAGGTCGGTTTCCAGCGGCTCGGCCGGGCGTTCGTCGCGCAGGATGATCCGCACGCCCGAGTTCAGGAACGCCAGTTCCCGCAGGCGGTTTTCCAGCGTCTTGAAGCTGTATTCGAGGTTCGAGAAGGTATCGGTCGACGCCAGAAAGCGGACGCGCGTGCCCTTCTGCCCCTCGGCGTCGCCGACGACCTCAAGGTGGCGCACGGTGTCGCCCGTTTCGAACCGGGCGGTGTGTTCCTTGCCGTTGCGCCAGATCGTCAGCTCCAGCCAGTCGGACAGCGCGTTCACGACCGAGACGCCGACCCCGTGCAGACCGCCGGACACCTTGTACGAGTTCTGGTCGAACTTACCGCCGGCGTGCAGCTGGGTCATGATGACCTCGGCCGCCGACACGCCTTCCTCGGGGTGCATGTCGACAGGGATGCCACGACCGTTGTCGGTGACAGAGACGCTGGAATCCTCGTGGATCGTGACCGTCACGCGGTCGGCATGACCGGCCAAAGCCTCGTCGATGCCGTTGTCGACGACCTCGTAGACCATGTGGTGCAGGCCGGACCCGTCGTCCGTATCCCCGATATACATGCCGGGGCGTTTGCGGACGGCTTCCAAGCCTTTGAGAACTTTGATCGAATCGGCGCCATACTCTTCAGGCTGCCGGGCTGCTTCGGCCATGCGTGGATCCCTTGTTCTTGTTGCCGATTTTATACGCGTTCATGGGGGAAATGTCACGCCGGATACACAATATTTGGTATTCGCAACCGGGGTTTGCACCGGCGGGTCGCGGTTGCCGCGCCTGTGCCTACCGGCCTAGTCTTCCCGCGTGCGGCGACGGCAAGGAGGATGGCCCATGCTTATGGAAATCGTGACGTTCGACCTGCGTCCGGGAATGACCCGGGACGAGGTGATGGAGGGGGCCCGCAAGGTCGCGCCCAAGTGGCGGGCGGTGCCGGAACTGGTGCGCAAGAGCTTCTTCTACGACCCCGAGGCCAACACGGCTGGCGCGGTGTACCAATGGTCCGACCCGGCTGCCGCCGACCGATGGCACGACGCGGCGTGGCGGCAGTCAGTCCGTGACGCCTATGGCAGCGAACCGCGGGTGCAGCGGCTTCAGATGACGCTGATCGCGGACAACGAGGTCGGCAAGACCGAAGAATTCGCGGCCCCGGCCTGATGCCGCTCAGGTGAAGGGAATGATCAGGCCGACGACGATCAGCAGGCTGCCCGCGATGATGTTCGTCCGACGCACCGCCTGCGGCGACGCCAAAAGCTTGCGGATCTGCCCGACAGAGGCGGCCACGACAAGGTTGCCCAGCAGCGGGATCGCCGCCGAGAGGGCGCAGATCGCCACGATGTCCGGCACCGTCAGCGTCCGAAGGTCGAAGAACCCCGGCAACATGCCCATGTAGAACAGGATCGCCTTCGGGTTCCCAAGGATCACGGCGACGCCCGCCACAAACCCGGCCCATGCGCCGGGCCGTGTCAGGCGGCTGTCGGCCGAAATCGATTTGTCCGCGTTCTTCAGGATCATGAACCCCATGCCAAGAAAGAACGCCGTGGCCACCCATTTCAGGAACAGCAGGAACCCCGAGAAGACCGACACCAGCCACGTCACGCCCAGCACCGCCAGCAGCGGCCAGACCACGTCGCCCACCACCACGCCCAGCGCCAGCGGCCACGCGGCGTGAAACCCACCGGACAGCGCCCGCGCCGTCATCGCAAGCCACACGGGGCCGGGGGTCAGGAACAGGACGGCAAGGCCAAGGGCGTACAGCCCCAGTTCGACAGCGGTGATGGTCATGCGATGTCCTCGGCCAGCGCGCGGATGGCTTGCGCGGTGGTCCAGTTGCGGGCGGTGACCGGGACAGTCAGCGCCTTGTCCAGTTTCGCGGCCAGCTTCGACCGGCCGATGCCGTCGGGCGCATGCAGGTACGCCGCCCCCTGCCTCACCGCCAGCGTCTCGGTCCCGGTGGCAAGGGCGCGGGTCTGCGCATCAGGCTCCTGCGGCGTGCCATCGGCGAAGTAGACGTGCACCGATTTGCCGTCGGCCTGTCCCTGCGCCGCGAACGGGCAGGCGTCCAGCACCTCCCGATAGGTGTCCAGGTGCAGGACCAGCACATGCGGGCGAAATCCCTTGGCGGCCGCGATGGCATCCGACAGCGTTTCAGCCTCGACACCGCCCCGCACAACGGCGTTGCCGCTTTGGATGTAGGTCCGGCAATCCTCGGCCCCCAGACCCTCCAGCATGGCACGCAGTTCGGCCATCGGCAGGCTGTTCCGCCCGCCGACATTGATCCCGCGCAGAAGCACGACCGACACCTCGCTCATGTCCCGACCTCCGATGCGCCGCCGGTTTCGGTGACGCCCACGACCTGCGCCCGGTCGCCCAGCTCCGCGAACAACTCCGGACCGGTCCCCGTCATCCACGCCTGCGCGCCAAGGGCACAGATCTCGTCATAAAGCGCGGCGCGGCGGCCCGCGTCCAGATGCGCCGCGACCTCGTCCAGCAGAACGATGGGCGGCGCGCCGAAATCCTGCGCCAGCGCGCGGGCATTGGCGAGGATCAGCGAGATCAGCAGCGCCTTCTGCTCGCCGGTCGAACACTGGCGCGCGGGGACCCCTTTGGCGGCATAGACGGCGTCCAGATCGGCCCGGTGCGGCCCGATCAGCGTGCGTCCGGCATACAGGTCGCGCGAACGCCCGGCGGCCAGCGCGGCGGCAAAGCTTTCGGCGTCCCCCGGCGTCTCGCTGTCGTCGGCGGCGCCCAGCGTCAGGTCCGCGGTGGGAAAGGCCGTCTCTGCCCCGGCCTGCGCGCCCGCGATCCGGTCCAGCGCATCGCGCCGGTTCGTCTGGATCGCGGCGCCCGCCTCGGCCATCTGCCGCTCCAGCGCCGCATACCAGTGCGCGTCCCGCACCTGATCCTTCAGCAGCCGGTTGCGTTCGCGCATCGCTTTCTCATAGGTCAGCGTCGCCTCGGCGTGGGACGGCTCGAAGCTCATCGCGATCCGGTCCAGGAACCGCCGTCGTCCATCGGCGCCCTCGATCCACAGCCGGTCCATCGACGGCACCAGCCAGATCATCCGCGCGATCCGCCCCAGCGCCACCTGCGTCGCGCCCTTGCCGTCGATCTGCACCATGCGCGCGCCCGCCGGCTCCCACGAGGTCGCCACCTCGTGCACTTGATACAGGCTTTGCAGCACGCCCGAGACCTTCCACCCCAACCCTTCGGGCTGGCGCGACATCTCTTCGGCGCTGGACCGCCGCAGCCCGCGTCCGGGCGAAAACAGCGATACGGCCTCTAACAGGTTGGTCTTGCCCGCGCCGTTCGGCCCGTGAATCGCCACAGGCCGCCCGTCAAGCGCCAGCACTGCCCGGCGGTGCGAGCGGAAGTGCGACAGCGTCAGCTCCGTCAGTGCGAGACCGGGCATGACCCCATCTTCTTCTCTTGAAAAATACCTCTGCCAGCGGCAGCCCCCGCAGGGGGCTTACACGCGCATCGGCATGACGACATAGACCGCGCTCAGGTCGTTGCCCTCGCGCATCAGGGTCGGGTCGCCGGCGGAATTGAACAGGAACACGGCGTTCTCGCGGTCCACCTGACTGGCGATTTCCAGCAGGTACTTCGCGTTGAACCCGATCTCCAGCTTCTCGTCGCCATAGGCCACGGCCAGCTCTTCCTCGGCGGCGCCGCTGTCGGGTGCGTTCACCGACAGTACCAGCCGGTCCTCGTCCAGCTGCAGCTTCACGGCGCGCGACCGCTCGGACGACACGGTCGCGACCCGGTCGACGGCCTTCGCGAATTCCTGCGCGTCGACTTCCAGCTTACGGGTGTTGCCCGCGGGGATGACGCGCGAATAGTCGGGGAACGTGCCGTCGATGACCTTCGAGGTCAGGGTGATCTCGGGCGTGGCGAAGCGGATCTTCGTCTCGGACACCGACACCGCGATCTTCATGTCGTCGTCGTCCAGCAGCTTGCGCAGTTCGCCCACCGTCTTGCGAGGCACGATGACGCCAGGCATGTCCTCGGCACCTGCCGGAAGATCGGCATCGATCCGGGCCAGCCGGTGGCCGTCGGTCGCGACGCAGCGCAGGACCTGTCCGCCCTCGGCCTCGGCGACGTGCATGTAGACGCCGTTCAGGTAATACCGCGTTTCCTCGGTCGAGATCGCGAATTTCGACTTGTCGAAAAGACGCCGCAGCACCGGTGCCGGGGCCGAGAAGTTCGACTGGTACTCGGACGACGCCATCACCGGGAAGTCTTCTTTCGGCAGCGTCGCGAGGTTAAAGTTCGACCGGCCCGCGATCACCTCCAGCCGCCCCGAGGCGCCATCGTCCACCAGCTGGACCATCGCCCCGTCCGGCAGCTTGCGGACGATCTCGTGCAGGGTGACGGCGCTGACCGTCGTGGCGCCCGCGCGTTCGACCATCGCGGGGATCTTGTCGACCACCTCGATGTCCAGGTCGGTGGCGCGGAAGGTGACGCCGTCGCCCTCGGCTTCAATCAGCACGTTCGCCAGGATCGGGATCGTGTTGCGCCGTTCAACGACGGACTGCGCCTGACCTACGGCCTTCAGAAGCGTGCCGCGTTCGATGCTGACTTTCATCGTCATCCCTCATGCTGTCGGGGCGAGAACCCTACTCGGATCTCGCCCCGGCTCAAGTGCTTTTTGCGGACAGTGAGTCCCTTTGGCTGCAGCGTCAAGCCCCACCCGGGGCGTGTCTCAGGCTTCCAGAGCCCGCCGCAGCAGTTCGATGTCGTCGGCCAGCTGACTGTCGTTCATCATCAGCTCTTCGATCTTCCGCACGCCGTGCATGATCGTGGTGTGATCGCGGTTGCCGAAACGGCGGCCGATTTCCGGCAGCGACCGCGAGGTCAGCTGCTTGGACAGGTACATCGCCACCTGACGGGGCCGCGCCAGCGCGCGAAGGCGGCGGGGGCCGATCAGGTCGGACAGGCGGATGTTGTAATGCTCGCTGACCTTGCGCTGGATCTCTTCGATGGTGATCTTGCGGTCCGAGGCGCGCAGGATATCTGCAAGACATTCCTGCGTCAGGTCCAGCGTGATCTCGCGGCCGACCAGCGTCGCGAAGGCGAACAGGCGCATCAGCGCGCCTTCCAGCACGCGGACATTGTTCGAGATGCGGTGCGCAAGGAATTCCAGCACGCCGTCGGCGATGACCAGACCGGGATACTGCATGCGCTGCTGTTCGACCTTCTGCTGAAGGATGCCAAGGCGCAGTTCATAGTCGGTCGGGTGCAGGTCGACGACCAGACCGCACTGCAGGCGGCTGGTGATGCGGTCTTCCATGTCCTTGATCTCGTTCGGGGCACGGTCGGCCGAGATCACGATCTGCTTGTTCTGGTCCACCAGCGCGTTGAACGTGTGGAAGAACTCTTCCTGCGTGCTGTCCTTGCCGGCGATGAACTGGACGTCGTCGACCATCAGAACGTCGACCGAGCGGAACAGCTGTTTGAAGTCCATCATCTGCTTGTCGCGCAGCGCCTGCACGAAACGGTACATGAACTGTTCCGCCGACAGGTACACGACGCGCAGGCCGTCTTCGCGGTTCTGCAACTCGTGCGCGATGGCGTGCATCAGGTGCGTTTTGCCCAGACCGACGCCGCCGTACAGGAACAGCGGGTTGAACGACACCTCGTTGCCCTCGGCCACGCGGCGCGCGGCGGCGTGGGCCAGCTCGTTCGGCTTGCCGACGACAAAACGGTCGAAGGTGAACCGCGGATCCAGCGGCGCGCCGGGAAGCTCGTCCTCGGTCGTGGTGGCCACGGCGGCGGTGCGGGTCGCGGCGGCGGCTTTTGCGGGAACGCGGGGGGCTTGCGGGCGGGAGGCCGGCGCAAGCGTGAATTTCATGCGGGATACCGGCACGCCGGCAGCCTTGAGCCGCATCATGATCAGGTCGCTGAAGTTCCGCGTGACCCAGTCACCGATGAAGTTCGTCGGCACGTAGAATACGGCTTCGCCCTCATTCAATGTCCCGAATTCAATCGGCTCGATCCAGTTCCGGAAGTTGTCCTTGCCCACGACATCCGCCAGTTCGTTCCTGATCTTCGTCCACAACTCTTCGTTCATCTTATTTTTGACCCGCACCTCAGTTCTGTCCCACCCGAAACCCCTATGAGGCCCCGGAACCTTGATTGCGTTTCGCCGCAAACCGCCTTGGAAAACAGACCGGCTGCGCAGGGCGATTGCCCTGCGTGCCACAGCTCGGTCCGTCCGATCCGGCGGCGCCACAGAACAGACAGCCCGCCGGGCATATGCCCGCCGCCAGTCTGCCCGAAGGCACCAGTTGTCTTGGAACATCGAGATCGTGAGAAACGTCGCGTCAGCGGCGGTTTCCCGTCAGGCCCCCGTCACGGCATTTGGCAGCGCCGTGCATCGGTTTCCTTCAAGCCTTGTCCTGTTGTCGCCCCACATCAGGTGCGCATCCGAATTGCAGAGTTCGGACGCTTTGGCTCTTCGACCCCATGTCCCCCCAGGTTGTTTTTTGCGTGAATCGCTCGGGCAAGCTAGCCCGCGAAATGTGGCATGCGCAATGAGTCGTCGGGCCGGTTTTCCCGCTTTATTGGGTTGCGTCCGGAAGAATCCTTTTCCCCTTTGGCCAAGCGGTGCGGAATCATCACAGGTCGGAAACAACAAAGGCCCGCGACGGTCGCGGGCCTTTGTTCGATTTGTCTGTGAGTCGTGCGGCGCTGCAGAAAAGCCCTTAAAAAACAGGGCCCCACAGAATCATCTTCACGCAGGGCTTAGCCCAGCGATTTCACGCGCGAGTTCAAACGCGAGATTTTGCGGGCAACCGTGTTCTTGTGGAGAACGCCTTTGGTGACGCCCCGCATCAGCTCGGGCTGGGCAGCCTGCAGCGCGGTGGCGGCGGCATCCTTGTCGCCGGACGCGATCGCTTCCTCGACCTTGCGCAGGTAGGTGCGGATGCGCGAGCGACGGGCCTTGTTGACGGCATAACGGCGCTCGTTCTGACGGGCGCGCTTCTTGGACTGGGGCGAATTCGCCATGTCGGTTTCCCTTCCTCGGGTTCAGTACATACCAATAGCGCAGCAAGACCCGGGTCGGGTTTCAGGAACCGACTCAATCCGGCCAGGCGGGCCTCACGCGCATGTAAGCCGTGGCCTATAAGCGAGGAGTCGCGGTTTGTGAAGCCGAAATCGTCCTGCCGCCGGGCCGGTGGGACGCGCTGACGATCCCGGGCACCGCAGGGCACGATGCGCCATAATACCGTGCCTGCCAGTATTCCGAGGAAAATCCGGTTACTTCAACGAAGTCCGGGAAGGGGATCGGTGGTGGCCACCGTCTCGAACCCCGCGATCAGCGGTCGGCCCTTCGTGATTGCCTTCTGCACCGACGGCAGGCGCAGCGACGCCTTGTGCGCTTCGGCGTCTTCCCAGACCTCGGTGACCCAGATCACGTCCGGGTCCTGCGAATCCAGTGCAACCACGTAGGAAAGGCAGCCGGGCAAATCGCGCGAGCCGTCGTGCAGGTACGCAGCCAGTTCGGCGCGGCGCCCGGACTCGGCGGTGATCTTCCCGATCAGTCCGAACACCGCCGCACCGGCTACTTGTCGCGGAACTGCGGTTCGCGCTTATCAAGGAAGGCGGACATGCCTTCCTTCTGGTCCTCTGTCGCGAACAGCGAGAAGAACAGACGCCGTTCGAACAGCAGACCCTCGGCCAGCGTCGTCTCGAACGCGCGGTTGACGGCTTCTTTCGCCGCCCGCGTCGACAGCGCGGATTTCTCGGAAATCTTGTGCGCCGCTGCCATAGCCTCTTCCATCAGCTTCTTGGCCGGGACGATGCGGCTGACAAGGCCTGAGCGTTCGGCCTCTTCGGCATCCATGAACCGCCCCGTCAGGTGCATGTCCATCGCCTTGGCCTTGCCGATGGCGCGGGTCATCCGTTGCGTGCCGCCGATCCCGGCGATGACGCCAAGGTTGATCTCGGGCTGGCCGAACTTGGCGGTGTCCGCCGCGATGATGAAGTCGCACATCATCGCCAGTTCGCAGCCGCCGCCCAGCGCATAGCCCGACACGGCGGCGATCACCGGCTTGCGGGCGCGCGCGATGCTTTCCGCTTCGTTCCCGAACATGTTCTCAAGATAGACCTCGACGAAGGTCTTCTCGGACATCTCCTTGATGTCCGCGCCGGCGGCGAACGCCTTCTCGGACCCGGTGATGATGGTGCAGCGGACCTTTTCGTTGGCCTCTGCCTCGCGCAGCGCGGTCGCAAGCTCGCCCATCAATTCCGAATTGAGAGCGTTCAGTGCGTCCGGTCGATTGAGCTTGATGACTGCGACGTGGTCGTCAATTTCGACGATGATCGTCTTGAAGGCCATTTGGATGCCTTTGGCTGTTACCGTCCGACCGACTCCATACCCATCCACGGGCGCGGTTCAAGTCACGTTTGGCAGTTGGGGCAGAAGAAGGTGGATCTGCCGGACTGCGTGATTCGTGCAACCGTACCGTTACAGCCGGGTGTCGTGCAGGGCTGGCCCTCGCGGCCGTAGACGCGGAAGGTGTGCTGAAAATATCCAAGTTCCCCGCTGGCTTGGCGGTAATCGCGCAGGCTGGAGCCGCCCGCGGCGATGGCGTCCGTCAGCACGTCCCGGATGATCGGGACCAGCGAGCGGATGCGCTTGTCCGAGATGCGGCCCGCCTTGCGGCGTGGTGCGATCTGTGCCCGAAAAAGCGCCTCGCAAACATAAATGTTGCCAAGTCCCGCAACGACATTCTGGTCCAGCAGTGCCGATTTGATCGGCGTGTTCCGTCCTTTAAGCCGTTCGGCAAGGTAATCTTCGTGGAAGGTGTTGCCCAGCGGTTCGGGACCCAGCGGCTTTAGCAGCCAGTGATCCTGAAGCGTCGCGGTGGGCCAAAGGTCCATCGCGCCGAAGCGGCGCGCGTCGTTGAAGGTGATCCGTGCGCCAGAGCTCATTTCAAGCACGACGTGATCGTGCTTTTCGGTCGGCGCGTGGTCGTGGACGAAGGCGCCTGGCATCCGCCCCGAGATCAGCATCCGCCCCGACATGCCAAGGTGGACGATCAGCGTTTCACCCGAAGACAGGTCGGCAAGGATATATTTCGACCGACGGCGCAGCGCGGTGACGGTCTGCCCGGCAAGCCGGTCGGCCATCCGGTCGGGGAAGGGCCAGCGCAGGTCGGGGCGCCGGACGTCGGCGCTGTCGATGACGAACCCTTCCACCACCGGCAACAGACCGCGGCGGACAGTCTCGACTTCGGGGAGTTCGGGCATTCAGTGCCTTCGATTCAGTTCGATCTGCTTCTTCAGCCGACGCTCCAGCGTTTTTCGGCCTGCCACGTATCGCAGAACCCGGACCTGCTTTCCATCCCGGACGTCCGGTGATCAGGGATAGACCTATGCGTTCAAAAAAAACGAACCGCCCCGCGGGGGTGCGGGGCGGTTGTTGGGGGAAGCGCAGGGAAACTTGCGCTTGCGTATTGCGCCGAACGGACGGGGTGAGACTTCGGGTGAGAGAGAAACCCGTTCGTTCAGGCTGGGGCAGGCGGTTGGTCAGGCCGCCCGACGCTCCGGTGCGAAGACGACGTTGGCGGGGGCCGCGGAACGTGCCGACGCGAAAGTCAGGGCCGGGGCTTTGCGCGGCTGGCTGGCGCGCTTGTCCTCGATCAGGAAGATGTTGTCCACTTTGGTGGAAGCCAGGGTGGCCAGAGCTGCGATGCGGCCTTCACGGGCTTTCTGAAGCAGGGACTTTTCCATTTTGTTTCTCCGTTCGTGAGTCTGTTTTGATTATTTTTGATGGGGGTATTTAGGGGTCGTGTGGGCGGTGGGTCAGGCCGCCCGGGCAGCGCCGGTTGCTCCGGTCTTGTAGAAAACGCCGCGGACGGTGCGGATCACCCGCTCGCTTTGGCGCATCCGCTTGATCGACACCACGTTGCCGGCAGGGCCGGAGGGGCGGTCGTCGTTCGCGGCGTGGAAAGTAAGGTTCTTCGGGTAGGAGACGATGTTCGTGTGCATTGTGACCTCCATTCGTTCGGGTTTTCGTTCGGATTTTGTTTTGGTTTGTTTGGTAGTGTTTTTTGGTCTTGGTCGTTCGTTAGGCGGCGCTTGGGTACCGTTTCTCCTGCCGGTGCCCGCATTCGGCATCGAACAGGGTGTCGATAAGATTGTTGGACACGGGCGGAAGATCGGCAGCGCCGCCCTTGGAGTCGCAGTCGGCGTCCAGGATGCGCTTGCGCATCCTTGCGGCTTCCGTCTGCAGAGCAGTGACTATCTTGGCAGTCATCGGCTTGTTCCTTGTCCTCAGTTCGTACATCCCGAGATTGAAATCACCTGTGAATCGTGGCGCAAATCGACGGGAAATAAGGCGAGAATGTGCAAAGCCCCAAAAATACCTGATAACAGGCGGTTCTGGCCTTTTTTGGCGTCCGAACCGTGTTTGAAGCCGTTCGGTATTTTGAAAAAATTGGGGCCAAACATGGCGATTATTGGTTAACGCGCGACAAAGGGCTGAAAACACTACCTAAAAAGACAGGTCCAAATGAGGCATTTCGACAGAATCGGGTGGCAGAAATAAGAATCGTCTGCCCGGTTTGGGCCAAGCGGTGGTCCTGAACAGGACAAGCGAGGCCCGGAGGCCCCGGAAAACCGGATCATCCGACCGTTAAGGTTTGAACGATTTCGACAGGGCCGGAGTCAGCTGGGATCAACCAGAGGGTGTGTGCCACAATTCAATTGCGCCGAGTTTGCGGCGGATGCTGCCCGCGTCCGGCCACGAACCGACTCGGACGCGGTGCAGGACAGGGTCAGCCGACCTTGCTTGAGTCGCGCACCTGCAGCTTCACCGGATGCCGGACCAGCTCTTCCGGGGGGACCCCGTTATCGATCCAGTCCAGAAGCGCCGTGACCGACGCCCGCGCGACGGCGTCGACATCGCAGCGGACCGACGTGATCGACGGTTCGGCCTGCGCGCATTCCGGGATGTCGTCGAAGCCGACGATCCAGAAATCGCGCCCGACGGTCCGCCCTGCGGCCATCGCGGCAGAAGACATGCCCAGCGCCACGCTGTCATTGATGCAGATCGCCGCCTGCACGTCCGGATGGTCGCGCGCGATCAGCGCCATCGCCTCGCGGCCATAGGTGCGGTCCGACCCGCCTTGCAGAACCAGCGCCCTGCGTCCGTGGACCTGCATGATGTCGCGATAGCCCGAGGCCCGCTCGCGCGAGATCTGGTGACCGGCGTAGCCACCGACGAAGGCAATCTCGGTCAGGCCTTGGTCCAGCAGGTGCTGTGCGGCTAGGTGGCTGCCGATGGCGTAGTCGATGGAATGGAACGGAAGCTGCGCGACACGGCTGTCGCCTTGCCGCAGAACCTGCATGGTCGGGATGCCGGTCGCGAGGATGGTGCTGAACACCGGGGCCTCGGAACTGCGGCAGGGCGCGATAAGCAGGCCGGCAATGTCCTGTTCCAGCGCAAGGCGCACGGCGCGATCCTCGGTATCCGGGTCCTCAGAGGAATCCGCGATCAGGGCCGCCATGCCGCGATCCATCAGGGCGCGCTGGGCGGCGGCGACGAATTCGGTGACGAAGGGAACCCGCAGGTCGTTGACGACGATGCCAATGCGTCCGGTGTTGGAACTGCGCAGCGCGGCGGCGGCGCGGTTGCGGACGTAGTGAAGCTCGCGGATCGCGGTTTCGACGGCCGCCTTGGTTTCGGCCCGCACCAACGGCGAGTCATGAAGAACCAGCGAAACGGTGGATTTCGACACTCCGGCCTTTTCCGCCACATCGCGGATCGTCGCGCGTTTTCCCATCAACACGTCCTGCGCAAGCGACCCGCGTGAAGTCTCACGCGGGTTCATGACCCTTCTCCCCGCCCGAAGGCTTAGACCGGGACGCCGCGGAAGGTAAGGGTTACGCCGCGGCGCGGCGTCCGCAGCGGCAAAAACGCCGCCCGGTTGCCCGGGCAGCGGGCGGCGCGCTCAGAGACTATGCAGTCGGCGCCATCTGTTTTCGGCGGACTGCACGAATTCCGCCGCTGTCTGGATCTCGGCCTGCGGAATCTCGTGCCCGCTCTCGTGCCAGTACAGCGTCGTGTCGGCGCCCTGTTCACGGAACCAGTCCGCCAGAAAGTCGGTGCCGGCGGGCGAGCAGATCGGATCGCGCCGCCCGGCGGTGATCAGCACGTTCACCCCCTTCAGGGCGGGCACCGGGTCCGGCACCCACGGGATCAGCGGGTGCATCAGGACGATGTCGGTGAACAGGCCGGGCTCCGCCATCGCGACCGAGGCAAGGATATTCGCCCCGTTCGAATAGCCCAGCCCGATCACCGGACGGTCGCCGGTCGGAAAGCCGCGCACGAACCCGGCCATCGCCTGCGTCCGCGCGGCGAGGTCGGGCATGTCATAGACGCCTTCCCCGGTGCGCCGGAAATAACGGTTCGCGCCGTTCTCGGACACGTCCCCGCGCGGCGACACGACATGGGCATCGGGCAGGATCTGTTCGCCCAGCCCGTGGAACTGGGATTCGTCACCGCCGGTGCCGTGGAAGGTGAACAGCAGGGGGCCGCCGTCGGCCCCCTTCGTTTCCTTATATACGTAGCTCATGGCTCAATCCTCGATCGGTTCAAGGTACTTCTCTTCCAGCACCTTCCGCAGGTGGGCGTGCTGGTTCGGCAGTTGCAGGGCCTCGCCCAGATGGGCGGTGTCCTCGTCCCGGTCGAAACCGGGTTCGTTAGTGGCCACCTCGAACAGGACGCCGCCGGGGGACCGGAAGTAGATCGCCCAGAAGTAATCCCTGTCGATGACCGGCGTGACGCCATAGCCCGTGTCGGACAGCGCCTTGCGGACTTCAAGCTGCGTCTCGCGGGTGTCGACGCTGAACGCCAGATGGTGAACCGACCCCGCGCCCTGTTTGGCATAGTTCGCGCCCTTCAGGGTTTGCAGGTCGATGACATCGGCGCCGTTGCCGTTCGGAATGCGCAGGCGGACGGTGTCGCCGTCGCGGTCATCTTCCTCGTATCCCATGAACCGCAGCAGCTCTTCGGTCGCACCGCCGTCGCTGACGCGCAGGTGCGCCGAGTGGAAGCCCCGGATCGCCTCGTCAGACGGGACGCCGTTGCCGGACCACGGGGCGCGACCGTCCTCGGTTTCGACCAGCGCGAAGGCGTCGCCGTCCGGTCCGGTGAAGTGCAGGCGCTCTTCGCCGAAGCTGGACGACCGCTCCAGACCCGGCGTGCCGAATGTCTGGAACCTGTCCTGCCAGTAGGCCAGCGTGCCTTTCGGGACCGCGAAGACAGTGGTGCCGACCTCGCCGAGCCCCGGACGGCCCCGGGCGGCGTGCGGGAACGGGAAATAGGTCATGACCGAGCCGGGCGTGCCGACCTCGTCCCCATAGTAAAGGTGATACACCTCGGGTGCGTCGAAGTTGACGGTCTTCTTGACCCGGCGCAGGCCGAGATCCTTCGTGAAGAAGTCGTTGTTGGCCTGAGCACCACTGGCAATCGAGGTAACGTGGTGCAGCCCGTTGATTTGCGTCAGCATGGTCGCTCTCCTTGCACCGTCTGTCCGGTGCTTTGGTTTGACGCACCGACAGCCGGTGCGTTGTGCTTCGATCTGGAATGTCGTCATTTATGATCGCGAGAAAAGAAGCGTACGGGCAGGGACTCTGTGCGCCGTCGCACAAATGTGAAGAAAACCTTGGGGAGGGTGTGCGAATGGGGATGGAGGCCGACTTTGTCGTCGTCGGGGCCGGGTCTGCCGGATGCGTTCTGGCGAACCGGCTAAGCGAGAAGGGCAGCGTCACACTGCTCGAAGCCGGGGGCCGCGATAGCTATCACTGGGTGCATATTCCCGTTGGCTATCTTTATTGCATCGGCAATCCGCGCACCGATTGGGGCTTTCGCACCGCCGAGGAAAAGGGCCTGAACGGGCGGTCCCTTCTGTACCCGCGCGGGCGCATCCTTGGTGGCTGTTCGTCGATCAATGGCATGATCTACATGCGCGGGCAGGCCGCCGACTATGATCATTGGCGCCAGCTTGGACTGCCGGGCTGGGGCTGGGATGACGTGCTTCCGTGGTTCCGGAAGTCCGAGGATTATTTCGACGGCGAAAGCGATCTGCACGGCGCCGGCGGCGAATGGCGGGTCGAGGAACAGCGGCTAAGCTGGAAGATCCTTGACGATTTCATGGCCGCCGCCGAACAGGCGGGCCTGCCGCGCACCGACGATTTCAACACCGGCGACAACGAGGGTGTCGGCTATTTCAAGGTGAACCAGCGGCGCGGGTGGCGTTGGAACACCGCCAAGGCGTTCCTGCGTCCGGTCGAGGGGCGCGGCGGGCTGCGTGTCGAGACCGGGGCCCAAGTGACCCGCGTGCTGTTCGACGGACGCCGCGCTGCGGGAGTCGAGTTTCGGCAGAACGGCGAGTTGCGAGAGGTTCGCGCGCGGCGCGAGGTCGTGCTTGCCGCGGGGGCCATCGGGTCGCCGCAGATCCTGCAGCTGTCGGGCATCGGCCCCGGCGGGCTGTTGCAAGAGCACGGGATCGACGTGGTGCACGAGGTGCCAAGTGTCGGAGAGAACCTGCAGGATCACCTGCAGCTGCGGTGTTCCTACAAGGTGTCGAACGCCAAGACGCTGAACACCATGTCGGCCACGCTATTCGGCAAGGCCAAGATCGCCGCCGAATATGCCCTGTTCCGCTCTGGCCCGATGTCGATGGCCCCGTCGCAGCTTGGGGCCTTTGCCAAGTCTGGGCCCGACGTGGCCACCGCCGACCTTGAATACCACGTTCAGCCCCTGTCGCTGGACGCGTTCGGCGAACCCCTGCATGCCTTCGATGCCATCACGGCCAGCGTCTGCAACCTGCGGCCCGAAAGCCGGGGTCATGTGCGCATCGTGTCCCCCGATCCGACCGCCGCGCCCGAGATCCGGCCGAACTATCTTGCGGCCGAGCGTGACAGGCAGGTCGCCGCCGCCTCGATCCGGCTGACGCGGCGCATCGTCGGGCAGCCAGCCTTCGCGGGCTACGATCCGGTCGAGTTCAAGCCGGGTACCAACTTCGAAACCGACGCGGATCTTGCCCGCGCGGCGGGCGACATCGGCACGACGATCTTCCATCCCGTCGGCACCGTGCGCATGGGGGCCGACGATGCGGCGCCACTGGACGCCGAATTGCGGGTGCGCGGCATCGACGGTCTTCGCGTCGCGGACGCCAGCGTGATGCCGACGATCACAAGCGGAAACACCAATGCGCCCACGATCATGATCGCCGAGAAAGCGGCCGCGATGATCCTGTCCTGACGCGGGTCGGAATTTACCAAGAAAACCGCGGTATTCGCCGTTGGGTGTCCGGAAACCGGCCCGGTTAAGGCCACGTTCATGACCCTTTGCTAAGCCGATGCGGGGGCGCGTGTACGAGGTGGATGGATGAGCGGGAACGGAAACGCGCCCGTCATCATCAAAAGGAAGAAGGTCGTCGGCGGCGGCGGGCACCACGGTGGGGCGTGGAAGGTCGCGATTGAGATGTTCCTTCTTCGAACGACGCAGATTTTCGCGCCGGATCTTCGATTGCGCCCCGTCGGGGCGGTTCCGATGTCGTTCTGACTGTTGCGTGATGGTGTTCGGGCCACGCGCCACCCCGTCGGGTGCGACGCCGTTTCTCGGATGAAATCGGTAATAGAATGTGAATTTCCTGCGTCCGCTTCAGGCGTTTTCGATAAAACTTATTATTAACAACACGTTCCGGGCTCGGCGCTGGTTGGCGCGGACAATGGAGTTTATTCTCGCCTTGTCAGTGCTTTGGGGTGGGCGAACAGTGTCGTCCGCCGGCCGGCAGAGTCGTAGGTATGCAGTTCCAGCGGTGTGTTCAGCGCCTCGAGCTTGCGGCGGGCGTCGGATAGACCTTGGCGGGCCGCCTCCAGCAGCGCGCCGTTCCGATCCGACATCCGGCGCAAATCCGCGATGTCCTCGGGGTCGGGCCTCGACTGACCCAGCCGCGCCACCAGACGTTCCTTTTCATTGGCGATTTTTTCCAGGGCCCGGAAATCGCCGCGCAGAACCGCCGCCCGTTCCCGCGCAAGCAGCTGTTTCATCGTGCGGGTGCAGCTGCCGCTATCAAACAGGGCCATCACGCTGTTCCTTGAGCGACTCGAATAAGGATTCGGCCAGCCCGATGCCGCCGGCGGCCACCATTTCCTGTGCCTGCGCTTGGACCAGGAACGAGCTGAATTGGTCCTCTCCCACGCCGCCGCCGAAGGCATCGCGGGCCTCGCCGAACCGCGCGGCCTTGAGCATTTCCGCAAGGAACGTCGCCTCTAACGCGCGCGCGGCGTCGCGCAGGCGAATGTCTGACTCATTCTGAGAAGCGGGCCGTATGACGGGTTGGACTGGAGGGCCTTCGATGCCTTGCATCCCGTGGTTCCTTCAATTCGAGCTAGTTTCGGCGTGTATGCCCTGCCACCGGTAAACATCCGGTAATCAATATGCGGGATAAGCGCCCAGTGGGCCGAGGCAGAACACCCGGGGCAGATGATGCAGCCGATACCAATGACCGATATCACGAACTCCGCGCCGGCAAGGGGCGGCAGTGCGCCAATGGTCGGCGAAAAATCCGCGAAAGCGTCGTCAGAGCGACCATTCTCGGCATTCCTTTCCGGAGATTCGGACAGCCATTCGGGTTCGGCGGTCGCGGACCGTGGGAGCAATGGCAGCGGTCAAAACCCGGAAGAGACGCCGTCATCCGAACCGACGCGGAAAGCCGCGCCCAAGGCCGCACGCGATGGCTTGAAAGTGAACGCGGAAGAGGCGGGCCCTATTGTCGAGGAAGACTCGGCTGCACAGGTGCTGGTCGCCACGTTACCTGTTGGACAGGCGTCGACCGACCCAATTCCGGACCCTGACGCCATCTCTGCCATCGAAGAATCTAAGCCGCGAGTGTCGGCGGCGGCCAAACGGGAAAGCGGGGTAGATTCCACGGCTGGTGCTCTTCGGGCATCTGGTCCGGGTCTGACTGATCCTGCCACCGGCTCGGGCATGGACCCGGTTGCTGACCTCAAGGCCGTCAGAGGTCTAATCGAAGCCAATGTTTCCAGCCCTGAGGGCGCACCGCAGACGCAATCAATGCTCGCAGTGGCACACCAGAACGCGGCGGCGGATGGTGATACGGGTACCAGAGGGGTGCGCGCAGCAGACGGGTCGGTGGTTTCTGGCCCAGCGAACACACCGGCAGAGGGCCCGCCGGGTCTGTCGATTGCGGGTGCGACGGCGGCGCGATTGGACAGTCGCAAGACGTCCCCTGTTGGCGGGACAAGACAGGATATGCCTTGGTCCGTCGGCCGTGCAGAAGCCCGGGCAGACCGGTCGCAGCGTGAAGTTCCGGCCGGCGCGCGGCTCGACACCCGCATGCTGCTGCCGGATGCACAAGGTGCCGCCCGACAGGCGGAACGCCCGGGCGTCGCCAGTGAATCGCGAGGTAAGTCCGAGCGGTCCGTCGAAATGCCGGTGGCAGTGCCGCCCGGACTTTCCGGCGACCGCCCCCCGGCGGCTGCTGCCCCCGGCTTCGCGGATACAGAGCGACCGTCGGATGGCAGGGCAAACCCCTCCACACCGTTTTCCGAGTCGGGTCTGCCGGCAGGCCAACTGATGCCGCAACCGCAGGTGAAGTCTGCCGATACGACTGCCGGGCGCCGCACGGGTCGTGCTGCGGCCGTCCCGGACGCGCCGCGCACCGAGTCCGCACCCGCAACAGCAGTTTCGGCCCCGGCCCTGATGACGGCGATGCCCATCGCGCCACCGGCAAGTACGCCCGTGGCAAACGCGGTATCGCGCGAGGCGGAGCGTGGGTTCACCTCTGTCATCGGGGAAGGGCCATCGCCCGAAATGTCCGGTATCACGTCGTCAGCGGATCGCGCCGGATCGACGCCGCCAGCGCGCGCGATCGTGAGCGATCCCGCGCTGCCCCGTCAGATTGCCGTGCAACTGATGGATGCGATGCGCGGCAACCCGGACAGGCCGGTGGAACTGGTGCTGGAACCCGCGGAATTAGGCCGCGTCCGCATGTCGATGGCGGGCGGTGACGGGACGATGCAGGTCTCGCTGACCATCGAACGCATGGAAACCGCCGACCTTTTGCGCCGTCATATCGAGACGCTCGCACAGGAGTTCCGCCAGCTTGGGTATCGCGATGTCTCTTTCCGGTTCAGCGGCGAGGGGGCGTCATCGAATGGTGGTCAGGGCTTTGCGAGCGGCACCGCCGGCGACGGTTTGTTTGAGGTCGCAGAGCCCGACGGCCCCAGCCCGGTAAGGCTTTTGCTTGGCGACCGGATGGATATTCGGCTTTAGAAAGGACCCGAAGATGGAGATCACGCAGACGCAGACGTCTCCGGTTGCCGCGACCCTGTCCGGCGACCCGACGCCCGAACGCACATCGGACGAACCCACCATCGCGTCCGACTTCGAGACGTTTCTTAAGATGCTCACGGTCCAGATGGAAAATCAGGATCCGCTGAACCCAGTGAAAGCCGAGGATTTCGCGGTGCAGCTGGCAACGTTTTCCGGCGTGGAGCAGGCGGTATATACCAACAAACTGCTGGGGCAGCTTCAGTCGCAGATGGGGCTTTCCGGCATCGGCCCCTACGCCGACTGGATCGGGAAAGACGCGCGGGCGCCGGTTGACGCGTATTTCGATGGCTCCGCGATCAACATCGCGACCGAGCCTGATCCCACAGCGACAGAAGCGTTTCTTGTCGTGCGCGATGGCAACGGAATAGAGGTGCAGCGCGTCGCGATCCCGACCGACCCCCGGTTGGTCGAGTGGGACGGCACCACTGCCAGCGGGCTTCCGTTCCCCGAGGGCCGCTATGGCTTCACGGTCGAAAGCTGGTCGGAGGACGGGCTGGAAGCGGTCGAAACCGCGCAGGTCTACACCCGTGTCCTAGAAGCGCGCGGCGATGCCGACAAGACCGTGCTGGTGACGGCAGGGGGAATCGAAGTGCCGGTTGATGAGGTCACTGGCCTGCGGCAGCCATGATCCGACGGTCAGATCAGGGTGCCAATCCAGACGCCAAGCGCCACCAGAAAACCTCCGAAACCGGCGTAAAGCAAAGCCTGCCAGCGGGTCGGGCGGGTCGGCCGATGCGGATCTGTCTTTCGGTCGGACAGGGCGGCCTCGACCATCTCTGGCAGGCGCGGCCCGACACGCGACAGGACGCCAAGTGTCTTGGACAGGTCGTTCAGAACCGCGCGGGGGCCGACGTTCTGCTTGATGTAATCCTCGACCACCGGCTGCGCCACGCGCCAGATGTTCATGTGCGGATCAAGCGAGCGCGCGACGCCCTCGACCACGACCATCGTCCGCTGCAGCAGGATCAGTTCGGTCCGCGTTTCCATGCCGAACCGCTCGGTCACTTCGAACAGGTGGTTCAGAAGTCGCCCCATCGACATGCGCGACGCGTCTAGGTCGAAGATGGGTTCCCCCACGGACCGCAGCGCGCGGGCGAAGGCGTCGACATCTTGGTCGGCGGGCACGTAGCCCGCTTCGAAATGGACCTCTGCGACCCGCCGGTAATCCTTGCGGATGAACCCGAACAAAATCTCGGCGTAGACCCGGCGGGTGTACTCGTCGATCGAGCCCATGATCCCGAAATCGAGCGCGATGAGATCGCCGTTCGGCGCGACCTTCAGGTTGCCCTGATGCATGTCGCCGTGAAAATAGCCGTCCCGCAGCGCGTGGCGCAGGAACAGCTGCAGCACCCGCTCGGCCAGTGCGCGGCGGTCGTGTCCTGCGGCATCGATCGCGTCGAGGTCGTTCAGCGCGATGCCCTCGGCCCAGCCCAGCGCCATCGCGCGGCGGCCGGACAGGAACCATTCCACCTGCGGCACCCGGAAACCTTCGTCGCCGGCGGTGTTCGCGGCGTATTCGGCCGCGGCCGAGGTCTCCATGCGCAGGTCAAGCTCGCCCAGAACGACGCCTTCGAAATGCTCGATCACGTCGCGCGGGCGCAGCCGACGCGACGCCGGCGACAGAAGCTCGATCATGTCGGCGGCGAAATAGAAGGCGTCGACATCCTTGCGGAACGCGCGTTCGATCCCGGGCCGCAGCACCTTCACCGCGACTTCGCGCCCGTCATCGGCCAGCCGGGCGCGGTGCACCTGTGCGATCGATGCAGCGGCGACAGGCTGGGAAAACTCGGAAAAGATCTCTTCGATGGGATGCTGAAGCTCTGCCTCGATCGTCCTTTTGGCGATGGCCACGGGAAAGGGCGGCAGCTTGTCCTGCAGCACCTGCAGCTGCTTCGCGAGATCGGCGCCGACCACGTCGGGCCGGGTCGACAGGATCTGACCGAACTTGATGTAGGCGGGACCCAGCGCGGTCAGCGCGCGGGTGACCGGCGGCATGGCCGGATCGCCGCTGTAGCCAAGCCATTTGAACGGCCAGCCAAGAATACGCGCCGCGGCCCGCAGCATGGGCGGCGCATCCATCGCGTCCAGCACCACGCCCATCGCGCCGGTGCGCTCCATCGTTGCGCCGGTCCGGATCAGCCGCCAAATGTTGTGAGGTCCGCGCAAGGCTTAGATCTTCCAGCCGGAATGCAGCGCGGCGACGCCCATCGTCAGGTTGCGATATTTAACCTGACCGAAACCCGCATCCCGGATCATGGCGGCAAAGGTTTCCTGGTCGGGGAACTTGCGGATCGATTCGACAAGATACTGATAGCTGTCGCGATCGTTCGCGATGATCTGGCCCATGCGCGGGATCACGTTGAACGAATACAGGTCGTACAGTTTCTGCATGCCCGGGTTGGGAAGCTGCGAGAATTCCAGAACCATCAGCCGTCCGCCGGGCTTCAAAACGCGATAGGCCTCGGCCAGCGCATCCTGCGGCCGGGTCACGTTCCGGATGCCGAAGCTGATCGTATAGACGTCGAAGCTGTTCGACTCGAACGGCAGTGCCATCGCGTCACCGACGACCCAGTCCAGACGGTCGGCCATCTTCTCGGCTTCGGCGCGGGTGCGACCGGCGGTCAGCATCCCCTCGGTCAGGTCGCAGACCACGGCGCTTGCCCCAGGGGCGCGGCCAAGGAACCGGAACGCGATGTCGCCGGTGCCGCCCGCAACGTCCAGCAGGCGCTGGCCGTCGCGCGGCGCCAGCCAGTCCATCATCGCGTCTTTCCACGCGCGGTGGATGCCGACCGACATGACGTCGTTCATCACGTCGTACTTCGACGCGACCGACGTGAACACGCCGTGCACACGCCCGGCCTTTTCCTCTTCGGGAATGGTCTGGTTGCCGAAATGCGTCGTCTTTTCCGTCATCTCATCCGCTCGGTTTGCCCTGTCACGTTCCGATATAGCCCATCGCGGCGGGACACAAATGCCGATGAGGTCGCAGGTGGGTTCGGATCAGACGGGAACGAAGGTTTCGGTCTTGGGGTCGTAGCAAAGCAACTCGCCATTCGCGATGTCGTTCCAGACGCCGTGCAGCGACAGCTTCTCGGACTCGACGGCCTCGACCACGAAGGGGAAGGTCATCAGGTTCTCAAGGCTGGTCAGGATCGCCTGCTGTTCCAATGCGCGCAGCCGTTCGGTGCGGTCATCGATATCCTTCACCTTCTCGTAACCCGGGCGCAGGATGTCCATCCAGCGGCCGACGAAGGAGGATTCCTTTTCCAGTTCCGGCGCCTCGCCCGAGCACATGTCGTGGCAGCCTTGGACGCCACCGCAGCTGGAATGGCCCATGATCACGATGTTCGCGACCTTCAGCGCGGTCACCGCGTATTCCAGCGCCGCAGACGTGCCGTGCTGCTGGCCGTCGGGTTTGTGCGGCGGCACGAGGTTGGCGATGTTGCGGTGAATGAAGAATTCGCCCTGATCCGCTTCGAAGATCGCGGTGACGTGGACGCGGCTGTCGCAGCACGAGATGATCATCGCGCGCGGCCGCTGACCTTCCTCTGCAAGGCGGCGGTACCACGCCTTGTTTTCGGAATATGTCGTGGCCTTCCACCCTTGATAGCGGGTGGCCAGATAGGCTGGCAGGGGCTTTGCCTCTTTCATCGCATTCTCCGCAGCTGGCGTTCACTGTCGTCCTAGGCTGCATTTTCACGAAATTCGAGCGGGAATTCAAAACCGGATCAACGAAATCTTGAGTCGCATCATGCAGAAAGCCGGTGGGTGAGCGGGCATTCCACCGGGGTAGAAGGCAATGCGGGTAAGCAAACTGCGACCGGCCGAGGTCGTGGGGCTGGAATTCGAGAGGCTTTAACGGTTCTGGCGCAGGCTTGGGCCAGAGCATGGAGAAATCGCGCTGGGCATCGCGATGGAGGATCTTGCCCTGCTGCTGCAAGAGGCCCGCGTGGCGTGGGAGATGGGTGATCGGCGCGCGTTGCGGATGCGCGCACTGGCGTTGCAGGGCACGGCGGATCGGCTTGGCATGCCGCAGGTCCGGACCGTCGCGGGCGACGTGATCGCGCTGTGCTCTGCCGGGGACGAGGCCGCGCTTGCCGCGATCGTCGAGCGGCTTCAGCGGCTTGGCGAAGGCTCGCTTTGCGCGGTTTGGGATGCGCAGGTGCCGGTGGTCTGAAGGGGGCTTGTCGCCACAGGCGGAACGGCTAGGGTCTGGGCGATCCATGAAATGAAGGTCCGCCCCTATGTCTCTCCGCTTCGCTTCCGACAGCCCCGACGCCATCCCCCTGCACGTCGTCCCCAAGGACGACGTCGAGGGCTGGACCGCGGCGCAGCCCGAACGGGTGCGCCAGTGGGCGCAGGCGAATGGCTTCGACGGGTCGCTGGGCAAGGTTCTGGTGATCCCGGCAGAGGATGGCGGGATCGACGCCGCTGCGGTGGGCTTCGGAACGGCGGCTGACCGTGCGCGGGGCCGGTTCGCCCTGGCGCGGGCGCAGGCGGTTTTGCCGGACGCCACCTATCGTCTGGTGACCGAACTGGAACCGGGCCACCGGGACGAGAACGCGCTGGGCTGGCTGCTGTCGCGCTATCGCTTCGGCCGCTATCGGGCGACTGCCCCGGAAGGCGCGGCGCTGGTTGCGCCGGACGGCGTCGATGCGGATCGGCTAGAGGCCATCGCCGGCGGCGAGGCCCTGACGCGCGACCTGATCAACACGCCCGCCGCCGACATGGGGCCCGATGCGCTGGAAGAAGCGGCGCGCGACCTTGCGTCGGACATCGGTGCGGAAATTCAGGTGACCACGGGCGGCGCGCTGCTGGACGACAATTTCCCGATGATCCACGCGGTCGGCCGCGCCGCCGCCTCTGCGCCGCGCCTGATCGACATGCGCTGGGGGACCGAGGGGCCGACGGTGACGCTGGTGGGCAAGGGTGTCTGTTTCGACACCGGCGGGTTGAACATCAAGCCCGGCGCGTCGATGGGGCTGATGAAAAAGGACATGGGCGGCGCGGCGACGGTGCTGGGTCTGGCCAGTATGATCGCCACTCTGAAACTGCCGGTGCAGTTGCGGGTGCTTGTTCCGGCGGTCGAGAACAACATCGCCGGCAACGCCTTCCGTCCGCAGGACATCCTGACCTCGCGCAAGGGTCTGACGGTCGAGATCAACAACACCGACGCCGAAGGACGGCTGGTGCTGGCCGATGCGCTGGCGCTGGCGGACGAGACGCCGTCGGATCTGCTGATCTCGATGGCGACCCTGACCGGCGCGGCGCGCGTGGCGGTCGGCCCCGACATCGCGCCGTTCTACGCCACGGACCCCGCGCTGGCCGCGGCGATCCGGGCGGCGGGCAACGCCATCGCGGACCCGGTGTGGGAGATGCCGTATCACCAGCCTTACGAAGAGATGATCGAGCCGGGCATCGCCGATCTGGACAACGCGCCGAAGGGTGGCTTTGCCGGGTCGATCACCGCCGCGCTATTCCTGCGCCGGTTCGTCACCGAAACACCGCGATACGCGCATTTCGACATCTACGGCTGGCAGCCGTCGCCTGCCCCCGCTCGGCCGAAGGGCGGCGTCGGGCAGGGCGCGCGCGCGATCCTTCAGGCGCTGCCCGGGGTGCTGGGCCTGTGACCGACCGCCGCCTGCTTGCGTCCAACGGCCGCGTCGCTGCGGCGCATCTGCAAGGGCAGGTCGAGGCCGACGCTTTCGTCGAGGGCACGCCCGCGCGCATCGCGGTGGCCACGTCCGACCTGTGGCGCAGCCCCGGCGGGCGGCGCGACCGGCAGCTTCTGCTAGGCGACGCGGTGACGGTCTACGAGCGGTATCAGGGCTTCGCCTTCGTGCAGGCCGGCAAGGATGGCTATGTCGGCTATGTGGCCGAGGGCGACCTTGGACCGGCGGGCGCGGCGCCGACGCACTGGGTCGCGGTGCCCGGTTCGCAGGCCTACCCCGAGCCGGACATGAAGGTGCCGCAGGTGATGGACCTGCCGTTCGGGGCGCAGGTCTGCGTCGTCACCCACCAGCCGAAGTTCTTCGAGACGGCGGACGGTCACTATATCCCCAAGCCGCATCTCTGGCCGATCGACAAACGCTTTGCCGACCCGGTGACGGCGGCGCAGCTGATGTTCGGCGCGCCCTACCTGTGGGGCGGCAACACGGCGCGCGGGATCGACTGTTCGGGCCTTGTGCAGGGGGCGTTGCTGGCCGCGGGGATCGCCGCGCCCGCCGACAGCGACCAGCAGGAAGCTCTTGGCAATGAGATCCCGGAAGGTGCGCCGCTGCAAAGGGGCGATCTGCTGTTCTGGAAAGGGCACGTCGCGATCATGGTCGACGCGGATGTCATGCTGCACGCGAACGCGCATCACATGGCCGTGGCCTATGAACCGCTGGACAAGGCAATCCGCCGGATCGAGGCGCAGGGCGACGGGCCGGTGACCCATCGCAGGCGTCTGGGATAGCGCGCAAACGCCCGCGGGCGGCTTTGCACGGACCTTGATCTTCTGAACGCCGCCGACCGGACGCGACGCATCCGGGGCGGGATGCGTCTGATAACCAAACTTTTTTGGGGGGTCGAAGCGAGCGGGACGTTCCCGGAGCCGGTGGTGTGGGGGCTATGAACCTGCCCCGCGATCGTTCCCGCTCGCGACAACTTTGTTATCGCGTGGCATGTCGGCAGCGGAATGGTGCGAGGGTGCCCGTCGCAGGGTCTTTTTGCGGCGGGAAGTGGGCGCCCGTACCCGCAGGTTGTAAACGGACTTCGGGGAAGGGCATCGAAACGCTTGATTTAAGCGGGCCGTGCCCTCAATCTGTTCTGTATGACGATCCAGACGCCGACCCCGTTTCCCGCGTCACGCCGGATTCCGGAACAGGTTTCGTTCGACCGCAAAGAGCTTGGCATGATCCTCGGGCTGTATGGCCGGATGGTCGCCGCCGGTGAATGGCGGGACTACGGGATCTCCGCCCTTCGTGACTGTGCCGTGTTCTCGGTTTTCCGACGCACAGCGGAACGCCCCATGTACCGTATCGAAAAGCATCCGCGCCTGCGCCTGAAACAGGGGCAGTATTCGGTGATCGGGATGGACGGGCAGATTCTCAAGCGCGGGCATGACCTGAAGACGGTCCTGCGCGTGCTAGAGCGCAAGCTGATCCGTGTGGTGGAATGATCCGGCGGGCGGTCATGCGAACCGCCCCTGACAGAACCATCCCGCCGACAGAGCGCCGCCGTGGGCATAGTACATCCACAGCCGTTCCCCCGTGTCCGCCGTAACCTGCCAGTAGTCGCGGACCCCGGTCCGCCATTCCGGTTCGTCCAGCCACCATTCCGGTGCGATCCGCTCTGGCCCTGAAACCGCGGTGGCCTGCAGGCTTCGCCCGCGCCAGCGGAAGTCGGCAGGGGGGCGCGGCGTGTCCGGCGCGCTGACGGGCTCGGGCCGCCACATGACCAGCGGACGCGGCGTCGGCGGCAGTGGCCAGTTCTTCGCCGGTTCGGACCACGCGGCGGCAACCCGGTGCGAAGTCTTTTCGGGAATATGGCTGTCGGCGGGGTGCGCGCGGCTGATCCGTTCCAATCCGATCCGCGCACCAAGCCGCCCGATCAGGTCGTCCAGCCGCATGTCAGAGTTCAGCCGCGCGACCGCCTCGGCGGCCGCGTCCATGTGGCCGCGGTGCTGGCGGGCGTGGACGGGCTCGGTCACATGCGCCT
The DNA here is from genome assembly GCF_029168315.1 of Psychromarinibacter halotolerans. Taxonomy (NCBI): domain Bacteria; kingdom Pseudomonadati; phylum Pseudomonadota; class Alphaproteobacteria; order Rhodobacterales; family Paracoccaceae; genus Psychromarinibacter; species Psychromarinibacter halotolerans. The sequence continues at coordinate 664,658 of NZ_JARGYD010000002.1, forward strand.
CGATCCGGATGCAGTCGATGCCGTAGCCCGCGTCGATCTCGTCCAGCTTCAGGATGAGCAGCGGGCGGATGCGGTCGGGGCTGGCCGAGGGCCGCGCCATGCCGATCTCGATGGTCTGCATCGTGTTGTCGGCGCGAAACAGCTGCAGCCGCAGCCGCCGCGCGCCGCGTCCCTTCTCGACCAGCCGTTTTTCCAGCTCTGGCAGCAGGCGGTCGATCGCGGCCATCACGTCCTCGTCCAGCCCGATCGGGTCGGGCAGGGTCAGCCGGACGGCAAAGCTGAACATGGGGCGGGCGGGGGACACGGATTCGGGGGTGTGCCCCATCGCCTGATCCAGCCGCAGCACCAGCGGCTGCCCGAACCGCCGCGCCAGCGAGGCGCGGGGCACGCCGATCAGGTCGCCGATGGTGCGCAGGCCCAGCTTCGACAGGCTTGCTGCGGTGTCCGGGTCGACCCGCAGCGCGGCAACCGGCAGCGTTGCCAGCGCGGTGCGGGTCTGGCCCTCTGCCGCGATGCGGCCGCCGCGCGCCTCGACCCCGTGGCGGGGCGGAGGCGGGCCGCCGCGTTCCCAGTTGCGCCGCTTGGCCGCGCGGGCGCGGGTGGCCGGAGCCTCTTGGTCGATGGCGTCGCCCGACCGCACCGCGCCCGGCGCCCGCCCGGCATAGCGCGCCAGCGCCCAGGCCGCGCCCACCGTGTCGGCGATACCGGACTGCACCGTCAGCCCAAGGTCGGAACAGTCCAGCTCTGCCTGACTGACCAGTTCGGCCTCACCCCCGAACAGATGGGCGCAGCCGGTCAGGTCGATGATCAGCCCCTCGGGCGGCTCTTCGGCCACCCACGGAGAGAACTTGCCAGCCCACCGCCGCAACGCCGACAGGAAGGCGGCGTCGGCATGGGTGTTCGCCAGCCGGGTGATCAGGCCGGGGCACATCGCCTGCGCGTCGCGCAGCGGCTGACCCGCGCGCAGCCCCTCGGCCGAGGCGCGCGCCGACAGCGACACCAGCACCTGCGCGTTGTTGCGGTCGCCCACCACGGCGAAGGGCGCGTCAAGATAACTTGCCCCCGCGCGCAGAAAACGCTCGGCGGCAAGCCGGGGAAACCACAGCGACAGGATACGGCGGATCGGCATGGCGGGCAGCGCATATGTTCTTGATATGTTCTCACCATACGCCGAGTCGCCCCGCAGAGTCGAGCCGCCGCGAACAGGCGGGGACCGCACGGCTGTTCACGGGTATTTTATGACAAGATTGATTGCGGCGTCACGAAAGCCCTTTAGGCTGCATTGCAGCAAGCCATTGGAGAGCCAGTCATCATGAAGACCTCAATTCGCATCGTCGGCGCCGCCGCCGTCCTTTCCCTGACCGCGGCAATTGCCCATTCCGCCGTCGAAAACGAGGCCGTCAAGGCGCGCATGGACTCGATGTCGACCATCGGCATGAGCCTGAAGACGCTGGGCGACATGGCAAAAGGCACGACCGACTTCGATGCCGCTGCCGCCAACGCCGCCATCGATGCGGTTGCCGCAGAGGCCGCGACGATCCCCACCCTGTTCGAACCGCAGGAAACCGACCCGGAGTCCGAAGCCCTTCCGGCGATCTGGGAAAACTGGGACGATTTCACCGCCAAGGCCGGCGATCTGGAAACCGCGGCGACCAATGCCTCTGGCTCGATCGCCTCGGTCGAGGACATCGGCGCCGCGATGCAGGCGATCGGCCCGACCTGCATGGCGTGCCACCGCGAATATCGCGAGTAATCTTGTGTCCCGGCGGCGGGCACATGCCTGCCGCCGGTGATCCCTGCGTTTAGCCGCAGGTGACCGTCAGGATCCGTCCCTCGGGGTCGAGGTTAAAGTTGATCCGTGCCGGGTTGTGATCCATCGTTACCATGCCGTTGTACGGCACCACCCGCATCGGCGTGACGAACACGATGTCCTGCAACACCGAGGCCGGTTCGCCGATATAGGACCGATACTGCCCGGTTCCGCAGGCATCGGGTTCCACTGGCGCGGGCGGCCGGGGCGCCGGCGGTTCGAACACCCGATCGCAGCCGGCGATGGCCGTGCAGCACGCGCAAATCATTACCAGTCTCATCATCTCGTCACCTCGCGGCAAAGGTTGCAAACCACGCGACATTCGCTAAGGGTTTCGGCCAAGTTTAACTCTTGGAGACCGCCGATGAAAACCCGCGCAGCTGTCGCCGTCGCCGCAGGCAAACCGCTCGAAATCATGGACGTCAACCTTGATGGTCCGAAGGCCGGTGAGGTTCTCATCGAAATCAAGGCCACGGGCATCTGTCACACCGACGAATTCACCCTGTCGGGGGCCGACCCCGAGGGCCTGTTCCCTGCGATCCTCGGCCACGAAGGCGCCGGCGTCGTTGTCGAGGTCGGCCCGGGCGTCACCTCGCTGAAGCCGGGCGACCACGTGATCCCGCTGTACACGCCGGAATGCCGCGAGTGCTATTCCTGCACGTCGGGCAAGACCAACCTTTGCACCTCGATCCGCTCGACCCAAGGGCAAGGCCTGATGCCGGACGGAACCTCGCGTTTCACCACGCTCGATGGCGACCCGATCCTGCACTACATGGGCTGCTCGACCTTCTCGAACCACACCGTCCTGCCCGAGATCGCTGTGGCGAAGGTGCGCGAGGACGCGCCGTTCGAAAAGATCTGCTACATCGGCTGCGGCGTGACCACCGGCATCGGCGCGGTGATCAACACGGCGAAGGTCGAAATCGGGTCCACCGCAGTGGTCTTCGGCCTTGGCGGCATCGGCCTGAACGTGATCCAGGGTCTGCGTCTGGCAGGCGCAGACATGATCATCGGCGTCGACCTGAACCCGGCGAAGAAGGAAATGGCCGAACGGTTCGGCATGACCCACTTCGTGAACCCGAAGGAGATCGGCGAGGATATCGTTCCCTACATCGTGAACCTCACGAAACGCCGGGGCGACCTGATCGGCGGCGCCGACTACACCTTCGACTGCACCGGCAACACCACCGTGATGCGGCAGGCGCTGGAATGCGCGCACCGCGGCTGGGGTGAATCGATCGTCATCGGCGTGGCGGCGGCCGGGGCCGAAATCTCGACCCGCCCGTTCCAGCTGGTGACTGGCCGCGTCTGGAAGGGCACCGCGTTCGGCGGCGCCAAAGGCCGCACCGATGTGCCGAAAATCGTCGACTGGTACATGGACGGCAAGATCGAGATCGACCCGATGATCACCCACACTATGCCGCTGGATGACATCAACAAGGGGTTCGACCTGATGCACGCCGGGGAATCGATCCGGTCGGTCGTGCTTTATTAAGTCCGGGGCGGTGCGGTTGAAACCGCACCCTACGGCGATGAGCGACGTTGTCGAAATACGCCCTTTCGCGGCCGCCGACGCGGCCGCGGTCTGGAACATCCTCCGCCCGATCTTTCGGGCGGGGGACACCTACGCGGTGGACCCCGACATATCCGAGCCTGACGCGCTGGCGTACTGGACCGCGAACCACTGCTTCGTGGCCGAGGCTGGGGGTGAGGTCCTTGGGACCTATTACCTGAAAACCAACCAGCCGGGCGGCGGTGCGCATGTCTGCAACTGCGGCTTCGCCACGTCTCCGTCCGCGCGCGGACGGGGCATCGCCCGGGCGATGCTGACCCATTCGTTGGACCGGGCGGTCGCGCTTGGCTATCGCGCGATGCAGTTCAACTTCGTCCTCGCCAGCAACACCCGCGCCGTCGACACTTGGCAGCGCGCGGGCTTCGACGTGGTCGGTCGCCTGCCAAAGGCGTTCCTGCATCCCGAACAGGGCTATGTCGACGCTCTGGTCATGTTCAGGGATTTGACCGGCTAGGGGGCGCTGCCCCCCGCGCGCTGCGCGCGCTTCCCCCCGAGGTATTTCGAAAGAGAAGAAGAGGCGGGATCCCTTCTGCTTCTTCTGTCCAGAAATATCCCGGGGAGCGCGAGGGGCTGGCCCCTCGCTTCGACAGGCGCCGCAGGCGGGGCCTAAAGCGGGTATTCCGCCAAAGGGTCGTGGATCGCGCCGTCCGGAGTCAGGATCGACTGGAACAGGGTGAAGGTCGAAACCTCGAATGGCGGGCAGGGGAAGTTCTGCCAGCGTTCGAGGAAATTGCGCAGCTTTTCCAGTTCGCCCGGTTCCAGCCGGTCGGGCAGGCGCGCGAGCGTCACGTGGGGGCGATAGCGTTCGCGGCGCAGTTCGATCCCGGCAAGCCGGGCGGCGCCACGGACCTTTTCGTGCAGCGCGGTCAGCGCCGGTTGCGTCTCGATTCCTGCCCAGACCACCCGGGGCGCGCGGCTTCCGAAGGTGCCGAGGCCGCGCAGCTGGACCTCGAACGGAAGCGCGCGGATCGAGGACAGGTCGTCGTGCAGCTGTTCCAGCAGGTCCTGCGGCTGTTCGTCCAGGAAGGCCAGCGTCAGGTGCAGCGTGTCCGGGTCCAGCAGGCGCCCGGTGGGGATGCGTTCCTGAAGGTCCTCGAGGACGTCGCGAACGATCTCTGGAAGGTCGATGGCGACGAAGGCCCGCATCAGTCCTCTCCTGCCGCCCAGTCGGCCGACTGCATCTCGCGCAGGCGGCTGGCGGTCCGTTCGAATTCGAAGACGCCTTCGCCCTCGATGTAAAGCTGTTCCGGCGTATCGGCGGCGCTGGCGATCAGGCGCACCTTCGCTTCGTAGAGCGCGTCGATCAGCGTAACGAACCGCTTTGCCTCGTTGAAATTCGAGCGGCCAAGGCGCGGGATGTCTTCCAGGATCAGCACGCGCACCGCTTCGGCCACCGCGAGATAGTCCGCGGGTCCGAGCATCCGGCCGCAAAGTTCCCAGAACTCGGCCCGCGCGACGCCGTTGGCATAGCCGGGCAGCACGACCTGCCGCCCTTTGACCGTCAGCGTCAGCGGTTCCCATTCGCCGCCGGTGAGATCCTGCCACAGGCGGTCGATCTCGGCGCGTGCCTTGGCGTTCGCGGGGTGGAAGTAGACCGGCGATCCCGACAGGCGATCCTGCCGATAGTCGTTCGGCGACTGAAGGTGGTGGACTTCCATCCGCTGTTTGATCAGGTCGATGAAAGGCAGGAACAGTGCCCGGTTCAGGCCGTCCTTGTACAGGTCGTCCGGCACGCGGTTCGACGTCGTCACGACGACGGTGCCACGGGCGAACAGGATCTCGAACAGCCGCCCCACGATCATCGCGTCGGCGATGTCGGTGATCTGCATCTCGTCGAAGCACAAAAGCCGCGCCTCGTCCGCGACCTTCTCGGCCACCGGGCGCAGCGCGTCCTCGACCCCGGTGCTGCGGGCTTCGTGAATGCCCGACTGGATTTCCTGCATGAAAGCGTGGAAGTGGACCCGCCGTTTCGCCTGGATCGGGACCGAGTTGAAGAACAGGTCCATCACCATCGATTTGCCGCGTCCGACGCCGCCCCACAGGTACAGGCCCTTCGGCGGTTCGGGCGGCTTCGAGAACAGGCCGCGCAGCCCTTTCCGGGGCGCTGGTGCCGTGGCGAAATGCGCGCGGATACGTTCAAGCACGGGCAGAACGGCGTGTTGCGCCGGATCTGCCTTGATGTCACCCGCCTGCACACGGGCGTCGTATATGTCGATCAGGTTCTCGCCCATTGCGCACCCATAGACCGCGGTGAAGCATAAGGAAAGATGATGCGCCGGAGCACGAATTACGATTTGACGCCCCCGTGAAATGGGCGGAGTTTCGCGCGACCCGACAAAGGCCTGCCCCATGAGTACCACCCGCACCCCGCTTTTGACCCCGATCCTAATCGGCGGCTGTATCATCATCATCGTCAACTTCGCGATCCGGGCGAGTTTCGGGGTGTTCCAGATCCCCGTGGCCGAAGAGTTCGGCTGGATGCGGGCGGATTTCTCGATGGCGATCGCGATCCAGAACCTTGCATGGGGCTTTGGTCAGCCGCTGTTCGCCGCCTTCGCCGAACGGTTCGGCGACAGGCGCGCGCTGCTGCTGGGGGCTGTGATGTACGCGGCGGGGCTTGTGCTGTCGTCGCTGGCCGTCACCCCGGCGCAGCATTGGGGGCTGGAGGTTCTTGTGGGCTTCGGGATCGCCGGTACGGGCTTTGGCGTGCTGCTGGCCGTGGTGGGGCGCGCCGCCAGTCCCGAGAACCGGTCCATGTCGCTGGCGATCGTTACCGCGGCGGGCTCCGCCGGGCAGGTGGTGGGCGCGCCGGTGGCAGAGTGGCTGATGACCTTCATGCCGTGGCAATCGGTCTTCGTCGTTTTCGCCGCCGCGATCATCGCCGTCATGGTGTGCCTGCCGATGATGCGTGCCCCGGTGGCATCGACCGGAGCATCGACAACGGACGAAACGCTGGGTCAGATCCTGGGCCGGGCCCTGCGCGATCCAAGCTATGTCCTGATCTTCCTTGGCTTCTTCTCCTGCGGCTATCAGCTTGGCTTCATCACGGCGCATTTCCCCGCGATGATCACCGAGATGTGCGCCGCGATCGACCCGTCCGGCGTTCTGGCCTCGGTCGGGGTCGCGTCGACCTCGGCGCTGGGCGCGGTCGCGATCTCGGTCATCGGTCTGGCGAATATCGTGGGCACGCTGACTGCGGGGTGGCTGGGCAACCGGTTCCCCAAGAAGTACCTGCTGGCGATGGTCTACGCGGGCCGCACCGTTGCGGCGGGCCTGTTCATCCTGCTGCCGATCACCCCGGTTACGGTGATCGTTTTCTCTGTGGTGATGGGCGCGCTTTGGCTGGCGACGGTGCCGCTGACCAGCGGTTTGGTCGCGCAGATCTATGGGCTGCGCTACATGGGCACCCTGTACGGGATCGTGTTTCTCAGCCACCAGATCGGGTCGTTCCTTGGCGTTTGGCTGGGGGGGCGGATGTACGACGCCTATGGCGACTATACCGCCGTCTGGTGGATCGGTGTCGGCATCGGGGCGTTCAGCGCCATCGTGCACCTGCCCGTGAAGGAAGAGCCTCTTGCCCTGCGCAAACCGGCGCTGGCCGCCTGATCAGGCGGTCCAGGCGTCGAGGATGTAGCGGCTGGTCATAAGGTCCAGGTGCGCGCCCCCGCCGTTCTTGAACACGGTGATCTCGTCGTCGGCCCCCCGCGCGAAACGGCCCGAGCCGAGGTCGTAGTAATCCGCGACGATGTCTTCCGGGGTGATCACCCCGTCGGCCAATGGGGCCTTTAGTTCGCCAATATGGCCCAGCGTGGTGTCGCGGCTGTCGACGAAGATCCGCCCGCGCTGCATCACCGCGTCGTCGGCCTCGCGCATGTCGGGGCGATAGGCGCCGATCAGGTCGATGTGCTGGCCGGGGCGCAGCCAGTCGCCCTTCAGAAGCGGTTCGGTGGACATCGTGGCGCAAGTCACGATGTCGGCCTGGGCAACGGCGGCGGGAAGGTCCGTGACCGCCTGCGTGTCGGGGTAGTCCGCCGCGAGGGCTTCGGCCCCCGCAGGGCTTCGGTTCCAGACGATAAAGCGCGCGTCGGGGAAGCCTGCGCCATAGGCCTCGCGCAGGCTGCGGCCCACCGTGCCCGCGCCGACGATCAGGATCGTCCGGCTGTCCGGACGGGCGAGTTTCAGCGCGCCCAGCAGGCTGTCGCCCGCCGTCTTCCACTTGGTCACAAGGTGGAAGTCGATAATCGCCTGCAGCAGGCCGTCGGTGTCCGCGTACAGCGACACGCCACCGTTTACCGTGCCCAGCCCCGCCGCCTTGTTGCCCGGAAAGATCGTGGCGGATTTCACCGCGATCCCCAGCCCGCTGATCCACGCGCTGCGGCTTAGCAGGGTGTCATCGCCGCGATAAAGGAACGTGTCGTCCAGCGTGGCCTTCGGCAGGGCGTGACCGGCGACAAGGGCCTCGGTCAGGGCGTGCCAGCTCATGCGGGCCTCTGCCTCGGCGAAGGGGATGACGGGAACCGTCATGCCGCCGCTTCTTCCGGGGTCAGAAGGCCTTCGGCCACCAGCCGGTCGGCGAAACCCTGCGGTTCCTCGAACAGGTGGACCTGCCAGCCCCGGGCGCGGGCGGCGTCGATGTTCTCGGGCCGGTCGTCGGCGAACAACAGTGCCTCGGGCGCGAGGCCGGTGCCGGCCTCGACATGGGCGTAGATCTCGGGCTCGGGCTTGATGGTGCGCAATTCACCCGAGATGAAGCGGCGGTCGAATTCGGTCAGCACGGGATAGGCGGCATCGGCCAGCGCCAGCGTCGGGATGCCGAAGTTCGATAAGGCGAAGGTCGGGATGCCCTTGGCCCGCAGCGCGCGCAGCAGCACGGCGCTGTGCGGGATATCGGGCTGCGCCATCTCGATCCAGTTGTCGTACCACGCGCGGATGTTGTCGGCGTGCGCCGGGTATTGCGCGGCGGTCTCGGCGACAAGGTCGGCCAGATGCTCGCCCCGGTCGGACCGCAGGTTCATCTCTTCCAGCGGAACCTCGGCGAACAGCTTTTCGCGCGCCTCGCGGCCGATCCGGGCATCGTACCATGCCTCGGGATTCCACTTGATCAGCACGTTTCCGAAATCGAAAACGACCGCTTCGATGCCTGCCATGACGCCCTCCGTGTTCACGCGTCCAAGTGGTAGCGGGCGGCGAACGGGTTGGAAAGGTCAGCGGCGCCGCAGCGCGTCTTCCAGTGCCTGAAGAAAGCGGGACCGGTCGGCCTTTCTGAATCCCTTGCCGGATCCCTGACGGAACGGGTCCGCGGCGCGCAGGTCGGTCATCAGGTCGCGCATGGCCAGCGCGTTGCCGATGTTGGTCGCGGTCAGCTGTTCGCCATTGGGCTTCAACACCATCGCCCCAGCCGCGACGCAGCGGGCGGCCAACGGGATATCCGACGTCACCACGATGTCGCCAGCGGTGGCGCGGTCGGCGATCCACATGTCGGCGACGTCGGGGCCTTCGGGGACGAATACCGTCTCTATCAAGGGGTTTTGAGACGGGCGAAGCCCGCCATTCGCCACCTGGACGACGGGTTCGCGGTGGCGGGTCGCCACCTTCTCGATCTCCTGCTTTACCGGGCAGGCATCCGCGTCGACATAAATCATCAGTGGGGTCCGTGGCGGACGATCAGGTCCGCGTCCATGAAACAGCCAAAGCCAAGGTCGGCGGCTTTCAGGGCCAGCGCCTCGGTCTCGATATGCAGCTGATAGGGGGTTTCGGGGAAATCCGCACCGCCGGCGATCACGTCGCGGCGGATCAGCAGGAAGGTGCCGCCGACGCAGGACAGCGGCTGGATCCCGCAGCCGGGCGCGGGCGAGTAGCGAAAGAAGCCGGTGGGCGGCTGGTACAGCCCGTCGCGCAGGAAACGCCGGACCGACCGGTCGCTGGGCGCGCGGGTGTAGCGGAACGAGTTGCGGTCGAACACCGTGTCGTCGCCGTGCCGCAGACAGTTCGCCGCAAGGATCGGCGCATTCCAGTCCAGCGCGCGGCGCAGGGCGTCGGGCGGGATCACCGCCATGTCGGCGTCGATGCACAGGACGAAGGCGGCGGGCGTGTCCATCGCTGCGGCCAGCAGGCGGTTGCGGCAGGCGGCGATGGCGGCGCGACGGGCGCGTTGCACACTCTTTTCTGTACGTGTCGCGCGGGCATGGCTGGCGCCGATATCGTGCTTGATGAACTGGGTCGAGGCATAGCCCCGCGCGGCAGCCAGCATGGCGCGGGCGGCGGCCTCGGTCCCGTCGGTCGAGTCGCTTTCCAGCACGATCCAGTGCAGCCGGTCCTTCGGATACTCCAGCGCATCGACGAGCGCGGCATAGGCGGGCAGGCTGGCCTCGGCATCCTTGCAGGGGGTGACGATGGCGACCTGCGGGTGGTCGGTTACCGCCCGCCGTTCCGGCAGGGGAAAGGCGGGCAGCGGGTGCTTGAACAGCGTGTGGCGCGGATGCCGTTCGCGCGCGTCGGCAAAGCGGGCCCAGGCGGCGTGGATGTCCGCCCGGATCCCCATTCAGCCCAGCAGTTCTTCGGCGTGGAACGCGACGTGGTCGGCCATGAAGGTCGATACGAAGAAATAGCTGTGGTCATAGCCCGGTTGCATCCGGAACACCGCCTGCTGCCGCTTGGTTGCAATGGCGGAGGCCAGCGCTTCGGGTTTCAGCAGGTCAAGGAACTGGTCCTTGGTGCCGGTGTCGATCAGCATCGGACCGTCAAAACCGGTTTCGGCCATCAGCAGGCTGGCGTCATGCGCCGCCCACTGGCCGCTGTCTTCGCCAAGATACGCCGTCAGCTGCTTCTGGCCCCAGTCGCTTTGCGTCGGGTTGCAGATTGGCGAGAAGGCGGACACCGAGCGGAACCGGCCCTTCAGCCGCATCGCCATCGTCAGCGCGCCGTGGCCGCCCATCGAGTGGCCGGTGATGCCCTGACGGTCGGGGTCCAGCGGGAATTCCCCGAACAGAAGCTGCGGCAGTTCGTCGGTGATGTAGTCCCACATGCGGAAATGCGGGTCCCACGGCGCCTGCGTGGCGTTCACGTAGAACCCCGCGCCCTGACCAAGGTCGTATGCGTCGTCATCCGCCACGCCTTCGCCGCGCGGCGAGGTGTCGGGGAACACCAGCGCGATGCCGGCCTCGGCGGCCCACGCCTGCGCGCCCGCTTTGGTCATCGCGTTCTCGTGGGTGCAGGTCAGGCCCGACAGATACCACAACACCGGAACGTCGCCGTCCTTCGCCTGCGGCGGCAGGAACAGCCCGAAGGTCATGTCGCAGGAGGTGCTGGTGGCAGTGTGGGTATAGACACCCTGCACGCCTCCGAAGCAGGCGTTTTCAGATTTCGTTTCCATAGGACTCTCCGCTTGGCTGCTGCCTTTTTGGTTGCGGTCTGGCTACTGGAAGGCGGTGAATTGGGCAAGCCACGCAAGGACAAGCGAAACGGTGACGATGGACGCGGCGGTCGAGATCAGGATCGTCGCCGACACGCGGTGCGGCGCGACCCCGTAATACTGCGCGACCATGTAGATATTGCCCGCCGTCGGCAGCGCGGCCGAGGCGATCATGACGGCGGCGGCATAGGGCTCGACCGGCCAGATCACGATGGCGGCCAGCGCCACGAAGGCCGGGTGGATCACCAGTTTGCCAAAGGACAACCACGCGGCGACCGAAAGGCGTTCGGCCGACTTGCTGGCCAGCGAGGCGCCAATGGCGAACAGAGCGCCGGGCGTCGCGGCGTTGCCCAACAGCGTCAGGAATTCATTCGCCGGGGTCGGTATCGAGATTTCCAGCGCCGAGACGCTGAAGCCCGCGAAGATCGACACCAGCATCGGGTTGCTGACAAGCCCAACGGCCACCGTCCGGAACACGCGGGGCGACAACCGTTCCCGGCTGCCGGTGATCAGGATCACGATCAGGGATCCGAACACGCCAAGGTCCACAGCCAGCATCATCATGATGTAGCCGACCGCCGCGTCTCCCATCAGCAGCGCCAGCATCGGGATGCCAAGAAAGCCGATGTTGCCGATCGCGGCGCACTGCGCCTCGACTGCCGCTTCCGCGACAGGCACCTTGCGCCACATCGCCACCGCGGTGAACACCGCATAGGCGGCCCCGGTCGCGGCAAGGTAGACCAGCATGAACCGCCCGTCGAAAACCTCGCCGAAGCTGAGGTTGGCGGAGAAGCGGAACAGCATCGCGGACAGGGCGAAAAAGAAGACGAACCGGGTCAGCGCGTTCGCCGCGGCCTCGGAAAAGAACTTCGAAGCCGCTGCGGCGTATCCGACGCCGATCAGCAGGAAGAAGGGTAACGTCTTCAGGAAAATCTCGACCATGAACCCGCATTAGCAGCTTGTCCGTTCGGCCGGAATGGGGCTGGACCGTTTTTGCGAACCCAGCCCTTCGCCGCCTAGCCGCTGCCGATCAGCACCCCTGCCGCGAAGACCAGCGCGCCGCCCAGCACCACCTGAAACGCCGCGCGCAGAAACGGTGTCTGCATGTACCGTTTCTGAATCCATGCGATGGCCCACAATTCGACGAAGACGACGATGGTGGCGACGATGGTGGCGGTCCAGAAATGCGGAATCAGGTAGGGCAACGCGTGGCCCAGACCGCCCAGCGTGGTCATCACACCGGCGGCGATCCCGCGCTTCAGCGGCGAGCCTCGGCCCGACAGTTCGCCGTCGTCGGACGCCGCTTCGGTGAAGCCCATCGAGATGCCCGCGCCAACAGAGGCGGCAAGACCGACAAGGAATGTCGTCCACGTATCCTGTGTTGCGAAGGCCGTCGCGAAGATCGGCGCAAGGGTCGAGACCGACCCGTCCATCAACCCGGCCAGCCCCGGCTGCACCCAAGTCAGCACGAATTGCCGGTGCGAGGCGCGGCTTTCCTCGTCGCGGGTGTCGCCGTCCAGATGCTCGGCGACGAGTTCGTCGGCGCGTTTCTCGTGCTGCGCCTCGGCGGCGGCAAGATCGCCAAGCAGGCTGCGTGTCTCGGCGTCCTGCACGCGGGCGGCTGCGGTGCGATAGAACTGTTCGGCCTGCCGTTCCATCGCCTCGGCCTCGTCACGGATGCGTTCGATCGGCAGGTTTTCGACCAGCCAGACGGGCCGCCGGGCGTAATAGCCCGCGACATGCTCGCGCCGGATCAGCGGGATCACGTCGCCGAAGCGCGTGCGATGCAGGTCGATCAGCCTACGGCGGTGGCCATCTTCCTCGTCCGCCATGCCGTCGAACACGGCGGCGCTTGCCGGGAACTCGGCCCGCAGCCGTTCGGCGTACTGGCGGTAGATGCGCGCGTCGTCCTCTTCCGACGAAATCGCAAGCGCAAGGATCTCTTGCTCGGACAGATCGCGGAACCGGCGGCGACCAAAGGCTGGAAACATGACTGCACCCATGAATTAGAATGATTCTAAGGTAGGCACTTCCGCGCCATATGCAAGAGGCAGCAGGCCGCCGTTCCCCGCGGTCGTTGTTGCCCGAACTGAACCGTCCGGTTTATGTTCGGGAAAGCCACTGTACGGGGAAGACATGACCGCCGGGACGGGTGCCATCAAGCAGGGACGCAAGTTCGACCAAGTGGTCGAGGGCGCCCGCGAAATCTTCCTGAGCGCAGGCTTCGAAGGGGCGAGCGTCGACGACATCGCGCGCGCCGCACAAGTGTCGAAGGCGACGCTGTACAGCTACTTTCCCGACAAGCGGCGCCTGTTCATGGAAGTGGCGCAGCGCGAATGCCAGCGACAGGCCGAGGCCGCGATCGCGCGCATCCAGATGGCGGGACCGGCCAGCGACGTTCTGTACGAAGCGGCCACCGAGATGACCGGCTTTTTCCTGTCCGAGTTCGGGCGCCAGACTTACCGCATCGCCGTGTCCGAGGCCGAACGCTTCCCTGAGCTGGGACGCGCGTTCTTCGCCTCGGGTCCGACGCAGGCGCGCAATGCGCTGGTCAGTTATCTTGGCGACCGCATCGACGCTGGCGAGCTTGAGATCGACGACGTCGCCTTCGCAGCCGAGCAGTTCATCGAACTGTGCAAGGCCGGGCTGCACATCGAATGGGTGATGGGTATCCGCGAAGAGTTCACCCAAGACGAGGTCAGCCGGGTGATCCGCGGCGCGGTCGAGATGTTTCTGGCCCGTTACGGTCGCCGCTAGTCGAGCCGCCGCACCTGAAGCTGGTTGCCGGTCTTCCGGGTCTCGAAGCGTTTCAGCCCCTCGACAAGGTCCGACAGCTTGCGCTTGCCATAGGTCCGGGTGTCGAAGTCCGGGTTGTCGGCGGTGATGTACTGGCCGATCTGCCCCAGCGCATACCATTCGTCGTCCTGCTGGATCTTGTCCATGGCGCGCAGGATCAGCGGGATCGCCTGTGTCGGCTGCTGCTTGCCCGGGGCGGGCGGCGCGCCCTTCTCGGGCTCCGGCTCGTCCATGATGTTCTCGATCAGCACGAAGCGGTTGCAGACGTTGCGCAGGCTTTCAGGGGCCTTGCCCTCGCCGATGCCGATCACGTCCAGACCCTGTTCGCGAATCCGGTTTGCCAGCGCGGTAAAGTCACTGTCCGACGACACCAGAACGAACCCGTCGAACCGTCCCGTGTGCAGGATGTCCATCGCGTCGATCACCAGACCGATGTCGCTGGCGTTCTTGCCCACGGTGTTGGCGGTTTCCTGATGCGCGACCATGCCCAGCGTGCGAACTTCCTTGGCCCAAGCCGACAGGCGGCCCGACGACCAGTCGCCATACACCCGGCGCAGCGCGGGTTCGCCGAAGGTGGTGATTTCCTTCAGGATCGGCGCAGCGAACTTCGCGGGGATGTTGTCGGCGTCGATCAGGACGGCATAGAGCGGGCGGTCGCGGTCGGCCATTTGGGCCTCCTTTTGGGTCTGCACCATCGGCGGACCCATGACACAGCACCGGCCCGATGGGAAGGGCGGCGCGGTCGGTGGGAAAGGTGCGCGACGCGGCGCGCCGCACACCTTCGGTGGGATGTCGGGATTACAGTGCCTCGAGCACCGCTTCACCGGACGAGATCTGGCATTCGCCCGGGTTCGGCTCGGCGCCGACGTGGGTGATCTTGCCGTTCTCGACGACGCAGACATACCGCTTGGACCGGCCGTACAGCCCGGCGGGGGGGGCGGTGAAATCCTGCCCCAGCGCCTTTGTCACCTCGCCGCCGGCGTCGGCCAGCATGGAGATCTCGGCATCGTCGGCGCCCAGCTGGGTGCCCCACGCCGACAGGGTGAACGGGTCGTTCACCGACAGGCAGATCACCTCGTCCACGCCCTTGCCGCGAATGTCGTCGGCGGTGCGCACGAAGCTTGGCATGTGCGCGGTCGAGCACACGCCGGTAAACGCACCGGGCAGCGCGAAGATCACCACCTTGCGGCCTTCAAGCTTCTCTCCCAGTTCGACTGGGGTCGGTCGCCCGTCTGCGTCCAATGTCAGGACCGTTCCGCCCGGAAACGTGTCGCCCACTTCGAGTGCCATTCTCGGCATCCTTCCCTGATTGCCATTCGTCTGGCCGAAGATATAGGAATGTGCCGGCAAGCGACAGTTCCGGGAGAAGATGGATGGACGATATCGTTGTGATCGGGGCCGGGCAGGCCGGTGCGTCGCTGGTGGCGAAGCTGCGCAAGCTGGGGTTCGAGGGTAAGATCACCCTGATCGGCGAGGAACCCGCGCTTCCTTACGAACGCCCGCCGCTGTCGAAGGCCTATCTGATGGGCGATGTGGGGCAGGAACGGTTGTACCTGCGGCCTGCCAGTTTCTATCAGGAAAACAACATCGAAGTGATCACCGGCCAGCCTGTCGACATGATCGACCGGGGCGGCAAGGAAGTGATCCTTGGCGACCGTCGCATTCCCTATGACAAGCTGGCCCTGACCACCGGATCGATCCCGCGCAAGCTGCCCGCCGCGATTGGCGGCGACCTACCGGGCGTGTTCACCGTCCGCACCCTTGCCGACGTCGACGCGATGGAACCGCTGTTCCGCGAAGGCAAACGCGCGCTGGTCGTGGGCGGTGGGTACATCGGGCTCGAGGCGGCCGCCGTTGCCCGCAAGTCGGGCATGGAGGTCACCGTGGTCGAGATGGCCGACCGCATCCTGCAGCGCGTCGCCTCGCCCGAGACGTCGGACTATTTCCGTGCGCTGCACACCGAGAAGGGCGTCGACATCCGCGAAGGCACCGGCCTGCAGAAGCTGGTCGGCGGCGATCACGTCACTGGCGCAGTTCTCAGCCATGGCGAGGAACTGCCGGTGGACGTGGTGATCGTGGGGATCGGCATCGCACCGGCCATCGCGCTGGCCGAAGCCTGCGAACTGGTGATCGAGAACGGCATCCGCACCGACGCGCAGGGCCGCACCTCGGACGAGGATATCTGGTCCGCCGGCGATTGCGCGTCGTTCCCCTACAAGGGCGGGCGCATCCGGCTGGAATCGGTGCAGAACGCCATCGACCAGGCGGAATGCGTGGCCGAAAACATGCTGGGCGCGGGCAAGGAATACGTGCCCTATCCGTGGTTCTGGTCCGACCAGTACGATTGCAAGCTGCAGATCGCGGGCCTGTCGACCGGGTACGACCGGATCGTCACGCGCGGTTCGGGCTGGGCGACGTCGTTCTGGTACTTCAAGGGCGACCAGTTCCTTGCCGTTGACTCGATGAACGACGCGCGCAGCTACATGGTGGGCAAGCGCCTGCTGGAGATGGGCAAGAACCCCGACCCCGAGGCGATCGCCAACCCCGAAACCGAGCTGAAGACTCTGTTGAAGGCCTGACATGCGGATCATCGCGGGGACCATGCGCGGCCTGCGTCTGGCCTCTGTCGGCAAGGGGGACGCGGGCGCGCACTTGCGTCCCACCACCGACCGCGTCCGCGAATCCTTGTTCAACGTGCTGTCGGGCGGGCATTTCGGTGACCCGATCGAGGACGCCGTCGTGCTGGACCTGTTCGCCGGAACCGGCGCGCTTGGGCTGGAAGCCCTGTCGCGCGGCGCGGCGCATGTCACCTTTGTCGACGATGGCGGCAAGGCTCGGTCGCTGATCCGCGAAAACATCGGGCTGACCCGAAGCTCTGACCGCACCACCCAGATCAAGCGCGACGCGACACGCCTTGGTCCGGTCGCGGGCGACGCGGCGACGCTGGTGTTTCTTGACCCGCCCTATGGCAAGGATCTTGGCGCACGGGCGCTGGCCGCCGCTGTGGCAGGCGGCTGGATCGCGCCCGGCGCCCTGATAGTCTGGGAGGAAAGCGCGCCACAGGCGGCGCCGGAGGGTTTCGACCTGCTCGACACCCGGCGGTACGGTGATACACACGTGACGTTTCTGGAACGGTCGAAAGACTGACGCTTTCATTCAATTCCCAACCGACAGGCATCTCATGCGCCCTTCCCTGGTAATCTTCGACTGCGACGGTGTTCTGGTGGACAGCGAGCCGATCACCAACCGCCTGCTGCGCGAGGATCTCGCCGCCCGGGGGCTCGACCTGACGCTGGAGCGCATCGAAGAGATCTTCGTCGGCGGCACGATGGCGACCGTGTTCGAGAACGCGCGCGCGCTGGGGGCCGACCTGCCCGATGACTGGGTCGATTGGTTCTATGAACAGATGTACGCCGAACTCGCCAAGGGCACGCCGCTGATCGAGGGCATCGAAGAGGTGTTGGACCAACTGGACGCGGCGGGGATTCCTTATGCCGTCGGATCGAACGGGTCGCTTCGCAAGATGTCGATCACGCTGGGCAGCCACCCGGCGCTTCATGCGCGGCTGAAGGATGCGCTGTACTCGGCCCATGCGCTGGGCGTGGCCAAGCCCGATCCCGAGTTGTACCTGAAACCCGCCCGCGACGCCGGTATCGCGCCCGAAGCCTGTGCCGTCGTCGACGACAGCGCCACGGGATGCACCGCGGGGGTGCGCGCCGGGATGCGGACGATGGGCTTCGCTGAACACAACGACGGGGCGCGGCTGAAGGCGGTGGGGGCAGAGCCGTTTCACCGGATGGCCGATCTTCCCGGGCTGCTGGGACTGTGACCGGGCAGGCCGAGCATTTCTGCCCGGCCTGTGGCGCCCCGCAGCGCGCGTTTCTTCGTTATCCTTGGCATGTCTGCAACGACTGCCGTGAGCGTGTCACAGACGGGGCTGGGCGCGCGCTGGGTTTCGGCAATACCGCCATGTCGGGCGGCTTTGCGTGGTGGCGGGTCGGAGAAGACGCGCGGACGGAATGCCGGGGTGCGGTCTGTCTTTTGCTGGGTCGCCCGGTGCTGGTGCACGAGGCACGGTTCGGCGGTGTCGTGGTCGAGCCCGCGCACAGTGAAGAGCATTGGCCCGACGGCTATTGGAACCTGACCCGCGCAGACCCGATGCCGCCCCGAAAGCGATAGCTGCGGTGTCGTCAGGGCAGGTCCGCAAAGACCTCTTTCAGCCAGTCAAGGAACACCGCCAGCCGCCGGGACACCTGCCTGTCCTGCGGGTGCAGCACGTTCAGCGGCATTGGCGCTGGGGGCACGTCGGGCAGCACCTCGACAAGGTCGCCCTGCGCCAGTTCCTGCGCAAAGCGATAGCGCGGTGCCTGAATCAGGCCGAAGCCCATGCGCGCCAGATCGGCGGTGGTGTCGGCGCTGTCCGACGACACCGCGACGGGCAGGGTACGGGTCTGGACCCGGCCGTTCTGGACGAACTCCAGCGGCATCACCTTGCCGGTGCGCGACGACACGAACCCGACCATCCGGTGCCCGTCCAGCGCGTCGATGCTTTTCGGCATTCCGTGGGTTTGAATATAGGCGGGGCTGGCGCAAGTGATCTCTGGCAGTTCGCCAAGGCGCCGCATCATCAGGCTGCTGTCCTCGGGCTCGCCCGCGCGCAGGGCGCAGTCGACGCCTTCGCGCACCAGATCGACCAGCCGCTCGCCTTGACCGAACTGGACCGTGATCCGCGGATGGCGGGTCAGGAAGGCGGGCAGGCGCGGGACGATGAACGTGCGTGTCAGCAGGCCCGGCGCGTCGATCCGAAGATGGCCGGACGGACTGTCCGCGCTGAACGCGCTGTGGGCGGCCTCGATCTCGGACAGGATGGCACGGACACGGGCGTGATATTCCTCGCCGTCCGGTGTGGGGCTGACGTGGCGGGTGGTCCGGGCCAGCAGGCGGACGCCCAGTTCCTGTTCCAGTGCCTTGATCGCCTGCGTGGCGGTGGACCGCGCCATCCCAAGCTCGGCCGCGGCTTTGACGAAGCTTCCGCCTTCGACGATCCGGGCAAAGAGTTGCATCCTGTCGATCCGGTCCATCGAAGATTATTAGCTGACCGCGAATTGTCATGTCAAATCGCGTGCGATTGTTTGCCGGTCGACGCCGTTTACATCGGCTGCATCATGCCAAGAAGGATGCAGACAATGACCACTACCCGCACAGCAATCGTGACAGGCGCCTCTCGGGGGATCGGCGCGGAGATCGCCCGTACCCTTGCCGCAGACGGATGGGCCGTCGCGGTGAACTTTGCCCGGAACGCCACGGCCGCCGAGGCGGTTGTGTCAGACATCAACGCCGCTGGCGGACGCGCCGTTGCGGTGCAAGCGGACTTGTCACAAGCGGCCGGTGCGACGGCGTTGTTCGATGACGCCGAGGCGGCGCTGGGACCGGCGGGCGCGCTTGTGAACAACGCGGGTGTTATGTCTCTGAATCGCATTTTAGAGACAGATGACGCGTCGCTGGACGCGCATATCGCCACCAACCTTGCTGGGCCGTTCCGGCTGATGCGGGAAGCGGCGCGGCGGATGCCGGACGGAGGCCGGATCGTGAACCTGTCGTCCAGCGTCGTCGGCCTGTACCAGCCCGGCTATGCCGCCTATGCCGCAACCAAGGCGGGGATCGAGGCTGTGACGAAGATCCTGTCGAAGGAAATTGGGGCCGCGTGGCATCACCGTGAATGCCGTGGCGCCCGGCCCGGTTGCCACCGACCTGTTCATGGACGGCAAAAGCGAAGAGACCGTGGACCGGATCCGCAGCATGATCCCGCTTGGCCGACTGGGAGAACCGGCAGACATCGCAAGGGTGGTCCGGTTTTTGATCAGCGAAGACGGTGGGTGGATCAACGGCCAGACGCTGCGCGCCAATGGCGGCGTTGTCTGACCGTGCGGGGCATGGCCGGCGCTGAAACGCGGCGGGCCTTGGCTATTGCTGGTAGGTCGGGTGGAACAGGCCACCCGGCGACAGCGTGAAGATCTCGACCCCGTCCGCCGTGACGCCCACCGAATGTTCGAACTGCGCCGACAGGCTTTTGTCGCGTGTCACCGCCGTCCAGTCATCGCCCAGCACCTTGGTCTCGGGGCGGCCAAGGTTCACCATCGGTTCGATGGTGAAGAACATGCCTTCCTCCAGCACCGGGCCGGTGCCGGGGCGGCCATAGTGCAGGACGTTCGGCGGCGCGTGGAAAACGCGGCCAAGGCCGTGGCCGCAGAAATCGCGGACCACCGACATGCGGTTCGATTCCACGTAGGTCTGGATGGCGTGGCCGATGTCGCCGAAGGTGTTGCCGGGCTTCACCGCTTCGATGCCGATCATCAGCGAGTCGTGCGTGACCTCGATCAGGCGTTCCGCCTTCCGGGGCAGCTTGCCCGCGACGTACATGCGGCTGGTGTCGCCGTACCAGCCGTCAACGATCACGGTGACGTCGATGTTCAGGATGTCGCCATCCTTCAGCTTCTTGTCGCTGGGAATCCCGTGGCAGACGACGTGGTTCACGCTGATGCAGCTGGCGTGCTCGTACCCTTTGTAGCCGATCGTGGCCGAGGTCGACTCGTACACGCCGACCAGACGCGTGATCTCTGCGTCGATCTCGGCGGTGGTGCGTCCGACTTCGATCATCGGGGCGATGTCGTCCAGAATCTGCGCCGCGACCTTGCCGGCCGCGTGCATTCCGGCGAAGTCACCGGGTTCGTAAATGCGGATGCCGTCCTTGGTCATCCTGCCGCGGCTGTTGTCGTCCACGCCGTGCCTCATTCCTTGATACTGTCCCGCTACATAATCCAGCCGGGCCCGCAAAACCAGAGGCGGGCCGCGTTTGCGTGTCCGGCGACCCGTGCTAGGCATGGTCTATTGTTCATCTGCATTCCGGAATCCGTTCATGATCAAAGCCGTTTCAGCCTGTCTTGCCGCCCTGCTTCTGGCCGCGCCCGCCGTTGCCGATCCCTGCCTTGAAGAGATTGCCGCACTGTTCGACGACGGCGGTGCGATGGACCCGTTCGCCCGCCCGCCGCTGCACCAGTTCACGCAGGAATACGACACCGACGGCAATCCGACCCGCCTGAACGAGGCGCTGTTCGACGGGCCGCTGAAGACGATCGCCGGGGTCGCGGCAGAGAACCACTTTACGATGGCGATCGACCGGGACCTGTGGAACGGCCCGTCGCTGGACGGTCCGTGGACCGGCGTCGATTACCAGTTCCCCGAAGGCCGCGAAGAGCAGATGCGCGCGGCGTTGGCGCAGAACCGGGCCAACCTGACCGACACCGCCTGCCACGGCACGGAAGACGGCCTGCTGCACTACACCTGGCGGACGCAGACCGACAAGGACGCGACCGGCATGTTCTATGGCGGGCTTACCGATGCGTGGGTCGACCCGGACACCGGGTTGATGATGCGGATGGAGATGACCGAGTTCGTGAACTCGTGGACCGAGGGCACGGACATGGCGCGGCACGAAGTCCGGTTCGAATACGACCCGTCGATTTCGGTCACGGCACCAGAGTAGACACCGGCAGTTCCGGCCCCAGCGTGACGCCCTTTGGGGTGATGCCGCAGGCATGGGCGAGGATGCCGACACCCGCCGTTTCGGCATCGCGCAGGGCCTGCCCATAGGCCGGGTCGATGTCGTGGGCGATGCGGACCTCTTGCGCATCGGTCCGTTGGACAAGGAACAGCACGTAGGCGCGGTGCCCCTCGGCCACCATCGCCGCCAGTTCCGCCATGTGCCGCGCGCCGCGCGTGGTCTTTGCGTCGGGAAACTCTGCGACGCCGGGCTGGCGCAGCAGGGTCACCGACTTCACCTCGACATAGGCGTCGGGCAGCCCGTTGGCGGACAACAGGAAATCGACGCGGCTTTTCTCGCCGTACTTCACTTCGGGGCGCACCTGATCATAGGCGGCAAGCCCCGGCACCGCGCGGGCGATCAGCGCGTCCTTCAGCATCCGGTTCGGCACTGCAGTGTCTATTCCGGTGAAATCGCCGGTTTCGTGCTCCACCAGACGCCAGCCGTACTTCAGCTTCTTCTTCGGGTCGTCGTTCGGCTCTAGCCAGATCCGCATCCCGGGGTCCGCCAGCCCCATCATACTTCCGGGGTTGGGGCAGTGCGCGGTCACCTCTGTTTCGTCCTCCAGCCGCACGTCGGCGAGGAACCGTTTGTAGCGGCGGATCAGGCGGGCGGGGACGAGAGGGGTGGCGAACTGCATGGGAACCGACTTACACGGTAAAACGAATTCCGCCACACGAATCCGAGAGAACCCGCCATGCCCAATCCCACCGCCGCCATGCTTGTCATCGGGGACGAGATCCTGTCGGGCCGCACCCGCGACGCGAACTCGAACCACCTTGCGATCCAGCTGACCGAAGCCGGGATCGACCTGCGCGAGGTCCGGTTCGTGTCGGACGATCACGCGGCCATCGTCGCCGCGGTACAGGCGCTGTCCAAGGCCTATGACACGGTGTTCACTTCGGGCGGAATCGGGCCGACGCATGACGACATCACCGCCGACGCGATCGCGGATGCTTTCGGGGCATCCATCGACGTGCGGGACGACGCGCGGGCGATCCTGCAGGCGCATTACGACCGCAGCGGGACCGAGATGAACGAGGCCCGCCTGCGGATGGCGCGGATTCCCGACGGCGCGACACTGATCGATAACCCCGTGTCCGCCGCGCCGGGGTTCACGCTGGGCAACGTGCATGTGATGGCGGGTGTGCCGACGATCTTTAACGCGATGGTAGAGACCATTCTGCCGACCCTGACCGGCGGCGCACCAGTGGTGTCGCGCAGTGTGCGGGTGGACCGGGGCGAAGGCGACGTCGCTGCCGAACTGTCCGCGCTGGCCAAGGCCAACCCCGAGTTGTCGTTCGGATCCTATCCGTTCAGCCGCGATGGCAAGTACGGCACCAATCTTGTCGTGCGCGGGCAGGATGCCGACGCCGTCGAGGCGGCGGCGGCCCAATTGGTGGCGGCGTTCGGCGGCACCGCGCTGTGACGCTTCCGTCCGGCGCCGATCTGTACCCCGTCGTCGAGGCGACGTGGTCCCCGGTGCGGGCGTTCCGCGTCGGGCCGTGGATGATCCGCGACGGGCAGGGCGGCGGCAGCCGGGTGTCCGCCGCGACGGCCGTCGATGCGGTCTCGCTTGCGGATCTCGCGGTGGCCGAGGCGGCGATGGAAGACCTTGGCCAGCAGTCCCTGTTCATGATCCGCGACTGCGATGATGCGCTGGACGAGATGCTGGAGGCGCAGGGCTATGCGGTGAAGGACCCGGTGGCGCTGTACGCGGTCGACGTGGCTCGGCTGACAGACGAACCGCTGCCCCCGGTGTCGGCCATGCCGGCGTGGCCGCCGCTGGCGATCATGGCCGAAATCTGGAAATCCGGCGGGATCGGACCGGAGCGGCTGGCGGTTATGGAACGTGTGAATTGCCCAAAAACCGGGCTTTTGGGCCGAATCCAGGATCAACCGGCGGCCTCTGCCTTTGTTGCCTGTGACGGGAAAGTCGCGATGATCCACGCGCTAGAGGTGGTTCCGGCGCTTCGGCGACTGGGCGTCGCGCGCAACATGATGAGGGCTGCCGCGATCTGGGCACAAAATCATGGTGCGACCACACTTGCACTAGCGGTAACCCGCTCAAATGTCTCGGCAAATGCTCTGTATTCTTCACTCGGCATGACGGTTGTCGGATACTACCACTACCGAATAAAATAAGCCCGGGACACGGGTTACGGAGCAGAAGTGGCACAGTCCGACGAGCAAATTCATGCGCTTGACCTTCCTATGGTCGATCCGCTTCCCGACGCGACGCGAAAGTATTTCGACGTCTGTCAGGACAAGCTTGGCATGGTGCCGAATGTCCTGAAGGCCTACGCCTTCGACATCGACAAGCTCAACGCGTTTACCGCGATGTACAACGACCTGATGCTTGGCGACAGCGGCCTGTCCAAGCTGGAACGCGAGATGATCGCGGTAGTCGTCAGCTCGATCAACAAGTGCTGGTATTGCCTTGTCGTCCACGGTGCCGAGGTTCGTCGTGTATCTGGCGATCCGGTGCTGGGCGAGCGGATGGCGTTCAACTGGCGCACGGCGAAGCTGGACGACCGGCAACGTGCGATGCTGCTGTTCGCGGAAAAGCTGACGACGGAAAGCCACAAGACCGAAGACTCTGACCGGCAGACCCTGCGCGACGTGGGATTCACGGATCGGGACATCTTCGACATCGCCAGTGTCGCCGCCTTCTACAACATGACGAACCGCGTCGCCTCGGGTATCGGGATGGTCCCGAACGAAGATTATCACGGGTCGTTCCGGTGACGTGGACCGCCGCCATATCCGCGCTGGCGATCAGCGCCGCAGGCCCCGCGCTTGCCGAAACGCTTCGGTTCCCGGGCGAGGCCGAGCTTCAGGCGCGGCGGACCGCGGCAGAGGACAGCCTGTTCCTGCCGAACGGTCCCTATGCCGCGGGCGATATCGACGGCATCACCGCCGAGGGTGCGCTGGAACAGACGGCATGGGTGGTGGGCGACGGTTCGCTGACCACGATGCAGATCCTCGCGTCGCTGCGCGACCAGCTGATCGACGCGGGTTTTTCCCCGATCTACGAATGCGACACCCGCGACTGCGGCGGTTTCGATTTCCGGTACGAGATCGACCTGCTGCCAGAGCCGGATATGCACGTGAACCTTGGCGATTTCCGCTATCTCGCGGCCGAGGGCCCCGAGGGGGACGGCTATGTCAGCGTTGTCGTTAGCCGCAGCAGCAACACCGGTTTCGTCCAGATCACCCGTATCGGGCCGCCGGACCGCACGCCGGGCTTCACCGCATCCACCAAGACCCCGGCACCGACCTCGCCGGTCGTGTCCGACACGTCGGGGCCGCTGGTGGAGCAGTTGGAAACCAACGGTCATGCGACCCTGCTGGATCTGGCGTTCCGCCCCGGCTCGACGGAGTTAGGCGCGGGTGAGTTCGCATCGCTTGACAGCCTTGCCGCCTATCTCAAGGCCAACCCGGAACGCCGGGTCACGCTGGTTGGGCACACGGATGCGGAAGGGTCGCTGCAGGTGAACATCAACGTCTCGCGCCGCCGCGCGACCGCAGTGATGGAACACCTTGTGTCGGTCTACGGCGTCGATGCCGCCCAGTTGGCTGCCGATGGCGTGGGCTTTCTTGCGCCGCGCTCCAGCAACCTGACGCCCGAGGGGCGCACGCAAAACAGAAGGGTCGAAGTCGTAATGACCTCGACCCAGTAAGAAGTGTGCACCTGAAGGGTTGTTATTGGTTTACCAGTTTTCCGGTCCCTTGTCCGCAAAATGATGGACAAGGAAATCAATGAACGCGCGCACTTTGGGCTGCGTGAAGCGGCCCGGCGGGTACACCGCGTAGATGCCCTGCGTTTCCACCGGAAGTTCCGGAATGGCCTCTTCCACCAGGCCCTGACGCAGCGCGTCGGCATAGAGGAAGCTGGGCAGATAGGCGATGCCAAGCCCCGAGATGGCCGCGTTCAGCAGCGACTGCCCGTCGTTCACCGACAGCCACCCGGCGGTCCGGACCTGACGTTTCTCGCCCGACGGCGCGGTCAGGCGCCAGACGTTGCCCGAGGACTGGCTGGAATAGTGCAGCAGCTTGTGTTCGTTCAGGTCGTCGATCTTCATCGGACGCCCGTATTTCTGGAAATACGACGGCGCGCCGATCATGCGTTTCGTCGTCTCGGTCAGCTTGCGGGCGCGCAGCGTGCTGTCTTCCAGCTCGCCGATGCGCACGGCCATGTCGAAGCCTTCCGAGATCAGTTCCACGAAACGGTTGTTGAGAACCATGTTCACCGTCACGTCCGGGAAGTCCGACAGGAACTCTCCCAGCACCGGCGACAGGTGATTCACGCCGAAATCGGTGGCGACGCTGATCCGAAGCAGGCCGGACGGGGCCGACTGCATCGACGTCACCAGCGCGTCCGCTTCTCCGGCGTCGTTCAGCACCCGGCGGGCGCGGTCGTAATAGGCAAGGCCGATCTCGGTCGGGCTGACGCGTCGGGTCGTCCGGTTCAGAAGCCGCGCCCCAAGGCGCGCCTCCAGGGACGAAACGTGTTTCGACACTGCAGACTTAGAGATCCCCATCTTCTTGGCGGCATCTGTGAACCCACCCTGGTCCACGACCGTCGCGAAGGCCTCCATTTCCGTCAATCTGTCCATAAACTCACTCGTGTTTTCCCATCGGGCCCCTCTGACATCGGTTATCCGGGTCAATTCAGGCGAGATTAGGAACCGGGCCGGACAATATCTTGGTGATGCCGCGGATCGTCCGAGGCGGGGAAACACATTCACCAACCGCGCGAAACGGCCTGTATGGTTAAGCGTGGATTGATGAACAAGGGATTACGTTTATTGCAGAATTTAGCACACAGCGTTTCCTGTGGCGAAAATTGGGCAGGATGCAGGGGGCCGTCAAACTAAAGCCCAATTAACACGGCATATAGTAGGTCACGGTTTTGCAAGAGGTTGCCATGTTCCGCAGTCGCCTGATCGAGATCCTGAAATCCCTGCTTGTCAGCCTTGCGATCTACCCGGTCGTGCTGGTCGGCGTCTGGGGGCTGATCGCGCTGGGCAGCTTCGCTGCGGACATGCACATGCCAGCCGACACGATGCCGCTGATCTATGGGCTTGTGTTCGCGGGGCTGACCGTGGCGCTGATTGACATCCTTGGGGTGGCAAGCGTGGTGCTGGCGCTGGTGTCCAGCGCGAACCTGATCGAATACGCGCAGTTGCTGGTGCCGGGCCGAGAGGCCTCGACGATCGACTTCGTCGCCGGTCTGGCCGGCGTGATCGTCGCGGCGACGCTGGTCTGTTCTGCCCGTGCCCTTCTGGAGCGGCAGTCCAAGGCCGACCTGCCCGCCTGAACACACGCCCAAGCGGACGCCGGGATCACATCGTTTCGTTGCAGTGACGCCGAAACGCCCGTTTCAGCATGTCCAACTCGGCCCTCAGCAGGTCCAGCTCTCCGCGGATGTCGTCGCCCAGCGGTTCGCCGGTGACCACGTTGAAGCTGTTCAGCGTTTCTCCGGTCGCGCCATCCTGAATCAGGAATGTCTGCACCCCGTCGGACAGAAGTTCCGGCGGAATGGCGATCTTGACCGCCCACTGCCCCTGCGTGCCGGGGTCGGGCGAGACCGCAACGGTGTTCAACAATTTGCCCAGATGGGTGACTCGAAGATCTGGCACGCCGCCATCCGGCGCGGCACCGGTCAGGATGCCTTCCCAGATGCCCGCCTGAATGCGCGTCTTGATCAGCGAAAGCTCTGTCATCGAGCGGATCCCTTCATATCTCGGCCCGCGGCCGACGGGTCAGGGCAAGATCGCGCAAAAGGATCTGGTTCATCTGCGCGCCCTCGAAGATCAGGTCCAGCCACATACGCTCGACCCGCTTTTCGTTCATCTTGGTGTAGGCAAGGTCGAACTCGACGTTCACCTCGTCCGCTTCGGTCGCGGTGATCGGCAGTTCGCGGACGATCTGTTCGACGTTCGGGCCGTTCTTGATGTTCAGCCGCGCGAAGATCTCCAGCGGTTTCTCTGCCTCGACCACGGTGGTCATCCGCACGATGTGCCGCCGTTCCAGCCCCTGCACCGAGTCTTCGGGCAATTCCACGACCAAAGACAGGAACGATCCGTCGAACCGGAACACGTCCATCCGCAGGCCGAACGGGGCAAGGTCGCTTTCGCGGGTGTTGCGGACCTGCCGAAGGGTCAGTTCGCTGACGCGGCAGTCGTGGAACACCTTAACCTCTTCGCCGTACTCGGTCTTGCTGTCGACCGCGACAAGGCCCGGCGGCTGCACCTGCCCGCGCCACAGTTCGGGGCGATACCACCAGTCGCAATGAAGCGGTTTCTGGATCGCGTCAGACCCGATCAGCGGCAGCGTCAGCCGTTCCTCGGCGATGTACAGCACCTTGTTCAGCCGCCGCCGCAGTTCCCGCGCACGGGCCCGCATGTCACGCAAGGTGCCAAGATCCACCGACTCGGCCCGACGCGCCGCGCGGGTCCACCGCCGCAGCGCGGCCTGGTGCCGTATGGTGTCGGTGATCCTGCCCAAACCGTTCGCCTTCGTCTCAGCCGCAGAGCGGAAGTCTTGGTTGTTCCCTGTTTAGAAACAGATAATCCGGCCAAGAAAAAGGCCGACGACCCGCAAAGCGCGGGAAACGATCGGGATTGCTGCATTTCAGCCCGCGACAGAGGCGCGCCGGGTCTCTGCGATCACCCCGCGCAGCGTCGCGACCGCAAGGTCCGGCGCCATCGGCTGGTTCGCGAAACTCATGACCGACGCGGTCACAAGGTGTCCGTTCACCTCGAACAGGCCGCGCCAATAGGTCGCTTCGGTGCCGGGCAGCGCGGTGGCGCTGGTGTCGCGCAGACGGATCAGCAAGGCCTCGCCCTCGCGCCGGGTCTCCAGCACCTCGACCGAGGTATCAAGCCCGTCGCGGGCCAGCGCCGCGCGCCCGGCGGGCGACGACAGAAAGGTTTCAAGCTGCGGCAGCGTCGCGGCGAAACCGGGCCCGCCGTCCGGTGGCGACACCGCGACCGTCAAAAGACCCTGCTGCAACGGCCGTCCGGCGCTGCGGTCCCGCGCGATCGAGGCGCAGGCGCCCAGCAGCACGAACGGGGTTTCCGCCCGCAACCGGCTTCCGGCGCGGTCGACGCAATATCCTTGCGGCCCGCTGACGGTGACCGCGCCGCGCGCCACGTCGACCGACTTTGGCGGGGTACGCGACAGGCCTGCGCCCAGACCGTCCGTAAGGTTCGCCAGTCCCGCTCCGCCACCGCAGGCGGTAAGCGAAACAAGCGCCAGCCCGGCGATCAGGCGGTGCAGCCGTGTCGAGGTCGTGGGCATGTGCCGGCTCCCGTTGCAAATGCGGTACCGACCGGGATAGGAAATCGGAACGCCCGAAACAAGCGGCCCGCGCGGTCCCCGGGCGCGGGGGGACCATGCCAGCAGACAGCACAGCCTTCGAAGACTACGTCGCACCTGCGCGGGCGCGGCCCGAGCTTTGGCGGCTGATCCTCGGGCTTGTCCTGGGGCTTGGCGTCTATGCGGGCGGGCTGGTGCTGTATTTCAGCCTGCTTGGATCGGCGATGGGCGTTGCGTCGACCTCTTGGCTGGTCGATGTCGCGACCCGCTCGGAACGACCGTTCGGAACGCTGGTTTTGCTGGGCAGCTTCATCGCGATGGCGGCGGCGCCGATGCTGTTGGCGCCCGTGCTGCACCAGCGTCGGATCGCAACGCTGATCGGGCCGCTGCGCCAAGCCGCGCGCGACTTTGGCCGGGTTGCCCTTGCGACGGCGGCGGTGCAGGCGGGCGCGCTGGTCTTCTGGGCGCTGGCTTACGACGTGACGCCCAACGTGGCTTTCGGCCAGTGGGCGGTGCTGCTGCCGCTGGGGCTGGCCGGTGTCCTGCTGCAGACCGGCGCCGAAGAGCTCGTGTTCCGGGGCTATATCGTGCAGCAGCTTGCGGCCCGGTTCCGCAGCCCGTTGATCTGGGGCGTGGTGCCCGCCGTGGGCTTTGGCCTGCTGCACAGCGATCCGGCGATGGGCACAGAGACATGGCACCTTGTGCTTGCGACGACCATCTTCGGGCTGATCGCCACCGACCTGACCGCGCGCACCGGCACGCTGGGCGCCGCGTGGGGGATGCATTTCACCAACAACGCCGGCGCCATCCTGATCCTGTCGACCGAGGGCAACATCAGCGGGTTGTCGCTGTTCGGCACGCCCTTTCTGCCGGGGACCAGCGGCTGGCAGGTGGTGTTCGACTGCGTCGCGCTGCTTGTCGCGTGGCGGCTTGCCCGGCGGTTCCTTGCGCGTTGATTGCATTTCGTCGCGACGCCGACTATCTGACGCCATGACCGGAATGATGACCCGATAGCCACTCAAGGGCACCCGATGAACTGGATCTCGAACTACGTCCGCCCCAAGATCAACTCGCTGTTCTCGCGCCGCGAGACGCCCGAGAACCTTTGGACGAAGTGCCCCGAGTGCGGAACGATGCTGTTCCACCGCGAGGTGACGGACAACCTGAACGTCTGCACCAACTGCGACCACCACATGAACATCACGCCGCGCGCCCGCTTCGAGGCGCTGTTCGACGGCGGTGTGTTCACCGAGGTTTCGGTGCCGGAGCCGCTGACCGACCCGCTGCAATTCCGCGACCAGAAACGGTATCCCGAACGGATGCGCGCCGCGCAGCGCGAGACCGGCGAGAAAGAGGCGATGCTTGTCGCGCAGGGCGAGATCGGGCGCACGCCCGTGGTCTGTGCCGCGCAGGACTTCAGCTTCATGGCCGGGTCGATGGGGATGTATGTCGGCAACGCCATCATCGCCGCCGCCGAACGGGCGGTCGAGGCGAAGCAGCCGCTGATCCTGTTTTCGGCCGCCGGGGGCGCGCGGATGCAGGAAGGCATCCTGTCGCTGATGCAGATGCCGCGCACCACGGTCGCGGTCGAGATGCTGAAAGAGGCCGGGCTGCCGTATATCGTGGTGCTGACGCACCCGACGACCGGCGGCGTCACCGCGTCCTATGCCATGCTGGGCGACGTGCACATCGCCGAGCCGAACGCGCTGATCTGCTTCGCGGGCCCCCGCGTGATCGAGCAGACCATCCGCGAGAAATTGCCCGAGGGCTTCCAGCGTGCGGAATACCTGCTGGACCACGGGATGCTTGACCGCGTGACGCACCGCAAGGACATGCGCGACGAGCTGATCACCATCGTCCGGATGCTGATGGGGCTTGGCCCCGCGGTCCGCGGCGACTTGCCCGCGCCGGATGGAACGGCAGGGCTTGCAGAACCGAAGCCGGAGGAGACGGTCGCGCCCGCAGCGGAGGCGGCCGCGGAGGCCAAGACCGAGTGACCACCCAGACATCGGACGTCATCCTTGAACGGATGATGTCGCTGCACCCGAAGATCATCGACCTAACGCTGGATCGGGTGTGGCGGCTGCTGCACGCGCTTGGCGATCCGCAGGACAGCCTGCCGCCCGTGATCCACGTCGCCGGAACGAATGGCAAGGGGTCGACCCAAGCCATGCTGCGCGCCGGGATCGAGGGCGTCGGGCTGCGCGCCCATGCCTATACCTCGCCGCATCTCGTGCGCTTCCACGAACGCATCCGGCTGGCCGGAGAGCTGATTTCGGAAGCGGCGCTGACCGACGTGCTGGACGAGTGCGAGGCGGCGAACGGCGGCGAGTCGATCACCTATTTCGAGATCACCACCTGCGCGGCGCTGCTGGCCTTCGCGCGAACCCCGGCGGAGTTCACGCTGATGGAGGTTGGGCTTGGCGGTCGGCTGGACGCGACCAACGTGGTCGATCCCGCGCTGTGCGTGATCACGCCGATCTCGATGGATCACCAAAGCTACCTTGGCGAAACGCTGGCCGAGATCGCTTTCGAAAAGGCGGGCATCCTGAAGCCCGGCGTGCCCTGCGTGGTGGGGCGGCAGGCGGACGAGGCGCTGGAAGTGATCGAGCGGCAGGCGGCGAAGGTCGGTGCTCCGCTTTTGATCCACGGTCAGCACTGGCACGTCACCACCGAGCACGGGCGGCTGGTGTTCCAGGACGAGGACGGTCTGCTGGATCTGCCGCTGCCGAAGCTGCTGGGGCACCATCAGGTCGATAACGCGGGCATGGTCCTGATGGCGCTGCGCCACCTTGGGCTGGGCGAAGGCGCGTATGAACCGGCGCTGCTGAATGCAGAGTGGCCTGCCCGGATGCAGCGTTTGCGGCGCGGTCCCCTGGTTGAAGCGGCGCCCGGGGCCGAGCTTTGGCTGGATGGCGGTCACAACCCGGCGGCGGGCGAGACGCTTGCGCGCACGCTGGCAGAGCTGCCGCCAAAGCCGCTGTGGCTGATCTGCGGGATGCTGAACACCAAGGACCCGGTGGGGTATCTGCACCCGATGGCGCATCTGGCGCAGGGGCTGCGCGCCGTCAGCATCGATGGTGTCAGCGCCACGCTGACCGCCGCCGAAACTGCCGTGGCCGCGCGCCGGGCCGGGCTTGAGGCAGAGCAGGCGCATTCGGTGCTGGACGCGGTGCAAGAGGTCGCCCGGCTAGAGCCCGGCGCGCGCATCCTGATCTGCGGGTCGCTGTACCTTGCCGGGACCGTGCTGGCCGAAAACGGCTGAGGCGCTGCCTTTTGCGCAGGAAGCGGATCGCCCGGAGAGATCCGACCCAGCAGGGATGTTTCGCCGCGCGGGCGACGCGGGCGTGATCAGCGGCGCTTTAGCCGCGTGGCCACGTGCACAAGGCCGCCCAGCAGCAGGCCCCAGACCGCGGCGCTTAGCCCGATGATCGTGATGCCGGACGCGGTGACAAGGAACGTCACCGCGGCGGCTTCGCGGGTCTCGGGTTTTTCCAGCGCGCCCCCGGCAGAGTGGGCGAAGACGCCCAGCAGCGCGACGCCTGCCAGCGTTTCGACCGCCAGATGTGGGGCGGCGGCGGCCAGCGTGGTGATCGCCGCGGCGAACAGGCCGAACAGGCAATAGAACAGCCCGGCCATCACCGCCGACCACCAGCGTTGGGCCGGGTCCGGGTGCGAATCCGCATCGCTGCACATCGCCGCCGTGATCGCCGCCACGCAGGTCTGCGGCGCGCCGAAGGGGGCCGACAGGATGCTGGCAATAGCGGTGCCGGACAAAAGGCGCGGGGCCGAAGGGTCGTAGCCGAAGCTGCGCAGCACCGCGATGCCGGGAATGTTCTGCGCGGCCATCGTCACGATGAACAGCGGAACGCCGATGCTTAGTAGGGCGGATAGCTCGAACTGCGGCATAACGAACTGCGGAACGGTCAGCAGGCTGTCCGGCAATGGCACGGTGTAGCCCTGTTCGATCACGGTCAGCGCGAAGGCCACCAGCACCGCTGCGGGGACCGCGAAGGTGCGGTTGCACCGGCTGACGACGAACCATGTGACAAGGATCGGCAGCGCGGTCAGCGGAACCTCGGCCAGCGCACGGAACGGCGCAAGGCACAGGCCCAGCAACACGCCCGCCAGCATCGCCTGCGCCAGCGGCGCCGGGATCGACGTGGTCAGCCGCCCCAGTGGGCGATACAGCCCCGCCACCAACGTCAGGACTCCCGCGAACAGGAATGCGCCGACCGCCACCGCGAAGCCCCCCTCGGGCACCACGGTGGATGCCAGCAGCGCCGCGCCGGGCGTCGACCATGCGACGCTGGCCGGGATGCGGCTGACGAAGCTAAGGACCAGCCCCGCCAGCCCCATCGCCAATGCGGCGAACATCAAGCCCGACGCGGCCTGCGCATCGTCTGCGCCCATCGCACGGATGCCCTGCAACAGGATCGGGAATGAGCTGAAGAAGCCGACGACGGCGACGACGAAGCCTGTGGTGACGGTTTGGAACGGCGGAAGCGTGCGGGGCAAGGAAGGAACCTGTCCGGAGTGTATTGCCCCGGCTTCCTAGACCGACAGTCGGACAGAGGAAAGGCGGCCGCCGTGGCAGCTGCTATGCGGCGCTTGACCCCTGCGCATCCGCCGGGGCTTCGCCACCCGCCATGACCACGGTGCGGTAGGGATACGGGATCTCGATACCGGCGTCGTCCAGTGCTTCTTTGACCTTGCGCTTCATGTCGGTCTGGAAGGCGAAGTTATCGCCCGCATCGACCCACACCCGCACAAGGAAATCGACCGAGCTGTCGCCGAGGTTGTTCACCTGAATGAACGGCTCGGGGTCGGACTTGGCGCGCGGATCGGCCATGATCGTGTCGAGGATGGTCTTTTCCGTCAGCTTCAGGTCCGCGTCGTAAGACACACCGAACGTCCATTCCGCCCGCCGGGTGGGATAGACCGAGTAGTTCTCAATCGTGTTGCCCCAGACTTGCGCGTTCGGGATGATGACCTGTGTGTTCGACAGCGACGCAAGCTCTGTATAGTTCAGCGACACGTCCTTCACGGTGCCCATCTCGTCCGCGATCTCGACGAAATCGCCGACCTTGATCGGGCGGAACAGGATGATCATCACGCCCGCCGCGACGTTCGACAGGGTGCCTTGCAGCGCAAGGCCGATGGCCAGACCGGCGGCACCAAGGGCGGCCACCAGCGACGTGGTTTCAAGCCCGAACCGGTTCAAGACGAAGATCACCGTGATCCCGAGAATCGCGTAGCGCGCGATCGAACCGAGGAAGTTGAACAGCATGCCGTCCAGTTTCTCGTGCCGCTCGCCCAGCTTGCGAATCCGTCGCGCGGCCCAGCCGCCGATCACGAAGCCCAGCAGCAGGATGACGACAGCCGACACCACGTTGCCCAGCACGGATGCAAGGAAGTCGACGGTCAGAACGTCGCCAACGGTCACGCCTTCAGAGATCTGAAGGCTTAGGAAGCTGTCGAGGTTCATGCCAGTTCGTCCATTTTGCTTGCCATCTTGATATCCAGTGCCGACAGGCCACCCGCGTCATGGGTGGACAGCGTCACCTCGACCGTCTTGTAGACGTTGAACCACTCGGGGTGGTGGTTCAGCTTCTCGGCCCACAGCGCGGCGCGCGTCATGAAGCCGAACGCCTCGACGAAATTCTTGAACTCGAAGGTCTTGGAAATGGCATCGCGGTCCTCGGCCTCGGTCCATCCCGCGGCCAGCAGGGGCGCAAGCTGTTCCGCGCGCTCGGTTTCGGTCAGTTTGTCGGTCATTCCTGTTCCTCGCGGTTCTCTTGTCGGAACGGGCCGTAGCTTGTCAGCACCTCGATCTCGTTGTCGACGGCGGCCCGTTCAGCGTCGAGATATTCCGCAACGGCGCGACGGAAACCCTCATCCGCGATCCAATGCAAAGAATGACACTGTGTGGGCAGGTAACCTCGGGCCAATTTGTGTTCGCCCTGCGCGCCCGCCTCGACCCGGGAAAGCCCGTTGGCGATGGCGTAGTCGATGGCCTGATAGTAGCACAGTTCGAAGTGCAGGCAGGGGTGATGCTCGGTGCAGCCCCAGTACCGTCCGTACAGGGTCTTGCGCCCTATGAAGTTCAGCGCCCCGGCGACATAGCGGCCCTCGCGCACAGCCAAGACCAGCAGGATGTCGTCCCGCAGCGTCTCTTGCGCCTCGTGGAAGAAATCGCGCGTCAGATAGGGCGAGCCCCACTTGCGGCTGCCGGTGTCCTGATAGAACCGCCAGAAGGCATCCCAATGCTCGGGCTCGATGGCGTCGCCCGTCAGCGCGATGATCTCGCCGCCGAAGTTCTGCGCCTGTTGCCGTTCCTTGCGGATGTTTTTGCGCTTGCGCGAGGACAGGTCGGCAAGGAAGGCGTCGAAATCCGCGTAGTCGTGGTTCAGCCAGTGAAACTGGTCCGACAGGCGGTGCATCAGCCCCATCTCGTCGCCGGCCTTGGCCTCGGCCTCGGTGCAGAAGGTGACGTGGACCGACGACAGCCGGTTCTCGGACGCAAGCTGCACCGCGCCTTGGATCAGGGCGGACTGGCCCATCTCTTCCAGCCCCGGCCGGGTCAGCAGGCGGCGGCCGGTGGCGGGGGTGAAGGGAACCGCGATCTGCAGCTTGGGATAGTACCGGCCGCCCGCGTTTTCATAGGCATGCGCCCACGAATGGTCGAAGATGTATTCGCCCTGGCTGTGGCCCTTGGCGTACATCGGCGCGCAGGCGATGGTTTCGCCGTCCATCTTCGCGGTGACGTGGCGCGGCTGCCAGCCGGTGCCGGGCCCGACCGAGCCGGATCTTTCCAGCGCCAGCAGGAAGCGGTGGGTGGTGAACGGGTCGTCGGGGCGTCCGCCGTCCGCCGCCTCGGGGCAGGCACAGGCGTCCCAGTCCTCTGCCGGGATCTCGGCGAGGCTTCCGTGCAAGTCGATGTCGATGCGGGTTTCGCGCATAAAGTCCTGTCCGCGATTGTCCCTAGAATTGGGCCGCCGCGGCGCAGCGTCAAGGGCGGTCAGGCCCCTGACGATTTTGCGGCATAGCCTTCGAAGGTCACGTTGTCGGCGACGGTGCGGGCGGTGGCCTCTTGTTCGGGGCTGCGGATCGTCCAGCACAGGATGGCCGCACCGCCCGCCTTCAGCTCGGCCACGCGGGGGTTGCGAAGGTCGTTGCCCTGATGACTGATGAAGCTTGATCCGGTGCGATCATAGTCCGGGATGGCCCGAAGGTGTTCGCAGGTCTCGACCGTCAGTTCGGGCCAG
Source organism: Psychromarinibacter halotolerans (assembly GCF_029168315.1). NCBI lineage: Bacteria > Pseudomonadati > Pseudomonadota > Alphaproteobacteria > Rhodobacterales > Paracoccaceae > Psychromarinibacter > Psychromarinibacter halotolerans. Next base: position 700,442 of record NZ_JARGYD010000002.1, read on the forward strand.
TCGGCGGGATCGTAAGCGCAGGTCGTCAGGCCGCGCGGAATGTCCGGCGCCGCCGTGGCAACCGCCGCGACCGCGTGCGGGTTGAACGACATCAGTGCGACCGGACCCTGATAGCCCTGAAGGTCACGCGCCGTCGCGGCCTCTAGCTGGCCGGTGTCGGGACCCATCGCGCCGTCCTGATCCTTGATTTCGATCAGCAGGGGCGCGCGCCCTGCGACAAGGGTCAGAACCTCTGCCAGCGTAGGGATGCCTTCGCCATTGGTCAGCAGTTGGATGCGCGACAGCTCCGCGGCGGTGCGGTCGCGCAGTTTGCCATCGGCGCCGGTCAGGCGGGACAGGTCGTAATCGTGGAACACCATCGCCGTGCCGTCCGACGACATCTGCAGGTCCAGTTCGATCCCGTAGCCGCCCGCGATGGCGGCCGTGAAGGCCGCGCGCGAATTCTCGGGGACACCTTGGTCCGCGTCGTGCAGGCCACGGTGGGCGATGGGCGCGCGCAGGAAGGCCGGCGGAAGGGACGGGGACCGGGTCATCGGATCTTGAAGATGCCTTCGATCTCGACCGCGACACCCAGCGGCAGCGAGGCGGCGGACACCGCCGAGCGGGTGTGACGGCCGCTGTCGCCCAGCACCTCGACAAGGAAGTCAGACGCGCCGTTGATGACCTTGGGTTGGTCGATGAAGTCCGGCGTCGAGTTCACGAAGCCGGTCAGCTTCAGCACGCGGTCCAGCCGGTCGAGATCGCCGCCGAGCGCGACCTTGACCTGCGCCAGCAGGCTGATCGCACAAGCGCGCGCCGCGGCGGCGCCTGCGGTGACGTCAAGATCTTCGCCAAGCTTGCCGGTGATCATGCCGTCCGGCCCGGCAGAGATCTGGCCAGAGACCCAGACCGTGTCGCCATCGACCGCCCACGGCACGTAGTTGGCGGCGGGGGCGGGGGCGTCGGGCAGCGTGACCCCAAGCTCTGCAAGGCGGGTTTCGATCTTTCCGGTCATCGGGCGCTCCTGTCTGGATTCACGCGCAACCTAGTCCATGCGCGGCGCCGATGGAAACGCCCGACGCGCCGCCCGGGTCGAATTCGTTCAGTAAGATCGGCTGACCGCGCGGCAGGGCGCCGCGCGGGTCTTGCCGGGCCCCGCCGGGCTGTCAGCTTTCGCGGAAGGCGCGGGCGAAGTAGGTCGCCAGCGGCTGCACGAAATAGTTCATCGGGCTGCGATCCTCGGTCCGAAGGAACGCCTCGACCGGCATGCCGGGGATCAGTTGCAGCGTCTCGGGCAGTTTGCCCAGTTCGTCCTCGGGCAGCTGAATCTCGGCCCGGTAATAGGCGACGCCTGCGTTCTCATCGACGAAGGAGTCGGCGGACAAAAGCGTCACCACGCCGGTCAGTTCGGGGGTGGTGCGGCTGTCGAAGGCCGAGAACCGGATCCGCACGTCCTGACCCGGGTACACCTTGTCGATGTCGGTCGGAGAGACGCGCACCGCGATGATCAGCGGCCGGTCCTGCGGGATCAGGTACATGACCGGGTCGGCCGGGCGGATCACCGACCGGGGCGTGTACACGGTCTTGCCATAGACGATGCCCGACACCGGCGCGCGGATGTCCAGCCGCGACAGACGTTCCAGCAGCGACCGCCGCTGTTCCGCCAGTTCCAGTTCGCGAAACTGCAGGTCGCGCAGCTGGGTGATCGCCTCTTCGCGGCGACCCGTGCCCAGCTTGAGGATTTCCAGCTCGATCTCGGTGATGCGTTCCTGCGCAAGGCCCTGTTCCGCGACCATCTCGCCCTGACGGCCCGTCAGGTCGGCGTGTTCGCGTTCAAGGTTCAGCACCGTGGCCGTCTGCGTCAGGCCGCTTTCAAGCAGGCCGCGCTGGTTATCAAGCTCGACCGTGATCAGGCCCAGTTGCCGTTCCATCGAAGTCTGCTGCGATTCGATCCCGGTGATCTGGGTTTCGATCTGACGGCGGCGTTTCTCGAGGGTCTCGATCTCGCGGGCCATCGTCTCGCGGCGCGCTTCGAACAGGTTTCTCTGACCGTCGATCAGTTCCTGAACCTCGGGGCGGTTCTCGGCGATCGCGACAAGTTCCTCGTCGAACACGATCTCTTCCGCCTCGTCCCGTTCGGCATCCAGCCGCCCGCGACGCGCCATCAGTTCGAAAAGCTGGCTTTCGACGATGGCCAGTTCCGACCGCAGAAGTGTCGGGTCAAGTTGCAGAAGGATGTCGCCCGCTTCGACGAAATCGCCTTCGTCCACCGCAATCTCGGCGACGACGCCGCCGTCGGGGTGCTGGACCACCTGCCGGTTCTGATCGACCTCGACCTGACCGCCCACGACCACGGCGCCCGCCAGTTGCGAGAACACGGCCCAGCCGCCGAACCCGCCGACCAGAACAAGCAGGATCAAGGCGCCCAGCCATAGATACCGCTTGGCCGAGATCGGCCCGCCCTTGTTGCCGCCGCCGCTTCCGCCGCCGGACGGCGCGCCGCCGATCTGGATTTTTGTCTGGCTCATACCGTGCCTCCCGGTCCTGCGTTCTGCACGACCTGCCTGTAGTTCTGCAGGACTTCCTTCATCACCGAATCGCGCGGCCCAAAGGCGCGGCGAGTGCCGCCGTCCAGCACCAGAAGCGTATCGCATTCCTCGATAGCGGCGGGGCGGTGGGCCATGATGATCACCGACCGCTTGTCCGCCTTGATCGCGCGGATCGCTTGGTTCAGCGCGACGGACCCCTCGTTGTCGAGGTTCGAGTTCGGCTCGTCCAGCACCAGCACCTTGGGTTCGCCGTACATCGCACGTGCAAGGCCGATACGCTGGATCTGCCCGCCCGACAGGCGACCGCCACCGGCGCTGACGCGGGTGTCATAGCCGTCGGGCAGCTTCAGGATCATCTCGTGCGCCGCTGCCCGTTTCGCCGCGACGACGACCGCCTCAGGGTCCGGGGACAGGCTGAGGCGGGCGATGTTGTCGGTGATGGTGCCGTCGAACAGCTGAACGCGCTGGGGCAGGTAACCGATGTAGCTGCCCAGAACGTCCGGGTCGTAGTTGTCCAGCGACGCGCCATCCAGACGGATCTTGCCGCCAGCGGGACGCCACACGCCGGTGATCGCGCGCGCCAAGGTGGACTTGCCGGACCCGGACGGGCCGATAACACCCATCGCCTGACCGGGTTCCAGCGTGAAATTCACAAGGCGCAGCGTTGCCAGCTGTTCGCCCGGCGGTACCACGGTCAGCTGGTCCGCCGTCAGTTTCGCGGCCGGGGCGGGCAGGGGGGTGCGCGGACGCTCTTGCGGGATCTCGTTCAGAAGCTCGCTGAGCGTGCGCCAGCCCTTCATCGCGCGCTGGATCGACGGCCATTGGCCGATTGCCAGATCGAGAGGGGCAAGCGCCCGGCCCATCAGGATCGACGAGGCGATCATCGCGCCGGGCGTCAGACCTTCGGTCAGGACCAGATAGGCGCCAAGGCCCAGCATGGCGGATTGTAGGAACAGGCGGAACGTCTTGGACAGCACCGAATACCCGCCGGTGCGGTCGCTGGAAAGCAGACCTTCGTTCAGCGATTTCTCACGCGCGATGTTCCAGCGGCTGAATGCGCTGCTTTGCATCCCCAGCGCGCGGATCAATTCCGCCTCGGACCGGATCTGTTCGGCCATATGCTCGGCCTGCGCGGTTGCCATGTTGCTGCTTTGGACCGGTTCTTTCGTGCGGACCTGGTTGAGGATCGTGATGAAGATCAAGATCGCGCCGCCGCCGACCGCCAGCGCGCCCAGCCACGGGTGGAACAGGGCGATCCCGGCAAGGAACACCGGCGCCCACGGAATGTCGAACAGGGCCGCGAAGACGGGCGATGCTAGCAGGCGCTGCACCGCTTCTAGGTCGCGCAGGGCGCCGGCGGATTGGTTCGGGCCGTGGGTCAGGGACGCCTTGCGCACGACGGCTTCGAACACCCGGCGGTCCAGCTTGGCTTGGAAGCGGGCGCCGATCCGGGCCAGCACGCGACCGCGGACAAAGTCCAGCAGGCCCATCATCAGGAACAGGAACGCCATCACAAGGAACAGCGCCAGCAGCGTTGCCTCGGACCGGCTGCCAAGCACTCGGTCATAGACCTGAAGCATGAACAGGGGGCCGGTCAGCATCAGCAGGTTGACGAAAAAGCTGAAGACGCCCACGAATATGAAAAGCGGGCGGTTTTCCGCCCGAGCCGCGCGCAGTTCCTTCAGGCCTTGATCGGGATCGCCTTGCCGCATTTTCTGATCTTACCTATGTTTTTTTCGTCGCCATATGGCGTTGTCGCCAATTGGTCACATCACAATGCAGCGGGTCTTTATCATCTGTCCCGGTTGTCGTCTTGTACTATGTGTAAACGACCTGCAAAACGAGTTCATGTTGTACCGGAATTCGCCATGAAAACCATGCTTTCCCTGCGTTTAGCCACGGTTCTTGCCGCCACGGTCCTTGTTCAGGCATGTGCTGCGCCCGAGATCACCGAGACGATCAACGATCCCTATGAAACGCAGAACCGCGCGGTTCACGAGTTCAACAAGGGCGTTGCCGGCATCTTTACAAAGCCCCGTCCCGAGGGGGCGCCTCCCCGCAAGAAGGGCTTTTTCCTCAAGACCTTGGGCAATTTCGCGGGCAACCTCGACAGCCCTCGTCTGGTGGTGAACGACATCCTGCAGGCGAATGCCGAAGATGCGGCGCACAACGGGATGCGGTTCCTGATCAACACGACATTCGGCATCGCCGGGCTGTTCGATCCCGCCACCGCTTGGGGCCTGCCGGAACGGCCGACCGACTTCGGCGAAACTTTGCACACCTGGGGGGCTGCGGAAGGCGCTTATGTCGAATTGCCGCTGCTTGGCCCGTCGACCTCGCGCGATACGGCGGGGACTGTGGTCGATTTCTTCCTGAACCCGGTGGGCTATGCGGTCGCCGCGCCCGAGAAATACGTCGTGTCGTCCGCCGGCATCGTTCAGGGCTTCACCGAGCTGGCGGAATATGGCGACGAGATCAACGAACTGCTGCAAACCAGCGCCGACAGCTATGCCGCGACACGTTTGCTTTATTTGCAAAATCGCAGATTCCAGCTAGGTCAGACCGTAGAGGCGGAGGAAATTGATCCCTTCGCGCTTGATACCGAAGGATTCTAGTATGGTTCAGATCACACGACGTTCCATCGTTGCTGGGCTGGCCGCACTGCCGCTCTTCTCCGGTCGGGCTTTCGCCCTTTCGACCGGCGCGGCGCAGGGGCTGGTTGACCAAGCCGTTGCCGACATCAACCGCGCGATCGCCGGAGGCGGGTCAGAGGCGCAGCTGATTTCGCAGTTTCAGAACATCTTCAACCGCTACGCCGACCAGTCCTATATCGCGGCCTACGCGTTGGGCCCGGCGGCACGCGGCGCGTCCGCTGCGGAACGTTCGGCGTTCTCCAGTGCGTTCAGCCGCTATCTGACGGCCAAATACGGACGCCGGTTCCGCGAGTTTCAGGGCGGCACGGTGAATGTGCGCAGCGCCAACGCCGTGAAGAACTGGGTCGAGGTTCGCGCCACCGCCGACCTGCCCGGTCAGGCGCCGTTCAACGTGACCTTTTACGTGTCGGACCGCACCGGTCGGCCGCTGTTCTTCAACCTCGACGTCGAGGGCATTTCGATGCTGCTGACCGAGCGGGAAGAGATCGGCGCACTGCTGGACCGCTATCGCGGCGACGTGGGGCAGGTGACAGCGGCGCTTCAAGCCGGCGGCTGACGGCTAAGCAGATCTGCCGGACATTGGATACAGAAAGGCCCGCCGTTTGGCGGGCCTTTTTCGTTAGCGGTTCGGTGTGCCGAAGATCGAGTCGAGGACGTCGTTGATGATTCTGTCGGCCATCGTGTCGCCGCCGTTGCCGTTGTTGGGCTGCCCCGGCGGCGGGTTCTGAACCTGCCCCGGCGGCGGCGTGCGCGGCGGAAGCGTCGTCGGGTCGATCATCGGAAGCGGCTGTGCGGGCAGTCCTTCGTGGACGCGTCCCATAACCTCGCCCCAGATCTCTGCGGGCAGTCCGCCGCCGGTGACGCCCGACAGCGGCGTGTTGTCGTCGTAGCCCATCCAGACGCCCGCGACATAATCCGCGGTGAACCCGATGAACCATGCGTCGCGGTTGGCCTGCGTCGTGCCTGTCTTGCCCGCAACCTCGCGCCCCGGAAGCTGTGCGCGACCGCCGGACCCGAATTCGATGACCTTGGTCATCATGTAGATCAGCTGCCGCGCCGCCTGTTCCGAAATCACGCGTTCGCCCAGCCCGCCGGACTGGTCCATCAGCGGGGCGTCGTCGCCGACCAGCCGCAGGTCGATCAGGCCGTAGGGTTTCACCGAGCTGCCGCCGTTCAGGATGCCGGCATAGGCGCCGGTGATCTCCAGCAGGCTGACCTCGGACGTGCCAAGCGCCAGCGCCGGGCCCACGGCAAGGTCGGAGACAATGCCGAAGTCCTCGGCGACGTGGCGCACGTTGTCGCGACCGACCGCCTCGGACAGCCGCACCGCTGCGGTGTTCAGGGACCGGGCCAGCGCCTCGGTCAGGGTGACCTCGCCATAGAACTCGCGGGTGTAGTTGCGCGGCGACCAAGGGCCCGATCCGGGCACGTTGATCGTCAGAGGAGCGTCCAGCACGTAATCGTCGAACCGGTAGCCCAGATCCAGCGCGGTGGCGTAGACGAAGGGTTTGAACGCGGACCCGGACTGTCGCTTGGCCATGATGGCGCGGTTGAACTGGCCCGAGATGCCCGTGAATTTGCGGCCGCCCACCACGGCGCGAACGGCGCCGTCCGCCGACATGATCACGATGGCCGCCTGCGCTTCTGACCCTTCCTTCACCTTCGCGTCGAAGACCGCGCTCAGGCCGGTTTCGGCAGCGGTCTGGATGCGCTGGTCGAAGGTGGTGCGGATCACAACGTCTTCGGTGGTCTCGCGGGTCAGGAAGCCCGGGCCCGAATCCATCACCCAGTCGGCGAAGTATCCGCCCGCACGCGCCTCGGCCGCTGCCGACAGCATCGCGGGCGCGCCGGAGGAATGCGCAAACTCGGCATCCGTCAGGTAGCCCTGTTCATGCATCAGGCGCAGAACCACGCTGGCCCGTTCCTGCGAGCGTTCGAGGTTCGAGGTCGGCGCATAGCGGCTGGGGGCCGTCAGAAGCCCCGCGAGCATCGCCGCCTCGGACGCGTTCACCTGTGCGGCGCCCTTGCCGAAGTACCGCTGCGATGCGGCTTCGAAGCCGTAAGCGCCGCCACCCATATAGGTGCGGTTCAGGTAGACGGTCAGAATCTCGTCTTTCGAGTACTTTGCCTCCAGCGCGAAGGCGTATGGCATTTCCTTGATCTTGCGCCACAGCGTGCCGCGCCGACAGTCGGTCTCGTACTCGGCCTCGGTCTCCCACGTGTCTCTGTCGAAGGGCACGCCAAGGCACAGCAGTTTCGCGACCTGCTGGGTGATCGTGCTGCCGCCGTGACCGGAAAGCGGGCTGCGGCCTTCGCGCAGGTTGATCGCGATGGCGCTGGCGATGCCGCGTGGGCTGACGCCGAGGTGGCGGTAGAACCGCTTGTCCTCTGTCGCGACGACGGCGTTCTTCAGCACCGGAGCCACCGTTTCGGCGGTGACTTGGCCGCCGAACTGGTCGCCGCGCCACGCGAAAACCTCGCCGTAGCGATCCAGCATCGTGACCGAACCACGGGTGCGCCCGTCCAGCAGGTCTTCGAGCGGCGGTAGCGTGGAATAGAAGTAGTAGGTCGCGATCCCGACGATCAGCACGACCACCGTCGCCCCAGCCGCGAAGGCCTTGAACAGAAGACGAAATATCCAGCGAAAGATCGACCGGAAGAACCCGAGGATTCCGCCGCGACCGCCGCCGCCACCGCGCCGTCCGGTTCGCTTGGTGGGCTTTGCCTTGCCGCGCTTGGAAACCTTCCCTCGGGTCGGAGTCCGGCCCTTCGTCGGCTTCGCGGCCGCCCGTGTCCGCTTGTCGGCCACGAGGGGCGGCGTCTTGCGTCCGTTCCCGCTCATCAGATTGGTCTACTGCTACTCGATTGTCGTTGTTTTGCGCAGAATAGCTGCGATAGCGGCAGATGTGGAGACGCCGCGGCGTCAAAGGAACGTGTTTTTTAAGCGCACATTTTTAGGGCAATTTCTGAAAAACGTGCAAAAAATGTGCAACACGCCTGTTTAGACGTCGTTAATTCTGGCGCTTCGGATTGTATCACCAGCCCGTGCACCGCTTTGTGAGCGGCGTGGAATCCTTGCAGGGTCAACCTGCCAATCGGAAGGGTGAAGACAGTGAAACTCATCATTGCAGCAATCAAGCCGTTCAAGCTGGAGGAGGTGCGCGAAGCGCTCACCGCCATCGGCGTGCGCGGCATGATGGTAACTGAAATCAAGGGCTTCGGCTCGCAGTCGGGTCATACCGAAATCTACCGCGGCGCCGAATACGCCGTGAACTTCGTGCCGAAGGTGAAGCTAGAGATCGTGGTCCCGGCCTCGATGGCCGACCAGGTCGTTGAAACGATCCAGTCCACCGCCAAGACCGACAAAATCGGCGACGGCAAGATCTTTGTTCTCGACGTGGCCAGCGCGATCCGCGTGCGCACGGGCGAAACCAACGAGGACGCGCTCTGAGCGCCGCACAGAGGGGAATTACGAACATGCAACTTAACAAGACTCTTCCCATCGCCGCTGCGCTGATCGCGCTGCCGGTGCTGGGCTTCGCCCAAGAGGCCGAAGAAGCCGTAGAGGCGGTCGCGCCGGGCTTCGACGAAATCGGCCCCTACATCATGACCACCCTGCTGTTCATGATGGGCGGCTTCCTGGTGTTCTTCATGGCCGCTGGCTTTGCGATGCTCGAAGGCGGCCTTGTCCGCTCGAAGAACGTCGCGATGCAGATGACCAAGAACATCGCTCTCTACTCGTTCGCGGCTATCATGTACTGGCTGATCGGCTTCAACCTGATGTACCCGGGCGACGGCTGGATCATGGCTGGCTGGGTCGGTCCGTTCTTCAGCACCACCGTGCTGGATCCGGTTGGCGTCGATGCCGCCGATGCGGCGCTGGACTATGCGTCGATCGGTTCGGACTTCTTCTTCCAGCTGGTGTTCGTTGCCGCCACCGCCTCGATCGTGTCGGGCGCTCTGGCCGAACGTATCAAGCTGTGGCCCTTCCTGTTCTTCGTCATCATCCTGACCGGCGTCATGTACCCGATCTCGGGCTCGTGGCAGTGGGGCGGCGGCTGGCTGTCTGAAATGGGCTTCTCCGACTTCGCCGGCTCGACGGTCGTGCACTCGGTCGGCGGCTGGGCGGCTCTGGCAGGCGCCATCGTCCTTGGCCCGCGTATCGGCAAATACACCAGCAGCGGCCAAGTCCACCCGATGCCCGGTTCGAACCTGGCTCTGGCCACGCTCGGCACGTTCATCCTGTGGCTCGGCTGGTTCGGCTTCAACGGCGGTTCGCAGCTGGCAATGGGCACCGTCGGTGACGTGTCCGACGTGTCGCGGATCTTCGCGAACACCAACATGGCTGCTGCAGCCGGTGCCGTCGCGGCGCTGATCCTGACGCAGGTGATGTACAAGAAGGTCGACCTGACGATGGTCCTGAACGGCGCTCTGGCCGGTCTGGTGTCCATCACGGCCGAACCGCTGGCCCCGACCCTGTTCGGCTCGCTGTGGATCGGTGCTGTCGGCGGTATCATCGTGGTCTTCGCCGTCCCGATGCTGGACAAGCTGAAGATCGACGATGTCGTCGGCGCCATCCCGGTTCACCTGTGCGCCGGTATCTGGGGCACCATCGCGGTGATCTTCTACGGCGAAGCCAGCCTCGGCACGCAGCTGACCGGCATCATCGCCTACGGTGTGTTCACCTTCGTGGTCAGCCTGGTCGTCTGGTTCATCCTGAAAGCCATCGTCGGCATCCGGGTGAGCGAGGAAGACGAGATCAACGGTCTCGATATGGCTGAGCTGGGTATGGAAGCATACCCCGAGTTCTCGAAAGGCTGACTTCCCTTCCTGTCAGTCTGAGACGACTGCCCGGGCGTTCGCGCCCGGGCTTTTTCTTTGCGGCGGAGCCAAACCGCGCGGGCCGGACCAAGGCTGGTCGTCAGTCCTGTTTGCCGGGAACCCGCTTCGGTGCGCCGGAGGCCATGTCGGTGCCCATGTAAGGCAAACCCGCCTGTTTCCACGCGGCGAATCCGCCTTCCATGTGGGTGACCGGCGCAAGGCCCTTCGCCGCACAGGCCGATGCAATTCGGCCAGACCGCGCGCTGGATCCACAGTACAGCACCAGTCGTTTGCCTTCCTGCGACGGCAGCTTTTCCGAATCGAAGAAGGGCATCGGCAGAAGCAGCGCGCCTTCGACGTGTTCCAGCATGTATTCCTGAGGCGTCCGCACGTCGATCAGGGCGATCTTGCCCCGCGAGTATGCGTCCCAGACCTCTTGCGGCGTCCAAGTCTCGATGGTGCCGCCGTCAACGGTTTCGGTTTTCATCTTTGGGTCCTTTCGAAAGTTGGATCAGAACGAGTTCGCGGGGATCTTGAAGTACGAATTACCGTCCGCCTCGGCCGGCGGAAGCCGCCCGCCACGCAGGTTGACCTGAAGCGCGAACAGCATCCGATCTGGCAGGTCCAGCGTCGCGTCGCGGTCGTCGCGCAGCTTGCAATACTCGGCCTTCGACGTGCCGCCGCCGACATGGGTGTTGTTCGCCCGGTGGTCGGCCACGGTCGCTTCCCATGCCGGGTCCTCGCGGTCACCGACCGGCGGATAATCGTGGCCGATGAACAGGCGGGTCTCGTCGGGCAGCGACAGGATCGCTATCAGCGAATCGTACAGTTCGGCCGACGAGCCGCCGGGGAAGTCGGCACGCGAGGTGCCGCTGTCGACGTGCATAAAGGTGTCGTGGACGAAGGCCGCATCGCCGATCACATAGGTGATCGAGCCCAGCGTGTGTCCGGGGGACAGCATCACCTTCACGGACAGGTTTCCCAGCGTGAAACTGTCGCCATCGGCGAACAGGCGGTCAAAGTCGCGGTCCGGATCGAACGCGCCGGGGGTATGATAAATACCTTCCCACAGCTTCGCGATGTCGCGGACCTTTTCGCCGATGGCGGCGGGGGCGCCTGTCTGCTCTTTGAGCCACGCGGACGCCATCATGTGATCGGCGTGGGGGTGCGTGTCGAGAATCCACTCGACGGTCAGCCCTTCGGCCTTCACGAAGTCCAGGATCTCTGCGGCGCTGTCGGTGCGGGTGCGGCCATGCGCGGGGTCGAAATCGAGCACGACGTCGATCAGCGCGGCCTTTTTGGTGGCATCGTCGATGGCAACGTACTGCACGCTGCCAGAGGCCTTTTCGTAGAAACCGACCACGCGGGGCGAGTTCGGCCCCGTCGACGGGCTTTCTCGTGTGAACATCGGTAGTCCTCCGTATCAGTGTTGGAGGAGTACGTATTCTTCAAATAGAATATGTAAAGGGCAGGGTGCGGCAGGAACCATCAGAAATTCCTGCCGCGCACGATCTGCTGGAAGATCGGGCCGCCTGTCTTCAGACCTTGTCGACGGCAGCGATGGCCTTGGCCAGCAGCGGCACGGTCTTTTCGTTCAGGCCAGCCACGTTGAAGCGGCTGTCGCCGACCATGTAGATGCCGTGATCTTCGCGCATCTTCTCGACCTGCTCGGGCGTCAGGCCAAGGCGGCTGAACATGCCGCGGTGCTGCGCGATGAAGCCGAAGCGGTCGGACCCGGTCAGCTTGCGCAGTTCCTCGGCCAGCTGCTCGCGCAGCTTCAGCATCCCAAGGCGCATCTCTTCCAGCTCGGCCATCCAGTCGGCCTTCAGCGCGTCGTCGGCAAGGATCATGCCCACCAGCCGCGCGCCGTGGTCCGGCGGGAACGAGAAGTTCTGGCGGTTCAGGTGGTTCAGCGTGCCCTGCGCAACGGCGGTCTTCGCGGCGTCTTCCTGAATCGCCATCAGAACGCCCGCGCGTTCGCGGTAGATGCCGAAGTTCTTGGAACAGCTCGCGGCCACCAGCGACTCGGGGCAGGCGGACACGACGTGGCGCACACCGGCGGCGTCCGCCTCCAGCCCGTCGCCAAAGCCTTGGTAGGCGATGTCGATCATCGGGATCGCGCCCTTGGCGTTCAGGATCTCGGCGACCTTCTTGAACTCGGGCAGGGTCAGGTTGGCGCCGGTCGGGTTGTGGCAGCAGCCGTGCAGCAGCACGACATCGCCCGCCTTCAGCCCGTCGAGGTCCGCGACCATGCCGTCAAAGTCGACGGCGCAGGTCTCGTCGTCGAAGTAACGGTATTCGCGCGTCGGGATGCCCATGTGCTTCAGGATCGAGACGTGGTTCGGCCACGTCGGGGCCGACACCCAGACGGTCACGTCGGGGTTGGCCATCCGCACAAGGTCGAACGCCTGCCGGACGGCACCGGTGCCGCCGGGGGTTGCCGCCGCGGCCACACGGTCGGCGGGGACCGCATCGCCCAGCACCAGTTCGCGCATTCCAGCGGCGAAGGCCGGATCACCGGCAAGGCCGGTGTAGGACTTGGTGGTCTCGGTTTCCCAAAGCTGTTTCTCGGCGGCCTTGATGGCGCGCATCACGGGCGTCACGCCATTCGCGTCCTTGTAGACGCCGACGCCAAGGTCGACCTTCTGCTCGCGCGGGTCCGCCTTGAACATCTCCATCAGCATCAGGATCTTGTCCTTGGGCTGCGGTTGAAGCTCTTTCAGCATGGAATCATTCTCCGGTTTCGACCTTCAGGTCGCCATACATGCCCCATTCGGACCACGAGCCATCGTAGACGGCGTGGCGGTCGTGTCCGATGCGTTCCAGCGCCAGGTCGATGATGGCGGCGGTCACGCCCGATCCGCAGGAGCTGATGACAGGTTTCGCAAGATCCACGCCGGCGGCAGCGAACACGTCGCGCAGCGCGTCGGGATCCCTCATCGTGCCATCCTCGTTCATCAAGGTGGCATAGTGGACGTTTTTCGCGTTCGGGATATGACCCGACCGCAGGCCCGCGCGGGGTTCCGGCACTTCGCCCCGGAACCGGGCCGGGCCGCGGGCATCGAGGATCTCGTGATCCATCAGCTTCGAGGCCGCGGCCACCTGCGTCACGTCGCGCACCAGATGGTTCTGGAACGTGACCGTGATGTGACGGTCGCGCATGACGGGGGGCAGATCCTCGGTCGGGTGGCCGTCGGCGACCCACTTGGGCAGGCCGCCGTCCAGAACGGCCACGTCGGTCTTGCCCATCAGCCGCAGCAGCCACCACACGCGCGGGGCCGAAAACAGGCCTGCGCCGTCGTAGACCACGACCTGATGACCGTCGCCGACGCCCATAGCGCGCATCCGGCTGATGAACTTCTCGGTCGGCGGCACCATGTGCGGCAGCGAGGACCGATGGTCGGAAATCTCGTCGATGTCGAAGTAGCGGGCGCCGGGAATATGCGCCTTGGCATATTCGGCCTTCCCGTCGCGGCCCATGTCCGGCAGATACCACGACGCGTCCAGCACACGCAGGTCTGGATCGTTGAGGTGAGCCGCCAGCCAGTCGGTGGACACCAGCGTTTTCGGATCGTCGGTCGCCATTTCTCGCTCCCTGGACACGGACCCCGCTTGCCTAGCCCCGCGACGCGGCACTGGCAAGGGCGGGCCTAGTTGTGTTCCTTCAGGAGACGCTGCTTCTGGCGGTTCCAGTCGCGCTTGGCCGCGGTTTCGCGCTTGTCGGCGACCTTCTTACCCTTGGCGATGCCCACCTTCATCTTCGCGATGCCGCGGTGGTTGAAGTACAGCACCAGCGGGACGACGGTCATGCCCTTGCGCTGGGTCTCGTTCCAGAGCCGGGACAGTTCCTTCTTCGACGCCAGCAGCTTGCGGCGGCGGCGTTCGTCGTGCCCGAAGGTCTTCGCCTGGGCGTAGGGCGCGATGTAGCTGTTCACCAGCCACAGCTCCCCATCGCTGACCTCGGCGTAGCTTTCCGCGATGTTGGCGGACCCCTCGCGCAGCGATTTCACCTCGGACCCTTCCAGCACGAGGCCGACCTCGAGATCGTCCTCGATCGCATAGTCGAACCGCGCGCGCCGGTTCTCGGCGACGACCTTGTAGTTGGTATTTTCCTTCGGCTTTGCCATAGCGGACAGGAGATAGGGTGTTGTTGCGGTCAAGTCCAGTGGTAGGCACCCGACCAAGGGCTTACCGACAAAGGAATAGGGGCCATGTTGCTGGAGATCCTGTACGGAACCGTACTTATCCTTGTCACGACCCTGCTGGGTCTGGCGGCGCTTCCGCTGCTGGATTGGCTGGCCGCCCGCGCGACGCCGGACGAGGCGGCACGGCATGGCCCCGGCTGGCTGTTGCTTCAGGTCGGCCTGTCGGTGATCTGGCTGCTGACGCTGATCCTGATGTCGTGCTGGGTCTGGTCGCTTTTGCTGCTGCACCTCGACCTGTTCGCGACGCTGGACGAGGCGATGTATTTCGCGCTGGTCGCCTTCACCACGGTGGGGTTCGGCGACGTGGTGCTGCCGCCGGAATGGGCGATCCTGTCGGGAATGCTGGCGATCAACGGCCTGTTCATGGCGGCGCTGCTGACCGGCGCTTTCGTGGATCTGGTGCGGAAGGTGCGGTCGGCCCAGACGTTGATGGCCCGCCGTCGGCACGACAGGATGGCCGCAGAAAGCGCAAGGCCGGCCCACAAGGACCGGCCCGAGGACTGACCGTCAGGTCGGTCTGATCAGTTGATAAGGCCCGCGTGGACCATCGCGTCGCGCATCATCTGCTTGGTGCCGTCGGTCAGGTCGACCAGCGGCGACCGCACGCTGTCGTTGCACATGCCCAGAACCGACAGGCCGAACTTGGCGCCGCACAGGCCCGGTTCGGTGAAGATCGCCTTGTGCAGCGGCATCAGCCGGTCCTGAATCGTCAGCGCGGTCGCATAGTCGCCGGCAAGGCAGGCTTCCTGCAGTTCGGCGCACAGCTTCGGTGCCACGTTCGCCGTGACCGAAATGCAGCCGATGCCGCCTTGGGCGTTGAAGCCGTGGGCGGTGGCGTCCTCGCCCGAGACCTGCACGAAATCGGGGCCGCAGGTGATCCGCTGCCACGACACGCGCGCAAGGTCGCCGGTCGCGTCCTTCACGCCGACGATGCGCGGCAGCTTCGACAGTTCACCCATCGTGTCGGGCGACATGTCCACCGCCGAGCGGCCGGGAATGTTGTAGATGATGATCGGCAGGTCGCAGCAGTCGTGCACCGCGCGGAAGTGTTCGTACAGGCCGCGCTGAGTCGGCTTGTTGTAGTACGGCGTCACCACCAGAGCGGCATCCGCGCCGACCGATTCCGCGTGCCGCATGAAACGGATCGCTTCCTCGGTGTTGTTCGACCCGGCACCGGCAACGACCGGCACGCGGCCAGCGGCGGCTTTGACGACCTCTTCCACCACCATCTCGTGTTCCGAGTGGGTGAGGGTGGGGCTTTCGCCCGTGGTCCCGACCGGCACCAGCCCGTGGCTGCCCTGCTCGATCTGCCACTCGACAAGCCGTTTGAGCGCATCGAGATCCACCGAGCCGTCCTTTGCGAACGGCGTCACCAGTGCGGGGAGAGATCCCTTGATCATGATGCGCATCCTTTCCTGTGTTCCTCGGGTGCGGTCCGATGGTCGGACCGGCCGCAAAATTGCGCGGACCCTAGTGCCTTGGCGTCGCGTTGCCAAGTTTGTGTGTTTCACTACAGCCCGCGGCCCGCTACCTTCTGGCCGCGAAAGCGTCAAGGGTACGAAATCATGCAACGTCGACTGTGGGCCGCCAGCTTGGCGGCGTTCTGCCTTTCGGGGGTGCCGGTTGCGGCACAGACGGACATGCGGCCAGCGCCGCGTCCGACGGCCGAAGGAGTGTCAGCCGATGTCCCGGGCACCGGGGCGGACGTGCCCACCGCAGAGGAAAACGCCACGGAAGTCACCGAAGCGGAACAGATGGAAGAGCCGTCGGATGACACCGTCCCCGAGGAAACGGTGGCCGCCGAGGACGTGTCGGACCTTGCCGTGGCGCTGACCGACCGGCTGCCGCCGCTGCGTCCCGACGACCTGATGACCGGGCACGAGTTCCGTGTCGCGCAGGCGGCTGCCGCGCGTCGGGACTGGGACCTTGCGCTGAAGCTGGCCGCCGCAGCGGCTGATCCGGTGGCGGTCGACCTGATCGAATGGCAGCGGCTGCGGTCGGGCGAGGGGACGTTCGCGGACTATCTGTCGTTCCTTGAGCGGAACCCCGACTGGCCGGGCCTCGCGCTGCTGCGCCGTCGTGGCGAATCGGAGATCCCCGAAGGTGCGGACCCCGAGCAGGTGGTCGCGTTCTTCGGGCCGCAGCCGCCGCAGACCGGGCGGGGTGCGTTCCGCCTTGTGCGGGCACTGGACGCGCTGGGCCGGGGCGGTGACGCACGGGCCGAGGCGCTGCGGGCATGGCGCGGGCTGGAGATGAGCGCGCGGGACGAGGAAGACTTTCTGCGGTTCTATGCCGATACGCTGAGCGACGCGCACGAGGATCGGATCGACTTTCTGCTGTGGGAACAGGACCGTGACGGCGTCGCAAGGGCAAAGGGCCGCGTCGGTGCGGCATGGGATGCGCTGGCCGATGCGCGCGAGGCGCTGCAACGCGAGGCCGCCGGGGTCGACACGCTGATCGGCAAGGTGCCGTCCGCGCTGCAGGGCAATGGCGGGCTGGCCTATGACAGGTTCACCTGGCGACTGGAAAAGGGCCGGCGCGACGATGCCGCCGACCTGATGATCGAGGTCAGCACCTCGGCCGAGGCGCTTGGCCGTCCGGCTGCGTGGGGCAACTGGCGCCGCATCCTTGCACGGCAGGCGATGCGCGACGGCGACGCCGCGCGGGCTTACACGCTGGCCAGCCATCACTACATCCCCGCCGACAGCGGCGAGTATTCCTATTCCGACCTCGAGTGGCTGTCCGGCTATATCGCGCTTCGCTATCTCGACGATCCCGCGACGGCGCTGACCCATTTCCGGCGGTTCACCGCATCGGTCGAGACCCCGATCTCGCTAAGCCGGGGCAACTACTGGGAAGGCCGTGCGCTGGACGCGATGGGCGATGCCGAGGCGGCGCAGGTGGAATACCGCAAGGGCGGCGTGCACCAGACGACGTTCTACGGGCTGCTGGCTGCCGAGAAGGCCGGCATGGGCATCGACCCCGCGCTGGTCGCCGACGGCCCCGAACCCGACTGGCGGCAGGCCGAGTTCGCGACCTCGTCGGTGTGGCGGGCGGCGGGATTGTGGAACGACGCTGGCGAACAGTGGGAAGCCATCCGCTTTCTGGCGCATCTGGCCGAGATCGTTCCGGCGGCGGACCTTGTCGCGCTGACGGACGCCACGATGTCGCTGGGCGACACCTTCGTGACGGTGCGGGTCGCAAAGCAGGCCGCAAGCGAGGGCGTCGTCGCGCCGCGTGCCTATTTCCCGCTGGCCGGGTTGGGCATCGATCTTCCGGTGGAAGAGGCGCTGGCGCTGTCGATCGCGCGTCGCGAAAGCGAGTTCAACGTGGCCGCGGTCAGCCCCGCCGGCGCGCGTGGCCTGATGCAGCTTATGCCGGGCACCGCGAAGCTGGTGTCGGGACAGCTGGACATGCCTTACGTCCTGTCGCGGCTGACCACGGACGGGGTCTACAACGCCACGCTGGGCAGCGCCTATCTGGCGACGCTGATCGAAGAGTTCGGGCCGAACTACGCGCTGGTCGCCGCAGGTTACAACGCCGGACCGGGTCGGCCCCGGCGGTGGGTGCAGCAGTACGGCGATCCGCGCGATCCGGGCATGGATCCGGTGGATTGGGTGGAGCACATCCCGTTCCGCGAGACGCGCGACTACGTGATGCGGGTCACCGAAAGCGTGCCCGTCTACCGCGCGCGGCTGACGGGCGAGTCGGGCGGCCCCATCGGGCTTACCGAGATTTTGAAAGCACGTTAGCGACAAGGGCGTCGAGAGGCGCCCAGTCGTTCAGTTCCAGCCGCACGGGAACGGTCAGCACCTTCTGCCGGAAGCTTTTCGGCAGGCGCACGGCGTCCTTTTCCGTCGTCACAAGCTGCGCGCCCAGCAGGGCGGCCTCATTCTCTAGCCGGGTCATCAACGGCTCTGTCAGCGGCTGGTGGTCGCCCAGCGGTTCCGCCCGGCGCAGGTTGGCGCCAAGGCCGCGCAGGGTGGCGAAGAACTTCTCGGGGTGACCGATGCCCGCGAAGGCGAGCACGTCGAGATCCTGCCAGTCCATGCCGGTCTGCAGCGGGTGCAGCGCGCCAGTCAGATGCGGCAGACGGATGCGGTCGCCCCAAGTCGCGGCGAAACGGGCTTGCGCGCGGTCGTCCCCGATCGACAGCAGGGCGTCCGCGCGGGCAAGTCCGGTGCCCACCGGTTCGCGCAGCGGGCCTGCGGGGATGACGCGGCCGTTGCCGAAGCCGGCACGCGCGTCGACCACCACCAGCGACAGGTCCCGCTGCACGGCCGGCGACTGGAACCCATCGTCCAGCAGGATCGCTTGCGCGCCCGCGTCCTCGGCGGCGCGGACCCCGGCGGCACGGTCCTTGGCGACCCAGACCGGACCGAAGGCCGAGATCAGCAGCGGCTCGTCCCCGGTGACGGCTGCCGTGTGCCGACGTTCGTCCACCCTGAGCGGGCCCTGTTCCGTCCCGCCGTAGCCGCGGCTGACGACATGCGTTTCGACGCCCTGCGCCTGCAGTCGGGACAGCAGCGCGATCACCGTGGGCGTCTTTCCGGTGCCGCCCGCGTTGATGTTGCCGACGCAGATTACCGGAACTCGGGCGCGATGCCCCTCGGCGGCGACCCGGCGGGCGGTGGCGTTTGCGTACAGCGCGGCAAGCGGGGCCAGCGCACGGGCCTGCCAGCCGGGGCGCGTTGGCGGCGCCGACCAGAAACGCGGCGGTCGCATCAGCGGTCCTCGATCGCGTCGAGCTCGGCAAGGACAAGGTCCATCGCCCGGTCGGTCACCTCGGCCCCCGAGGTGCAGACCTTCCACGCTTCGTGCGCCATCATCGCGGCGACGTCGGGCTGCAGCAGTTCTTCCAGCGCCTCGTACAGCTGGGCGGGGTTCCGCACCATCCGGGTCGCGCCCGCCGAGGCAAGCCGACCATAGGCGCGCCGGAAGCTGCGGACGTTCGGGCCGTGGATGATCGCAGAGCCCAGCGCGGCGGGCTCGAACGGGTTCACGCCGCCCGATGCCTCAAGCGACTGGCCAAGGAACGACACCGCGGCCAATCGATACCAAAGGCCCAGTTCCTCGATGCTGTCGGCGATGTAGATCTGCGTCTCTGCCTCGGGTTCGTCACCGGCGGACCGAAGGGCGGTCACGAATCCCTGGTCCTGCAACGCGGCCTGCAATTCGGCCCCTGCGTCGGGGCCGTCGTGATGGCCATTTTCTTCCGGGACAAGGATCAATAACAGACGGTGCGTTCTGCGCAGCGCCTGACGGTGGGCGTCTAGCACAGGTTCCAGTTCATCGTCGGCGGCGCGCACCGCCAGCCAGACGGGCCGGCCTTGCAGTTCCTCGGCCAGCGCATCGCGTTCCGCCTGATTGCAGGGCAGGGCGGCGGTGCCTTCCTCGAGATAGCCGATGACCTCGGTTTTCGCCGGGTCGGCGCCCAGACGGCGCAAAGAGCCGGCCTTGACCCGGTCGCCCGTGATCACATTGCGGAAGTCCGCTAGAAGCGAGCCGGACAAGGACGGCCAGAACCGCCAGCCGTGCGGTTCCGACGGGGCGGTGTGTGCGTCGACGAAGAACATGGGGATGTCGCGCTTGGCGGTCTGGGTCACCAGCGCCGGACGCACGTCCGGTTCGGTCCAAAGCGTCAGAGACGGTTGCCAGTGATCGAGGAACCGGCGGACGGGGGAAAGGGCGTCGGTGGGGGCAAGCTGCGACAGGGCGTCCGGCGTGCTGTCGAGCCGCTTTTCGGCTGTCGTGGTGAACAAGATGTTCAACTCGGCCCGTTCGGTCCGAAGCCGGTGGGCAAGTTCACGGGCGGCCAGCGCGTGACTGTCCTGCCCGGTGTGAATCCACAGCAGCGGGCCGTCGGGACGAGGCGCCGACGCCTCGCCGTTGCGTTCGCCGGCCATGACGCGGGCGGCATCTGCGCCGTTCCGCGTCGCGGCGGGCTTGCGCGCGGCCCGGCGGGACCGCGCTCGGGTGGCCAGATACAGCTTGAGGGAAAGCGAATTGGCCATGCGGCAGCGCCCTAGCTGTCGAGTTCCTCGGTCGAGGAGGCCTCGGCTTCCTCGTCGCGCAGGCGGTGCAGGTGGGCGATGAAATAGCGCATGTGGGCGTTGTCCACGGTGCGCTGGGCCGCCGATTTCCACGCGTCGTAGGCGGTGGCGTAGTTCGGGAAGATCCCGACGATGTCGATTTCGTCGACATTGGAAAAGACGGTCTTGGACGGATCGACGAGTTCGCCGCCGAAGACGAGGTGCAGGCGTTGGGTCATGCTGTTTTCCTTCCCGATTGCAGCGGCAACCTAGTCAAGCTGTGGGCGGGGGGAAAGGGCGATTGGTCCGGAACAGGGCCGTCGTGCAAACGGAAAGGGCCCCGCCGTTGCCAGCGGGGCCCCCTTGTGCGTCGCGTTGGGCGATCAGTGGATGACCGCGTCGTCCGGCGTCTGCCGGTTCGAACGGGCCACGCGGTCGCCCACGATCAGCCCGTCCGCGCCGGAGCTGACGGCGATCGTGTCGCCGTCCTTCACGTCGCCGGCCAGCAGCATCTCGGCCAGCCTGTCTTGCAGGCTGCGCTGGATCACCCGCTTCAGCGGGCGCGCGCCATAGACCGGGTCATAGCCTTCGTCGGCCAGCCACGTCACCGCCGCGTCGTCCAGTTCCAGCGCGATATTGCGCTGGGCCAGCCGCTTTTTCAGGCGGGCAAGCTGGATGTCGACGATGCCGTCCATGTCGGCCCGCGTCAGGCGGTCGAACACGACCATGTCGTCGAGACGGTTCAGGAACTCGGGCCGGAAGTGCGTCCGCACGGCATCCATCACGTCCCGCTTCGCCTGCACCGCGTCGGACCCTTCGGGCAGTTGCGACAGCGCCTGCGACCCAAGGTTCGAGGTCAGCACGATCAGCGTCTGCTTGAAGTCCACCGTGTGACCCTGCCCGTCGGTCAGGACACCGTCGTCCAAAACCTGAAGCAGCACGTTGAACACTTCGGGGTGCGCCTTTTCGACCTCGTCGAACAGCACGACCTGATAAGGCCGGCGCCGCACGGCTTCGGTCAGGACACCGCCCTCGTCATAGCCGACATAGCCCGGAGGCGCGCCGATCAGACGAGAGACCGAGTGTTTCTCCATGAACTCGGACATGTCGATGCGGACCATCGCCTTGTCGTCGTCGAACAGATACTCGGCCAGCGCCTTGGTCAGTTCCGTCTTACCGACGCCGGTCGGGCCGAGGAACAGGAACGACCCCAGCGGGCGGTTCTCGTCCTGCAGACCGGCACGAGCGCGCCGCACGGCGTTGGACACGGCAGTCACGGCGGCTCTTTGGCCGATCACCCGTTTGCCAAGCTCGTCCTCCATGTGCAGCAGCTTTTCGCGCTCGCCTTCCAGCATCTTGGACGTGGGAATCCCCGTCCAACGCTCGACGACCTGCGCGATCTGCTCGGGGCGCACGGCCTCTTCGACCATGACCTCGTCTTCGGCGTCCTCGGCGGCGTCCAACTGCTTTTCGAGCTGCGGGATCACGCCATAGGACAGTTCGCCCGCGCGCTGCAGGTTGCCCTGCCGCTTGGCCGTTTCCAGCTCGATCCGCGCGCGGTCCAGCTGTTCTTTGAGGTCGCGTGCCGATTCCAGCTTGTCCCGCTCGGACTGCCATTTGGCCGTCAGCTCGGCGGATTTCTCCTGAAGCCCGGCAAGTTCCAGTTCCAGCTTTTCAAGCCGGTCCTTCGATCCCTTGTCGTCCTCTTTCTTCAGGGCTTCCGCTTCGATCTGCATTTGCAGGATCTGACGGTCCAGTTGGTCAAGCTCTTCGGGTTTCGAGTCGACCTCCATCCGTAGGCGGCTGGCGGCCTCGTCGACAAGGTCGATGGCTTTGTCCGGCAGGAACCGGTCGGTGATATAGCGGTGCGACAGCGTCGCGGCGGCGACAAGGGCCGAGTCCGAGATCCGCACGCCGTGGTGCAGTTCGTACTTTTCCTTGATGCCCCGCAGGATCGACACCGTGTCCTCGACCGTCGGCTCGTCGACCATCACTGGCTGGAACCGGCGTGCCAAGGCCGCGTCTTTTTCGACGTACTTGCGATACTCGTCCAGCGTGGTCGCGCCGACGCAGTGCAGTTCACCCCGCGCCAAAGCCGGCTTGATCAGGTTGGCCGCGTCCATCGCGCCATCCGTCTTGCCCGCGCCGACCAGCGTGTGCATTTCGTCGATGAACAGGATGATCTCGCCCGCAGCGGCCTCGATCTCTTTCAGGATCGCTTTCAGACGCTCTTCGAACTCGCCCCGGTACTTCGCACCGGCGATCAACGCGCCCATGTCCAGCGCCATCAGCTTTTTGTTGCGCAGGGATTCCGGCACGTCGCCGTTCACGATCCGCAGGGCAAGCCCTTCGGCGATGGCGGTTTTACCGACGCCCGGGTCACCGATCAGCACCGGGTTGTTCTTGGTCCGGCGCGACAGCACCTGCATGGCACGGCGGATTTCCTCGTCGCGGCCGATGATCGGGTCGATCTTGCCCTCGCGCGCGGCCTCCGTCAGGTCGCGGGCGTATTTCTTCAGGGCGTCATAGCCTTCCTCGGCGCTTGCCGAGTCGGCAGTCCGTCCCTTCCGCAGGTCGTTGATCGCGCTGTTCAGCGCCATTGCATTGACAGCGCCGGCGTCCAGCGCGTCCTTGGCTTTGGATTTCACCACCGCAAGCGCGGTCAGCAGCCGTTCCACCGGAACGAAACTGTCACCCGCCTTGGTGGCGATCTTCTCGGCTTCGTCCAGAACCTTGGCGGTCTGGCGATCCATGTAGGTCTGGCCGCCCGAGCCGCTGACTTGCGGCAGCTTGGCGATTGCGCCTTCCAGCGCCTCGACCACGCGCTCGGGCGAACCGCCCGCACGTTTGATCAGGTTGGCGGCAAGCCCCTGATCGTCATCCATCAGCGCCTTCAACAGATGTTCGGGAACCAGCGCCTGATGGTTTTCCCGCATGGCGATCGTCTGTGCAGCTTGTAGGAAGCCGCGCGACCGCTCCGTGAACTTCTCCAAGTTCATCGCACTCTCCTTCTTAAAGCACCCATTGTCGGAAACGCCCGTCATCGGCGCGTCCCCCCTCGGGCCTCGATAAGGATTTGGGCGTTGCCGAATACGGTTTCAAGACAGGAGGATGTGCGATTTGTGCAAGGCTGTCGGAACTTCGGACGGGGCTGAAGCGTATATTTAGTAGCACGGCCCACACGGGCCACCAGAAGGAGCAGTCCCATGACAGCCATCGCAGGCGTGGACGACGTAATCTTCGACCCGACAACCCGCCGTTTCATCGGTCAGGTTCATCTTTTCCCCAAGACCGGACACCGACCGCTGCGCATTTCCGCGCCCGGACACCCCGCGTGGGGCCACCGGCGCATCAGCCGCGCGTTGATCGCTGCGGCCAAAGTGCAGCAGAAACAGGAGCGGCCCGATGCAGATCTTTGAGACCCGCGTGACCGACATGCATTACGACGCGGACTTCGACAGGGTCGAGGCCGCCGTCGCGCTGATCGTCAAGACACAGGCCGGACATCCGGCGCGCCGCATCCGGCTGCGCACGAGCCAGCCGTTGAAGGGCACGACCCCGGTTGAGGAACGCCTTGCCGCCGACGCTCAGCGGCTTGCGATGCGGATGGATGCGCCGCGGCGGCCCGGGCCAAACCACGCTTGACGCAAGGACTTCAAACGGGGACATAGGCGCGACCCCACGAAATGGAGACCGCCATGTCCCTGCCCATGCCCAAGGACGACCTGCACCCGGCCGCCGACGACCGCCTGATCGCGGCCCTAGACGTGCCGAACGCGCTGGAGGGGCTGCAACTGACAGGCCGCATCGGCGACGCGGTGTCGTTCTACAAGATCGGGCTTGGGATGCTGACCGGCGGCGGGCTGGCGCTGGCCAACGAGCTGAAGCGAGAGCACGGCAAGCGCATCTTTCTCGACATGAAGCTGTTCGACATTTCGGCGACCGTGGAAGCCGCAGTGCGCGGACTGGCGCAGTTCGATCTGGATTTCCTGACGGTGCAGGGCGACCCGGCGGTGGTCGCGGCGGCCAAGCAGGGGGCTTCGGGATCGGACATGAAGATCCTCGCCGTTACGGTTCTGACTTCTTACGACCGGGGCGATCTTGATGACGCGCAGTACCGCGCGGGCGACATTGCGGACATCGTGCTGGACCGTGCAGGTCGGGCGTTCGATGCCGGGGCGGACGGGGTCATCGCCTCGCCGCACGAGGCTGCGGCCATCCGTGCGCTGGGCAATTCCACCGGCAAACTGATCGTGACCCCCGGCGTGCGGCCTGCGGGCGCCGACTCGGGCGACCAGAAACGCATCGCGACGCCGGCCAGCGCCATTGGCGACGGGGCGGATCATATCGTGGTCGGGCGCCCGATCTGGACCGCGCAGGATCCCCGTGCCGCCGCGCAGGCGATCGTGGCAGAACTGCCCTAAGGCGTCAGTCTCCGGCGAGGAAGAAGAGCAGTTTCCACGCGCCGGACTGCTTCGAGAAGATCGCCCGGTAATCCACCAGCGCCCGCGCGTCGTCGGCATCCACGAAGCCGCGCATGCCGTCGCTGGTCTCGACCGCGTAAAAGCCACTGCCTTCTCCGCCTTCGACACGCGTGACGACGTCCCAGTTCAGCCGCGCAAGTTCTGCGGCCCAGCGGATCGGGCGGTTTCGCAGTGGGACGCTTTCGCCAAGGATCCAATAGACGGCAAACGGATCGTCGACGCCGGGAAGCTCCAAGGTGAACAGGTAGGGCGCGATGAACTCGGTGCCGCCCTGCTCGAATGCGCCGCCCAGCCGCAATGTGGTCTCTAGCGCGGCCCAATAAGCCTCGCGCAGGGCCGGTGCCTCGTGGCGGTACTCTTCGGCCAGCGTTTCCTCTGGTACGGTCATCATCTGCACGAAGGTATCGTGTCCGCTGTCGAGGCCGAAGCTTAGCTGTACGGTCTCGTCGGTCATCGACAGGATTGCGTCGATGTCCCGCGCGATGACCGCATCAAGGAACGCCCGCCGGAACGCGGCGAACTCCGGGTCGTTCGGTGCCTCGTCCACGGGGGGCACCCGCATTGGCTGCGCCGCCACCGCGACGGCCCAGAACACTGCAAGGATCACACCGACCAGACGCACCATTGCCGCTTTCCCTTTCGCCGAATGCCGGAAGAAGGGCACAGCGGATGGGTTGGTGCAAGGGGTCGCCCGCCTTGCAGGCGCGCGCGGGCGGGACTAGGTGGGGTGAGGTTTCAATTCACGAAAGTCCCTGCGCATGTCCGACCGTCTCGCTTCCCTGACCGAACGCCTGCTTGACGCCGCCCGCAAGGCCGGGGCCGAGACTGCCGATGCCATCGCGGTTGAGGGCACCTCGATCAACATCGACGTCCGGGGCGGAAAGCTGGAACAGGCAGAGCGGTCCGAGGGCACCGACATCGGGCTGCGCGTCCTGATCGGGCGGCGGCAGGCCAGCGTTTCGGCCTCTGACACGTCGGACCAGACCATCGCGCAGATGGCCGAACGCGCCGTGGCGATGGCAAAGGAAGCGCCCGAAGACCCGACCGCCGGCCTTGCCGACCCCGAGCAGCTTGCCCGCGACTGGGACGTTGCCGCGCTGGACCTTGACGATCCGTCCGATGAACCCGATCCGCAGACGCTTGAGGACCGCGCCCGCGCCGCCGAAGCCGCCGCTGTCGCCGTGTCCGGCGTCAGCCAAAGCGATGGCGCCAGCGCGGGCTATGGCCGCCGGGCGCATCATCTGGCAGCGACCAACGGGTTCGCGGGCGGCTATGCCCGCACCAGCCACGGTGTGTCCTGCACCGCGATCACCGGCACCGGCACCGGGATGGAGCGCGACCACGCGTTCGAGGGCCGCCTGCACGCCGCCGACATGCCCGCCCCGGAAGAGATCGGTCGCCTTGCCGGTGAGCGCGCGGCTGCGTTGGCGGGGATGCGGCGCCCGAAGACCGGCGCGTTTCCGGTGCTGTACGATGAACGCATTTCGTCCGGGCTGATCGGCCACCTGCTGTCCGCGATCAACGGGACCGCCGTCGCGCGCGGTGCAAGCTGGCTGCGCGATGCGATGGGCCAGCAGGTTCTGCCCGACTGGCTGTCGATCACCGAGGATCCGCATCGCCCGCGCGCGGCCGCGTCGCGCCCGTTCGATGCCGAAGGGCTGGCGACGGCGCAGCGCAAAATCGTCGATGCGGGCCATCTGCACGGCTGGGCGCTTGATCTGGCGACAGGTCGCAAGCTTGGCCTGCCCAGCACCGCCAACGCGACACGGGGCACCAGCAGCCCGCCGTCGCCCGGTGTGTTCAACATCGAGTTGACCGCGGGGCCGAAAAGCCGCGCCGAGCTGATGGCCGAGATGGGCACCGGGCTGATGGTGACGTCGCTGCTTGGCAGTTCGATCAATCCGACGACGGGCGACTATTCCCGTGGCGCGTCCGGCTTCTGGATCGAGAACGGCGAGATTGCCTATCCCGTGAACGAATGCACGCTGGCCGGCAACCTTCGGGACATGCTGATGCGGATCACCCCGGCGAACGACGCCCGGGCGCATCGCAGCTATCGTGTGCCCTCGCTTCTGGTCGAAGGGCTCACCCTTGCCGGAGAGTGATGCCGACCTGCTGAGCGCGGCTGCCAGCGAGGCGGCCAAGATCGCGGTGCGCTATTGGCGCACGGATCAGAAGGTGCGCGACAAGGGGGACGGCGCGGGCCCGGTCAGCGAGGGCGACATCGCCGTCGATACCTACCTGCGCAAGACCCTGACGCAGGCGCGGCCTGACTATGGCTGGCTGTCCGAGGAAACACCGGACAACCCCGAACGGCTATCGGCCAAGCGCGTGTTTATCGTCGATCCGATTGACGGGACCCGCGCCTATGTGGACGGCCAGACGACGTGGGCGCATTCGCTGGCCGTGGTCGAGCGCGGGAAGACCGTGGCGGCGGTGGTGCATCTTCCGAAGCTGGAAAAGACTTACAGCGCCCAGCTTGGCGGCGGCGCGCTGTTGAACGGTGAACCGATTGCCACGTCGGCCCGGACGACGGCGGACCGGGCCGAGGTTCTGGCGTCGCGCCCCGTGATGGACGCGGCGCATTGGCCGGGCGGTGTGCCGGACGTCGAGCGGCACTTTCGCCCGTCGCTTGCCTATCGCTTGTGCCTTGTCGCCGAGGGCCGGTTCGACGCGATGATCACCCTGCGCCCGACATGGGACTGGGACATCGCGGCGGGGGCCCTGATCGCCGCAGAGGCGGGCGCCTTGGCCACCGATGCGAAGGGCGCCGCGTTGCGGTTCAATTCCAAGGGCGCGCAAAGCGCCGGATGCGTGGTGGCACCGGGGGCGTTGCACGGAGATTTCCTGCGCCGGCTTGGGCAGGGCTGAGCGCGCAGCACGCACCAATCAGGATCAATGGCGGCATCCGCTGGGAATGCGGGTTGCGGCTTTGGGTGGCGATGGTATGTTATACAGTAACAATCATGGAGCCTGCGATGCCAATCCCCGATAAACGTCTGCCTGTCACGGTCCTGTCCGGTTTTCTGGGTGCCGGAAAGACCACGCTTTTGAACGACGTCCTGAACAACCGCGACGGTCGACGCGTGGCGGTCATCGTCAATGACATGTCCGAAGTGAACATCGACGCCGATCTTGTACGCGACGGCGGCGCCGACCTGTCGCAGACCGAAGAGAAGCTGGTCGAGATGACCAACGGCTGCATCTGCTGCACCCTGCGGGACGACCTTCTGCTGGAGGTGCGGCGGCTGGCGGACGAGGGGCGCTTTGACTACCTGCTGATCGAATCCACTGGCGTGTCGGAACCGCTGCCGGTGGCGGCGACCTTCGAATTCCGCGACGCCAACGGCGAAAGCCTGTCGGATGTCGCGCGTTTGGATACGATGGTGACGGTGGTCGATACGGTGAACCTGCTGCAGGACTACGCCAGCCACGACTTCATCGCGGACCGGGGGGAAAGCCTGGGCGACGGCGACGACCGGTCGCTGGTGGACTTGTTGGTGGACCAGATCGAGTTCGCGGATGTTGTGGTGCTGAACAAGGTGTCGGCTGCGGGGCCACAACGAGTGGACGCGGCGCGCAAGATCGTCACCGCGCTGAACCCGGACGCGCGGATCGTCGAGACGGATTTTTCCAAGGTGCCCGCGTCAAAGATCTTCGACACCGGGCTGTTCGATTTCGAAACCGCACACGAACATCCGCTTTGGGCCAAGGAGCTGTACGGCTTTGCCGACCATGTGCCCGAAACCGAGGAGTATGGCGTATCGTCCTTCGTGTACCGGGCGCGGGCGCCGTTCGATCCGGTCAAGATCCATGCGGCGCTGACCGGGCCGCTGCCGGGGGTGATCCGGGCCAAGGGACACTTCTGGATCGCGACGCGGCCTGACTGGCTGGCCGAGTTCTCGATGGCGGGTGCGCTGAGCACTGTGAAGCCGCTGGGCCGCTGGTGGGCGACGGTGCCGAAAGAGCGTCGGCCCGATCACCCCTATATCCGGGACAACTGGATCGAGCCTTGGGGCGACCGCCGCCAAGAGTTGGTGTTCATCGGGTCGGGCATGGACCGTGAGGCGCTTGTGGCGGCGTTGGACTCGGCGCTGCTGGAGACGGCTGATGGCTTCGCCCCGGCGGACTGGGCCGATATGGCCGATCCGTTCCCCGGCTGGCGCGAGGCGTCGCAGGCCGCATGAGACGGGGCAACGACACCTGTTCCCTGCCGCGACGGCGGCGGGCGGGGAACCCGATGGCCGAGTACGACCGCCTGCCACCGGACCTGCGCCGATGGCTGAACGGTGCGGCCCTGCCGTGGTCGCCGCGTTCGGCGCTACGGGCGTGGCGGGACGCGATGCGACAGGCCGAAGGCGACGCCGGTTCGGCGGCACGCGCCCTGTCCGGGCTGGAAGAGCGCCTGCTGAGGCGCGATGCGGTGAAGGTCTGGGGCGCAGGGCGCCACTGACGGCCTTTCAGCGACTTCGCGGTGACACGTGACCCCGCCGGACGGAACCGGCGGGGTTTTGCGTTCCGGGCCGCGATGCGGTCGGACCGGCCGGGCGCATGGCCCGAGGCCTTGGGGATGGTTGGAGTCCGCCCCGACCGACCGCGACCCGGTCGGCATCCGGTCAGCCGTGGCCAGCCGGAATCAGACCCATCTGCTGGGCGGCGGCAAGTTCCGCGTCGTTGAGAAGGCCGTCCGAATTCTCGTCCGCCGTCGCGAACTGTTCGCGGGTGACGGCGGGATGTACCGACTGGATCTCTGCCAAGCTGACGGACCGGTCGCCGTTGGCGTCCATCTGTTCCATCGTCATCGCGACGGCGGTGTCGCCGGTGGCGGCGAGGATGCCCAGAGTGATGAGCGCGTTCTTCATGTAAATGTATCCTCTGTTGCGGGGGCGTGGGTGGTCGTAGCCTTGTCCACGGGCAGAGGATGGGGGCGGAAAACGGTTGGCGCAGCGGTGATCTGAAACCGGGGCGGTTTTCGGCGTCCGCCCGCAGAAAGAGGCCGCGTCGCAGCGCGGTGTTCCGCGCGAAAAGAGGGGTGTGGTGCCTATCGGCGGCAAGCCACCGGTGCGATGGGCGCATTCCGGCGGCTGGGTGCCCACGGCGCGGGGGGACGCGCCGTGAGCGGGGTCCGGCCGGCTGGGTGACCGGCCGGTGCGGGATTTACATCGCCGGCATGATGACGGCGTCGATCACGTGGATCACGCCGTTCGAGGCCTCGATGTCCGGGGTCACAACGTTTGCGTCGTTCACCATGACGCCGCCCTCGGTCGAGATGGTCACGTCAGACCCCTGAACGGTGGTGGCGGTCATGCCGTCCGACAGATCGCCGGACATCACGGCGCCCGGAACGACGTGGTAGGTCAGGATCTCGGTCAGCTGATCCTTGTTCTCGGGCATCAGCAGGGTGTCCACGGTGCCTTCGGGCAGCGCGGCGAACGCATCGTCGGTCGGGGCGAACACGGTGAACGGGCCTTCACCCGTCAGCGTTTCCACCAGACCGGCGGCTTCGGCGGCGGCGAGCAGGGTCGAGAAGCTGCCGGCGTCCTGAGCGACCTCGACGATGTTCATTTCGGCGGATTGGGCATAGGCTACGGCCGGCAGGGCGAAAGCGGTGGCGGCGGTCAGCGTCATCATGGTTCTGCGCAGCATTGAGTAACTCCCTTCATTGCAATGCAGATGTCGTCGGTGACATCGCGGTGGCTACGGGGCGCACCGCCCGGTTAGATCAAGGTCACATTTCTGAATGACGTTCTTGACGCTTGGTCAATCCGCGCTAAGCCGCACGCTTGCCGCTTTTCAAATCACGACCGGGTGACGCAACGTGAACTCAGGTGAGCACGCCCTTGCGGTCCGGCGGCTATTTCGCGGAGGGTGTCGGCGGGACCGCAGGCACCGGAGGAGGCACCATGCTGTACATGAACGTCGTCGCGAGGGCGCTGGAGATCATGGCGCTGGCCTTTGTCGGCGCGGTCGGCTGCGCGGCGCTTCTGGCGGCGGTTCTTTACGTCATCGACAAGACGCAGACGGCGGACGCTGTGCGCCGCAACTACCCGGTGATCGGACGGTTCCGTGGTGTGTTCACCGAGCTTGGGGAGTTCTTCCGACAGTATTTCTTCGCGATGGACCGCGAGGAGATGCCGTTCAACCGGGCACAGCGGGACTGGATCGGACGGGCGTCGGCGGGGGCAGGGAACACGGTGGCCTTCGGGTCGACCCGCAATCTGAACGTCGTCGGTACGCCGATCTTCGTGAACGCCGCTTTCCCTCCGCTGGACGACCAAAGCGCCAGCACCGAGCCGATGATGGTCGGCCCTCACGCGCGCGAACCTTATATGGCGCAATCTTTCTTCAACATCTCGGGCATGAGTTTCGGCGCCCTGTCCCGACCTGCCGTGCGTGCGCTGAGCCGGGGCGCGAAAGAGGCCGGGATCTGGATGAACACGGGCGAGGGCGGTCTGTCGCCCTATCACCTGGAGGGTGGCGCGGACATCGTGTTCCAGATCGGCACCGCGAAATACGGTGTGCGCGACGCATCCGGAAACCTGTCGGACGACCGGCTGCGCGAGATCGCCGGGCACGCGCAGGTGCGGATGTTCGAGATCAAGCTGGCGCAGGGGGCCAAGCCCGGCAAAGGCGGCATCCTTCCGGCCGAGAAAGTCACCGCCGAGATCGCAGCGATCCGGGGTATCCCGGAAGGGCAGTCCAGCATCTCTCCGAACCGGCATATCGAGGTCGACGACTGGGGCGATCTGCTGGATATGGTCGCCCACGTCCGCGAGGTGACCGGTAAGCCAACGGGCATCAAGACCGTCGCCGGGTCGATGCAGCCGCTGTCCGAACTGTTCGCGCTGATCGTGCAGCGCGGTCCCGACAGTGCGCCGGACTTCATTACTCTCGACGGCGGCGAGGGCGGCACGGGGGCATCGCCGCTGCCGCTGATGGACCTTGTGGGCATGTCGATCCGCGAGGCGCTGCCGCTGGTTGCGAACCTGCGCGATCACTTCGGCCTGAAAGAGCGCATCCGTCTTGTGGCCAGCGGCAAGCTGGTGAACCCCTCGGACGTGGCATGGGCGTTGTGCGCCGGGGCCGACTTCGTGACGTCGGCGCGGGGCTTCATGTTCTCGCTGGGCTGCATTCAGGCGATGAAGTGCAACCGCAACACCTGCCCGACCGGGGTGACCACCCACGACAAGCGGCTGCAGCGGGGGTTGGTGGTCGAAGACAAGTACAAGAAGGTGGCCCATTACGCGAAGGGCGTCATCAAGGAAGTCGAGACGATCGCCCATTCGGTCGGGGCCAGCGAGCCACGGCGGATGCGCCGCAGGCACGTTCGGATCATGACCGATCAGGGCATCTCTGTGCCGATGAACGAGCTGTTCTCACGAAATGCTGAAGAGCGCAGGCGTAACAATTTGAACCCTTCAAGCGAACTGCATCCGTAACTGACTGTAAGATGCCGTCATGCGGTTGCCTGGTCCGACGTCCAATAGGTGTCGGGCCATAGTGGGAAACCCGATGTGGCGGCGGCCGCTGGTCGGCCTAGGTTTTGAAACGGAGGAAAGACAATGGCTGGACGCTGGAAGAACGATCTGAACTGGTCCGACGTGACGCCCAA
This sequence comes from Psychromarinibacter halotolerans, assembly GCF_029168315.1. Lineage (NCBI taxonomy): Bacteria > Pseudomonadati > Pseudomonadota > Alphaproteobacteria > Rhodobacterales > Paracoccaceae > Psychromarinibacter > Psychromarinibacter halotolerans. The sequence goes on from NZ_JARGYD010000002.1 coordinate 732,778, forward strand.
GGCGGCGTTCCTGAACCGTCGCCAACTGATCGCGGGCGCATCCGCGCTGGCTGCGGGCGGGATCGCCGGCCCGGCGCTCGCCGATCTTGGCGCAAAGCCGTCGCAGTTTTCGACCGACGCCACGCCGAACACGTTCGAAGAGATCACCACCTACAACAACTTCTACGAATTCGGCACCGGCAAGTCCGACCCTGCCGAATATGCGGATGCGCTGACGATCGATCCGTGGACGGTGAAGATCGACGGCATGGTCGACAAGCCGGGTGACTATTCCTTCGACGACATCATGTCGGGTGTCGAACTAGAGGAGCGGATCTACCGGTTCCGCTGTGTCGAGGCGTGGTCGATGGTGGTGCCGTGGGTCGGGTTCGAACTTGCCGATCTGCTGGACCGCGTCGGCGTGCAGCCGGGGGCCAAGTACGTGGCCTTCGAAACTCTGTACCGCCCGGAAGAGATGTGGGCCCAGAAGCGGCCGATCCTTGAATGGCCCTACCGCGAGGGTCTGCGGCTGGACGAGGCGATGAATCCGCTGACGATCCTGTCGACCGGCCTGTACGACGAACCGATGCCCAAGCAGAACGGTGCGCCCCTGCGGTTGGTGGTTCCGTGGAAGTACGGCTTTAAGTCGATCAAGTCGATCGTCCGCATCAGCCTTGTCGAGGACATGCCGCCCACCAGCTGGAACATGGCCAACGCCAGCGAGTACGGCTTCTATAGCAACGTGAACCCGCAGGTGGACCACCCGCGCTGGACGCAAGCCAGCGAGCGGCAGGTCGGCGGCGGTCTGTTCGCCAAGCGGATCCCGACGCTGATGTTCAACGGATACGAAGACGAGGTCGCCGGGATGTACGCCGGTATGGACCTGTCGAAGTTCTACTGAGGCCGGTCGCATGACCCTTCCCGATCGCATCAACGCGGCCGTCCGCGCTGTCCCGTCTTGGGTTCTCTACGCGCTGGCGCCGCTGCCGGCGGCATGGTGGTTCTACCTTGGCTTCACCGGCGGGCTCGGCGTCGAGCCGATCAGCGCGCTGGAACACAAGGTCGGGCTGTTCGCCCTGCAGCTTCTGATCGCGGGGCTTGCCGTCACGCCGCTGCGGCGGTTCGCCGGGGTCAACCTGATCCGGCACCGGCGCGCGATCGGGGTGGTGGCCTTCTTCTATGTGCTTCTGCACCTGCTGATCTGGCTGGTATTGGACATGAGCCTGCTGTGGTCTCAGATCGCCGCCGATCTGGTGAAGCGGTGGTACATCATCGTCGGCATGGCCAGCTTCGTTCTGCTGATCCCGCTGGCGGTGACGTCCAACAACTGGTCCGTGCGCAAGCTGGGCTCAACTTGGCGCACCCTGCACAAGCTGGTCTACGGTGCCTGCCTGCTGGGTGGGCTGCACTTCGTCATCCTGTCGAAAGGCTTCCAGCTGGAACCGATGGTCTACATGGCGATCATCGTCGGGTTGCTGGGGCTTCGTCTGGTGCCCAAACGCCGCCCGATGATGGCCCGCGCCTGACTGGGGGCCGCGAGCGCCCCGGAGTCGGCGGCGCGACTCGCGAGTCGAAGCGGGATTCCGGGGTTTCCGAAGCAGATTCCGTGGATGACTCGGTGGATAAGCGGTTTCCGAGTCGGTTCCGGCCAAAACGGACCTAGCGGCAGCTGCGGGGAGTAAGCGGCGACGACCACAAAACTGAACGATTATCCCGTTGTTTTATTACAGTAAAATGACCCCCGGCAAAAAGATTGGCCGTTTTCTGAAAAAAGGCCTTGCGGGTTGTCGGTGTGATCCGTAAATACCCCTTCACCGGCGGCGCTGAGGCGCTGGCGGGACGGCCCGGGGGTCGC